>JAZSQS010000006.1:0-10304 GCA_045538105.1 Akkermansia sp.
AGTGTACCGGCACAGACGGATGCCATGGAGGTGGAGCCGTTGGACTCCATAATCTCGGAGCTCACGCGGATAGCGTAGGGGAACTCATCCTCAGAGGGCACAACGGGAGCGATAGAACGCTCAGCCAAAGCACCGTGACCAATCTCGCGGCGGTTCTGACCACCAAAACGACCGGTCTCACCCACAGTGAAGGGAGGGAAGTTGTAGTGCAGAATGAAGCGCTTCTCGTCCACCGAGCCGGTGTAGTTGTCGAGGTACTGCTTCTCTTCCATGGGAGCGAGAGTAGCCAGACACATGGACATGGTCTCACCGCGGGAGAAGAGAGCGCTGCCATGCACAACCGGGGGCAGCACGTTCACCTCGGCAGAGAGGGGGCGCAGCTGCTTGATGGCACGACCGTCAGCACGCTTACCCTGCTCCATAATGGAGATACGGAAAGCCTTCTTCTGAATGTACTCAAACACCTGCTCCACATCAAAATCAGTAGCCTCGGGGTATGCAGCCTTGATAGCCACCTCAACCTCGGCCCGCAGAGCACCGGTCTGCTTCTGGCGCTGAATCTTATTGGGAGCATAAATAGCCTCCTCAATGCGGTCACCAGCCACCTGGTAGCCAATCTCCAGCAGTTCAGGCTTAGCCACCGTCAGCTCATACTCGCGCTTGGGCTTGCCGCAAATACCACGCAACTCCTCCTGGGCGGCGCAAATCTTAGCCACGTTCTCCTGGGCGAAATGCAGGGCAGCAATGAAATCCTCCTCGGGCAGTTCGTCAGCGGAACCCTCAATCATGATAACCTGGTCCTTGGAACCAGCATACACCAGGTCGAGGTCAGATTCCAGGCGCTGAGAATTGGTGGGGTTAATCACAAACTCACCATCAATACGACCCACGCGCACAGCGCCCACGGGCTCAGCAAAGGGAAGGTCAGAAATCACACACGCAGCGGAAGCACCGTTGATGCTGAGGATATCAGGTTCGTTTTCACCATCGGCTGCCATCAGCAGGGAAATTACCTGCGTATCATAGAAATAACCCTTGGGGAACATGGGGCGCAGCGGGCGGTCCGTCATGCGGCAAGTCAGGATTTCCTTCTCCGTGGGGCGACCTTCGCGCTTGAAGTAACCGCCGGGGAACATACCAGCAGCAGCAGCCTTTTCCTTATATTCCACCGAAAGGGGGAAGAAGGTCTGGCCTTCCTTAATCTTAGTAGCGCTCACAACAGTGACCAGCACCACGGTATCACCACAACGAACAGTCACGGCACCATCTGCCAGAAGGGCAAGCTTGCCCGTTTCAATGGTGATAGGGTTTGTGCCCACGGCACAAGTAACGGAATGTATACTCATTTTTTATTTTCTTTCTCTTCTAAGTGCCGGTTCCATCTGCACCGCCGGAGGCCGGAACCGGCCACTACCTCCCTTGGTTCCGTGGAACAGAATCACGTGCTTTCTGTCCCACCCTGGCGCGCCGCTACCACCTGGCGGCGGCGCAACGAGCCGCGGTCATTTTACACATACGCTCCTGGCAGCGCAAGCAAATAATTCATCGCAAAGCGTTTTAGCTTCACAGCCACTGTCTTTTCGTGTACAATGCGGTGGCATATGGATGACTCCGGAACACGAGAAACGCGAAAGCTCCTGGATATAGCAGCTGATGAGCGTCCGCGCGAAAAGCTTCTCCAAAAGGGGCGTCGCGCTCTGAGCGATGAGGAATTGATTGCCATTTTCCTGCGAACGGGGCTCCAGGGCTGCAACGTATTGGAGCTTGCCTCCATGCTTAAACGGGCTGCTGGCTCACTCACCAACCTGGGGCGCATGGAAGCGAGGGAGATAGCCCGCTGCTGCAAAGGCATCGGCATGGCCAAGGCCGCCACCCTGGCAGCCGTCTTCGAACTGGGGCACAGGGCCGTCAGAGAAGCAGTGGAGCGGGAGGATATGAGCACCCCGGCCGCCGTCAGTGAATACCTCGCAGGAGATTTGCGTTACGAACAGCAGGAGAACTTCATTGTCCTCCTGCTGGATACCCGCCGCCGCCTCATACGCCGCAGCAACATTTCCAAAGGAACCCTCAACCGCACCATGGTACACCCGCGCGATGTCTTCCGCGAGGCTATCATCTGCAACGCCTGCTCCGTCATCCTGGCCCATAACCACCCCAGCGGTGACCCCACCCCCAGCAAACCAGACCGCGAACTCACCCGCGCCCTGGTGGATGCCGGAGCCGCCGTTCACATCCCCGTACTGGACCACATCATCATCGGCACCGGGGAACCTGCCTATTACAGTTTCCGGGAACATGGACTCATCCACACATGAAAGATTACCACACCCACCAGCCCCGCAGCTGCGGGGGCTACATATGCGCCACCACCCGGCAGGACTGGGAACGCCTGACCAGCGCCACCGGCATGATTCCCTGCTTCGGCATCCACCCCTGGCACGCGTACGAATACGACCCGGCAGAAACCGCTTTTGAGCTGGATGAATGGCTCACGCGCCACCCTGAGGCAGGCGTGGGGGAGACCGGGCTGGATGCCTCCCCCCGCCACGCAGCCACCCTTGAAGCGCAGCGCCTCATGCTGCACATTCACCTGGGTGCCGCCTTTCGGCATGAGCGCCTCGTGCAGCTCCATGGGGTACACGCGTGGAGCGAACTACTCGAAATCCTCAAAGAACGCCAGCGCTGCGGCACCCTGCCCCGCGTGCACCTGCACGCTTGGAACGGCTCCCACGAAATGGCCCGCGAGTTCCTCCAGCTGGGCGCGTCCTTCAGCGTAGGCCTGCGGGAGCTAAGCCACGCCAAGGCTGCAGAGCGCTACGCACGCATCCCGGAAGGGCGCCTTTTCCCGGAGAGCGATGACCAGCCGGAAAACTGGGCGCGCACCGTGGCCCTGCTCACCCTGCTCCGCGGCAGGCTGGGCTGATTACCCCCCCTTGAAGAAGGAAAACGCTCCGGAATGAACTTCATTCCGGAGCGTTTCCTTTTCAGCCTTCAAGCAAGCTCAGTTCAAATCAATCATATCCTTGACGATATGGAGAGCTTCGCGCAGCACAGGATCAAGGTTGGACGGGTACTCCGGAGCCTCCGTCAGCTCCTCCTCCGGGTCCTTATTCTCATCCATGTACTCATTATCATCATCCTTGGAAGCCAGCGGCAGGCTCGGAGCCTTCACATCTGCCAGCTTCAGGCGGTAGATGGTAAGCTCCTTCTCATCCTGGGCAGCCATCTGCTCATAACGGATTTTACGCTCGGCATCAATAGCCTTCTTGCGCTCCAGCAACTGGGCGTTCTCAGACTGGCGCACCCCCTTATTCAGCGACACAGAGTTCTTCTCCAGGCGATCCTTGGCGCGGGCAATATCCTCCTGGGCATACTGCATATCCTTATCCTGAGCCACACGGGCATTGCTGCGGGCCATAAGCTCCGGCAGGATGTTGGAAATCCGGCTGCTCTTCACATAGCCGCCAGCGCGCGGAATCTCATCATAAGGCATGGCATAATCCTGCTCACCCTCACCAATCCGCAAACCGCCCGTCACCGTAGGCAGCACAATATCACTCCCCACTCCCTTCAGCTGGGTTGAGGCACCACCCACGCGGTAGAACTTCTGCGTGGTCACCTTAATCATACCGCAGCCTTCTCGGGAAATGAAGTACGGCAGGTAATCAGCCAACCCACGCGGCACCTGCACCGTACCTTTACCATAGCTGGCCTCATCGCCCACAATGACCGCGCGTCCATAGTCTGCCATGGCACCGGCAAAAATCTCAGAGGCAGAAGCGCTCAGCTTATTGATAAGCACCACCAGCTCCCCAGTGAACAAGGGACGTCCGCTCACCGTCAGGCGCTCCACATGAGCGCGGGAATCCTTCACCTGCACCACGGGGCCAGCTCCAGTAAAGAAGCCCACCATCTTGCGAACCTCATCCAGCGAACCGCCGCCGTTGAAACGCAAATCCAGCACAATACCCTCCACCTTCTCCTGCAGCATGCGGCGCAGAATCTTCTTCACATCTGCCGCGCAATGCACCTCACCCCCCTCCAGGTCAATATAGAAGGAAGGCAGCGTCAGCACGCCCATGCGGTAGGTGCGGTCGCCCTTCTTCATATCCACAATGCGACCGCTGGCCAGCTCTTCAGACATGGGGATTTCATCGCGCACAATGCTCACCACCTTTTCCTCACCAGTATCAGCGCTCTGCACGCGCAGCTTGACCGGCACCCCCTTCTGGCCTCGAATCAAATCCACCACCTTGTCAATGCTCAGGAACATCACATCAGTCCAGTTATCATCCCCCTTGGCAGAAACCGCCACAATGTGATCCCCCAGCTGCAACTGGCCGCACTTGGCCGCAGGCCCGCCCTTCACAATGCCTTCAATCGTGGTAGAGCCGTCATCATCTGACTGAAGCTTGGCGCCAATTCCCACAATGGAAGCCTTAATCATATCCTTGAAACGCTGCTCCTCGCGGGCGCCCATGTAGTCGCTGTGCGGGTCGTACACATGAGCCACCGCATTGAGCAGGTAGGATACCATATCCTCCCGGTCAGCTTCCTGAATCTCGTTCCGCATGCGCTTGATTCGCGCCAGCATCTTATCCGTGACAGACATTTCCTTATCCACCGGAGAAGGCTTGCCCTTGGCAGCCGCCAGCGTCACCAGATTCTCGCGGCGCAGCACCTCCGTCAGAATCATATCATCCACCTGGTCGCGCCACACCTGGTCCAGCTCTGCTGCGTTCAGCGCGCGCGGCAGCTTGCGGCGGCTGCGCGGCACCATGCGGTCAGAATCAAAGGTCGGCATCTGGGCGGCATACTCCTTGAGCATCTTTTCCGCCTGGGCAATGCGGGGCAGTGCACGCTCACTGAAATAGGTGTACAACTCCTCGGCCAGGCGGGTGGTCTGGTTGGCCAGCAGGTAGTCACCAAAGCTGCTGGCATAGCGGTTCCTCAAGTAATCCACATCCTCCTGGGTCAGGAAGAGGTGCTGCGTATCCAGCGTCTGCAAGTAGCAGTCCAGAAAACGCTGGTACATTTCCTGGGAAAAACGAGCCCGGGAAAAATGAGCATTCTGAAGCACCAGTGAAAATTGCTTGCCTATAATATCGTAATCCGGCTCAGCAAAACTAAGGGATGAGCACGACATCAGGATGGCGGCGGCCACCGTCCCCATTGCGCGCTTGCACATTCTCCAATTCATAAAAAAAGTTTTCATCTTCTATATTCATTCATCTCGTTCCCAGATGGAATGGCGCCACCCGCATGAGCGCGTCTTCCTCAGCACGGAATGGTACTTGCATCCGCGCCAATTCCTGTCATAGAATCTACCCCTATGACAGATTTCCACTGGTGTTCCCAGTCCCCTTGGCGGCGGCCTCAGGCTTTCTTGCGGCGCACCCGGTCTGACTTCACCAGTTTGCACCCCATAATGGCAGCCAGCTCACGAGTACCAGCCTCCAACTCTGCCGCGCGGGTCTTGGCCTTCTTCAGAGCCGCTTCAAGCCGGGTGGCGCGGGTCTTGGAAGTACGGGCTGCAACACGGGCTGCGCGGAGCTCCTCCTTCACATCATCCGCTGAAACCTCTGCCTTCCGGCGACCTGGCTTGCTGCTGGCAAAACGCTCATGAATGGCGTCCTCTGCCTGCTTTTTCCAGAGCGATACCAGAGTTGCGGCTATGTTCCGCTCCTTGGCTATCTTCTGAATCGTAGTCTTGCGCGTTAATACTGCCAATACAATTTCCGCCTTCTCCTGCGGCGTATATGGTGTGCGGGTGCGTGTTTTTTCAGTCATATTAAAATGATAATGTAATCAGTCTAATACTACTTTTAACACACTGAATCAAGCACATATTTCATCTTAACTCAAATACTGACACAACATTTTAATAACGCGTTCCATCCTATTGTATCACATCTTATCATGCCATACAGCGGGTGGCATCCATTCCGGCGCAACTGCGGCATTCCCCGACTTGTGGAGCAAGTAATTCACGGGGCAAAGCAGCACATTACGTCCTTATCAATAAACACAAATCCCCGCATTTCTGCCTCACTGTCCGTACTGGAAAACATAAACGACCACCGCCCCCCTTTTTCCCGCGTAATTTTTTTGCCATCAGCTGCAGTTTTTTCTTGATAATTCCCACTAGTTTGTTTTTTTAAGAAAAGGAACAAGCATCCGCACACCTCATCATGAAACGCACACTTTGCTCCATCATCGCAGCCATCATGACCACAGCAGCCCATGCGGCTCCGCTCAACCCTAATGATTGGATGACAATTCCCAATTACTCACCCCCAGCACAATGCTTCACCTTCTCCGATGGTAAACTGATTGCAACGGATAACACCAATGGCAAAGAGCTATTCTACAAGGTAACAGATGAAACCCCGCTGATGCTAAATGGAAGCAGGCTTTCCATCACCCTGCAATTTGATACAGCAACCTTCCTGGCAGCGCATCAAGCTGAGCTGCAAATTCTCTTCCATACAGATAACACTAATTCCAATGGTGGTGGTTTAGATTTCTTTCACATGTTCTTTATTCGTAGCGAGAGCGGGGAAATCAACTTCTACGACAACACCAGCACTTTTGATGCCTATCACCATCTCGACCCGAGCATTCACCTTACAACCACCGTTAAGGTGAACTACACCATTAAGGATGACCATCTCTGCTTCAACTATGAACTTAACGGCAACCCCAGCGGGGAATATGTATTCAAAGACGCAGAGACTGACCCCTCCCTTGCCTGGCGTCCCAGCTTCGGCCTGGGCCACGCCTCAGAAACCGTCTTCACTGTAACAGATTTCACCTTACTCGCGGCTCCCGCGGTTCCCGAGTCCGCCACCGCCACGCTTTCCCTGCTGGCTCTCGCTGGTCTGGCTGCCCGCCGCCGCCGCAAGTAAATTGTCTTTTTCATTAGATTGAATACAAAGGTCGCTGCCCGTAACAGGGTAACGACCTTGTTTTTGTCATCCAAGATGCTGCATCTTGCCTCCTGGCGTTGATGACTCATTCATCATGCGTACTCGAAACAAAACCAATGCACAGTGACCCATTCTCCCTGTTCATAGACAAGTCCCTACCACAACGAGAATTTAATCCTCTCCATCCCAGCATTGCCAATGCTGTATTGCAGCGCCGCTGGGTGGTAGTAGGTATTTCAGCCTTCCGATGCGCGAGGGAATGGGTATCCCTACACGAGCTGCGCTAGATACATAACAATCAATTCTTACTCATCATGAAAAAGACTTGTATTATTCTGTCGTAAATAAGTCTTATACAATCTTTTAGGACTGTTTTTGCAAGTCGCTTGCAATTAGAAATGCAAATTTACGATTTTTGGCAATTATCGTAATTTGGGCGAGAACCTAGGGATACGAGCCGAGGACTACCATGTTACCCCTTGCACTCAAAACGAGTTTTTAGGGGGTATTCTGTGGATTTTAGGGTGATTGTGGTTACTTATCTCGCAAATCACGAGGTAGTGATGAAGTAGCCCCCTGGATCCAGGGCATGATTATCTGTAAGGGTGCTTCATGAAAACGACCCTTCCTTATACAAAAGTCATTTTCATAAGTCGTTCTAATAGAAAATGCTATGAATTATAAAAGGATAGCAAGGTTGAAAAATCGGCATCAAAATTCCGTAAAAATTTTTACAATAGTTTTGTGCTTAATTATTCTTGGTAAGTGCTTACCATCAAAGTAGATGTGAGTAAGGGGTATAGTTCTGTGCAGTCAGCATTACAAAGTCAAACCCGCAATCACTTTCTGCGTTTTCCTGGCTGTCTGTAATACTTCCTTACCATCTGCCCAAAGGTCAGCGGTGTTGCTTCATAAAAGCAGTCAAGCAACTGTTCTTCATCAGTACTGGTGTCTTCGTCCTGCTCCTCAATCGTCATCTGCCTGGCGGCTTCATCAAACACGGCATCTACGAGTTGCAGGAATTGAGAGGAGCGTGAGGCGTGTTTGTCAATCTTACCATCTTTCAACAACTTGGATAATTCAACGAGTATCATACAAGTATTTACTTGATTATCCGCATGAAAGAATAAAAAGAGCCGCTACCCTTTGACGAGTAGCGACCCTTGATTATAAACTAGATGAGAACCAAGTTACTTGCGACGGCGGCGGGCAGCCAGACCAGCGAGTGCCAGCAGGGAAAGTGTGGCGGTGGCGGGTTCGGGAACAGTGCCTGTTTTTACAACAGACAACACCTGAGCCTGCGTCAGGTCTGACAAATCAGCTACCTGACCAACTTGAATTTGATTGGTTCCGCTATTTGTCCAAATTCTAGCGGTTCCGCTTACGAGTTTCCAACTAGCAGCGGCATCTGCACTAACCGTCGTGCTAATGTAGGTACCCTGTGACAAATTAGAAAGATACACGGTATCAACGCTGAAAGTAAGTGCGAAGGTATCCTCCGTGTTGATGGCAAACGAAGTGTTAGCAATGTTATCAGCACTAGAGTAAGTTGTACGCAAATCCATAGTAGTGCTGCTTGTGGTTCCTATACCACAGCCACTGCCAGCACTCAAACGCAACCAGGAATCTTTGACGCCGGAAGGAATGGCATCGTAGCCAAATGTGATGATATAGGCAGAAAGCTCAGTCACCTCATCTACGTTGAACGTCAACGGTGCGTTTCCGCTCGTAATCGTGCTGGAGTTTCCAACCTGCAAAGTTTCCACAGTCAGCTCATTGCTATCCAGCTCTTTGAGTGTTTCCACACCCATTGCTAAACCGCTCAGAGCCAGAAGTGTAATAATTGTCTTTTTCATGATGATTAAGAATTGATTGTTATGTATCTAGCGCAGCTCGTGTAGGGATACCCATTCCCTCGCGCATCGGAAGGCTGAAATACCTACTACCACCCAGCGGCGCTGCAATACAGCATTGCAAATGCTGTATTGACTCTTGAGCTTTATAATCAATTGTTTGCTTCAAATTTTGCATCGCAATAACGGCTGTCAGTGAGTGGTATTCAAGCTCGCTAAACAAAAAATCCAATCTTTTACAACTTTTAGGCTTGCATTAGCATTTGCAATGCTGTATTGTTGGGCCGTTGGATTGTAGCAGGTATTTCAGCATTTCGTCGCGCATGGAACTGGACACCCCTGCACAATCCGCTCTAACCTTATAATAATCAATTCTTACTAATCATGAAGAAAACAATTATCACACTCCTCGCTCTTGCTGGTGTGGCAGGTGCTGCCCCGCTGACCTTGCCTGGCACTGATGACTTCACATGGATTGCAGGCAGCAATGCAGCCGGCATTGGAACAGGCTCTTCTGCTGAAATTATTCAGAACTTAGCCGCTGCTATTACCGCTTATAACATCGGCAATACCGACCTGACGGGTTGGTTTGGTGGCACGGGACAAGCCTATGATGCAAATGCTTACGGCAGCGATATCTCCATCTCCTCATCCTCGTCCTTTACGTTCAAGTGCCGTCCTGCCCTCAGCGGTGAGTATGTAGCTCTTGGTGTATCGTTGGAAGAAACAGCTTCCGCCATTACTTTGACTTTCTCAAATGACAATAAAGCAGGCTATTCCCTCTGGAGCTATGATGCAACTACTTCTACTGCAACTGAACTGATTGCAACAACAGGCCTTACTACAGCTGGTACAGTAGACGTAACTTACAACACCGCCAATGTGAACCCTTCCACGCTTTTTGTTGTCTGGACCGCAAACCCCTCAACAGGAAATGCAGGCGGTGGTGCGGATATAACCATTTCCGACATTGCCCTCAGCTACACCGCAGCCCCTGCTGCCCCCCCTGTCCCCGAGCCTACCACTGCCACGCTTTCCCTGCTGGCTCTCGCAGGTCTGGCTGCCCGCCGCCGTCGCAAGTAACTTGGTTCTCATCTAGTTTATAATCAAGGGTCGCTACTCGTCAAAGGGTAGCGGCTCTTTTTATTCTTTCATGCGGATAATCAGGTCAATACTTGTATGATACTCGTTGAATTATCCAAGTTGTTGAAAGATGGTAAGATTGACCGCCATGCCTCGCGCTCGTCTCAATTCCTGCAACTCGTAGATGCCGTGTTTGATGAAGCCCCCTTACAGATAACCGCCCCCCTGTGACGATGAGCATCCGAGTAAAATCCGAGTTGCTGGTATGCGTTTTCAGCCGTTTTCAGGGCATTTTTGAGAATGCTTCCAAAAGCAAGAGGGAGTTACTTTTTATCGTAACTCCCTCATTTTCAGTTATACGCACGAATGGACTCGAACCATCACGATGTTACTCACTAGAACCTGAAACTAGCGCGTCTACCAATTCCGCCACGTGCGC
>JAZSQS010000035.1:0-73818 GCA_045538105.1 Akkermansia sp.
TTAACCAGGGTTAAAAGGCCCGGGGCCACCGCCCCAACTGGCTTTCCTGTTTCCCTCGCTTATCACAAAAGTCCGGCCGCCGCACAGGCTCCAATAATGGCGCCCGCAATGAGCTTGGCCCAAGACTCCTTGATTCCCCAACCGGTCAGCAGACCAGTCAGCCAGTTGTGTTGTTCCTTTGTTGTCTTCATAGGGAAAATCCTACATACGCGCGCGCCTTGGCGAGAGTCTCAGCTGCACCGGATACACCATACCGTGGCTCAGAGCCTCAGCAAACATGCGGGCTGCATCCGCAGAGTGGGAGCTCGAATCATGCACCGGCGTTTCCCGGTATGTACCAGACGCCCCGGCTGGAGCTGTGCGGTACATCTCCAAACAACTCAGTCCGGAGGGTTCCTTTTCCCCGCGTGGATTTACACGCTGTTGCAAGGTATCACGGTGGAACCAGCTATGCGCCAATATACCGCGGAGCGCATTGATGCCCCGCCAGATATCGGGAGTGCGCGGTACCACCCGCACAGCGCAAATTCCCTCACGAGCCAGGCTCTCGACGTACGATTGACCATGAGGATCACGGTGGGCGGCATCATGCGGCAAGAAATGCGCCGCAATATGCCCATAACACTGCTCCCACTCCCGGATTTTTCCGGCAAAGTGTTCCAGGGGCAACTGATTGGCAGCATAGTGGTTCAACCAGTAGACATTACCTCCATAATTCTGCACCAGCCAAATGGCAGTATGATCACTCAATCCCAAATCCCATGCTGTATAAAGGGGTTCCTGCGGGTTGTAGTCAAACTCACCGCCAATGCGGCCTTTCTCCCTGAGTCTCGCTATCTGTGCTCCATAAATGGCACCATCATTACCCGTGGCAAAAGCCTCTGCCGGAGTAGAGGGATACTCCTGCCTCATGGCCGCTCCCATGGTTCGTTCCATGCGTGCATACCAGAGTTTCTGGGCGCGGGTGAGGTTGATACCACACTCTTGTTCCAACTTTTCAAAATAAGCCGCCTGGTGCTCAGACCACCCAGACCTGCCCGGAAGCGCATAGTCCGGGTTATCAAACCAACTCATGAAGAAGAAGCGGAAATCCAGGGGGGATAACTCCGCCTTACTGCTATTTTCCATAGCCTGCGAAGTGAGTTCATAATTGACTCCGTATCGTCCCCCTTCATGTGTACTTTCCAGAATGATGGTCCCCTCTGCCGGAACTGTATTGATGGCGCCAGTCCTGATTTCGCGTGCACGCCACGGGGCATGCACCGAAACATGAGCCAATTCGCTGACATGCAGCAGCTGCAAGGTGCCGCCTCTCAGTGTGGTTCCCAGCCGTATATCACTCCCATTAGTGAAAGCCAGGCGTCCCCTTGCATCCGCGGCTGGATGCAGGCTGCCTTTCTTGAGCATACCACTGTGCTGCTTTATCAGAAACCCCACACAGGCCAGCGCGCGATCTCCATCCTCCGCATCCGGAGGCAGGTAATCCAGGTGCTCCCAGGCAAAACGGATTTTTTCCAGCTTCAGTTCAGCATCAGGCAGGGTCTTATCAATGATCCCAGCATGAAAATTCGGTGTAAACAGGCATTGGTCCAGCATGAGCATCGCCACGTAAGTGGAGATGCCCAACTGGCGGGCTTTGAGCACCACATTGCGGTGCCACAAGTTGCGGTGCAAGCGCAACTGTGCAGCATTGGGAGTAAAGCGCTGCATCCGCCCGGATTTGTTCTCAATCCAGTACAGGTTGGTCAGTCGCCAAAGGGGGTCCTCCAAGCGGCTGCGAAATTGCGGGTCAATAGTATTCAGCATCTTCCGGGCTCAAATCAAGTTTACGGTCTTCCTCCGAACGAGGTTTCTCATGCTCAGCGTAGCGGTTGGGCTCTGGTGAAACCACTCGGTTCAAAACAGCTCGTATCAACGCAGAATCTTCCCATTCACCTCGAAGTTTCGCACAAAACTTAACCAGGTTGCTCACATGCTCCTGACGATTCAGGCCGTATTCTGCCAGAATGACAAGCCGGGCCAGTTCACTCGTCAGAGCCTCACCCCTGGTCAACTTTGTGGGATCCTTGGTTTCCAGGAAATACGACAAGCGGGAATCCTGGAAAATCTGCATGAACATTTCCTCATTATTCACCGCGCGCTGGTCATGCTCTGCCCACGATTGGGCAGAGATGGCACGTTTCCGGACCAAATCATTCATGTAGTTCATCATCAGGCGTTCCCTCCACCGCCTGTTGGTAGCATAGTCATACATCCGCTCCATATCGCTATTGAATTGAGGCAGAGGCGTGAGTGCTTTCTCATTCTCCGGCACATAACGTGCCATCCTTTTGGCAAACAGGGGTATACCATCTGCCGAGTGAACAACATACGGAGAACGCTGGCGGGGATTGGCGGCATCCGGCAAACCAGGCATAAGACGCACCATGTGTTCCGGCATTCGGGAGGAACGGTATACAGTCACATGCTGCAAGCGGGTCATATCCAGCTCACCCGGACGTATTCCACCCATGGGAACACCGCATACATTCAGCATGCCTTCTGCCCCATATGCATCCCCCAACTCAGCAACCCGGTTATAGTAGTTCAGGAAAGACTGCAACCCACATTCGGGTTCCCAGCCCTTACCCATATTCTTTGGCATTTTACCATCGGTTCCACCGTACCGTTCCTGTTTCCACCAGATGCCCTGCTCATCCATGTACGCCACGTTCGTAATAGAGCGCCGGATTTCAGAAAGCAGGCGCAAAGCCGGCAACACGCGGGCATCCTCCCGACATTCCACCGGGAGCTCCACGTTTTTCTCCATAGTATACCCCTTTTGCACAAAATCTGGCACATAGCTCATAGAATTGCGCCGTTTGGTATAATCCGGCGTAGCCACATCAACCATTTTAATGGGTTCCAGGACCATACGGCTCAAGGTCGAGCTATTCCGCTGTTCCAATCCATATGCCCGGATACCGGGGTATTGTTTCAACACATCACCCAAATCCTGCAGAGCTTGCTCAAATGGTTTACCTTCACTGAACTGCCCCAGTTCAGCCACGAGCTCAGCCTGCTCTTTTTCCCCCAGCAGTTTCCAGGCCTTCACAGGATCATCCAGCAGGTTCCAGAAAGGTTGCCCAGCAGAACGGAAGGTCTGCTCACCACCGAAGGCATAACACCAGCCCTGCTCATGGCGGCGGTCTTCGTTAGGTTCATAGGCATTCCTCAAATACCAATCCAGAGGCAATTTCTCGCCCTTTTTCATACGCTTACGCAAATCAGCCACTTGAGGAATCATTTGTTTCACTTCTTCTGCTGCGGCACGGTTTGCCTTCATGACCACTTCATGGCGTGTCTCTGGGATTTCCGGAGGAATAACATTACTGAACGGAGTAGTCCGGAACCACTGTTTCACAGAATCCGGCAATTGGGCTTCATTCAGATTAGCCAGCAGATGCAACACGTTGAGGTCTGCCATGCGCGAAGCCAGGGTGGAATGCATGGCAACCGGGTCTCCGGGAATATGATGGTCTGGATACTTTTTGACAAATTCGCGTCTGTACGCCCCCGTCATATGCAGGACGTTCCGAAAACGCGGACGCCCGGATTCCAATACACGCTGCAACTCAGCCGGGGAAAGCAGGTGCTCCTTCACCAGCAAATCGCCCACTTCGTCCGGCGTGACCCAGCCTGAGGTTAACAGGCGGTTCCAATAGGCAAAACAGCGGTAACGGACCAGGGAAAGCGGAGTCATGGGATGACGGTAGCGAACCAAATACCTGTTCGTATCTTCATGCAGAACCTTCATATCCCCATTCAAGCGGCGCCCATGATGCCGCACCCAGTTCTTATTATCCTGGGCAAATTCCAATCCCACCCCAAACAAAGTGGAATCACCCAGCCACTGGGTGCACAAATCACGTGCCGCAGTACTTCCCAGATGATCAAACCCAGTGTATTCCGTATCTGAGTGTTTGAAGGCTCGTCTGCGCCAGTAATATGACCGGTGGCTGGCGGGGTCTTTCCATATCCCACGGGCCATTTCTTCTTCCAACGCATTTTTGGAAAAGCGCAAGAAGGAGGTTTCAACGTTACCCACGACTGAATTAACCAGATGCATAGGCTCGGCAAACCAATCAGTATACTGGCCATCGGGCCCTTTTAATCGCCACAACTTGCCCCCCTTGCCATCAGAGGTATGCTCAAATTTATAGTCAGTCAAAGCAAGGAAGCGGTGCATGATTGGCATATTGGCATTCAATCGGTAACGATTATCTCCATCATCCACCTGATTCTTACCCGGCAGTTCCGGTTTCCAAACCTTAGGGTCCAAGTGGTCTCCTAATTCTCGTCTCAGGATTTGCTTGTAAGCCTCTTCTGGCGTCATTCCCTGGGTTAGGAAGGTTTGGAAATCCTTGGTATGGGGCAGAATATCCATGAGCGATTCCCCACATGCCCGAAGGCCCAGCATGATTCGGTAAGCCTCCAGCAATTCAGGCTGACCATTCCAACGCCCGCGGGATGCCTTCCGGTATGCCTTGCCATATGTATCGCGGAAATCCTCAATCTTCACTTTACGGAACCAGCGGGGAGCATAAGCAGCGGAGCGGCGTCTCTCGCGGTACATTTCCTCAATAGAATTATAAAATGTTTCAAAAGCCACCTCGCGAGGTACTCCGGAGGCAGCCCGGTGAATGGCAGAACATAGCTCACTGCATATTCTCTGACGCCGCGCCTCCGTTTTCTGGCGGGCTGCATCAATATTGAAATACGAGCCTTTCAGACTATCCAGGGACTCCAGGTTCAGAAGCGCCTGGTAACTCAGATTAATCATTTCTGAAACGCGGTCTGCCATGAGCATCTGTATGGCCTTCTCGCGGTGAGGATTGTAAATTCCATTCAATTTTACCTGTTTAGGCAAAAGGGAAGCTCCGTCTGAGAGCATTTTATGATACATCCCAAAACGTTCCACCTGCTGCTTTTTATCCTTGACCACGCTACCATTACCTTTCTGATACCATTCATCCATCAACAGGAGATATGGCAGGCTCTTTTCTGCATTCAAAGGCATGGACTTGCGCCCGGTCAAGCGCTCTGCGACCTGGAGCATTTCCTCCTGGTTACCCGTATCCCGCACAACTGTCTCAGGGCGGGACAATCCTTCCACGGAACTCTTTTTGTTCAGGAAATCCACGCGGGCCCTAGGGTCTTTGAACCCAGCGTGATATTCCGTATTCAACAGCAGGAGAGAACGCATCAGCTCCTCCACAGCACCGGCTCCACTCCAGCGGCGGCTACTGCAAAGCGCTTCCCGCAACAGTTGGTTCTGCACATGAATATCCGGCTCTTCTATGATGCGGAGGCGGGTTGGTTCATCCACCCCCCATTCAGATAAACGACCACCGTTATCCAACAACTTGGAAGGAGAGCGGAAATGATGCAAAGCTGCGCGCCCCGCAGCAATCAGGACAAAAGGCAGATTCATCGCAGCTTCGCGCATGTTCGCCTCAATGTCTGTAAAATTATTGCCAAAGGTTTCCCAATCAATATTGGAAGCCACCTTATCCACCCTGGCGGCCAGCTCCTGGGTTCCCAATTCTGCAGCCTGGGCAGCCTTGCCAGCCAGCAACATCTTAGCATTTTCTGCCGTCAGGATACCCAACCCCTTCAAAGCTGCAAGTGAATAGCCCTTCCAACCGGCGCTTCCTGCACGCATGAACTCATTAATAGTCCGGTTGAGCATCTGCGCGCCAATGCGACTCATGCCTGCATAAATGCCTGCCTGCAACGAGCCGCCGAGAATGCCGGCAGCAGTCTGGAGTTCCTGACGCCCCTTTGGCGAACGCCTGCGGGCTTCTGCCACTGCCGCACCAGTGCCGGAAAGGGTCAGCAAGCCAAAGCCAGCTCCACCAGAGAAGGCTGCGATAGCTCCCGGTACAGCTCCAGCTGCATCTACGGCCATTTGTTCTGCCAGATTACTCTCCTCTCCCAGGTCTATGGGGAACAACTCCCCTTGGGCCACGCGGCGTAATTCATCCAGCACCTGCAGGCGCTTATCTGCTGCACTGCTCAAGTTCCTGAGTGTATCACTTTCCAGGGTTTCACCAGCAGCCCGTGTAAGCGCTGTGGCAATATGCCCAAGCCCTTGCAGGGATGAATGCCCCAAATCCGCAGCTCCACGCCGCACACTGTGCAGCATGGCTTCGGCCAGATTATCCGGTTTCTCCTCCAATTGGCGCGTTGAATCCAACGAACGAGCAATGGCGTATACCCGGGCGCGTTCATCTGCATCCATATCTGCCAGTTCATCCACAGCCCGAACCAAGCCAGGAACTTTCGCAAAGACGGTCGGAGTATAGACGGGATTGGACTCCATGGTTTTGATGGCTGACCATGCCTCTGATATGGACTCTGCCAGTGGCATGTATTGCTCACGCAAGGACTCGGCATGTCCCTGCGCCATGTCACTAATCTGGAAATCCGCTTCTTCATCTGGCAAATCGGGCATTTCCCCACGGAGAGCTGAAAGATAATGCTCCTTGTACAGACGGCGGGCCTTTTCTGCCATAGGAGCATCTGCATTCTTTAGCGAGAGAGCCGAATACAGTTCCTTTTCTGAATTCCCCACACCAAACAAGCGGGTCAAATCCCGGCGCAGTTCCGGCCACGCGCTGCGAACCTGCTCCCGGCTCATATTCTGGTAATCCACCACCCACGAACGGTTAATATTGGTCATGAGTCGGTAGTCCCGCTCCTCTTGCGGCAGCGATTCATCCGCTGCACCCGCTTTCTGGCGAAGCGCATCCGGGACAGAACTCAAATCTCCGGTGAGGAGGGTATTCCAGTATTGACCTTTCTCCCATTCCTTACCCTGATTCACCTTAGGCAGAGGCTTGAGAGAGTCCAGAGGGAGCGGTTTATCCTGCTTGATTTCAACGGTTTCCGTGTTCATTGTTCTCGTTTTGTTCAAATTGGAAGCAAAGCCAGTTTTCAGTAGATTGCTGCAAGGAGCTCAGCCATTTTGCAGACTCCTGGGGACCCCCAGCAGCCTGCCGTTCTAGCGATTCCTGTAACAAACGCCTCAGACTTCCCAAGGATTCAGTATCCCCCGGGCACCCCAAACGCCCCTCGCGGTATAAAGTCCACAACTTCTGGCTTACCCCACCCCGTTGCAGGGACGGCAGGGTGGCTGTGTCCTTAAGCCGCTGCAAAAGCATGCAACGTTCACGCCCCGGAATAGGGGCAAAAGCTATGTCCACCATCAACGCCCCGTCCTGACCGTCAGGGCGCTCATCAATACGGCGCATCCAATCACAGGTTTCCGCCATGGTGAGAGGAGTCCGGGGGAGCCGGAGCTCAGCCATCCGATTCAGGGGAAGCACCCCCGCCTCCACCGCTCGTTCAATTTCTGCCTCAGCGGGTTCCCTTCCCTGCTCCACTGCTGCCGCCAATTGCAATGCGGTACTTTCAAACAGATTGGAGCGCGTCCGTTCCACCTCACTTTCCAGCTCTCTGCGTTCGGCTTCCCCTCCGGGGCGTTCCTCCGTTCCGTTGTTCCATGCCACAAGCGCCTCATACGGATTTTGCTGTAAATTCCTCTGCCAGCGGGCATGCAGACTCCGGCTACGGGTATCCTCCAAACGCTGGGTCATTCCTGATTCCGGCACAAAGACCTCACGGCCCCGCTCTATCCACCGGCACGCTTCATCTGCGTTCCCTTGCCGTACTGCGTTTTCTACCTGCTCCTGCCACAATTGCCGGGAGTGCCGGATGCGCTCCAGCTCCAGCCGCTTCCTGCCCTCAAAGGAATAGCGCTCACTATTTTTCTCAGCCATTTGGAGAGCCCGGTTCCGGGCAGTCCCCCTGTATTGCTCCGCCAATTTCTGAACCCGCGGTGCATAGGCCTGCTGCCAGCTGTAATCCCAGTCACGAACCGGGCTCTCCATCAACTCCTCCGTAGTTTCCCTGGCAATTTCATCCAGTTGCCTGGCCACATCGGCCTCATCTCCTGTGAATTCCACCCGCTCCAATGCCTGAACCAGGGAAGCAGCCCCCGTTCCTGCATCCGCGATTCCCTTTCCCAGAACGCGCCCGCTTCGTCCCCAATCATTTAATGCATTGACTGGCAGATGCACGCCTTGCCGGGGATAAGCCAGCATGCTCCACTCCTTCATTCGTATTGCCATGCTGCGTAGCATGGCATGCCTTGTTTTCTGGGTCAATCAGACTCAAGGGGTCGGCACACCGTTCCAACTGGAACCGCATGCTTCATGGCATCAGGTTCATCTCATCATCAAATACCAGACGTAGAGGCCGTGCAGTCGGTATTTCCAGTTGCTCTACCCCTGTGGGGCTAAGCCCTCTCAAGTGCATCACCAATGCACGCAAACTATTGCCATGCGCCACCACAAGCAAGGCACCCGTTGCATACAAGCGGGGGCGCATGATTTCCTCCCAACACGCCCGGACCCGTTTCAATGTATCCTTGAGCGATTCCGTTGGCGGCAACATCTGGGGAGGCAGAGCCGCGTAACGAGCATCCCAACCTGGCAACCGTTCATCTCCGGCAGGCAAGGGAGGAGGAGGGCAATCATATGCCCTACGCCAACGCTGCACCAACTCCACCCCCATCTCTGCCTCCACCTCAGCTTTATTCCTCCCCTGCAGGATTCCATAGTGTTTCTCATTCAACCGCCAGTCCTTGTGAACCGGAACCCATGCACAATCCAGCCCTGCCAGTACGATGTTGAGAGTGTGTATGGCGCGCATCAACACGGAAGTACACGCCACGCGGCAAACAAACCCACTCTCCCGCAGCCGCTGCCCCGCCAGCTCCGATTCACGCCGACCTCGCACAGAAAGGGGCACATCAGCCCACCCTGTAAAACGATTCTCCGCATTCCATTGTGATTCCCCGTGCCGCAACAATACCAGTTCTTTCATCAGATAATTGACTTCCCGTTCAACTACATGATTGCAAAACGGGCAGAATATGTTATCATCCAGCCAACTATGACCCGCGTGCGCCTTATCTTCTTTCTGTTTCTCCTTAGTCTGGTCTGCAGCCTTGCGCTGCTCTTACCCGGATGCTTCAAAGACCCCAGGCAGCTTGTGCAAGGCGAATGGCAGGAAATCAACAAACTGGGATACGTAGACGTAACGGATTCAACAGCCCGCTGGTCCAGCAGGACATACAAAGGGACCTTCCAGTACTCCTGGGTGCAGTCAGATGATGAGCCCTACACGGTGGAAGTGCGCCGCAATAAGGAAAAATGGCTGGCGGGCATCACCTTCGAGGATGATGACCACGCTTCTGTTCAATTCTATATCATGGAGAAATTACCTCCTGAAGCCCGCGAGTTCATTCGCCAGAAAAACCGGGCCAGGAATCGTCCGGAGGACGAGCTCCTCCTGCGTTTCCGCCGCGTAACCAGGGAAAAGTAACCGCAAATCATCCCTCCTTGCAGATTATTCTTGAAAAACCATATAATTTGCGCTAAAAGTAGCAGTGGGCAATTTTATTGACCCTTCACCTCTCGTACACATTATCAAACAATACATATCTATGGAAACATCATTCAAAATCCATGGTCTCTGCGCTGCCACGCACACCCCCATGAATGCCGATGGCTCCTGCAATCCCAATGCAGTGGACGCCCAGGCCAAGTTCCTGGCCAGCCAGGGCATCAAGTCCGTTTTCATCACCGGCTCCACCGGTGAATCAGCCCACATGCAACTCACAGAGCGTAAGGAAAACATGGCCGCCTGGGGTGAAGCCGGCAAGAAATACGGTATCGATGTTATCGTTCACACGGGTGGCAACTGCGTATATGATGGCCGCGAGCTCGCCGCTTACGCTGCCGAATGCGGCGCCACTGGTACCGCCAGCAACTCTCCCTGCTACTTCAAGCCCGGCAGCATTGACCTGTTGGTAGACAGCTTGGCAGTTGCTGCCTCTGGTGCTCCCGAACTCCCGTTCTACTTCTACGATATTCCCGTGCTCACCCATGTAGGTTTCAACCCCTGCAAGATGATTGAAGCCTGCGCCAAGAAGATTCCCAACTTTGTGGGTGTGAAGTTCACCAACCCTGACCTCGCCCTCTACATGGACGCCCTGAACTTCGAAGGCGGCAAGTATGACATTCCCTGGGGCGTGGATGAATGGTTCCTCGGCGCCTATGCCACTGGTGCCAAGGGTGGTGTAGGCTCCTCCTTCAACTATGCACCCAAGCTGTATGATGATATCATGAAGGCTGTGGACGCCGGTGACCTCGCAGAAGCCCGCCGCCTCCAGCAACTCTCCGTCACCATGATTAACATCATCGCAGCCAAGGGCTACATGGGTTGCTGCAAGTACCTCATGAGCGAATGGACTGGTGTTGATTTCGGCCCGGCCCGCCTCCCCATGGGCAAGCAGGATAAGGCCACGCTCGATGCCCTCAAGAGTGAGCTCAAAGCCATTGGCTTCTACGATTGGGCCATCTACAAGTAAAAATCCACCCCTGACCTACCTCAACCATGGACACCAAAGCACTTGGTGAATTCTACAAGAACAAGCTGCTCAATGAGGTAGAGCCGTTCTGGTTTCCCCGTTCACTGGACACAGTGAACGGGGGTCTCTACCATTGCTGCGCGGCTGACGGAACCTTGGTAGACACCGACAAGAACGTATGGGCACAGGGCCGCATGGCCTGGATGCTCCTCACCTGCTACAACAGTATTGAAAAGCGTCCGGAATGGATGCAGTATGCAGAAAGCGCACTCAAATTCCTGGAAGAAAAATGCGTAGACCCCACAGATGGGCGCATGTACTTCCACATGACGGCAGATGGCACCCCCATCCGCAAGCGTCGCTATGCATACAGCGAATGTTTTGCCGCCATTGCCTGGGCTGCCCACTACGGCGCCACGGGCAACCCCAACAGCGCAGAACGGGCCCGCCACTGGTTCGATATCTACGCCGACATTTTCTTCACACCCGGCAAAATGGCACCCAAGAGCACCGGCAAGCGTCCCGGTGAGAACTTGGGATGCCGCATGATTATGATTGTCACCGCTCAGGAACTCCGCCGTTATCTGGGCGATTCCGATGGATTCTACACCGGTTGGATTGACCGCTGCATTGATGATCTCCAGCGCCTCTTCCTTCATGAGGACATCCAGGCTGTACTCGAAAATGTCGCGCCGGATGGTTCCGTCATTGACCACTTTGATGAGCGCATCCTCAACCCCGGCCATGATATTGAAGGTGGCTGGTTTGTGCTTGAGGAAGCCCGTTACCGCGGTGGCGATAAGAAGCTCATTGAAATTGGCTGCAAGATGATTGACTGGGCGCTCGCACGCGGCTGGGACAAGAAATACGGCGGTCTACTCTACTACACGGATGTCTATAACAAGCCCGTGCAGGAATACTGGCACAACATGAAATTCTGGTGGCCGCATGATGAGGCCCTCATCGGCACCTGCCTGGCCTATGTCATGACAGGGGATGAGAAGTACGCAGAATGGCACCAGCGCATTCATGATTGGGCATTTGAGCATCTGCAGGACAAAGAACACGGTGAGTGGTACGGCTACTGCAACCAGGACGGCACCACCACCAACGGTCTCAAGGGATCCATGTGGAAATCCTTCTTCCACCACCCACGCGCCCTCTGGTGCTGTGCGCACTATTTCGGAGCCATTCCGGCACCCACTACAAAAGCATAACGCAATTAACACGAAATCATGATTATCGGTATTCTCAACTCCGGTGGCGACTGCCCCGGCATCAATGCTGTGATTGAAGGCTACGTTTCCGCAGCCTACCGTCGCGGCTGGCGAGTTATCGGTTTCCACGACGGTTTTGAAGGTCTCCTGCCCGTGGCAGGAGGCCGCCGTTACGAAACCCTCACCCCCAATAAAACGCACAAAATCCGTGCATATGGCGGCACCATCCTCGGTACCACCAGCACGGGTAACTTCAAGGTTGTCACCAACAAGGTGGGCCGCCGCCAGGTTGACCGCGAAGTCATGGCGAAGGCTAAAAAGACCATTAACGCCCTTGGACTTCAGGCTCTGGCCGTCATCGGCGGCAGCGGCTCAGCCCGCACCGCCAAGCTCCTCTCAGAGGAAGGGCTGCCGGTGATTTCCATCCCCAAGACCATCAACAACGACCTCTGCAGTGATTCCGATTACACCTTCGGATTCCACAGCGCCGTAAGCGTTGTGACTGAGTCCATTGACCGCATCCGCACCACGGCAAATGCTCACCAGCGCATGATGGTCATTGAAGTGATGGGCGACATGTCCGGCTGGATTGGCCTGTACGGAGGCATTGCAGCTGCAGCAGACGTAGTGCTGATTCCCGAGATTGAGTATGACCTGGACAAGGTTATCGAATGCATCAAGGCACGCAAAGCCACAGGTCAGCGTGAAATCATCGTCGTAGTGGCTGAAGGCTCCCGCCTCAACGGAGAGCTGGTCACCGTACACAACAAGGAGAACGGTGATGAGCGTCTGGGCGGCATCGGTAACAAACTCTCCCACATCCTTCAAGAACGCACTGGCATTGAAACCCGCTACTGCGTGCTGGGCCACACCCAGCGTGGCGGCACGCCCTGTGCCTTCGACCGCATCCTCGGTGTGCGCTTCGGTGTGGAGGCTGTCAAGCTCATTGAAAAAAAGGATTTCGGCAAGACGGTGGTTCTCAATGGTCTCCACATCGACAATGTCCCCATTGAAGAAGCCGTGGCTCACCACCGCTTCGTCGACCCCAACAGCCAGATTATCAGCACCGCGCGCGACCTCGGCATCATCTTCGGTGACCGCATCCCGGAAGAACTTCACAGCGACCGGAAAAAAGCAAATCCGAAGAAGGTAAAAGCACCTGGCAAATGCGCCAAATCCAAGTCGGCTGACTCTAAATGAAGCAAGCTCTCACATATCTGTGTGCATTAGGAGCCGCAGTGGCAAGCGTGCTTAGTTCATGCAGCCACCAGGAACTCATGACCCCGGATAAGACCACCCCCAGCTATGTTGCGCTGGAGGTCAATTCCGGACGTGTGCTATATGCTTCCAATTCCAATATCAAACGCCCCATCGGCATGCTGGCCAACCTGGCCACAGCCGTGGTGATAATGGACTGGGTAAAGGCATACCAGGTGGATATGAACAGACTCATCACCGTTCCGGCTGGCGCGGTGGCATGGCACCGTACCAACCTGCTCCGCCTTCAGCCTGGTGACCGCATCTCGGTGCGCGATGCCTTGTACTCAGCCCTCATGTGGGACGACAGCGCCTGCGCCACTACCTTGGCATATGCCTGTGGCAGCAACTTGAGCACCAGTAACCCGGAAGGTGCCTTCATCGGTCAGATGAACAACCTTGCCCGCCGACTCGGCATGACCTCCACTTTCTTCAAGGGAAGCAATGGAGCGGTCATTACCCAGTCCTCCGCGCGCGACATGGCACTGCTTGGCATCTACGCAGTAAATGATACTGACCTGCTGGCCATTACTGCCCAGACAGGCTGCATTGTCTCCATTCACACCCCATACGGAGTACGCAGCCAGAAAATCCGCAACAACAATAAGTTGCTCAGCGGTTCCGGGCATGTAGACGGGCTTAAGGCTGGTCAGTCCCGCAGTGCAGGCAACTGCCTGATGGTAACCTCACGCCGGGCCTCCGTCAAACGCATCAACCCCAGTACAGGCAAAGAGGCAACCTACGCACAACGCCTTCTCGTGGTAATGCTGGGTATGCCCTCCTCCGGCTCCCGCTACCGGGAAACAGCCCGGTTCCTCCGCGATGGCTGGAACGCCTGGGACGCCTGGTTACCCACTAATGACTATCAAGATAGAACAAAATTCATCATACTCCCCAATTAAAATCTCATGAATATCGGTATTCTTAACGCCGGCGGCGACTGCCCCGGACTCAATGCTGTGATTGAAGGCGCCGTGGGTGCCGCATCCGCCCGCGGGTGGACAGTCTACGGCTTTTATGATGGCTTTGAGGGCCTTCTTTCCACGCCCGAAAACGAGCGTTGGCGCATCCTTACCCCGGAGAACTGCCTCAACATCCGTTCCACAGGCGGCACGATTCTCGGGACAGTGAACAAAGGTAACTTTACCGTCAAGAGTGGCGTAGGCGGCCGCATGCAGATTGCGGACGATGTTCTTGCACGCAGCAAGGCCACGGTGGAGCGCCTGGGACTTTCAGCCCTCATTGTCGTAGGTGGTGATGGGTCCCAGACCATTGGTCAGGAACTCCGCCAGATTGGTCTGCCCATTGTGGGTGTACCCAAGACCATTGATAATGACTTGGGAGCCACCGACTACACCTTCGGTTTCTGGACCGCCGTTTCCGTGGTAAGCAAGCAGCTGGACCGCCTCCGTACCACAGCCTTCTCCCACCAGCGCATGATGGTGGTGGAAGTCATGGGCCGACACGCCGGCTGGATTGCCCTCTACGGCGGCATTTCCGGCGGTGCAGATGTGATTCTGATTCCCGAAATCCCCTTCACCCTGGAAGACGTGGTCCGCAAGGTTGAACTCACCAAGGCTCTCGGTCAGCGCGAAATTATCATCGTGGTCAGTGAAGGTGCCACCATTGGCGGCAAGCTCCTCACCCTGGATGAAGAAACCAAGGGCGAGGTGCGCCTGGGCGGCATTGCAGCCTTCCTCTCCACCAAGCTGGAAACCATCACGGGCATTGAAACCCGCTACTGCGTACTGGGTCACACTCAGCGCGGCGGATCCCCCATTCCCTTCGACCGCGTACTCGGTGTGCGATGCGGAGCCAAGGCCATTGACCTCATTGAGGAGGGTAAGTTTGGTGAAACTGTTGCCCTGCACCGCACAGACATGGTCTCCATGCCTATTGAGGAAGCAGTACGCACCCTCCACCTGGTGGACAGCAAGAGCCAACTCATCGAAGCTGCTCGTGAAATCGGTATTTCTTTCGGCGATTCCGAGGAAATCCGATAGGCCCCGCCACCAAGGCTTCTATCATTACAACCGCTGCAAGCAGCATGCTTGCAGCGGTTGGCGCTTTTGTTAAGGCTTGCATTTCCTCTGAGGAATTCCTATAATAAGCCCCTCCTTTGTTGACCATGAAGATGCACACCGATATCCACACTGGACTCACCACTGCCCAAGTTGAGGAAAGCCGCAAGAAATACGGCAGCAACGAAATGACACCCCCCAGCCGTGACCCGTGGTGGGTAGAGCTGGCCCGCAAGTTTGCGGATCCCCTCATCGTCATTCTCATTGCAGCAGCCGTCATTTCGTTCATTCCCGTACTCCTCTCCCCTGGCGAGCACAGCTGTATTGAAAGCATCGGCATTATGTGCGCCGTGCTCTTGGCCACCACCGTCGGCTTCGTCAATGAATACCGAGCCAATAAAGAGTTTGATATCCTCAACAAGGTGAATGATGTCACCCCCGTGCGCGTCCTCCGCAATGGCAAGCACACCATGGTTCCCAAGAATGAACTCGTGGTGGGCGATATCGTCACGCTGGAAACCGGCGTTGAAGTACCGGCAGACGGCATCGTACTCGAATCCTCCTCCCTGCGTATTAACCAATCCTCCCTCACGGGCGAGTCTGAACCCGTTCTAAAAGTCCCCACGGAGGAAGAAGAAACCCTGCCCGGAGCCTACCCCCGCAACGTTGTACTCCGCAGCACGCTCGTGACCGATGGTCACGGCATCATCTGCGTCACCAAGGTAGGTGATTCCACGGAAATCGGCAAAGTAGCAGAAGCCGCTACCAAGGAAACCGGTGCCAAATCACCCCTCAACCTACAGTTGGAAGGGCTCTCCAAGGCCATCAATGTAGTGGGTACCTCCATTGCCATGATTCTCTTCACCTCACTGGTAGCGCATGATGCCATGCTAGGCAAATTCGTACTCAGCGGCAGCCAGTGGTATTTCTTTGCCGCGCTCATTGCCGGCATTGCCGCTGCTACACTTAAAATCTGGTACCCCGTCCTGCGCGACCTGCTGGGCTATGCCAAAGTCACTATCCCCTCCCCCGGCTGGGTCAGGCAGGGTGGCTTCGGAGCATGGCTCAAGTGCCTCATTACAGGTGCCATCATCTTCAGCATCGCACTTGGCGCACTCATCGGCAGCGGAATCCTGCCAGCAGAACCCGGCACCTGGATGCCCCAGGCCGCGGCTGATAAGATTCTCACCTACTTCATGATTGCCATCACGCTCATCGTTGTCTCCGTACCGGAAGGCCTGCCCATGAGCGTGACCCTCAGCCTGGCATACAGCATGCGTAAAATGGCCAAGCAGAACAACCTCGTGCGCGAGATGGATGCTTGTGAAACCATTGGTGCCGCCACCGTGGTCTGCTCTGATAAAACCGGCACCCTCACCATGAACCTCATGACCGTGCGAGAAGCAAACTTCCCCGGTGTGCAGGAACAAGGAGCCGCAGCTCCCATCTTCCCCCTGCTCACGGAAGCAGTGGCCGCTAACTCCACCGCAGATCTCGATGAGGCAGGCAAGGTGCTCGGCAACGTGACGGAAGGCGCCATGCTCATGTACCTGAACGACAAAGGCATCTCCTATGCCGATGCACGCAGCAAGTTCACCACCATTGCCCAGTTACCCTTCCACACGCAGAATAAATTCATGGCCACCTGCGGTAACTCTGCCGTACTGGGTAAGGAAGTAATCTACCTCAAGGGCGCCCCGGAGGTAGTACTCTCCAAATGCTCCTCCGCATATTCTGGAGAGCTCACAGACGCCGCACGGGAGGAAGTACTCACGATCATCCGCACCGCCCAGCGCAAAGCCATGCGCGTGCTGGGTCTAGCCTACAAAGAAGGCAGCGCCGGCACCCCCGAAGCAGTGAAGGATGCCTGCACCGGCCTCACCTGGCTCGGATGCTTTGTGATCCAGGATCCCGTACGCCCGGATGTACCCGCAGCCGTTGCATCCTGCCACAAAGCTGGCGTTGGTATCAAAATTGTGACCGGGGATAACTTTGAGACAGCCTGCCAGATTGGTCGGGAGATTGGATTACTGCCGGAAGGCGAGCTCCCCCAGGGAGCCGTGCTTACTGGAGACCAGTTCGGCCAGCTAACGGAGCAGCAGCTGCTCGATGGCGTGAACGATCTCCGCGTGCTTTCCCGCGCAAAACCCATGGACAAGCTGCGCCTGGTCAATGCCCTGCAGGAAAAGGGGCACGTGGTAGCAGTCACCGGTGATGGCACCAATGATGCCCCTGCCCTCAACCATGCAGATGTGGGGCTCTCCATGGGTATCACCGGCACTTCCGTAGCCAAGGAAGCCTCCGATATCATCCTGCTGGATGACTCCTTTGCCAGCATCATCCGAGCTATCAAATGGGGGCGTTCCCTCTACCGCAATATTCAGAAGTTCATTGTATTCCAGCTCACCGTAAACGTCGCGGCCTGCGGTATCGCCGCCATGGGGCCCTTCATCGGTTGTGAACTTCCCCTCACCGTCACACAAATGCTCTGGGTAAACCTCATCATGGACACCTTTGCCGCTCTGGCACTTGCCTCTGAGCCCCCCAGTGATGACGTGATGGAACAGAAACCACGCAACAAGTTTGCCTTCATCATCACCCCCACCATGTGGCGCTGGATTCTCTGCCTCGGCATTGGGTTCATCATTGCCCTGGTAAGCTATGTGAAGTGCATGCCCTCCCAGGACGTAGAACCGGAAGCTTTCCGCCATTCCGTCACCATGCTCTTCACCGGTTTTGTGATGTTGCAATTCTGGAACCTGTTCAATGCCCGCGTCTACGGCACAAACAACAGCTTCGTGAAAGGCATCTTTGCCAACCGTAGCTTCCTCTTCATCTTGGCAGTCATCCTCTTCGGGCAGGTACTCGCCACTCAATTCGGCGGGGATATCTTCCGCACCGTACCCCTCAGTCTCAGAGAATGGCTAATCATCACCGCGGTCACCAGCCCCGTCCTCATCATTGGCGAAACCGTCCGACTCATCGGGCGTATCCGTTCCAAGTAAGCCCGGTGCTCCCTTTCTGTTTTCATCCGCGCCCCCAACCTGAGGGCGCGGCTTTTTCACACTCATGAAAAAGCCCAGATACGCCACCTGTTTATCCTTGCCAGAATAAGGCATTTCTAGTAAACTGAGTGCGTAACAAACAGAAAACGCATATGCTGAAAAAACTGCTCACGCTCTTTGCTGTTACTTTGCTGCTTACCGGGTTTCTTGTTCCCATCTGCGCCCAGGAAGAGAACGAAGAATCCACAGAAGCCGAACAGGTGGAAGAACAGGAGGAAATTTCCATATACAAGCTCCTCAAGGACGTCAAATACGTCACCAAGGTGAAATCCAAGAAAAAGGCCAATGTGTATTTCATCCTGCGTTCTCATTCCAAATGCCCATTCTGCCGTATGATTACCCCGAAAATGAATGAGGCATACAAGGAAATGAAAGGCAAAGGTGCTGAAATCATCATGCTCAATGGCGACCCGGATGCTGAAACAGCTAAGAAATGGGCAGATGAAACGGGAATTGAAATTCCCATGGTTACACCGGACACCACCGGTCCCATTGCGGCCAAGGTATCGGCTGGTGGCAGCGGTGGATTCCCCAATATTATGGCGGTCATGGAGGATGGCACCCAGATTGAAGGCACCTCAGGCGGCAAGAAATGCCCAGAGCTCGTTGCCCGTTGGAAAGATTTTGTAAAGGATGCCAGAAAGGCTGAAAGAGACAAGGCAAAAGAGAAAAAAGCCATGGCCAAAAAGAAGAAAAAGGCGAAAATGAAGAAAGCCAAGGCCAAGAAGGCAGCGCTGGATGACTAAAGGACGAAAGCCACCCAGCGCGTTTCCCCTCCGCGCGCACTACTCATCAATCAATCAGCCCGGTTTGTAGAACAAACCGGGCTGACTTCATGTAAGGCTGGAAAGGAATCTCTTAGAAGGAGAAGCTCACCCCTGTGCGGACACCGTGGTAAGTCTGCTTATTATATTCGGTCTCACCCAGCTCAGGCTGAGCCGTGCTACCATTGAAGCTGTATGCAGCAAACACCTCCATCTTGGGGCTGAGCTGATAACGCACACCAGCTTCCAGAGAATAAGCGAAGCCCCAGTCGGAATCGTGGTTCTTGAAACGGCCATCAGCAACATCCACGCAAGCCTTGGTACTCACGTTCGCAATACCGGCATTCACACCAGCAAAGAGAGCCACCTTCTCCGTGAGGGCGTGAGTATAACGATAGCCAGGCATCAGGTAGAACGTATGCTGATCCAGCTCAATCTGCTCAAAAGGATAACGGGACACCTCATCCCCGAATGTATAACCCAGGCGCAGGTTCACAGAATGCTTGCTGTTCAGTGCATAATTGGCAGTCAAATCAGCACCCCAGGTATTAATATCCTCAATGCCAGGGAAATTGGAAATCGTTGCATGGTTGGCATCGTTATAAACAGCGGCCACCTCCAGAGTCAGGGGGCAAGGAGCAGGAGCGGGGGCAATTACCGGAGCCGGGTCACCTGCCAGCACGGGCAGAGCGCAGATAGAAAGAAGGATGATGCTCTTTTTCATATTCGTATTTTAGTTGTTATTGTGTATGAGGCGGCTCACAACCGCCGCGGGGATTATGATGACTTTCTACCTGATAGTCAAGTATTTTTAATATTTTGACTCGATAATGCACAAAGAAGCCCAGCTCATACAGAACCGGGCTTCTTTTGAATTGCGGGAGCAGGATTTGAACCTGCGGCCTTCAGGTTATGAGCCTGACGAGCTACCTGGCTGCTCCATCCCGCGATTTTATAACCATCACCCTAGCGGGTGCGGCAGAAATATACCACCATTCCCCTGATGCGTCAAGCCTTTTTTTGCAAAAAATCTCACCTTACATCAAAAAAACTATTTTTTCTTTTTGCCTTTTGCCCGCCAGTTATGGGTCAGAATATCCACCGCAGTCTGGTTACCAGCCTCAGCAGCATTCACCAGCCAACCCATCATCAGTTCCTCATTCCTCGGTACCCCTTTGCCGGTCGCATAGCAAGTACTGAGCATCAGGCAGGCCTCACCATCCCCCTGCATGGCCGCATACCTCAGGTACCGGATGCCGGCCTCCGCACTGGCATTTTTGGCAGAGCCATTCAGGTGCATGCGGGCTAACAACAGCTGGGCAGGCACGGAATCATCATCTGCCATGCGCTCCAACCACTGCAACGCCCCCTTCAAATTACCAGCCCGAGCCTCCATCTGCACCAGGGTGTGGCAAGCATCATCATTTCCCTCATCCACAGCGGCGGCATACCACTTGCGAGCCTTTGTCATAGAGCGGCGCACGCCTATGCCGCGCTCATAACACAACCCCATGGCAGCCATTGCACGGGGTTCGCGGCTTTCTGCCGCTTTGGAAAACCAGCGGAAAGCATGCTTGTAGGAACGGATGGCACCTTTCTGCCCCGTCAACAAACGGCGGCCGTACTCATACTGAGCCAAGGGATCCCCTGCCACAGCATCTCGCCGCAGCTTGTAAATACCGTGGCACCCGGTCAAGAGGAGCAAGGCACACATGATGTATCCGACCTGCTTCATCTGAAATAATTCCTTTGCTTTTCACTAATAGGCATACCCAGGCGTTCCATGACAGCCAGCATATCCTCCCACAAGGCGCGGCGGGCAGAAATTGCCTCATTCCGCAGTAGATAGCTGGGGTGGTACGTCACCCGAACAGGAACGCCCTGGCATTCCAACCAGCGTCCCCGCAGCGCATTCACCCCCTGCTGGGTTCCCAGCAAGCCCTTGGCAGAGCTGCCTCCCAGACAAACAATGCAAGCCGGATGAACTGCTCGGATTTCAGCCATGATGAGCGGCGCGCAGGCAGCCAGTTCTTCCGGGCTGGGTGGGCGGTTGGCCGTACCCTGGTTTTCTCCCATGGAAGGTCTGAACTTGCACACATTAGAAATATACACCTTCTCACGCGGCAGCCCCATGGCTCCCAGAATCCGGTTCAACAACTGCCCTGCCGGCCCCACAAACGGCTCCTGCTGGCGCTCTTCCTCATACCCCGGCGCCTCACCCACCAGCATAAGCCGCGCATGCGGATTCCCTACAGCAAACACCATGGTATCACGCAGTGTACCCAAACGCCGGGCGGGTTTCCACTCAGCCGCACGCTGCCGCAGGTATATCAATTTTTCCTCAACACTGAGCACAGTGTCTTCCGAACGAGCGCTTCCCCCGGCAGAACAAGAAGCCCCGGCATTCCCGCGGCGGCGGGCATCCTGCATCCATTGCCGCAAAATTCCCCTGGCATCTTCATCCACCGCAAGGCGAGACTCCCCCCGTTCCTCCAAATGAGTAAGGGATTTGACCGCAAGCTGCCTGAGGGTAAGCATACTCGCATTCTAGCATATCACGTATGAAAGGCAAGGAAAAGATGCACCAATGACCACTTGACGCTGCATTCTGCATCTGCTAGAGTTTGCGGCAATGAAAACCACCAGAGAACCTGTGGAAAATCCACTCTTCCTACAGGAGCAAATCATCACCTACCTGGGTAACAAGCGCCGCCTGCTCGACTTCATCGGGCAGGCTGTAATCCTGGTACGCAGGAAGCTGGGTGGAAAAAAACTGATCTGCTTTGACGCCTTCTCTGGTTCCGGAATTGTAAGCCGCTATCTCAAGCAGCACGCAGAATTACTCATTTCCAATGACTTAGAGAGGTATGCAAGCATTCTGAACAGCTGCTACCTGGCCAATAGTGCAGAAGTTCAGGCAGCCGCCCTGCCAGAACTTCATGCCCAGTTGCTTGAGCGCATTCGAGAAACCGCTGCACCAGGCATTCTCGCAGAGGAATATGCCCCGCAGGATGACGCCCACATCCAACCGGGTGAACGAGTGTTCTATACCCGGTCCAATGCCATATACCTGGACACTGCCCGACGCTGCATTGACGAGCTACCCGAAAGAATCCGGCACTTTTTCCTCGCCCCCCTGCTCTACAAAGCCTCCGTGCATACTAACACGGCTGGGATTTTCAAGGGATTTTACAAAAACCGTGCCGGTATTGGCCAGTTTGGCGGCACAGGGGCCAACGCCCTGCAACGCATCATGGCCCCCATCCAGCTACCCTTGCCCATTTTTTCCAACTTTGATTGTGAATACCAAGTGCTGCAAGATGATGCGGCAGCTGCCGCTGCCTCCCTGCCGGAGCTTGATTTTGCCTACCTTGACCCTCCATATAACCAGCATCCGTATGGTTCCAATTATTTCATGCTGAACCTGCTGCTAGACCACAAAAGGCCAGTGAGGGCCTCCCGCGTTTCCGGCATCCCTGCTGATTGGCACCGCTCAGCATACAACAAACGCCCGCTGGTCCAACAGGCACTCAACGAGCTTCTGCGCGTGCTCCCAGCCAAATACACGCTCATTTCCTACAATTCAGAAGGCTTCATTCCCCTGCCTGACATGCTGCACATGCTTGAGCAGCACGGCAAGGTTCACTACATGGAAACAGATTACGCCACTTTCCGCGGGTGCCGGAACCTGCGCGAGCGTTCTCTTTCCGTCAAAGAATATTTGTTCCTGCTGGAAAAATAGGTGACGCAGAACTTGCTTGACGCAAGCGTTGTATCAGGTATCATGGGACTGTGAATTATCTACCAACAGTTTCCCGCCTTTGTGCCGGTCTGCTACTCCTTGTCCTCAGCAGCTGCAACCCGCAGACAACTGACCCAGACCAACTGAGACTCGCTCACGAACAAAACGCCGCATTGCGTCAGGAAATCATCCGCATGCAGCAGCTCATCAAGCAAGCCGGAGACATTGAACCCGGCCTGGCAGACACCATCTCGGCCAAAGAACAAGAACTTGCCAACCTGCTTCTCGAGCTCAAGAAAGTCAAGCGAGAGGAGACTGAAACCAAATTGCGGACCATCGAACTCCGCGACAGATTGGACGCATTCCGCTCCAATTTCCGCATCCTTCAAAACGAAACTGCCAACCTTCATAAACGCGCATGAGCGAGGAACCCGCACAAACCGGGCAGCACGAAACCATCACTGCCCCCGGCACTGAAAAACCTGCTGCAGATACCGCAGTGTCACCTCAGTCTGATTCCGGACAAGTAGAATCACCTTCCTCCAGCGCGGCCATCCCTGCTGAAAAGAAGAAGGTAAAGTGGGGTACCATCTGCCTGGATACCCTTCTGGTGCTGATGCTCATGGGAGCCATGGGCGGCGGTGCCTGGTTCATCAACAAGGAGTTGGAAAACTACCGTGTACCCACCCCCATGGAAACGGCGCAGGCAGAGCACCTGAAGCTCTGCAAGCAGCACGAATCCTTGCAGAATGAAGCCTACCAGGCAGATGAGCAGCTGCACATGCGTCAGCGCATTGTCAACCTTGACCTCCAAATTAAGGATATCCAGCGTCAGATTACGGAATGCAAACAAGCCGTGGAGGAAGAAAATTCACGCATCAGCTCCCTTCAGCGAGAAATCCGCCAGGAGGACAAGACCTCCCGTACCGTCGCGAAGAACCTCATCATCGGCCTACCCATTGGCAACGCTGCCACCACCACAGGCAAAGCCTACCCAAACGCCACCATCCACCGTCTGGAAAGAGGCCGCATTACCCTGCGAACCCCCTATGGGCAGTCCACATTCCCCTCTTCCCAGCTCGTCAAGGACAACCTCCCGGACATGGTGCGCTACGCCTTCGGGCTTGATGACCTCATTGATATGAGTGATTTTGAGGCCGCTCCCAAAAAGCGCCGCAAAGGTAAGCTCATTACCCCCCGCAAAGCTCCCTTGAAGGTAACAGAACCATCCTACGAACCGGAATCAGCTCCTGTGGTAAACACGCAGGCTCCCAGCACTATCACCGTAGAGCCTGGTCTCACTCCTGAAGATGACGGTTCCTGGCAAGCACCGCAAGAACCCCTGCCCATTGCCGAATAAATCAATTCTCTCCCCCTAGTATTTGATGTAACAAAATCCCGGTGCGTACATGGTACGCACCGGGATTTTCACAATGAGCAGAAGAGTGATTACTTCTTCTTGCGGCAGCAGCCCTTCTTCTTGGGCGCGGCAGCCTCTGCCTTGGGAGCGAGGGTGCGGTTCATCTGCTTCCAGCTCCAGTCCCAGCGGGTCAGAGAGGTAAAGCAAGCCGTCAAAAGATTCACACTGGCATCAATATCCACCTTGTGAGCCATTTCAATACTCTGGTGCACGTTACGCACAGGAATGGAAATGGCACCAGTAATGGAACCACCAGCAGTAAACTTCTGCATGGCTCCCGCATCCGTACCACCTGCGGCAAGCAACTCCAGCTGGTAGGGAATCTCACCCTCCTGGCAAAGAGCCGTCATGAACTTCACCATGCGGGGGTCCGTAATGAGCGTACCATCATACACCTTCACTGCCGTACCCTTGCCCAGCACCGTGCACTTGTCATGCGCGCCACTACCGGGGGTATCAAACGCAATGGTCACGTCCAGGGCAAAGGCAAAATCCGGGTTGATAGCGAGTGTGGCAGCATGGGCACCACGCAGTCCCACTTCCTCCTGCACCGTAAACACGGCATACAAATCATAGTCGGGCAGGTCTCCGCTGGCCTTGATTGCGCGCACCGCCTCAATCAGCATGTAGCAACCACCTCGGTTATCAATACTCTTCACATTCAGGCAGTCACCCATTTCCACCAGGTCACCGATACGGGTGATGGAATCCCCAATGGAAACATACTTCTCCACCTCCTCCTTGCTCATACCCAAATCCACCACATAGTCAGTCACCTGGGGCATCTTCGTGCGCTCCTCCGGGCTCATCACGTGAATGGGCTTCACCCCCATGCAACCGGGCAGATCCTTAGTACCATGCACCACCACACGCTGGGCGGTGAGAGTCTTCGGGTCAAATCCACCCAAGGGCAGGATACGGATGAAACCGTTATCATCAATATGGCGTACAATAAAGCCGATTTCATCCATATGAGCAGCGCACATAATGCTCTTTTCAGAGCATTTACCCTTAATCAGAGCCACCACGTTGCCCACATTGTCAACCTTGATTTCATCAGCCAGCGGGGTCATCTCCTGGATGACCAGCTCGCGGATGCCATACTCAAAACCGGGAGCCCCGGTTGCCTCGCAGAGGTCTTTGAAGAGCTGGATGTTCATGGCGCCTACTTTACTCCATTCACCCCGGCTTGGCAAGGCCAGACTAACTTTCTGACACCCTTTTTGCTCACCGCAACCCCGAATGCTTCAAAATTCCCCATCTCAACCACCTGCACGCGCATTCCTACCTTGCAATGAGAAGGTAATCTGCTATGATACAGGCATGAACCGCTTGCCGATTCCTCAATACGTGATGGCCCTGGCACATGTGGCCGCCCTGCGCTCAGAAGACCCCTACCGCAAAGTAGGCGCCGCTGCGCTGGATAAGGACAACCGAGTCATCGGCACGGCATACAACGGACTCTTCCCGGGATTTGTCGCACCGGACGGGTTCTGGGCATCGCGCGATGAGCGGCAGAAATACATGCTGCACGCAGAAATCAACCTTTGCAGCCTCTTCAAGCGCGGTGAAGCCCGCATCGTGGCCTGCACCACCATGCCGTGCACCTCCTGCATGCAGGCACTCTGCGCGCACGGCGTGAAGAAAATATACTACGGCGAAGACTACGCCGCCTCCCAGGCACCAGCCATTGCAGCCATGTACGGAGTGGAACTCATCAAGGTGGAGGACTATCCATTCTCCCAGCGTTTCCCACTGGTAGCCCCGAAAGCAGACGAACCGGCGTACGAATGCAGCGCGGAGCCCCGCCAGGAACTGGAAGACCGCGCCAGGGGCTGCCTCATGGGATTAATGTGCGGCGATGCCCTGGGAGCCCCGCTGGAGTTCCACAGTCCCAGCGATGTATGCAGCCACTATCCCGGAGGCGTTACCACCATGGTAAGCGGCTGGGGAGCAACCGATACCCGCCAGGCTGGAGAAATCACTGATGATTCAGAAATGGCCATTGCCCTACTCCGCAGCCTACTCAACGAAAATGGTTTCAATGCCATGGCCACCCACGCCCAATACATCGACTGGCTCTCCACTGACCCTGATGACGTGGGCATAACCACCCGAACCGGGCTCAACGGGCGTTACAATGCAGATTCTCAAGCCAACGGAGCCCTCATGCGCGTGGCACCCATTGCTATTTACGCAGCCCTGCACCCAGAGTGGGACTGGCAGACAGCCGCCGTAAAAGAGGGAAAAATCACCCACATCCACCCGCGCTGCACCAATGCCAACGTCATATTCGTGGAATCCCTCATCCTGGCTCTGCAGGGCTACAGTCCTCAGCAGATATACACCACCGCCTGTAACCGCGCCGAGGAACTGAACGACGTGGCCCTGCTCAGCCGTCTGCGAGCCGCTGAAACAGAGGAACCGGTGTACCACCCCCATGCGGGCTGGGTGGAAATCGCTTTTCAATGTGCCTATTACTGGCTGTTGCATGCCACGGATTACCCCTCTGCCCTATGCAGTGTTGTGAATAAATTGGGTGATCCGGACACGAATGGAGCCATCACCGGAGCTCTGCTCGGGGCGGTGTACGGCCAATGCGGAATTCCACACGAATGGCAAGAAGACGTGCTCAACTGCCGCAGCGAACGCCCCACCCGCTACCGCGCCGCCCGCGGCATGGACTTATTGGAAGAACTTTTCGAACAGGCCCGATGAGTACACCCCTGCTCCAGGTTCGTGACCTCACGGTAGAGTTCCACTCCCGCGCCGGAGTGAACTACGCCGTCAACGGCGTCTCCTTTGACCTGCACGCGGGAGAAACACTCGGCATCGTGGGCGAATCCGGTTCCGGCAAATCAGTCACATGCTCCACCCTCATGGGGCTGCTGCCCAGCCCGCCAGCGCGCATCGGCCAACATTCCCGCGCATGGTTCGATGGCGTTGACCTGCTGCACGCCTCGGAGAAAGCCCATGCAGCCATGCGAGGCAAGCGCATCTCCATGATTTTCCAGGATCCCATGACCTGCCTGAATCCCTGCATGAGTATCGGTGACCAAGTAGCAGAACCCCTAGTGCTGCACCAAGGGCTCAGCTGGCGCGAAGCGCGCCGCCTCGCCGTGGAGGAACTCGCCCGCACCGGCATACCCGACCCTGAAACGCGAGCCCTGGCCTACCCGCATGAATTCTCCGGCGGTATGCGCCAGCGCGTCATGATTGCCATGGCGCTCATCACCCGCCCGCAAGTCCTCATTGCTGATGAACCCACCACCGCGCTAGATGTCACTGTTCAAAAACAGGTACTCGACCTCCTCCGCGCTCGCCAGCAGGAACTTGGCACTGCCATCATCCTCATCACCCACGACCTGGGCGTCGTGCGGCAATATGCCCACCGCATCCAGGTCATGTATGCCGGCAGCATCGTGGAAAGCGCACCGGCAGAAGCACTCATCCGCCACCCGCAGCACGCCTACACGCGTGCCCTCATGGCCTCCATCCCCAGCGCAGCAGATAAGGGAAGCCGCCTCCAAACTATCCCCGGTCTGCCGCCTACCCTGCGGAAACCTGTCACCGGCTGCGCCTTCCGTCCACGCAACACCGTTGGCAACCCCAACCTCTGCCTCACGGACAGCATCCCCGAACTTGTTGAATTTGCTCCAGGACACTGGGTGCGGAACTGCCCCGGTTGCCTGGTGTCATCTCAAAATCATTCTAACCAGCCGCAAACACCATGAAAAAAATCATTATTCCATTTCTCATAGCCTTATTAAGTATCATCTGTTTGTGTACAGCAAACGCCCAGGAATCACAAGGCTCGACTTCCCTCCAGACGGCAGCAACAGCCCTGCCGCAGGAGAAGGAGAGTCAGGATACTTCTTCCGGTGCCGCCAGCGAAAGCTCAAATACTTTCCCCCAGCGGAAGGAAGAAACCAAATACTGGCACATTGTCTTCCAGATTATCGCCATTGCATGGACAATCAGCCTCCCCATCATGGGCGTACTGTACTTCATCGAATTTCGGCGAAAATGGGAAGATTTGCCTGCCGGCGAACAAAAAAACTGGACACGTGAAGCCACCCGACAGGAATTTAATGATTTGCATGCCATCTTTGATGCTCGGAAAGAATTCGAAGTAGTGCCGGAAGGAGAAAAAACACCGGTGCTGAAGAAGTTAATTTCATCACGCCACGAGGTTATTGCCGGCTACAAAGAATTAAAAGTGCTCAAGTTCCTGCCCGAATTGAATCCTGATGAAATTGCATGTCTGAACGAATATGGCCAGGCGTTGAACCACGCGCAGCAACGCGAAATGGCATCATCAGAAAAGGTACTCGGTGCAGTTACGGCCTTGTGCGTGTTGTTCTGCGTCTTGAGCTTCTCCTTGGGAGGGCTGATTTTCCTGCCTGTTTTCGCAGCTTCGTACATGATGCCGAATTACATGAAATGTAATGGCATGCCATGGTTCCTGGCTCTTTCCAACTTCCTGGTCAAGGCCGCCACATTCTCTTCAGCCACACTGATTGTCGGCATGATGACGATTCCCGAATCCACAACTGTTACAAGAACAACCGTTATCCGGGCTAATGGAACCAGTTCTTCTTGGGAAGTAGAAGACCTTCCCATGGATTCCATCTTATTCAAGGCCATGGCCGTTGTATTGATTTGCGCGTTCATCCTTTTCTCTCCTATCGTGATTATGTTCCTCTCCACCATCGGGTTCATACGCCACTACCTGATGGACAAATAACATACCACTGGTACCAGGAACACACTAACAATTACACCTAACTCATTGCATAACAAATCAACTGGGAATAAAATCCCAGTCTATGAACCACAATCTCACCACGGCTGCCGGCATTCCGGTACCCGATAACAACCGCTCACTCACCGCGGGGCCTCGTGGTCCCATGCTCATGCAGGACACATGGCTCTTCGAAAAGCTCAGCCACCTGAACCGCGAAGTCATTCCGGAGCGCCGCATGCACGCCAAGGGCTTCGGAGCATTCGGCGTATTCCGCGTCACAAATGATATCACGCGCTACACCTGTGCCGATTTGTTCTCCTCCATTGGCAAGGAAACAGAGGTCTTTGTGCGCTTCTCCACGGTGGCGGGTGAGCGCGGAGCCGCAGATGCAGAGCGCGATATCCGCGGCTTTGCCGTCAAGTTCTACACCCACCAGGGAAACTGGGACCTGGTAGGCAACAACACGCCCGTCTTCTTCCTGCGGGACCCGCGCAAATTTGCCGACCTGAACCACGCCATCAAGCGCCACCCCGCCAGCGGACTGCACAGCCCCTCTGCCAACTGGGATTTCTGGACCTCCCTGCCTGAAGCCTTCCACCAGGTCACCATCGTGATGAGCGACCGCGGCATCCCGGATGGTTTCCGGCATATGCACGGATTCGGCAGTCACACCTTCTCGCTCATCAACGCCCGGAACGAGCGCATCTGGTGCAAGTTCCACTGGCGCTGCCAACAGGGCATCCGCAACCTGACCGATGCCCAGGCTGCCGCACTCATTGCCGCAGACCGTGACAGCTCCGGTTCCGACCTCTACCGAGCCATTGAGCAAGGGCGATTCCCGAAATGGACGCTCTGCATCCAGGTCATGACCGACGCAGAGGCCGCCGATTTCCCCTTCAACCCCTTTGATTTGACCAAGGTGTGGCCGCATGGGGATTTTCCGCTCATCGAGGTGGGTGAAATGGTGCTCAACCGCAATCCGCAAAACTATTTTGCAGAAGTGGAGCAAGCCGCCTTCAACCCCGCGCAGGTGGTGCCGGGTATCAGCTTCTCCCCGGATAAGATGCTGCAAGGCCGCCTCTTTGCCTATGGGGATGCACAGCGTTACCGCCTGGGGGTGAACCACCACCTCATTCCGGTAAACCGCCCCCGCTGCCCCTTCCACAGCTTCCACCGCGATGGGCAGATGCGTACAGATGGCAACCTGGGTGGCACCCTCAGCTACGAGCCCAATAGTTACCACGAATGGCAGGAACAGCCCCAGTTCACCGAACCTCCCCAGCATATCTGCGGAGACTCCGGCCACTGGGACTATGCCAATGATGATGATGACTACTTCGCCCAGCCCCGTGCCCTGTTCCTGCTCATGAATGCAGCGCAGCGCCAGGCGCTCTTTGAGAACACCGCACGCGCCATGGCCGACGTGCCGGAGTTCATCCGCCAGCGTCATCTGGAGCACTGCTTCCGCTGCCATAAGGATTATGGCGAGGGTGTGGCAGCGGCTTTCGCCGCAACGTCCTGACCGCAGGTCAGGATATCGTCTGCCCCGCCAGGGGCAGATATCGTCCAATCCGCAGGATTGGATATCGTCCAGCCCCAACGGGGCTGGATTTCGTTTCCGATTTGCAAGGGAGTATTATTTCCCAAGGATTGGGAGAATATTTGCTATTGATTCACAGGAAACGATATCCAGCCTCCTGCGGAGGCTGGACGATATCCGGCTTGCGCCGGACGATATCTTGCCTGCGGCAAGACGATATCCTCGCTTCGCTCGGACTTAAGGCTCAACCCAACGGCCGTGGTCCTTGATAAGCTGCACGAGGTGCTGCACAGCTTCCTCCTGCGGAATGTTCATGACCACGGGGGTGTGCCCCACATAGAGGTTAATCTTGTTCGGAGCGCCACCTACATAGCCGAAATCGGCATCGCTCATTTCGCCGGGACCGTTCACGATGCAGCCCATGATGGCAATCTTCACGCCTTTGAGGTGTCCGGTGGCCTCGCGGATGCGGGCAGCAGCTTCCTGGATATTGTAGTGCGTGCGGCCACAGGACGGGCAGGAAACATACTCAGTCTTGCTCAGGCGCACGCCAGCAGCCTGCAGGATATTGAAGCCCAGGCGGGCAGCCTTGTCGGGGGCGGTCTCGCGGCGCACAAGCACAGCGTTGCCAATGCCGTCGCAGAGCAGCGAACCGGCATTCACACCGCCGGCCATGGGGGCAGAAAGGGAATCCAGCCCGTTGCAGAGCGTATCCTTGAGCAGAATGCTGTGGCGGGTCGGAATGACGGCAGCCAGCAGACGGAAGGCCTGCACCACCGGCATGTCGATACCATCCTTCACCGTGACCAGCGTTGCGGGAGCCTCGGCCAGGGCAGCAGTGGCGGCGGCATCGCGCGGGTCAAGCTCCACCGGAGCGCAATCCTCATACGAGATTTCCGGCATGAAATCCTTCATAACCGCAGGGTCAAGCGCCTTGCAGGCAGCTTCCGGCAGCACCACGCGCACCGGCTCATTCCAGCCCAGGCTCACACCGCCGCGGGTGACAACCTCGGCCTTGCGCTTGTTGAATTCAAAGGGATTAAAGGCATCCGGCACCTCCACGGCCAGCGGAGCAGCGGGCAGCACCGCACCGGGCTGGTAGGGAGCAGCCAGTTCAAAACCGGGGGCTATCTCAAACACCGGGTCCTCGGTCAGGGAGACGCGCAGGGTATCGCCAATACCATCGGCCAGCAGGGAGCCCACGCCGGTGGCGCTCTTGATGCGGGCATCCTCGCCCTCGCCGGCCTCGGTCACACCCAGGTGGATGGGGTAGTTCCAGTCGAGCCCCTCCTCGGCCAGGCGCTTCACCAGCAGGCGGTAGGCCTGAATCATCACCTTCACATTGGAAGACTTCATGGAGAACACCAGCTGGTGGTAATCCAGCTCGCGGGCAATGCGGGCAAACTCAAGCGCACTTTCCACCATGCCATCAGGCGTATCGCCATAGCGGTTCAGAATGCGGTCGGAAAGCGAGCCATGATTAGCTCCCAGGCGCATGGCGCGACCATGTTCCTTGCAGAACAGCACCAGCGGCGTAAAGGCCTTACGGATTTTCTCAATTTCCTCTTCGTACTCATAGTCTGTGTAGTCTCGCTCCACAAACTTCTTCTTATCCACAAAGTTACCGGGATTCACGCGGATTTTCTCCACCCACTTGGCAGCCTCCATGGCAGCATCCGGCTTGAAATGAATATCTGCCACCAACGGCACATTGCACCCGGCAGCGTGCAGCTCGCGGGCTATATTTTCCAGGTTAGCGGCATACACCTTGGTCTGCGCGGTCAGGCGGATGATTTCACAACCAGCCTCGGCCAGCGCCAGCGATTCGCGCACACACCCGGCTGTATCCAGCGTATCGCTGGTCAGCATGGACTGAATACGGATGGGATTGTTACCACCAATCCCCACGTTTCCCACCATCACCTCGCGGGTGAGGCGGCGCGTATACTGGTACAGACTCGGGCAATGAAGCGTGCTCATGCCCTAACTTTACTCCCTCTGGATGCGTTTTTCAAGCCTGAAGCGGTCTAGCACCGACCATGATGCTGATTTTATCTGTACATATGCTCTGATGACTGTGTTTTGAAGTTGACATTTCCTCCGTTTAGACTTAACTTATCTTAAAGAACATCATCGTTCACATCCCATGAATCAGCCCACACGCCATCTCCTCTTTCTCTCACTTGCAAGCAGTCTGCTCAGCTCGTGCGTCTACTACACCCACAGCGTACCCGACATGCCCTACCAAGGCACAGCCGGCCGCACCCAGTATCCTGATACATGGATGACCACCCAGCCCACGGGTATCAACTACGCCCCCATCCCGGAACCCGTAGTCACCCAAGCCACTGCACCAGTAGCGACCCCCGCCCCGCTAGATTTGACCCAGCCCATCACTCCGGTTCGCAGCACCGTAACACCTGCTGTCGCCCCCAAGCCTGCGGCAGCTACCCCGGCACCGGTTGCCAAGAAAGCACCGGCACTCCAGCCCATTGTCACCGCACCGGCACTAGCTCCGATGCCCACCACAACGGCAACCAAGCCCGTGGATATGAGCCAGATTACCAACACCGGGCCCATTCCCGTGGCAACCCGCGTGCCGGGAGACCCAACCCGCGTGTACAATCCGCTCAACCCCAGCAAGACCATCCGGGTGGTTGATAAGAACGGAAATCCCTACCCCAGCGGCAAGGAACTCAAGGTACGTGGTACTAATTTCCACTTCTACGTGCCGTAATCAATGAGCACACCTCCCTTCAGGACTGTCTGTATCCTGGGGCCCGGTCTCCTAGGCGGCTCCATTGCCATGGCAGTGCACCAGCATCTTCCAGGCTGTGAGCTGCGTATCTGGGCCCGCCGCCAGCAGCCCCTCGATTTTGTGCGTGAGCGCGGTATTACCGAGCACGTCTATACCGACGCCCGCACCGCAGCCAAGGGAGCAGACCTCATCATCCTGGCCACCCCCATTGGCGCGTTTGAGGAACTTTCGCGCTACATTCTCTCTGCCGTTTCAAAAGATGCCATCATCACCGATATCGGTTCGGTAAAAGCCTACGTGCACCGCACCACCGGCAGCATGCTCACCAACCGCGGGCGCTGCTTCATTGGCTCGCATCCCATGGCGGGAGCCGAGACACAAGGCATTGAAAATGCTTACGCCGACCTCATCAAAGGAGCCACTGTCGCCCTTACCAACCCACACGGTGCTCCAGAGGCCAAGGTGCAGCAACTTGCCGCCTTCTGGGAAGCACTGGGAACCAGCACCTACGTGATGGATCCGGTGAATCATGACCGAACCGTGGCGCGCATCTCCCATTGTCCGCACATTCTGGCCGCACTCTGCGCCCGCGGTGCCACCCTGGGGCAGGAACCCATGGAAGACCTGCAGCGCCTTGCCGCCAGTGGCTTCCGCGATACCACCCGCGTCTGCTCCGGCGGCGCCAACATGTGGGCCGACATCCTTTGGGAAAACGATGTGGCAGTGCGCGCCGCCCTGCACGACTGCGTAAACGACCTGCACCACCTCATCGACCTCCTCGAAACCCAGGATAAGGAGGGAGTGCGCCAATGGCTCATTGCCGCCAAGGATGCACGCGAAACGGTGCGGAACACCCTTTCTTCCCAATAATCAATCGTCAATCCGAATAATATTGCCGGCGGTGGGGATTCATATTCCGGCGGTGATCCTCGCGGTCTTCGCGGTTGCGGAGGACATGGCGCTTTTCACGGCGATTTACCCGCTCCAGAGTCATCTGGCGCTTCTCGTTGCGGCGTTCGAGCTCAGCAATTTCAGCATCGAGATTCAGGAAATGCTCATAACGTTCCTGGGTAAGGGCTCCGCTCTCCAACGCGGCGCGAATGGCACAGCCGGCGTCCTTACGGTGGGAGCAGTCCGCAAAGCGGCACTGGCTTTCCAACTCATTCAAATCAGCAAACTGAGCGCGGAGAGTGGCGGCATCCGTCCACATATGGATTTCCCGCATACCGGGATTGTCGATGAGCACACCGCCGCCCGCAAGAATGACCAGCTCGCGCGCCACGGTCGTATGGCGCCCCTTACCAGTCACCTCATTCACATGGCCGGTTTCGAGCCATTCATCGCCTAGCAGGCTATTCACAAAAGTGCTCTTGCCCACACCGGAGGAGCCGACAATAGTGATGGTACGGCCCTTGGGAACGCGGCGCAAATACTGCGGATAGCCCTTGCGCCAGCGAGCCACAATGGGGTAGACCTCGCTGCAACCCAGCGAGCGGATTTCTTCTACCGCCCGCTTCATATCCTCCTCCGGGGCGGTATCGGCCTTATTCACCAGCACCACCGGCTCTGCCCCGCACTTGCGGATGAGTGTAAGATAACGTTCAATGCGGCGCGGGTTGTAATCACTCTCGGCATCGGTGATAACCACCACCATATCCACATTGGCGCCAATAACCTGCTCTGCACAGCTGCGGCCAGGCGCCTTGCGGGAGAAGCGGTTGCGGCGCGGCAGCATGGCACGGATAACGGGTAAATCCTTGCCTTGACCCGGATCCACCGCCACCCAGTCACCCACAGTGGGCAGGTCTGCATCAGAAACGGCATCATGCCACACCTTGCCGGAGAGCACCACCTCATGGTCTCCCTTGCCCTTGGCAATCACGGTGAAATTAATCTTAGTCTCGCGGATGATGCGGGCGGGATACCACTCCGGATGCCCCAGAGCAGCCAGAGCCTCTGCATAATCCGAGCCCCAGCCCAGCATTTCCATAGTCACCTTCATGGGCGGCGAATCAGGGTAGCGTGTTCGATAATCTGCAAGGCAATCTGCTCCTTGGTGTCCTTTTCCAGATACTCCACGTGGTCAGGATAGACTAGAGCCACCTCATTTTCCCTGGAATCAAAACCGATGTCGTGGCGCGAAACATCATTCGCCACTATCATATCACACTTCTTGCGCTGCAATTTATCCTGGGCGTATGCCTCCACATTCTGCGTTTCAGCAGCAAAACCCACCAGGGTACCAGTAAAGCCGAACACATCACGCATGCTACCCAGGATATCGGACGTTTTCTCCAGCTCGATGACCAGGCGGTCACCACTCTTCTTAATCTTATGCTCCTGCACCGCCACGGGGCGGTAATCGGCCACGGCCGCACAAAGGATGGCTGCATCTGCGTACTTCACCATATCCCGCACCGCATCATACATCTGCTGAGCGCTCTCCACCGGAATAAAATCCACTCCGGCCGGCACATCCAGCGTGGTAGGCCCGGAAATCAGGATGACCTCGTGCCCCTCGTGACGGGCTGCTCCGGCCAAGGCATAGCCCATGCGCCCGGATGAGCGGTTCGTGAGGTAACGCACAGGGTCCAAAGCCTCGCGCGTGGGACCGGCAGTGATGAGGAACTTCATATCGCCGGACATTCTAGCATACCCGCGCCCACTTGGCAATCCTTCTTCCAATTTCCTGCTTGCGTCTGTTCCGTTTCTGAAAGTTTTACTTCATTTTTGTCTTTACTACATTAAATGATTGAAAATCGCCCATTTGCTACTATAATGCGATTTCTTGTCAGAAATATTTTTTCATTTCTGCACACAAAATCCGAACTGTGCCGCGCCTTGTCATTAGAAGGCCCGACCAACGCGGCCATCAACTCAACTCTAACCAACAATAAACATGAATAAGATACTCACCGCCATTGCCATCCTGGCCTCCGCATCCTTCGCGCTGGCTCAGGGTCCCCGCCACCACGGGCATCATCATGGTCACCTCCATGATAAAGTTCACCACCACGTTAAGGTTCACCACAATGCTCATAGCCATGCCAAACCTCATGCTCACCACCACGGCAAGCCCCACATGGCCCCCCAGCGCCCCGGCAAACCCATTGCTAAACCCCAGCCGCCACGCCCCGGCAAACCCATTGCAAAACCCCAGCCGCCACGCCCCGGCAAACCCATTGTCAAGCCGAGTCCTAACAGGCCAATTCCGAATCTGCCCGTTCTCAAGCCCAATCCTCCAAAACCTACTCCCGGTCTCAAACCGCTTCACGGACATAAAACAGATTCCTTGTAATGGGTGCGAGTTTAAGAAGAAAGAACCCTGCAAGGTAAATTTTTCAATTTGTTCAACCCAGACCCCGGCAAAGCTCTGCCGGGGTCTGCTTTTCTCATTCTTTGCTATAACCAGTTCCCACCACCTGGCACCCCTGAATCAGCACAGCCGGCAAGAGCCAAACCATTCTGCTACACACTCAAAAACAAGCAAAAACGCCTTTTCTGACACAATAGTCTTTTCATCATTCTCTCTTTATGTTAGACTGCTGTGGGCTCCTCTCCTTGCTTCTCATGGAACACGATATATCACCCTACATCACAGCCGGCATCTGGCTTTCCGGCATCATCTTTTTCCTGCTCCTGCTGGTAGAGGTTGGTCGGATATTATACAACATCTTCATCCGCCCCTTCCGGCGCTACGGAAAGCTGACGCTTCAGGATTTGCGGAACCGCCGCAAGTTCAAGACCAATCGAAAAACGCTCCTGATGAAGATAACCGAGGTCTGCATCTGGGTATCGGGAGCTTTCTTTACCTTTTTCATGCTGTCAGGCATCGCCATGTCTATCTATTACAACTTCCTTCTGAATAAACCCTTCAAGCATATCTACCTGCAAATGCTGAATGTGGACAACATATCCCGGATATTCGAGAAGGTAGAAAGCGTCAAAGATCTCCGTGTTGATGACTTGCAGCTGAAACTACCCATGCGCGCCAGCAACGAGAATCATCCTGTGCAAGATATGGTAGTTTTCCAGAAAGCGCTAGAGAAGGCACAGGAAGTTCTGAATGTAGGCTTCGAGCGCCAGGCCAAACAGCCAGCACCCGCAGAAATCACCGAGCCCACAGAAGCAACAAAGGAAAAGAGAAAGAAGAAGAAAAAAAAGCATTCTTCCCCGGAACACTCCCGTTAACACCAATGTCTGCCTCGGTCTGGTTCCCGGGGGCATGCTCCGAAACCTCATTCAGAACCATCCAGGCAGTCCTGTATTTCCTGACCCAGCATATTAGGCTCACGCCTCCATCTTCCGCTGGGTAATGCTGCAAGAGCGGGGTTGACCTCCGCGTTTGCGGGCACGTTTGAGCTCCAATTGGCGCGGACTGGGCGCACCATTGAGGCGGTGGTCCAGTTCCTCGCAGAGCGTGCGGCGAGCCAGGTAACGGTTGATTTCGCGCTCCCGTTCGCAGTGACAGCGTATAACGATACCACTGGGAACGTGGGTCAGATACACACAGTTATTCGTCTTGTTCACCTTCTGCCCGCCCTTGCCGCTGCCGCGCACAAACTTCTCCTCCAAATCATTCTTATGCACCCCCAGACGTTCCATCATCTGCTGGAGCTTCTGCAATTTTTCCGGAGAAACAGGCATGCGGATATCGTATACCTGAACACGCCGCAATGCAAGCTTCATGTACCATTTCCCTCAGATAATGACTGTGTTGAATCCAGAAAAAAGCATTGAAAAACGAAGACTAAATGATATGATAACACCGTTCGCCTTTCTTACTACAGACATGACTCACCGCCGCAGATTCTCAATTCCCTGCATCCTTTTCTCAGTGAGCACCATGCTGGCAGTCGCGCCGGCCACTGCCGCACCCTGGGACGCCATCAAGGAAAAAATCACCCATACCATTGAGGAACAGCTCCAGCCCGCAGATTCCCGCAAAGCCCACCGCGAATGGGCAGAAAAAGAACTGAAGGAGCTCACCGAGCTCATCCAGCTCTATTCAAAAGCAAAAAACGCCGCCATGCGCGAAAAGGCAGAAAAACGCACTGAAAAACTGCTGGCGGAATACAGCAAAGTATACACCTCCCTGCGCCACAGCAAAAAGAAGGAGCAGGGTTATGAAAGCATCAAGGTGAACGACACGCGCATTACCCTGAAAGGACTGGAACCCCACCACGGTGCATTGAGGAAAAAAAGAGCCGAGCTCTATGAGGAATTTCAACGCGCCAGCCGCCAATTTGTGAAACGCTCCCGGGACAATCTGCAACTGGTGCGTCCCATTGGCTGCATCCTGCGGACCCACCTTGTCCTTGATTTTAAAGCTACTCATACCGATATTAAAACACCGGAAGAGGCTGCCAGAATATGGGTAGAAAAAGAAATTTCCGATTTAAGGAAATTGCTTACCTTACTGCCGGATTCCCGGAAGGAAGATAAGCAGATTGAGGCCATCGCCCTCATGGAACACATGATAGACTCCTACGCCCCCCTCTACCCTGGTATCCGGAAACACACTCCGCTCAAAGTCAAGGAAAACACCAAATATGTTTCAGGCGTAGCGATTACCCAGGAACACCTGGACGCCCCGCACCGCCATTTTGCTGATGAACGGGCAGCGCTTTACGTCAACTTCATGTCCTGCAAAGGCACCTTCCAGCGCAGCGCGCCAGCCTACTCAACCTATATGGACGCCATCGAAACAATCCTCCGCGTCCATCAAGAAGAACGCGCCACGGAAGAAAAATCCAAATTCACCCGCAAGCGAGCCCAGTATTTTGGCCGTTAACCCCACCAACACAGCATGAACAAGCTTCTGCAACCAAGCATAAACGCACTATTTATCGGAGTCTCCGTGGCTCTGGCGGCCATCCCCTATTCCTGCGCCAAGGAAGAAGCTGAAGTACTCTTGGACAAAAAGGAAGCAAAAAAGAAAACAGAAATCCTCAAGAAGTGGGTCGACAAAGAGTTGAAGGATTTCCAGAAACTCGGTCGGCTTCTGGATCATGCGAAAGACGAGAAGAGTGTGGGCAAGGCTCTGGATTATGCACGAAAAATGAGGCAGACATACGGAGTCCTCTATCATAAAGTGCATGGGGTGTCATTCAACTCCGCCGAGGAAGAGGAAGTTGCCGGCATTCAGACTAAGTTTGAGGGAATAAATATCACGCTGGAAGAACTCAAGCCCATTCATGAAAAAATGGCAGACAAGCGACTCTCCGTATTCAGGAAATTCTACGAATCCAGCAGAGACTTCACATTGCGCCAATACCGCATCCTGAACCGTTTCCAGGATTTAGAATCGCAGGAAAACCTGAGGTGGGTCGAGAACATGCTCCGGGTTCACCAGGAAGATATGGCCAGAAACACAGCCTCTAAAGTAAACAAGAAACTGGATCGCAAGGCACGCCGCCGCGCCTCCAGCTCCTCTTCCTCATCGGGCTAACGAGCGTCCTTGAGATGGAAGCCGCGCTCATTTCCTTCATTCACCAACCGTCCTACTTTTACCGCATATACTGTCCTGCATTTCTCTTGAAGGAGGGATAGGCCTTGTGGTACACTATCAACCTGATGGCTACTATCTGCATTCTGGATGGCATGGCGCTCATCTACCGCGCCTTCTATGCCTTTATCAACAATCCCATGCGTAACTCAAGCGGGTTGAATACCTCAGCCATGTTCGGGTTTATCAACACCGTGGTGCACCTCATTGAAAAAGAGCAGCCCACCCACATCGTAGCCTGTCTGGATCCAAGTGGCCCCACCTTCCGCCACGAGCGCTTCCCGGAATACAAGGCAAACCGCCAGGCCATGCCCCAGGAACTGCGCGACTCCATCCCCTGGATTGTGGATATCCTGGCCGCCATGCGTATCAAAACACTCCGCATGCCTGGTTACGAGGCAGATGACCTTATCGGCACCATAACACGCATGAGCGAAGAAGCGGGAGATATGCACGCCTACATGGTTTCCAAGGATAAAGATTTGGGGCAACTACTCTCCGCGACCTGTTCCTTCTGGCGCCCTGGTAAAAAAGGTAGCGATTTTGAAACGGTTGGGGTGAATGAGTTTCTGGAAGAATGGGGGATTGAAAATCCGCGTCAAATTATTGATATTCTGGCGCTCATGGGAGATGCGTCCGATAACATTCCCGGAGTTCCCGGAATAGGCGCGGTCTCTGCCAAAAAGCTCATTACCCAATTCGGCAGCATCGAGAACATGCTGGCTCGCAGCGCTGAAATCAAAGGCAAAATGCGCGAAAAAATTGAGCAGAATGCGGAAGCCGCCCGGCTTTCCTATGAGCTGGTCACGATTCGACGGGACGTGCCCGTAGAACTCAGATTGGATGATTGCAAAATCAAGGAATTCGACACCAAGGCACTGGCAGAAATTCTCAAAAAACTGGAATTCAAGGAATTATCCCGCAAGCTCTGTGGCACCCACCCCAGCGATGCCGACATGGGGGAACTCTTTGCCGCCGCTGCCCCAGCCGCAGCAATCCCCCCGAATGAAGAGGAGCAACTAGACCTCTTTACCCTGCCCCAGCTCACAGATATCAACACTACGCCGCACCAGTACCACCTGGTGAATACACCAGAAACCCGCACCGCCCTGGCAACCCGCATGGAACAAGCCCCCCGATGGGCCTTCGATACCGAAACCACCGGTCTCGACCCGCTCATGGATAAACTGCTGGGCTTTTCCGTGGCCTTGACGGAGCATGAGGCCTATTACATTCCGGCAGCAGAGGAAGGCTGGCTGGATTGCTTCCGCTCCGCTTTTGCCAGCAATGCTGAAAAAATTGGTCTAAATGCCAAGTTCGACATCCAAGTGCTGCACCAGGCTGGTCTGGCAGTAAACGGCCCGATTTTCGATTGCATGCTGGCACACAGCACCCTCTACCCGGAACTGCGCCACGGAATGGATGAAATGGCAGAAAGCCTGTTGCAATACAAAACCATTCACCTGGAAGATATTGCCGGTAAGGGCAAGGAAATGAACACAGCTGCTGTACCGGTGGAAACCATGGCTGAATATGCCGCAGAAGATGCGGATGTAACGCTGCGCCTGTACCATGTGCTGCAACCACAGCTGGTGGAAGCCGGGCAGGATGAGCTCATGCGCCTTATCGAATTCCCCCTGGTATCCGTGCTAGCCGGTATCGAGGAAGAAGGCATGCGCGTGGAACCAGAGCTGCTGCAAAAGAGCTCTGAAGAGCTTGGTGCCCAGATTGATGCCATACGAGCCCGGATTGATGAGCAGGTGGGGCGCCCCATTAACCTGAACTCCCCCAAACAGCTGGGAGAGCTGCTCTTCGATGATATGAAACTGCTGGCCAAGCCCAAGAAAACCCGCACCGGCCAGTATGTAACCGATGAGGAAACCCTTCGCAAACTGGTACCCGTTTCCCCTCTGGTGGCAGATATCCTGGAGTACCGAGAAATGAGCAAGCTGAAAGGCACCTACCTGGACGCCCTGCCTCGCTTCATCTCGCCGCGTGATGGCCGCATTCACTCCACCCTGCTGCAAATGGTAACTGCCACTGGGCGTCTCGCATCCCAGAACCCAAACTTACAGAACATTCCCATTCGCTCCGAGGCGGGCAAGCTCATTCGCCGTGCCTTTGTGGCACGAGATGCTCAGTACAGCATTCTCTCCGCTGACTACTCGCAAGTGGAGCTGCGCCTCATGGCCGCCCTCTCCGGCGACCCTGGCATGATTGCCGCCTTCACCTCAGGCCGCGATATTCACGCAGAAACCGCTGCCCGCATCTACGGCGTGCCACATGAAGAAGTCACTGCCGACATGCGCCGCAAGGCCAAGACGGTGAATTTCGGCATCATCTACGGTATCTCTGCCTTCGGTCTCTCGCAACGGCTGGATTGTTCCCGCAGCGAAGCTGCCGGACTCATTGAAAGCTACTTCACCCAATTCCCCGGCGTGAAGGACTGCATGGACCGCCTTGTTTCAGAAGCCCGCGAGCGCGGCTATGCCGAAACTCTCTGCGGACGCCGCCGCAAGCTGCCTGACTTGAACAGTGCTAACTTCAACCTGCGCGCCGCCGCCGAACGAACTGCTATCAATACGCCCATCCAGGGTACTGCGGCTGATATGATTAAGATTGCCATGGTGCGCGTAGCGCAGTTACTACAAGGCCGCCGCAGCCGCCTCATCATGCAGATTCACGATGAACTCCTCATCGATTTGCACCAGGATGAGCACGACCTCATCCCCCTGATTACGGAAGCCATGCGCTCCGCCCTGCCCCTGCCACACGGCGTACCGCTGGAAGTGGAGGCCAACACTGCGCCCAACTGGCTGGAGGCTCACTAAGCTCTCACCATCCATCACTCATGATAACACTCGTAGGTTTAGGATACGATATTCACCGCTTCTCTGAGACGGAACGCCCGCTGTGGCTTGGCGGTGTACAGGTGCACCCGACTAAGGGACTTGCCGGGCATAGCGATGCAGATGTACTCTGCCATGCACTGGCAGATGCCATTCTGGGCGCTATTGGCGAGCCGGATATCGGCTACTGGTTCCCTCCAGGAGATGCGGGGTGCAAGGATATCTGCTCGCTCCGCATTGTGGAAAAGGCGGTCGAGTTGCTGCAAGCCCAGGGAGGCCGAGTGGTTAATGCGGACTGCGCCCTCATTGCCGAGGCTCCAAAGATTATGCCTTTTGTGCAGCAGATGAAGGAGACACTGGCCCCGATTTTAGGCGTAGCGCCTCGCCGCGTAGGAATCAAGGCCACCACGAATGAGAAACTGGGAGCCCTGGGACGACGCGAAGGCATGGCCGCCTTTGCCACAGTAGCCATATTGGTTCCCGAAGAAGCCTAAGATGATGAATCCCGAAATCGATTTACTCGCCTTCGCCGCAGTTGAGAACCTGAAAGCCGCAGGGCTCACGGTCACCACAGCTGAAAGCTGCACCGGCGGCATGATTGCCACCGCCCTCACCGAAGTGCCGGGAGCCTCGGCCGCGTTCCGCTACGGTTGGGTTACCTATTGCAATGAGGCCAAAGAACGCCTTTTGAATGTACCTTCCTCTCTCATCGAGGAACACTCCGTGGTGAGCGAACCTGTTGTAGCGGCCATGGCTACAGCAGCCATGCGCCAAAGCGGAGCAGATATCGCCGTGGCCGTATCAGGGAACGCCGGCCCCTCGGTTCCTGAGGGAGAACCTCCCGTAGGTACGGTTTGCCTGGCCATTGCCCGCCGGGGTGCCGCCAGACCGGTACATACGGAAACTCTGGTTCTGCCGGGCATGACCCGCCGCCAATTCCGCGAAAAGGTCACGGCCAAGGCTCTGCAACTCATTGCAGGGGCTGCCAACTAACAAAAAGGCCTGAGGTTTTCCTCAGGCCTTTTTGTTAGTTAAATCCGGCATTCATTCAATACCCTGCCTATCGTACAGCTCCTTATAAAGCGGGCAGGAGGCATAAAGTTCCTCATGCGTACCATCGCCCACAATGCGACCGTAATCAAAGACCAGGATGCGATCAGCATTGCGGATAGTACTGAAACGGTGCGCCACAATGAGCGTGGTGCGCCCCTGAGCGAGTTTATCCAGCTCTTCCTGAATCTCGCGTTCACTTTCTGCATCTAGCGAGGCCGTGGCCTCATCCAGAATCAGGATAGGGGCATCCTTCACAAAAGCACGGGCAATCGCCACGCGCTGACGCTGACCACCAGACAAACCTGAGCCCCCCTGCCCCAACTCCGTATCAATACCCTGGGGCTGGGATTCCAGGAACTTCGTGACCGCGGCAGAATCTGCAGCTGCCTTAATTTCTTCATCCGTGGCATTCATGCGCCCCAGGCGGATATTCTCCCGGATTGACCCCGCAAAAAGGAGAGCCTGCTGCCCCACCAGCGCAAGCTGCTCACGCAGATCATGCACGCGCACATCCCGCACATCGAGGCCATCCACCTCTACTGAGCCTTTTGAGACCTCGTAAAAACGGGGAATCAAAGAAGCAAAGGTGGTTTTTCCTGAGCCACTCGGCCCCACAAGCCCCACAATCTGGCCGGCAGGTATCGTCAAGTCCACATCCCTCAGCACCGGTTTGGCAGGGTCGTATCCAAAACTCACCTTGTTGAAACGGATTTCACCTTTCACAGGGCGTGCAAACTGTTTGGGATTCTCCGGTTCCGGTACCGTGTTTGGCTCATTCAGCACTTCAGTGAGTCGCAGCAGGGCTCCCTGGGCCTGGTTAAACCGGTTCCAGGCATTGCCCGCACGCTTCATGGAATCAAACGTAAAGAACAATGCAGCGGCAATCGCCAGGAAATCCGTCAGATCCATACCACAAAGGCGTCCCCGCACCAGCAGGAAGGAAAGTGCCATGGCCGTCACGATCTCCATCACCGGCACCAAGGCTTTCTGGTACTTTACAATCTTGATGAGGTTCCGGCGGTAACGCGCCGATGTCGCAGTAAAATCAGCAATTTCGCGGTGTTCCATGGCATAGGCCCGCACCTCACGCTGGTTCTCCAGATTCTGCTGAACAGAGGAGTTCAACTCCCCCAGCCCCTCCTGAGCCAACTGGGATTTCTTTGAAATGCGCTTACCAAACTCAAAGATGGGCCAGGCAGCAAGCCCAATGAACACCAGATTCACGAAGAACAGCACACCCTGGCCTGACTGTACCAGGAGGAACACAAAGGCACCCACGGCACACAATGCCGTAACTGGCTGTTTCACAAGGTCATTAGACACAGAAGTCAGGATTGCCTGCACATTCCCTGTATCAGACAGGATGCGACTGATGACATCCCCCTTCTGGCGGCTTTCCATGAATGCCAGGGGAAGCTCCTGCACCTTTCTGAACACTTGCATGCGCAGCGTTTCGAGGATTTTAATACCCAGCACATTCACCATGACGGCATTCAGCCACATGGAGAATGCTCGCACGGCAAAAATAGCAGGCATAAAGGCACATGCCAGCATCAGCAGCGTATCTTGCGAAAGAGACCCCAGAAATGGCATGAGGGTCACTAATTCTGGTGTGGTATTTGTTTCACCGCGGAACACCACGGGGAACACATACTTCACCATGAACGGAACGCCCGCACCACTTGCGGCGGCGGCCAGCAAGCCGGTTAACAACACAATCCCGAACAGGGATATATGCGGAAGCATGAAACGCTTCCAGAAATAGATGAGGTTTTTCATATTTCAGTATCGTTCTTCTCTGTCTCCTCCTCGGCACTGCTGACCTGCTCGTCATACAGGTGCTTATACAACCTGCAATTTTCGTACAATTCTGCATGCGTTCCGTCTCCGATAATCCGGCCTTCCTCAAACACCAGAATGCGCTGGGCCATGCGAATGGTGCTGAAACGGTGGGCAATCACAAAGGTGGTATGACCCTTGGCCAATTCCTCCAACTCAGCCTGGATGGCAGCCTCGCTCTTCATATCAAGTGCAGAGGTAGCCTCATCCAGTATCAAAACCGGCGCGTTCTTCAAAAAGGCACGGGCAATGGATACACGCTGGCGCTGCCCCCCGGAAAGTCCTGCACCGCCTTCGCCCAGCATCCGGTTGTACCCTTCCGGTGTGGCTTCGGCAAATTCATCAACACGAGCCTGGCGCGCTGCGGTATACACTTCCTCAGCAGTCGCATCCGGACGCCCTGCCCGTACATTCTCGTATATGGAATCCCGGAACAGTGCCGCAAACTGGGATACCAGGCCTATGCTTCTGACTCGGTCCTTGCGGCTGATATCGCGCACATCCACACCATCCAGTTTGACGCTTCCCTTATTGACATCATAAAAACGGCAGATGAGGTTGATAAATGTGGTTTTGCCGGAGCCACTCGGTCCGACCAGTGCCACCACCTGACCAGCAGGTACATGCACGTTGATATCCTTGAGCACGTCCTTCTCTGCTGTATACCCAAACGTAACGTTCTCAAAATCCACTACTCCGTCCACCGGATGCTTCATGGCAACCGGGTGTTCCGGCTCTGGCGTTTCATCTTCTGCCAGCAGGATTTCATTGATACCCTCTATCCCCACGGCCAGAGATTGGCACTGGTTTGCAACGCTTCCCAGGTGCTTGATGGGGTCATAACAGAAGTAGAAAGCAAAGGCAATGGCAGAGAACTGCTCCAGAGTCAACCCATCACTGCAACCACGGTACAGGGAATACGACAACGCCAAGGCAGATACAAACTCCACCGCAGGGGTCACGCTCTGAGCCCACGCACCCATGCGGATGATGTACGAGTTCATCTTGCGGATGTTGCCCAGCAGCAAATTTTCCCGGTGCTCCTCCAAATTGAAGGCACGCACCTCACGCTGGGCAGAAAAAGTTTCCTCCACAATGGTCGTAACTTCATTCATCCCCTTCATGGCCATCTTCATCTGCTTGGCCATGCGCTTACCCACTAAACGAACAATCGGCACAATACTCGCGGATATCAGCAGATTGACCAGCAGCATGGCACTTTCCCGACTGGTACATGCGGCATATACCAAGTAGGAAGCTGCAGCAATCAGGGTGAGGGGCTGTATCACCAACTCTGATAAAACGTTCGTCATGCCGTGCTGCGCCATCTGAGTGAACTGGATTACGGCAGTAAGCAGCTTACCCCGGCTGCGACGGTCGTGGAAAGATAATGATAACCACTGCAAGCGGGCAAAGACATCAATTCTCATATCCATGAGTGCTGCCGTGCCAGCCCTCACAAGCAAATAGGTGTTCGCATAATTAGCCAAGCCTTTAATACCCAATGCAACAGGTATCGCAGCAGCCGCAATCCACATTACTGCCAATTCGGCATTCTCTTTCGAAAAATGGGCATTTACCCATTCGTTGAGATAGGCCGGAGCCTCCATTGTACCGAACACAATCGGGAAAACATACTGCGTCATGAACGGCAGACCAAACCCTGCCGAAGCAGCCGAAACCATGCCCGCCATGATTCCAAACAATAGCAGGGGCCAGCGTGGCAGCATATATTTCTTCATGACCGGCTTGAGGATCGGCCATACTCTATCAACATCTGGATTACTCATGGGCTCAACCCATACTACCAGATAAGCTACACGCTGGCAATCTTTTTTGGCTCATCTACCCGGAGGAAGTCACTTTTTCCCCATTCAAGCAAATCATAACGCGCCACCCGCTTGACAAGACCCGGCAAATAGTGCAGAATAGGGCAACATTACACCCAAACAGGTTTCATTCACGCATCCCGCCATGAAGAGATTGCTTATCCAAACCGCCGTTCTGACCGCCTCTGCCACCATGCTGACCTCCTGCTTTGACGAAATCAAGCAGGTGTTTACCGGCGGGGAAACACCGTCACCCACCGAACAGGCTAATCCGGAACCTGCGGCTCCCGTCATCCCAACTGAACCAGGCAATGAGGAAATTACCCGCATGATGCTGGAACAGCTCAGCGGATGTGAACTGGCAGATGCCGGCACCCTCACATGCAGCGAACCCACCAAAAATACGGATTCGAGCATCAGCATGGGCGCCAGCCTCAAAATGAAGGTTAAAGAGGATTTATACGCCAAGGAAACAGCCCCCGCAGCCTTCAACAAGGAGCGCGAAGCCGTAAACGAAGCTGCCAATGCCTCGATGAAGCCTGAATCCGTCTACCTGTTCCAGGTGGGCGCCACCACGGATCTTATCACTGATGCTGACCGCTCCGCAAAACCCTTGCCGGAAAACCTGCAAACTCCACTCAATGAACTGAAGGAATTGGCAGATTCCTCTGTCTACCGCAAGGTCATGAATGCAGGTGATGAGGTGGAAGCCTCCGCCACGTTCACGGCTATTTACAAGGATGGAGCCTGGCAGTTCAGCAACATCGTTGTGGATAACGCCGCAATCCTGGCTCTCAATGAGTACACCGCCCAGAGCGCGCTCCCCCAGGAGGCCCCCGTCCTGACTCCTGAGTTTGAAGAAAGCCGCAAGGCTCTCATCCGCGAGAAGGTAGCTGCCTTCAACCAACTGGCCGAACCCTACATCAAGAGTCGAGAGGAAGCTGCCCGCGCAACCCTCACTGAGCACCAGGCCCGCGCAGAGGAGGAAGCCCGTCGCATGACTGAACAGGCAGCCGCTCAGGAAGCTGCCCGCCAGGAAAACATCAAGGGCTTCGTCAACGCCCTTTCAGACGACAATCTGTTTGCGGGTGAATGGACGCGCGACAAGCGGTTTGGTGAGATTTCCCTGCATATCGAACAGGCCAAACAGTTTGAGAACTCTGTGCAATTCGTTGGTACCATTTTCGATACCAAGTTACCGGAAGCCAGTCTTGATATCGCAGGCCGCTGCGATCTGACCCCGAAGGAAGATGGCACTACGCAGGTTGACATCACCATCTACGATGGTCAGTACGACCCTGACCAGCCCACTGCCGAAGTGTACGATGCCAAGGATGGCATGCTCTCACTCAAGCTCACCAAGGATGGTAAGCTCACCGGTATCATGAGCTGCACCTCATGGGCCAACTCCCCCGAAAAGGCATTCCAGATCAACATGGCGCCGAAGGCCAAGGAAGCCACCAAGGGACGCCGCCGCCGCTGATTACGAGCCCTCATTGATTTTCCGCCAGACGGGCAGACCTCCCCGAGGTCTGCCCGTCTCCTTATTGACTCATAATGCGAGCTTAGATGACATGACTCACATTTATGATTTTCAACGTCAGCAATTCCAATAATAAGATTGATTTTAGGGTTAGAATAAGCTAGAATCGCGCACACACATTATGGCCAGGCAAGCATTAGGAAAAGGGCTGGGAGCCCTCATCATGAAAAAACAGGAAGGCAGCAGCTCCAGCAATAGCTCACCTGTCAATACAGTGGCTGATACAGACCGCGTCATCCTCGCCAAGGTATCAGATATCAAGGCCTCTCCCTTCCAGCCGCGCCGCCATTTTGATGAACAGCAGATTGAGGAACTTGCAGCCTCTATCCGCGAGCGTGGGCTCATCCAGCCCCTTGTTGTCCGCAAGATAAACGGGACTTTTGAACTCATTGCAGGTGAACGCCGACTGCGGGCCATCACCAGTCTGGGGCAGAGCACAGTCAAGGTGGTTGTGCATGAAGCCACAGACCAGGAAGTTGCTGAACTCGCCCTCATCGAAAACCTGCAGCGCGCTGATCTCACCCCGCTGGAAGAAGCGGAGCAGTACCGTCTGCTCCAGGAGAGGTTCGGCATGAAGCAGGAAACGATAGCCCAGCACGTTGGCAAATCCCGCGCGGTCATTGCCAACATGGTGCGTCTGCTGGAGCTGGAGCCAGAAGTGCGCGATTTGCTCAACCAGCAGCAAATTACCGTAGGTCATGCCAAGGTACTCCTGCAGCTCAAAGATGCAGACAAACAGACCCTTGCTGCCCACCGGGTAGCCAGAGGCACACTCACAGTGCGCCAGACCGAACAATTGGTTCGCACCATGCTCAACCCTGTCGTGGCTCCGGTGAAGGAGGAACCCACCCTGCCCCCGGCATATGCCAGAGTCTGCTCCCAGCTTTCTCACGATTTTGGCACCCGCGTCAATATCTCCATGAAAGGAAAGAACAACGGTGTCATTGAAATCCCCTATGCAGGGCGCGAGGATCTGGTGCGAATCCTCCAGATTTTCGGAATCTCCGAATCCTTGTAATGCGCCGTTTCCTTCCGCTCATCTTCCTGCTGGGCAGCTGCGACGAAAAGCCCGCAGCTCCTGCGCCAGTCCCAGCTCCACAGCAGAGCCACGCAGAGCTGGTGAGCACCCCGGAGTTCAGCGGACACAACGCATACACACACTGTGCAGCCATCTGCGCCCTGGGGCCTCGCTACAGTGGCTCAGAGGCCTATGAAAAACAGCTCCAGCTCCTGGAAAAGCACCTGCATGCCGCAGGCTGGAAAACCGCCAGGGACTATTTTGTGGTGCCGAACGGAGTTCGCATGTGCAATCTCAGAGCCTTCCGCTCCACAACACCAGCCCCCCTGCTGCTCAGCTGCCACATTGACACAAAGGTCAACATCTCCCCCGATTTTCAAAGCGCAGATGATGGAGCCAGTGGTGCTGCAGTGCTGCTGGAACTGGCGCGCACCCTGAGCGATGAACGGGTGGAACTCATCTTCCTGGACGGAGAGGAATCCTTTGCCCCCCGCATGAGCGAAACAGATGGTCTGTATGGCTCCAGGCATGATGTGGCACGCCGAGGCAAAACCCAGCCGCGCTGGCAAATCAACCTCGACATGGTAGGCGGCAGGAACAAGACCATTGCCATACCCTCGCTGGATACGTCAGATGCCATGTACGAGCAGTATACCGCAGCCATTCGCAGTCTGGGACTGAGTGAAGAGAAATGGACCGTCTGGCCAGGCAGCTACATGGATGACCACCTGCCCTACCTGGAGGCAGGGGTAGACAGTCTCAATCTCATCGCTGTTTTTTCCGGCAGCAACTGGTGGCACACTCCACGCGACAATATGAACCGCATCTGCCCACGTTCCCTGCATGAGAGCGGGCAGGTTGTTCAGCAGCTCATCCGCCAACTACTCAGCGGAGCGCCCTCAGTCTCACCCTGAGTTCGGCAGGCACTGCCGTGAAATCTGCGGGAGTATTCAAAGGCAAGGTCTGAATCGCATTGCCATCGGCACCATACACGGTGAGGGTGAGCAGCTTGTTTGCACCATGCAGCACCAGGATACCCTTTCCATCCTTAAACTGCAACGTGACCTCACCAGCCTCACCCAGCATCCACCCTCGCCCATTGCGGTTTGCATCACGCGCAAGGTGGCGGATTGCCTGCAAATGCTCTGTGACCTGGGCTGGTACAAAACCATCCGGCAAGGCTGCCAGTTGAGACACCACCGCAGCGCGGTGCTCACGCATCGCCCTGCGGATTTCCGGAGCTACCCGCAATGGTCGTACCTGGCGGTCGCCCCCTACGGCCTCGTGCGGGTCAGTCTTGGCAATATGCCTCCGCGGAGGCCTTGCACCCAGGACTATTTGCAGACTCTTGCGCTCCTTTCCTTGCAGCAATTCCACCTGAAGCACATCACCCGGATTCATCCCCATGATGATTTGCCGCATTTCCCGGCGCGTCCGTACGGCTTGTCCATTCAAACTCAAGAGAATATCTCCTTCCTGAACTCCGGCTTGCCGGGCTGGGCTGGCAGGATGCACAGCAAGCACCAGCATACCGGCACCTGGTTCAAGTGCATCATCTGCCACCACTCCGAACATGGCGCGCGGTTTTTCGGCTGCACTCGCAAGGGGCAGCACGGCAGTCAGCAAACCAATAATCCCATGCAGTTTCACAAATACTCCTCCTCCACTTCTACCTGTGTACTATTCGGCACGCGGATGACGGTCGTCGTATCTTCCGCATCCAGCACAAAAGAATCTTCATAAATGACCTGGTAATGGCGCACCGGGGCTTCACCCTGCCGCCATTCCACCTTACCGGAACTTCGGGAATCGATGACGTTTCTGCTCATTAACCCCTGCTTATCCCCATCTGCCACGGCATTACGGGGCAGAAGCATCGTCACGGCTGTAGCGCAAAAGACCAGAGCAGCCGCAGCGGCAAACACACCTTTCCAGCCATAATGAGACCGCATCCCGCCGCGCCTGGCCTGCTGCTGGGCAACATACATCTTCACACCCAACTGACCAGTCAGGAGAGATGGCAGGGGCGCAGGAGAAAAACGGCGCAATACCTGCTCCACCTCACGGTACTCACGCTCCTCATCAGCAGCCTGGAGCATGGCGTTCAACAAGCGGTTCTGCAGCGCTTTAGGCAGTGCGGCAGGAACGGTGCTTGCTGTGTCAAACTTTTCTGTTGTATTCATTTTCAGAGCTCTATAGGGTTAGTTTCGATGGCCTTCCGCAAAGCCTGCAACGCATAGCGATAACGGGAGGTAATGGTCGATAGTTTATTCCCGGTCATATCCGCAATCTGCTGGAATGTATGATCGCCCCAGATATGGAGCACTACCACCTCAGCGTGTTCTGGCGGAAGTTCCCGGAGCATGGATTCCAAGCGCTCCCGCAGATATTCATCATCTGCGGCACTGCTCAGCCATGGTGTTTCCGCAACTCCCTCACTCAGTGTTTCCTGCTGGGCAGTAGCGTAGTTGCGGCGCACTTGTTCGCGGCGGCCGCGATCCATGGCCAAGTGGCGTATGGCCGTGTAGGCATAGGAGCGCCACTGGTCTCTGGTTCCGGAAAATGAACCACCCTCCACCGCATGCACCAACTGAACCAGTGCTTCCTGCAGCACATCTTCTGCATCTGCCTCACTGCGGCACTGCTGGCGGGCATATAATAACAACTGGGAGCCGTTCTCAGCCAGCCAGGATGACCAATCAATGCGGGAGTCCGCAGAATCTGTGGATGGTGGGGGATTCATCTCCTTCATACTTCAGGCGTTTGTTACGTGTCAATTTATCTCAATAAAGCGCATTTTTCCAGAAAAAAGCACGCCCGCAGGCATTTATTCCTGCAGGCGTGGAAAAACAGGCAACCCAGTGGCATCAGGCCTGCTGCTCTGCAGCAGCCTTTTCTGCCTCCAGCTTCTGGCGCAGTTTCTCCGGCAGTTTCACCTGGATATGCACATCGCGCAGCTGGTTGGGCTCAGCAGGAGCAGGTGACTCGCTCATCAGGTCAGCCCCGCGGTTGTTCTTCGGGAAGGCAATCACCTCTCGAATCGAATCGCACTTACCAATGAGCATTACCACACGGTCAAGCCCCAGAGCCAGGCCACCGTGAGGAGGAGCACCGAAGGAGAAGGCGGCCAGCAGGTGGCCGAACTGTTCCTGAATAGTGGCATCATCCAGACCAAGGGCACGGAAGGTAGCATCCTGAAGATCCTTTTCATGGATACGGATGGAACCGCCGCCAAGCTCGTTACCGTTGAAGATAACATCATATGCCTCAGCGCAAATATCTGTTGATATCTCGCCCTTAAGCACCTTCTCGACATCCTCCGGCACGGGGCGGGTGAAGGGATGGTGGATGGCGCAGAAGCGCTGTTCCTCCTCATCCCAGCCAAAGAGCGGGAAGCGGTTCACCCAGAACAGGTCAACCTCATCGTTGTCCTTGAGAATCTCCATGAAGTCAGCACAGGCCAGACGCACGCGGCCCAGGATGGTGCAGCTCTGCTCCCAGGCACCGGCGGCGAAGAACACGCAGTCACCACTCTCAATGTTGAGGCGCTCCTTCAGAGCCTCAATCTCAGCATCCGTCAGGCGCTTGGTGATGGGGCTCTTCCAGCCGTCGCGGTCGTTCACGTCGCGCACCTTGATGTAGGCCAAACCCTTGGCACCAGCCTCAATGGCGGTCTGCGTCAGGGAATCCACCTGCCCCACGGAGGGGTTGAAGCCCTTGGCGTTGATGGCCTTCACCACACCACCGCAGGCAATTGCGCTGGAGAAGACGCGGAAATCACTGCTGGCGAAAATATCGGAGCAATCGGTAATCTTCATCTCAAAGCGGCGTTCAGGCTTGTCGGAACCGTACTGGTCCATAGCCTCATGCCAGGTCATGCGGGGGAACGGAGTCACGATATCGCGACCCACGGATTCCTTGAACACGCGCTTGAGCATTGCCTCAATCCAGCCGTAAATGTCCTCAGGGGTAATGAAGGAAGCCTCTATATCAATCTGAGTGAACTCAGGCTGGCGGTCAGCGCGCAGGTCTTCATCGCGGAAGCAGCGGGCCACCTGGAAGTAACGTTCCATGCCAGCCACCATGAGTAGCTGCTTGTACTGCTGCGGAGCCTGGGGGAGAGCGTAGAACGCACCAGGAGTCAAGCGGCTGGGAACCAGGAAGTCGCGAGCGCCCTCAGGGGTGCTCTTGGAAAGGATGGGAGTCTCAATCTCCAGGAAGCCCTGCTCATCCAGGTAGTCGCGCATAGTCTTAGTGATGCGGTGGCGCAGAATCATGTTGCGCTGCATTGCAGGACGGCGCAAGTCCAGGAAACGGTACTTCAATCGGATATCTTCATTGGCAATGTTGCGATCCAGCTGGAACGGCAGCACTGCAGCGGGATTCAGCACCGTCAGGGAGGTGGCCTCTACCTCGATTTCGCCGGTAGCCAGGTCAGGGTTAGTGGCGTCAATCTCGTCCGTCTTGAGGCGGCGCACCACCTTACCGGTCACCTGAATCACAGTCTCCACGCGCAGAGCCTCAGCCTGATTAGCAAGATTAGCGTCAATTTCCGGGTGGAAAACTACCTGGGTCTTGCCGGCTCGGTCGCGGAGGTCGATAAAAATCACACCACCGTGGTCGCGCACGGTATCCACCCAGCCGACCAGCGTCACAACCTGGTCTACGTTAGCAGGGCGGAGCTCATCGCACGTATGGGTACGGTAACTGTTCATAATAAAAAGGTTAAGAAAAATCTAAACAAGCAGCACTCCCACAAGGAAATGCGGCGGGGTTGATTCTACCCTTTCTAGCTTGATTGTCAAGCCGTTTTTGGGCTCAGTTACGGCATCAGCCCTTGATTCCTGTGCAACGGGGGCAAGCCTCCACTCGGTGACCAGGGGCAATTTCAACAACGGGGAAGCGCTCCTTGAGTTCCGCCAACGGAACCCCCATACGCTGGCAGAAACGGCAGCCGTCCACATAATCACGGATAGAGGCCACATGACCGGGGATAGAAGGCAAGAGAGTCTTACGCGCATACTCCCGGCGCGGCATAGCCGCCAGGAGAGCCTTGGTGTACGCATGCTGGGGATTGGCAAACAACTCCTTTACCGGGGCACTTTCCACAATGCGCCCGGCATACATTACCAGCACGCGGTCACAATGCTGTGCAATAACCCCCAGGTCATGAGTAATCAGCAGGGAGGAAGCACCCAAGTCTTCTCGCAATTCGCGCAGCAGAGCCAGGATTTGCTGCTGCACAGTCACGTCCAGTGCCGTAGTGGGTTCATCCGCAATAATCAACTCCGGTCGGCACGCCAGAGCCATGGCAATCACCACACGCTGCCGCATGCCCCCTGAAAGGGAACCGGGGTATTGGTTCGCACAGATTTCCGCACTGGGAATCCGCACTCGGTTGAGGAGGTTGATAGACTCCACCCAGGCAGCCTCTGCTGTCATATCCCGGTGCAGCATGAGCGTTTCGGCAATCTGGTCACCAATAGTGTGTACCGGGTTGAGTGCGCTCATTGGTTCCTGGAAAATGAAACCGACCCGACCACCGCGCAGCTCCTGCAATTTGCGCTTCGACATGGAGACCACATCCTGCCCGTCATACAGAATCTGCCCCGAAACAATCTTGCCGTATGGCTGGGGGAGCAAGCGAACCAGGCTCATGGCCGTCACGCTCTTGCCACAGCCACTCTCCCCCACAATTCCCACGCACTTGCCGCGCGGCACCGTAAAGCTGATATCATCCACCGCGCGGGATAAGCCCCGCTCCGTTTCAAACGCAACACTCAGGTTCTTAACTTCCAGCAGATGAGAGGCACTCATGGGGTCACAGCAGGTTCAGGTGGTAGCGGAATCTCCCTATCCACCTCCGGAAACGATTTACCGGAATGGCGGGCGCGCAGGGTTTCCTCTTTCATTTGTTCATCAATCCAATACAAGTGGCTATCCAGCGGGTCATAATAACGCGGCGGACAGAAGCGGCACTCCGGCTCATCCGGCCAGCGCAGCCAGCGCCACTGGGCAAAGCGCCAGTAGGAGGTAGTCCACCCCGGCACCCATGCCAGGGTTGAAGCTATCAACTGCTGGGCGTGGTGATGCGCGGCAACGGCCTCTGCTTCGGTCGTAGCCGCCTTGCATGCCAGAATCGCCCGGTCCAGCGAGGGTGAATTCGTTGCTGTGATATTGGAGGTACCCGGCATGGGGGTACCGTCTGCATGAAAGGCGTAGGCAGAATCAAAGAACGGAGCCGGGTCGGGCAAGGGGGGAGAAAAGCCCCAGGAGAAAATGGCTGCCTGGTATTGCTTGGCCTTAATCCGGGTGTAGAGCACAGTATCATCCGTTTGCTCCAAGCGCAAATCCATGCCACAACGCGCAGCTTCCTCCCGCAGCACGTTCATGCAGTTGGTATAAAGCGGGTCAATACGGCTGCTCATCACCACCTGGAGGCGCGTGCCGTCCGGCTTGCACAAAATGCCGTCCGGGCCTTCCTCCGTATACCCAGCGCGAGCAAAGCATTCACGCGCCTTGGTGGGAGAAAACGGCAGTGCCTTGATTGTTTCATCCGTATACTGCCCGAATCCGGAAAAATAGGAACCCAGGCGAGTGTAGTCACCGCGGAACACCGTATCCAGCACTTGCTGTACATTCAATGCATGATGGAAGCCGCGCCTCATCATTTTTTCATTAAAAGGCGGCAAGGAGCAGTTCAGATGAAAACCAAAGCAGTTACGCGGCCACACGTTGCTGAAATGCACACGCTGAATCCACCCTCGGTGCAAAGGCTCCATTTCCAGTCCCTCATACCAGATATCTGCCTCACGTGCATTGTACACATCTAATTCCCCCAAGCGGAACAACTCACGCACCTTGGTATTTTCCGATATGAAACGGTACACGATATGGTCCACATTGCAGGAATGCCTGGTGTAGCGGCGGTCTGCTGCCCACCAGTCCGGGACGCGGATGAGACTGACCTGGCGCCCCATGATGACGTCGTAGGGATTCACCGTATACCCACCCGTGGTGGGAGCCACTCTCCACAAATAGCGGGTCGGATAATCCGGACCAAACTCTGCATAAAATGCCGTGCAGCTGGGAGGCAGTGCAGCATAGAACGGAGCGTAGGGGCGAGCTGCCGCCAGCGTCACGGCAATATACTGATTCCCGTACACCGCAATGCGCGAGAAATTCCCCATGTAATAGTCATTGTAGAACGGCTCCACACTGTACGGGGAAGTCCGCACATACAGGGAGGTGATGAAATCCCGCGCCGTCAGACGCGAGCCATCAGAAAACCGTGCAGCCTCATCAATATGGAAGTACACCGTCCGCCCATCCCTGGAAACCGCCCAGCGGTCTGCCGTACCGGGAATCAGCTTACCGGTGCCAGGGTGCAGCCGAATCAGGGGCAAATCAATATCATCATACAGATAACGCCGGAAAGCATTATTGCTGTTCGGTCCGAACACGCGGAATGTACTGGGAAATGACCGGTGAATGGCCAATCGCAACGTTCCGCCCTTGACCGCCTTGGGGCTTCCCAGCTCAGGCTGGTCCATACCATCCTGCCACACCAAATCCTCAGGCATCTGGTTTTCACGAAGGAACACCAGGTAATCCCCCTGCCCCATGCGGCGGCTGAGATTCATGAGATTCTGCCAGGTATTCTGAAAACGCGTTTTTGCGCGCTGCTGCCTGGAGCCCCCCGGCGCAGATGTCAGGTACTGCACCATAGCTGAAGCGCACGTGTTGCGGGCTTCCTCCAGGTTCTGGATGACATATTCCCGCACCTTTTCATTCCAGCGGGCCGGGAATCCGGCAAATCCCGGCGGCATATGCCAGCGCTTCGTATAGGTCGGTACGTCATCACTCTCTGCAAACCCCAGGGGCATGGTCAAATCCGACGGATGCCGCCACTCCAACCCCAGCGCAGCGCTATCATCATCACACCCGGTCAGCAAGAGGCTCCCCAGCAGCGTTAGCATGCTGAGCAGCAAGCGGCGTACCCATGTGCCATGAAATAAACTCATATCTTACTCGTAATAGGAATGGCGCCGCGGATCCGTTGCCTCACGCACCGCTTCACCAATGAATGTGACCATGAGCAGTGTTCCCACCAGCGCCACGAATGCACTGGAAACAAGCCACGGGGAGGATAACTTAGACAAACCGTCATTCAACAAGCGCCCCCAACTGGCGTAGGTATCGGGCAACCCGAAACCCAGGTAATCCAGCGAAGCCAGTGAAAGGATGACGGCCGCTACGCTGAACGGAACCAGAGTCACCACAATGCCACGCAAATTCGGCAGTATATGCCGCAGCAGGATATGCGTGGTCCCGGCTCCCATCACCTTGGCGGCGGCCACGTAATCACGCGTTTTTTCCTTCATGGTTGCCGTGCGGACCAGGTAGGTCATGTGCATCCATCCAAACATGGCTAATAAGCTCAGAATCAGGAATAAGCCGCGTAACTCCAGCGGCACGAAATCCGACACAATCATAACCACAAACAAGAATGGCACCTGTGAGAGGATTTCAATGAAACGCTGCGTCACCAAATCAAACCTGCCCCCGAAATACCCCATGAGCATCCCCATAGTCAGGCCAATAAAGTAAATCACCGGCAGGTACAGTAGCGCCGCCTTGATGTTCACCTGCAGACCGCCATAAAGATAAGCCAGCATATCCGCACCCTGACTGTTCGTTCCCAGCAGATGCCCCCCAGTCAAGGGCGGCGCCGGGTGGTAATAGAGCTTGCACTCACTTCCGACCGGGGTAAGGGAAAGGAATTTGCGGACATCGGCAGGGCCACGGTAATGCTCCTCCAGTAACTTGCCTGCCTGATACGTTGCAGAATATACCTCCCGGCGGTTCCTCAACCAGCCCTGCACATGGCCATCTGCCAGACCGCGACGGTATCGTTGGCGCAAATGAGGCTGTCCGTCCTCATACAAACGGCAGGCTAGTCCGTTGTACGGGGTATCGCCATCCTCGTCATACAGCACACCATCCTTCCATACCAGAGGCTCAGATGGGAACGGTGCCGCATCCATCACCGGGTCATACGGCACCAAGGGCATGATGACAAAGCCCGGCACATCCGGTTCTCCAAGGCGTTCCTTGAGCGCCCGGTAATCAGTCTCAGCCTTGGCTTCGGCCCCGGTCAGGCCAAAGGTGGATCCCGGCAGCACAGCACGGGTCAATGCAGGGCTATACCAGTGCCCGTCATACGATACAAACAAGGCACGCTTACCCACCAGACACTGATCCAAGGCGGCCAGGAGAACAATCACGCCAATGGCAATTAGCGACCAGTACCCGCGCCTGATCTTCTTGAATCGCTCCACCTGCCGGGCATACTTGGGGGGCAGACGCAGACTCGATTCCCGGCGCACCAGCAGATATGCCCCCGCCAGGATTTGAAGAATCATGCAGAACCAGCCAAACCAATGCACCGTTCCCTCCACTGCAAGGTACGGAGCCAATTCTTCGCTACAACTCAGCACCGGGACCTCCCGACTCACCGTAAAGGGCCAGGATATGGTTGGCAGCAGCCAGCCATGCTGCTCCCCCAGCATACCCAGCAGGGCAGCCAGAATCAGAAGCAAGGCTGTAATATTCTTTGTCATTTAATCAAACCGTACACGGGGATCCACCAGAGCCACCAGCATATCCGAAAGCAGGTTCCCCACAATAATCAAAATGGAAGTGAGTAGCAGGGTTCCCATAATCAGCGAATAGTCCTTATCCAGCAAAGCCTGAAAACTCAGCATCCCGAACCCCTGAATATCAAATACCCGCTCAATGAGGATTGAGCCCCCCACTACCGTGCAAATCACGCTCCCCAGGGTCGAGACAATGGGAATGACGGAATTGCGGAATGCATGCCGCCACACAGCTTGCTTAAACGGCACCCCCTTGGAAACCGCCGTCCGCACATAATCTGCCGCCAGGTTTTCCATCAGGTTATTCTTCATCATCATCGTCGTGACCGCAAAGGTCGACACCACATAACAACTCAAAGGCAACACCGTGTGCATCGCCAAATCATAGAGCTGATCCTTGAAAGGCATCCACTCAAACCCCGGACTCACCAGACCGTACAAGGGGAACCACTCCAGACGCGCACCAAGATACACCAGCATCACCGCTCCCAGGGCAAAGCCCGGCACCGCATACCCCACAAATATCAATACGCTGGTCACGCTATCCATCCAGCTCCTGTGCCACAAGGCCTTGAACACCCCAAGCGGTATGCTTACCACGTAGGTCACCACGGCTCCGAGCAAACCAAAATAGAGCGATACCGGCAAACGGTTCATCATCATACGCGTGACCGGTTCGTTATATTTGTAGGAAAGCCCCAGATGCCCCTGCAAGACCCCCTGGAAGGAGCGGCGCCCCGCCACGGCACGCCAACGGCGGCACGCAGGGCTCTTGGAAAGAGCCTCTATCTTCTCCGGGTCGGTTATCTTCTGGCGTCGGGCCAACCGTGCTGCCCGGTCAGCCGGAGACTCCAGCCGCACTTCCCAGCCCTCATCCTTCATCCATTCCGGAGCCTGGTATTCGGGAGCATCCCCCTCTCTCGTAACCTCCAGCACTTCCGCATGCCCACTTGTTGACGCAATCGTAATGGCAGCAACGCCCTTATCATTAAACTCTGCCTTTACCAGCTCCACGTTACGGGGCAGCACGCCAAGCCACTGCAAATAAGCCTTCCAGATAGGTTCCTGCAAATTGAACAACTCCTCCAGGCGCTCCATATCTTCATTTCCCAGCCGGGAACCACTTTGCCCCACGGTCTTCTCCCCGGTCAAGGCGCCAATCGCCTGTTCCTGGAGCATGCGTTCCACAGGCCCCCCCGGCACCAGCCGGGTCAGAAAAAACACAAGAAACGTGATGCCTATCAATGTAACAGGCATCAGCATCAGGCGTCTGATTATATAATGGCGCATGGCAACTTGCTGCATTCTACTCTTTTCTCTTACCCGTGGCAAGTTCCGATTCTGCCCTGATAACAGAATTGCTACCCCCTGCCTGTGTGCAACTATCCCCAGGCAAAACAAAAGGGCGACCTGTCTACCAGGTCACCCCTCACCTCTCATACATAACTGAGTACCCCCGCGCGGACTCGAACCGCGGACAAATTGATTAAGAGTCAACTGCTCTACCAACTGAGCTACGGAGGCATTTGCTCACCCGGCTGCTCACAGACTGGTACCCCCGCGCGGACTCGAACCGCGGACAAATTGATTAAGAGTCAACTGCTCTACCAACTGAGCTACGGAGGCACTTTGTCTGTGAGCACCCTGCACCCTGTGTTTCTCTTAGGGGAGAAGCCGCTGGTCAGATTTGAACTGACGACCCACGCATTACGAATGCGTTGCTCTACCCCTGAGCTACAGCGGCGGATGCTGTGTGCGGCGGCAGCATATCACAGCAATCTCGTCATTGCAAGCCTTTTTTTAGAAAAAAGTTTCATCCCCCTCTTTTTGACTTTACACGCGCGTGAGCCTTGTGTAAATTCAGTCAGGCAATCTAACATGTTAGTACACAAGTGCTTCATTCTCCTCCTGGTCTTATGCCTGTTGGTATCCAACATGGCAGAGGGGGCGCCGCACCCCGTTGACTGGCAACAAGAAGCGCAACTGCTGCAGGCCGATTCCAGTGGGAGCAAGCGGATTCAGCGCATCCGCTACATACTTTCCCTGCGCTTGCTCGACATGGCAAAGGGCGGGCATATCAACAAGCAGGACAAATACGGCCAGACTCCCCTCATGCTGGCCGCCGCCATCAACCACTCCGGCCTCATAACCCGGCTCCTGCTCCATGGGGCAGACCCGCTCATCATGACCCCCAAAGGGAAATGCGCCCATGATTTCTGCACAGATACAGCCCTCTCCATCAGGCTCATGCGCTGCTGCATCCCCCGGGACCCCGGTATAAGCTTGCACGAAGCCGTGCTTCTACCAGAAAATGCCACAGATACCGCCATGCAGCTTCTCTGCCTCGGCGCTGATGCAACCGCAACTGACGCAAAGGGCAGAACCCCGCTCATGCTGGTTCCGCTCAGCAATCCACAGTTAGCTGAAATCCTGATAGCAGCCGGAGCCCACCCTGCCCACTGGGGAACAACAGAACGCTCCAAGGTCAAGGTCAGCTTCATTGACGTTGTATTCACCCACACCGGCGCCACTGAAAAGGAACTGGAGGAGCAAGACATCGCCAATGCAAGGAAACTGGATGAACTAGCCGCAAACAAAGTCAGCTGGCGCCGCTTCCGCGACCGCGCACTCAAGCGCCGGAGCCTGCTCAACTATCCCTATGGCTACCTGTGGAGCCGCAAACTCCGCCGCCACACCCACAAGAACACACTCTGGAAAGAAGAGTATGAACGCAACCCCGCCTCGCAGGATGGCGTAAGCGGCTACCACGGTCCCGTGCACCGGGGAATCCTCACCCTGCACTACCCGGACAACATCCCCCCACTCATCTTCAACGTGCAGGCTGGCGGGAGGGCGCGCAATTTCCACGGAGAAGGAGACTCCACCGCACCCATTGTGCCTGAAGGCTCTACTGCCAGGCTCTACACTGACCTCATGGGGCATAGCATCCACGGTTTCTTCATTTCATGCCTGGGGCGCCAGGCCATTCCACAGTTCAGCGAAAGCCGAACTGACATCATGCTCCACCTGGCCACAGTAGCCGTACCTGGCGAAACAGAGGAAAGCACCGTGCGTCACACCGGCTCCCATGGTTGCATCTCCGTGCTTAACCTCGCAGATTGGGAAATTATTTCCTCAGAACTCCGTAAAAACGGAGGCGCAGGCCCCAATGGCATTGAAATACGCATCCGCTATGAGAACCATTAGTGCAATTTTTGCCTTCCCAACACATTTTAGGGTTGAATTTGCAACCCGGCGGCTATAAAATAAGCGCGCTATGACATACGAAGTTTTCGAAACCAAGGAAGCCGCAGCCAAGACGCTTGCCGCTGAAGTCGCAGAACTCATCCGCAGCCGCGCTGCCGAAGGCAAGGGCGTAGTCCTGGGTCTGGCCACTGGTGCCACCCCGCTGCCCTTCTATGCTGAGCTCATCCGTCTCCACAAGGAGGAAGGTCTCTCCTTCAAGAACGTGACCACCTTCAACCTGGACGAATACACCGGCCTGCCCCACGACCACGTGGAGTCATACTGGTACTTCATGCATACCAACCTCTTCAACCACATCGACATCCCCGCCGAAAACATCAACCTGCCCTGCGGCACCCTCGCTCCTGAGGAAATTCCTGCCCACTGCGCTGCCTACGAGCAGAAAATCAAGGATTGCGGCGGTCTCGACCTCCAGATTCTCGGTATTGGCCGCACCGGCCACATCGGCTTCAACGAACCCGGCTCTGATGACACCACCATCACCCGCCAGGTGCACCTCGATGACCTGACCAAGACCGATGCTGCTCCCGCTTTCGGTGGTTTTGAGAACGTTCCCAGCACCGCCATCACCATGGGTGTTGCCACCATTATGGGCGCCAAGAAGGTACGTCTCATGGCTTGGGGTGAGAAGAAGGCCTCCATCGTGAACAAGGCCATCAACGGTCCTGTCACCATTGATGTTGCAGCCTCCTACCTCCAGAAGCACGCCGATGCCAAGTACTTCCTTGACACCCCGGCCGCTGCTGAGCTGTAAAAGCCTGCTGCAACCGCATTCATTTTAATGCACGCAACAAGAGGACCGGGCAATCCCCGGTCCTCTTTCATTCCCCTACCGCATGCACCTCTACATCCACGTTCCCTTCTGCCACCGCATCTGCCCCTACTGTGCCTTTTTCAAGCACACACCGGGCAGCAGTGACATTCGCGGCTACGTGCAAGGCGTTATTAAGGAAGCCCGGCTCCGGCTGCCTGAAGGAAGCAGCCCGAACACCATTTATTTTGGCGGCGGAACCCCCAGCATGCTCTCCCCCACCCACCTGGAACTCCTTATCACCGGCCTGGGGCAGTGGCTCGACCTCAGCCATGTGCAGGAATGGAGTTTCGAGAGCAACCCCGCCACCTTTACCGCTGCAAAAGTCCGGCAGTGGCAGCAACTGGGTATCAACCGTGTATCACTCGGCGTTCAAAGTTTTGATGCAGGCTTGCTGCATCTGCTGGGGCGCGAACACAGCCCGGAAGACGTGGCAGGAAGCATGCAACTCCTGCGGGACGCGGGCATCCCGCAAATCAACATCGACCTCATGTTCTCCCTGCCCGGGCAAAGTCTGGCACAGTGGGAACACAGCCTCCAGGCTGCCCTGGCGCTGCAACCAGACCATATCTCCACATACAACCTGACCTACGAGGAAGACACGGCTTTCTTCCAACGCTACGGTGCTACCGCCGGCGATGAAGAAACAGACGTTGCCATGTTCAACCTGGCAGATGACCTCCTCACTGCTGCTGGCTACCGGCACTATGAAATCTCCAACTACGCCCGCCACGGCTGCGAATCGCTCCACAATCTTGCCTGCTGGCATGGCGAAGACTACTGCGGACTAGGCCCCGGCGCTGTGGGAACCATGAGCGGCGTCCGCTACTGCAACGCCGGCGATACTGCCGCCTACACGGCCGCCCTGAAAGCAGGTACCCTGCCACCCGGCACCTCTGAGGAGCTCGACCCTGCCACCCGCCGCACCGAGCTGCTGGGCCTCCTGCTCCGAACCGATGAGGGACTGCCACCCGCCATGCTCCGCCCGCAGGATAGTACCTTCATTACCATGCTCCAGCGCGAGCAGCTCGCCACCATTTCCCCCACCGGCCGCCTCATTCTCACCCGCTCCGGCCGCCTCGTGGCCGATGAAATCGCCGTCGGCCTCATCTGACGTCCGCGAGCCCCTGCTCGCGGATATCGTTACTCCCCCGCCTGCGGGGGAGTAATATCGTTTTTGTCGACAGGCAAAAATATCGTTCCGGCCGCAGGCCGGAATATCGTTTCCTATCAAGTCTTTCAGAAACGAAAACATATCATTGGGAAATCATTTGCCCTCACATGCGAAAACTGATAGAATGCCCAATCATGAAACCGCATCCTTTAGCTGAGCAAAGTCTGGATTTTTCCGTTAATATAGTTCACTTTTGCGATGGTATTGAACGTTACGCTGTCCTGAAAAATCAATTACTCCGCTCTGCCACCAGCATTGGAGCCAACATTCACGAAGGCATTTATGCAAGCAGCGGTGGAGATTTTGTAGCGAGATACCAGATTTCGCTAAAGGAATGCCATGAGACTGAATATTGGCTCAAAATCATGGAACGAGCCGGACTTGCACAGCCTGAACAAATCAGGCAGCTCCTTCAACAATGTGGAAAAATTCGCCGCATGCTGATTGCGTCCATCACCACGGTTAAAGCAGGCTGATTTCGTTTCCCAATGCACACTGATACATATCTGTAAAACAATATAGGAAACGATATTCCGGCCTGTGGCCGGAACGATATTTTTGTCTGTCGCCAAAAACGATATTACTCCCCCGCAGGCGGGGGAGTAACGATATTCTCGCTCGCGGCGAGAACGTAAAACGCGCTTGCACTCACGCACGGGCTCATGTAGAATGCAGGGTATACCATGCAACGCTTCTTCCCCATTCTGGCACTTTCCCTCCTCCCGGCCACGGCCCAGCACACTCCCGATGACCACGCCTTTGCGGAGGCTGTCCGGCAATTCCTGCCCGCCCCGGCTACTTCCATGCCAGCCCCCAAAGCAGTAGAAATCACCTTCACTCCGGATACCACCCCAGTGGCAGACACCTCACCCGAAGCCCATCCGGAGGCTTATACACGCTTCGTTGGCCACCTCAAGGACATTGCCGAGAAGAACCAGTATGATTTCTGCCTTGCCCTGCGCGAGATTCTGGAAGCCACTCAGGATGAATTCGCCGTCATGCGATGGATGGAAAAAGCAGCCTCAGAGGGAAACACGGCGGCCCTCCAGTTCGTGGGTGACCGCAGGCTTACCCGCGTGGCTCGGGACAAGATTCAATCCCCCGAAGTCAAGGAAGCATACGCCATGGTCAGGAAAGCGGCAGATGCCGGGTTTGATGCTGCAAAAATCAACGTCTGCATGTGCATGCAAATGGGCATTGGCACCCCAAAGGATGAAGACGCAGCAAAGAAGTACATGATAGAAGCCTGCCGCAACGGCAACTTCATTCCACGCTACAAATGGCTCCAGATGAACGGACGTTTGGCCAACTGGGAAGACCGCGAGCGCCCGGAGGTTGCCGCTGAAATCGAACGTGGTAACCACCACGTGCTCTACTATCTCTCCAGCCGAGCCTCAGCCCCACAGGAGCAGATTGACATGCTACGCCGAGCTGCGGAAAAAGGAAACCCGGAAGCACTCTATGCCCTCTCTGCCCTCAGCTCCCGGAAAGCCCCGAAAGAAAGTTTCACCCTGCTGAAGGAAGCCGTGCGGCTGCATAGTGCAGATGCTCTCTTTGCCCTGGGCTCCGCCATGACGGATGGAGACCCGAACAGCCCCGTTCTCCGGGAGGCTGGCGTGCCGCATAATGATGTGGCAGGCAGAGCCATGATTAAACTGGCCGCCATGATGAACAACTCCACCGCCTGTTTCTGGCTGGGCAGTGTCAATTACCACGGTCAATGCGGCGTAACGGTTAATAAAGAGCGTTCCTTCCAGCACTACGACTACGGTGCCCAGCTTGGCAACCCAAGCTGCGGCACAGCAGCCGGCCTCATGCTGCTGCGGGGGCTCGGTATTCCGCAAGACACCCGAAAAGGTCTCTATTACCTCAACGCGGCTGCCAACATGGGACTGCCACACGCCGTCATCCTGCTCGCTTATGCCCAGCATTCCGGTCTGGGCATGCCGGCTGATTCCAACGCGGCCAGCAAACTCCTGCAGGAGGCTGCCGCCATGGGGCAGAAGCAGGCCTATGTCTACCTGGCCTATATCACCGCAAAGGGGGGCAGCAAACTCACCCCTGATTCCAAACAAGCTGAACGCTATGTGCGCCTGGCCTCCCTAGATATGAAGGAGAAGGCCCAGGAAACCTTTGATAAGCTCATGGCAGACGGCTGGAACCCGGAACCCTAAGTCCTTCCATACCTCCATGAGCCCGCGTCTCTCCCTTTGCCTTGCAGCAGCATTAGGTTGCCTCCTCGGTGCCTGTGACCAGCAGGATAAGAAGTCCCAACTTTCCCCTGAAGACCAACTGGAGGAATTAGGGGTGATGCCCACTGACTATGAATCCCAGCTCCTGGGTGAGTCCTCCGGCGGCACCGTCAAAGTCATTCGCCTCCTTATCAAAGCAGGAGTGAATGTCAACACGGTCGATACGGACGGCCGCACCCCGCTGCACATAGCTGCGGCCGCCGGGCGTGCTCGCATCATCCGCGTCCTTCTTGCCAACGGCGCCACCCTGGACGCACTCGACAAGGCAAACCACACGCCTCTCGACCTGGCCATCCTCCAGAAACAGGAAAAAAGCATCCGAGTCCTGAAAGCAGCAGGCGGAAAAGCCACTGTATCAGAAGCTCCTGCCGTAGTCAGCGCACCACCAGCATTCGTATCCAATTCCACCCCGAAACCGGCAGTCTGGCAAGCCGAGCCTGATAAGGCCAGCAAACCAGCTCCAGCCGCCACATACAGCTCAGCCAACCCACTGCATGAGGCTGCCAGTCTGGGCAATCTTACTCGGGCTCGCCAGCTGCTCTGCCAGAATCCGGCGCTCATCAACCAACCAGATACCCAGGGCAACACACCGCTCATGAAAGCTGTGGCTAATAAGCATGCCGCCATGGTAAGCTTCCTCATCTCCAAAGAGGCCAACCCACACCTCAGAAACGCAGAGGGAAAGACAGCCATGGCGCTGGCAGTGCCACAGGACCACTACCCTACCACACAGGCTCTCATCGTTGGAGGAGCCCAGGAGCAGCAAAAAACATCCATCCGCCAGAGCCCACCCCTCGTCATCGCCTGTATAAGCCATAAGGAGGATGAAGTGCGCCGACTCATTGCCAGCGGTGCCGACCTGCAGGTTACTGATAAGCGCGGGTGGACCCTCCTGCACCATGCAGCCCGTTTCGGCAACACGAACATCGTCAGGCAACTGCTGGATGCCGGGCTCAATCCCAACGCTGCGGATATGGACCAGTGGACCCCGCTGCACGCTGCCATCTGGCTTCAGAATGAGGAAATCATCAAACTGCTCGTTGAACGCGGGGCCAATGTCAATGCCCAGGATAGATTCGGCCGCACTCCCCTCATTGATGCAGCCCGCAAGGGGCATGGCAGGCTCGTCAACCTGCTCATTGGCCTCGGCGCGAACATCCACCTCCGGGACAAGGAGAACAAAACCGCCCTGAGCTGGGCCTACCAGCGAAAGGACAAATCCATTGTAATCGAAATCAACCAGGCGGGCTTTTCCACCGCAGCCAATCTGAAAAACCAGAAGGCAGATGAACTCATCCAGAGTTGCGTCTTGAATGACACGGAGCGAGTCCGTGAGCTCCTTGCAGCAGGCGCCAGGGTCAATGAGCGATACGCAGATGACTGGACCCCTCTGCACTACGCAGCCCGCTTCGGCAACCACGCCATTGTCCAATTGCTCATCCAGGCCGGGGCTGATGTGAACGCTAAGGACAAAGACCTCTGGACCCCGCTGCACGCTACCACATGGCAACGCAAAACGGAGTCAGCACGTGTTCTGGTTGCAGCGGGTGCCAATGTGCACGCTACGGACAAATTCAAACGCACACCGCTGCATGATGCAGCCCGCCGCAACGCCTATGATATTGTCCGACTCCTCCTGAGTGAAGGAGCCGGAACTACCGGAAGGGACACCACAGGGCGCACGCCACTGGATTGGGCTGAGCGGTTCTCCTGCATAGAATCCATCCATCTGCTCAGCAACCATTGACCCCCGGCACTGAGTCCCCATACTTTCAAATAACCTATCGTCAATCCACATACTCTGCACACCCGCACTGTCAGCTTGACTTCCCCGCTCACGCAGGTTAAAATAGCCCCATGAATCAGGATTCCTACCCCCCCGTTCCCCAGGCAGCAGTTCCCAACGCCGCAGCCCTTGCAAAAGCTTTCCTGAACAAGGTATACCTCTGGATGGCAGGCTGCATGCTGCTTACCGCCGGCATAGCAGCCTACACCGCACAAGACATGCAAACCCTTATGTGGGTCACCCAGAACAGCCTGCTGGTGTGCCTGGCCACCCTCGGCATCGTAGTGGTCATGAGCTTTGGCGCCAACCGTCTCTCCAGCGGAGCCCTCACGGTGCTGCTTTTGGCATTCGCCGCCATCCAGGGTCTCATCTTTGGCCCCCTTCTGGTAAGCTACGGCATGAACTCTGTTGGTAAGGCCTTTGGCTGCACCGCCGTCATGTTCGGTGCCATGTCCATCTACGGCGCAGTCACCAACCGCAACCTCAGCACCATGGGTCGCGCGCTCCTCATGATGCTTATCGGGCTGCTTGTATGCATGATTATCAACATATTCTGGGGCAATAGCATGCTCGACTTCATCATCTGCTGCGCCGGTGTCATCATCTTCTCCCTTTTCACGGCATATGACACCCAGAGGCTCCTGGAAATCGGACTCAGCACTGATGAGGAGGTTCGCAGCAAAGGTGCCGTACTGGGAGCTTTGAGCCTGTATCTGGATTTCATCAACCTCTTCCTCATGCTGCTTCGCCTCTTCGGGCGCAATGAATAACCCACCACCTGCCCTGCCCATGACCGATTCCCAACAGCGCCTTGCCCGGCTCGCGGAGCGGGCGGCGTCTTCCCTGCTCACGCCGCTCCGGTTCAGCTTCAGCTTGCAGACAGAGCCTTATGAAGACGGCGTCTCCCTGCTCATTACCAGCGCAGATGCCAGCTACATCATCGGAGAAAACGGTGACCGCCTCGATGATTTGCAATACATGGTCAACCGCTTGGCACAGGCAGAGTGGAGCGAAGCTCCGCGCATCCGGGTGGACTGCGATAACTACCGCTCCAGGGCAGAGGCCAAGCTTCTGCGCCGCGCCCGTTCCCGCGCAGAAAGAGTACTCAAGACCGGCACACCGCTGCTCATGGAAAGGCTCAATGCCTACCAGCGCCGACTGGTGCACAATGAACTGGCAACCATACCAGGCATTGCCACCAGCTCCGAGGAAACGGAATCCCGTTTCAAACGCATCACCATCAGCCGCGTATAACCAGACTCTCCATGCCCAGGTTCCTCTCCAGCCTACTTCTTGCCGCCACGCTCGGCACCCTTCTTGTCGGAGCTGAGGAATACACCGTGTACTTCCGCAAAGGGACCAATACCAAGGCTCTAGTGGGTAAACTCGCACCGCTGCGCCAAGCTGCTCCGCAGACTGAATGCCGCTACGTGGTGCTCTCTACCACTGCAGAATCCATGGCAGATGCCATCAACTCTGCCAATGCCCTCAAGGCTGGAGTGGAAGAGCTTCCCTGCCTGGTTATCAGTGATGAGCGCGGTCCCTACGCCACACTTCCCCTGACCCAGCTCAGCAACACCAGCCTGGTAGCGGCCAGAGCAGCCGCCACTGCCCCGGAGCGCAACCAGCAGGCTGATCTCCGTCATTTCACCGCCCAGCAATACCTGCTCATGGCGCGTATGAAACTGGAACCTTCCCTCCAAGGCGAAACACTTGATAAATGCATCAGCACCTGCCGCGCACTCATGGCGCACCCCCTTGCCAGCCCTGCAGACAGGCAGCGCCTTGGTTTTGAGTGCCTCTACCCGCTCCTCATGCGCCAATACACCAACATGTATACAGGAGCCCACACCCCCGCCTCTGAGGCAAAGTTACTGGAGGCCATTGCGGCACTGGAGGCTGCCCGTGACCTGAATCGCAACACGACCACGGGCAAAAAGGCCTTCGATGAGCGGGAGCGCCTCCGCAAAGCCCGCCGCCAGGCCCGCACTATGGAGTAAAAGCCCAGTCCAGGCCTCCAAACATACACGTGGACAGTGAACGCTTGATTTGAACAATTAAGATTTTCCCACGGTTCATCGCGCCTGCAACCATATGCACAGCCAGTCCCAAGCCACCCCACTTCCGCAGCACCTGCACTTCTTTACCAAGTCCAACCAAATCACACTCAGGATTACGGAGGCAGGAAAGCTGAATATCTGCTACTTCGGCCCCCGGCTGGAAACTCCGGATGACGCCCTGGCAGCCCCGCTGGCAGAGTGGCCGCTCTTCGCCACTGATTTTGATTCCCGCGGCCAGTGGGGCAATCATTCCGGCGAATACTCCCTTCACGTTCGATACCCGGATGGCACCCAGGGCTGCGATTTGCACCTTCAGCGGCAGGAAAGCACCCCGGAAGGCGCCACCTTCACCCTGGCAGACCCACGGCACCCGGAGTTTGAGGTGCAGCTGCTCCTCAAACTTGCAGCAGAGGAAGACACCATCACCCTCACCCCCACCCTCTGCAACAAAGGCATAAGCGGCAGCATCACCCTGCTGCAGGCAGACTCCGCCGCCATTCCCCTGCGTGCAGCAGAATACCACCTCAGCACATTCCGCGGAGGCTGGAGCGGTGAAAACTACATGCAGGAGCAGCCCATCGCCCGCGGCAATACGCTCTCCGTAAGCTCCTCCACCGGCACCAAGACCGCGCAGGAAGGCACACCCGGCATCATCCTCTCCCTGGGCGCTCCCATGCAGGAAACCGGATGCCCCTGCCTGCTGGCAGCCCTGGCCTGGAGTGGAAATTACGAAATCAGCGCCAGACACAGCAGCTACGGCCATCTCTACCTGCGGCTCGGTCATGCCTTTGCCCAAAGCCCGTATTCCCTCCCTGCTGGCGGTAGCATCACCCTGCCCACCGCGATTCTGGTATACAGCCACAGTGGAGCCACGCACGCCAGCCAGGCGCTGCACCGCTACCTGCGCCGCCACGTCATCCCCCGCGGCGAAGAAATACGCCGCACCCTGCTCAACAGCTGGGAAGGCGTGCATTTCGATGTACATGCCCCCACCCTGCGTGAGATGATGAACCGCACCGCAGAACTGGGTATAGAGCTCTTCGTGCTCGATGATGGATGGTTCGGCAAACGCAAGGACGATACCTCCTCCCTGGGGGATTGGCAGCCCGACCCCGAAAAACTTCCCCATGGCCTGGCTGAGCTCACCGCTTACGCCCACAGTTGCGGCATTGATTTCGGGCTCTGGATGGAACCGGAAATGGTCTGCCCACGTAGCAATTTGTACACCATCCACCCGGAATGGGCCATACGCCTCCCCGGCATCACGCCGCGGGAAGAACGCCATCAGCTCGTGCTCGACCTCACCAATCCCTCCACCTGCATTTCCAGCCCCGTTCGCAGCACCCTGGCAGAAAACCCCGGAATTTCCTACATCAAGTGGGACTGCAACCGCAAAATCTCCGACCCCGGCTCCCCCTACCTCCCCCCTGAACAACAGGGCAACCTCTACTTCGATTACATCACCAACTACTACGCCCACATGCGCCAGCTCCGGCATGAGTTCCCCCATGTCACCTTCCAGTGCTGCTCAGCCGGTGGCGGCAGGCTCGACTGCGGCGCTGCAGCCTTCCACGAAGAATTCTGGCTCTCCGATAACACCGACGCGAGCGACCGCCTCCGTATGCAGTGGGCAGCCTCCTTCTTCTTCCCGTCCAACGCCATTGGTTGCCATGTCACCGCCAGCCCCAACTGTTACACAGGTCGCGAAACTTCCCTCAAATTCCGGTTCGATGTGGCCCTGGCCGGCCGACTCGGTCTCGAGCTCGATCCCCGCACCCTCTCTCCGGTAGAAATGGAGGAAATCCGCTCCCGCGTAGCCCTCGCCAAAGAACTACGCCCCATCACCCAGCTGGGCAGGCTGTACCGCCTCGTTTCCCCATACTCCGGGCCGGACTGTGCCCTGCTCTATACCCACGGAGACCGAGCTCTGCTGCTTGCCTACACCACCCAGCGCCCCTATACCGACCAGCACACACGCATCCCCCTGCGCGGGCTCACCCCCACAACGCGGTATACCATCACCGAACTGGCTCCCGATTCCACGGGCTGCCACTGCCCGCTGAACACACTCACCCTGGGCGGCGATACTCTCCTCGCCACAGGGCTTCCCATCCGCTGGTCCCGCCCCTTCCAATCCTGCGTTCTTCTCCTCAGTCCTGCGTAGCCGGATATCATCGCCACGGGTGAGGAACCGTAGAATCAACAGATGGCTAGGCTTTCTGCAACATTTTTGGGCACTGCGTCAGAAAAGTATTAGTAAAGGGTAGAAAAACATTGAGCATAAAGGAGAGGAAGCGAGTTAATTGCATACCGCTACTGGAAAGGCTCAAGGAAATGGTGTGGCAGATGCTTCATGAAGCACCGGAGACATTCAAAAAACTGGGGCGAACAATACGTCAATGGTTTGAACCAATCATCCGCATGTGGCGCTTTACAAAGAGCAACGGAATAACTGAAGGCTTCCACAGAAAAATGAAATGAATTCAACGCCGTGCCTATGGCTATCGTAACTTTTAAACCTACCGCTTAAGAGTGTTAATGGAATGTGGTCACATCGTGATATGAAAAATCCAATTCCACATTATTTGGGCTTGACCCAAACAGCATAGCTGTTTGTCCAAGCGGGCTTACCGCTCGCTGCGCGAGCGCCCAAACGGGGCCGTCGCCCGCTTTCGAACTTCGTTCTCGCCCCGCCGGGAATAAAGCACAAAAAAACGCACCAAATGGTGCGCTTTTTTGTGCTAGGGCCGGCGGGGTTCGAACCCGCGACCAAGGGATTATGAGTCCCCTGCTCTGACCGCTGAGCTACAGCCCCGCAGGGAGTGTACAGAAGTACAAGAGGGGATGCAAGCTTAAAATGCGGGCATTTTTTGTCATGTAGCCGATTCAGAATGCTCGTCAGGGGCAGTCTCTTTGATAGAGTCGGGGTTCAGGTCGATGAGGTCGTGCACCGGTTCGGTAAGTTCGCGCTTTTTCCGCATGCGTTTCTGGCGCGGCAGGGGTGTGGACCTGCCCCAGAAAGCAGCAGCGGATTCGCGGGTGATACCGGCTTGATTCAGATAGCGGCTAAAGAGCAGCTTGGCACTGCTGTGTCCCATTTCAAGTTGCAGTTGGTGCAGATCTCGAAAGTAACGCAGGTGATAGGAGGCAAAGGTGTGG
>JAZSQS010000025.1:0-19473 GCA_045538105.1 Akkermansia sp.
CGTTACCATTTTGTCTTGGTTACGACCGCTCCCATAATAGCCTTTTTGTGACTGTGATTTTTAGCAACTCCAATACGTTGCGTATAAACGGTTTATAAAAATTGATGCTGTTTTCTGAAAATTATCCCGAAATTTACCTCGACTCATAACAGGTTGTAGGAAGTTTTAGAAACGACTTGTTATTAAGGATTTACAACTTGTGTTAACATTGCGTACTCTCATGCACATTGAGGCGTTTTAGGGATAAACATGTTGCATTTTTGTGAACTTGATGCCCAGGGAGGGTATACACCCTAATCGTCGGCTTCGATTGTTTTTAGCAATCACCTCACATGAGTATCAAAAAGAATGTAGGCATTCTTTTCTTGATTCATTCCACCTCATAGTACTCTTTAACCCATCTTTCAAATTCTGCTCCTTGACTTAACACTGTTTCTAAAAATCGCTCCATAAACTCCGCCTTTAGTATTGCTGGGTATATTTGGAGATTACCCTGCGAGTATATTGCTATACCATGAGGCTCCATTTTGTGAAACCCTGACGGCATCTGAATATTGTTTGACTCACATATAGATTCCATAACCGAGTCAGGCATAATCCATGATTCCCGCCCCCAATAAATGGAAACCCAATTTTCATTATTTAATCTTGCAACTCTTATTTCCGCAAAAGAACCACTGTTCCATGAAAGATAGTCATTTTCAGCAACAATCGTATCATCCAATTTGCTTAACTTGATAAAATTCGCGCGAATGCGTTCAAATGGAATAGCGCATTCTACATTTGCACACTTTAGCAAGTCAGCTTTCGAAATCGTTTGTTCTGGACGCTGCTGTATTTTATCTCTCTTATCCTGATAAAAAAAAGCCCAAGAATAGAGCATAAGAACACTACCGCAGACTGAGGAAAAAGCTACCAGCTTACTACTCCCATGTATACACAACAACACTATACTGCCAACAAGCAGTATCAATCCGACAATTCCGTATGTAAGATTTATAGCGGAGCGCTTCATATAATCACAAGATAATACATGCACCCGTCAATGTAAAGCCGTTAAATTAAAAAGTAAATTTAAGGGACCGTTGGGGGCTGTTTCATAAAAACAGGGGGTAAAAGTTTCTTTGTGGAATATAAGCTATTTAGTATAAATATGCAAGGTTTTCATTGCTTTTTCTTCCGTGACTGTGAATCAAAAACGTGTTGCATTTCGGCAATCTTGTTGCCCACTAAATAAAAAAAGTGGGTAACAAATCATTTTGTCACCCACCGGTGGGTATCAAGTTCCGTAATCACACACTTGCAGCTCTAAAATGGGTAACAATATGTTAAATCTTGAATTGATGTTTCCGAAATTAAGGTGCGACAACATTGGCAATCGTCGAATGTCCATGGAGGCAGGTGATTACGCCTTGCACTGAGTGAAAGCTACATTACATTCAAGCGATGGCAAAAAGGAGCGGTCGTTACCTTTTTGAATTGCTAACGACCGCTCCTATAATAGCCTTTTTGTGACTGTGATTTTTTAGTAACTCTAAAATACTGTGTATAGATTGCTTGTGAAAATTGATACTATTTTCTGAAAATTACCCTAAAATTCGCCATGACTCATAACGGGTTGCAGAAAGTTTTAGAAAAGGCTTGTTGTCGATGTTTTACAAAGCGCATTAACATTACGTACTCACATTCCTATTGAGGTAAATTTATGACGAAATGTAGCTAGAAATGGGTTGTTTTCTGGTATACTGTCGCCCGGGGTAGACGTGCTCGATAGCGACTACAAATGGCAAGGCTAAATTTACTCCACCCTCACCCACATCAGTTGGAAAGCTACTGGCTACCAAATCGGGGATGCATAACAACGATCGCAACTACCGCGTGTTTGTCCGGATTCGCATACTAACGGGCAGCCCCTCCCACCACCATCTCTGTAACATGACGCGCATAACATTGCACATCACCCCAAAAAACATGTTATACTCAGTAGTAATATGATACGCTATCCATTCTTCAAAAAGTACGTAACGATACTCATACTCGTTACGCTAGTTCTTTTACCTGCAGCCGCTGGAATCTGTTATTGGGTCAATTTATATTATCCTTTCAAAATAGCTTTCCTCATTTTTTTTGCAATAATGTTCTTTTCTATAATTTCTATTCTGTTGTGGTTGAATTTTCAAAAATGCCCTCAATGTGGATGCCATTCTATGGGGCTTCAAAGTGAAGCTATAGAAATAACATCCATAGAATTTGTATACCAACACATGTATTTATATTGCCGAAATTGCGGTTGTTTGAAAAATACAGATTTAGCTTTGAAGTCAAATATTTTTATAAAGAAAATACCTATTCACCTTAAGAACAACCCTTAAACACTAAGATTGAACACATTCTTGTGTTTTATTCTTATTGTTGATGATATGCGGAACACAATCCGGCGTCAGCCAGCATTTGAACGACTGAACTATGGTTACGTTGCCCTCTGCCAGGTTTGGCATCCCATTGCTTGTTACTGTTAAAATCTCCCATTACTACCATTTGGGAGTGATATTTGGACGCGTGCAAGTGATGATAGATATAATACTCTTCAATGTAGCGAAACTTTGTCCACACAGCTAACAGGTCAAAACTGTCATTAACGCGAACGCATGCAAATTGTCTGAGACAAAGAGATTCCCATGCATTATCCGTAATGCTGACATGAGGTGCTACAAAAATGCCCAAGCCCTTATTCTTGTTATCTCCCCACCATAACCCGCCGGTGGCAAACTCTCGGTACTCCCTGTTACGACAATGCAAGGGATTCTCGCACTCCTGGATAATGTAAATATCTCCGTCCAGCTTCCGGATTTCCGGAAACTTCTCGCGGAACTTACCCTGCGCATTCCAGCTGATAATCCTCATGCAGATGCTGGGAGTATAATGAAAAAGGAGCGGTAAGTCAAGCCGGCGATACATGAACAAGCAGGGCAAACGCATTAAGGCGAGATCTGACTTAAATAGCTGCTAGTGCTTGAATTTAAATTGCAAAATTCATATTTCAAATTTCACATTGAAAAAATGGGCGCTGTCGCGCAAGAAAATGGGTGGGGGCATCTGCGCTTGCTGCCTCCGCCTTGAAGGCGGGGCGAGGCCAAAGTGTCGTTATCGTTTCGCTTTACATCTGACGCAAGTCAGCTAGCTCCAATAAATTATAAATTTGAAATCACGCAGATGTGCCATAATCCTAATGCGTTTGCCCTGATGAATAAGTTCACAAGGGGGGTAAAATAGAAACGCCCCCGGTGACTAGGCGGGAGCGTTTCAGGAGAATTGTTTATCAGAACTACCGTTTCCTGATGACCTCATTATAGAACTTTTCATTAAAAAGTCAATGTTTTGTTTTGAAAAATCCTGTTGAGTTATACATAGAGGTGTCCGGAGGGGGAGTCACCCCCACCGGACGGTGCCGATTAGGCTCAGCGAATAAAGTTCATGACAAACAATATCGCCTGTAAGATGAGCATAATCAGCTCAACCATGATACGGTAGTTCATAGTCGATTCTCCCCCAACCTAGTTCTCTGTTGTTCCGTCCCCTTGCGGACACATCACTTCAGCGGACAGGGCTGGTATACTCCCCGCTGAGAGGTGACATGGCCACCCACCAGACGAGTGGTGGCGGAAGAGCAGGAAAAGTTTATCATATGGCTGTCACCCGCTCAAGTCTGATTGTTTTCTTTTGTGACTGTGAACGCACGAGTCTAAGCGAGTCCTTTTGGCTGCAAAACGGGGGTAAAATGGACGCAAAATCAGCCCGGGAAGTCCGTTTTCTGTTATGAGTTGCGTTTTTATAACCCGCTTAAATCCAGGCACAAAAAAGGAGCGGTCGTTACCATTTTTTCTTGGTTACGACCGCTCCCATAATAGCAGGGAGGTGATTTGAACACCCGACCAAAGGCTTATGAGTCCTCTGCTCTACCACTGAGCTACCCTGCCAACTGTGATTCCTGCCACCGGAGCAGCTGGTGAGGGGAGTATACACGCCGCTCCGGGCTTTGGCAAGTCTAAAATTGATAAAAAATTATTTTTTCGGTTTACGCATGCGCTGAAGGCGTTCCAGGACCGCCTCAGGGCTGGCAAAGGCTGCTTCAAATTTCTGGCGGGTAGAGTCAGGAGCAGACGGGTCAGCAGCCAGGGCTTCGCGCCCCACTGCAATGGCGGTCTTTACCTCCTCAAGATTCTGGGCGCTCATCAGCAGAATCTGGAACTTAAGCTGCAGCATGCCGGACTTGTTCTCCGGCTCGGCAGACTCCAGAGCCTTGTCAATTGCAGCCAGGGCGTCAGCCTGGCTATTGGCGGCAGCAAGGCTCTTCTGGAGTTCCTCCCGCTGAGCCTGCACGCGCTTCAGACGCCCTAATCCGGAACTATCCTGAGGATCCAGTTCCCTGATACGCTGGAGCAGGCGGGCTGCCTTGGAGCGCAATTCCTCCGGAATACCCTTATAAGCCTCTACCAGGGAGGCAAGCTGCTCTGCGCCCTGCTGGGATTCAGCCTTCCGGATAAGGGAAGCCGTATTCAATGCAGAGTCAAGCGTTTTGGCCGCCGCATCCACAGAAGGCTTAAATCCACTGAAACCGCCCACCACATCGCCCTGGGGTGTCAACACCATAATGGTGGGGAACCCCTCCACGCCAAACTGCTCACACAATTTCTCGTTTCGCGCACGAAGGACTGGGTCAAACTTAGGGTTCTGGGGAACATCCACCTCCATGAGCACAAACTTATCCTTGGCGTACGCCTCAAACGCTGGGGTATCCAGCACCTGCTTACGCAAACGGATGCACCAACCACACCAATCAGAGCCGGTAAAATCAATCAGAACAGCCTTATTCTCAGCAGCAGCCTTGCTCTTGGCAGCCTCCAGGTCGGTCATCCACTCTGCCGCCCAGCTTGGGAAACATGCTGCCAGCAGCAGCGCCGCGCATAATACATTCTTGAACATAAGGCGTATTCTACAAAGTCTCCTCACACACTGCAAGTCAAATTTTCTGCTTGTTAACCGCTCCAGGCTTTGCAGGTACTGAGGCTGGTCACCCCCCTTGTGGACTTCTAGTTGATTGAAATTCGAGGCGTCTGGTAATTTTTTTGCAAAATTCCTTGCACATTAGTCTTGCATTTTGGGTCGAGATGTGGCATATATCTGCAAGTTTACACTGACCATGCCTAAAGACACATCTATTAAGAAGATTCTCGTCATTGGCTCGGGCCCCATTGTTATCGGTCAGGGGTGTGAGTTTGACTACTCCGGTACTCAAGCCTGTAAGGCGCTGAAACAGGAAGGTTATGAAGTGGTGTTGGTAAACTCCAACCCAGCCACCATCATGACCGACCCGGAGACAGCCCCCCGCACTTATATTGAACCGATTACGCCCGAATATGTAGAAAAAATCATTGCCCGCGAGCGCCCGGATGCCATGCTGCCCACGCTGGGTGGCCAGACGGCACTCAACTGCGCCATGGCTCTGCACAAGGCCGGCATCCTGGAGAAGTACGGCGTCCGCATGATTGGTGCAGATGCTGAGGCTATCGACAAGGGTGAAGACCGCCAGAGCTTCAAGGATGCAATGAACCGCATTGGGCTCGATTTGCCCGCAAGCGGCGTAGCACACAGCATGACTGAGGCATGGGACATTGCCAGGAACGTGGTAGGCAACTACCCGATGATTATCCGTCCGGCGTTCACACTGGGAGGCACGGGTGGCGGTGTGGCCTACAACCGAACAGAGTTTGAAGAAATCGTGGCTCGCGGTCTGGATCTTTCCCCGGTGCATGAAGTGCTCATTGAGGAAAGTCTGCTGGGCTGGAAGGAGATTGAGATGGAAGTCATGCGCGACTGCGCGGATAACTGCATAGCCATCTGCTCCATTGAAAACCTGGATCCCATGGGCATCCACACGGGTGACTCCATCACCGTGGCGCCGGCCATGACCCTCACGGCACGCGAATACGCTATTGTGCGCGAAGCATCCTTCGCCATTATCCGCGAAATCGGCGTGAAGAGCGGTGGCAGTAACATCCAGTTCGCCATGTGCCCACGCACAGGCCGCCTGGTGGTCATTGAGATGAACCCCCGCGTCAGCCGCTCCTCTGCCCTGGCATCCAAGGCCACGGGGTTCCCGATTGCCAAGTTCGCCGCCAAGCTGGCCATCGGCTACACGCTCGATGAGCTCCGCAACGATATTACCAAGGTAACACCCGCCTCATTCGAACCCACCATTGACTATGTGGTGGTGAAGGTACCCCGCTTCACCTTCGAGAAGTTCAAGAAGGCAGATGAGCGCCTGACCACTGCCATGAAGAGCGTGGGCGAGGTCATGAGCATTGGCCGCACCTTCAAGGAATCCCTGCAGAAGGCTCTGCGCTCCCTGGAAACCGGCCGCTGGGGCTTTGGTTTTGACCTGAAGGATCCGAAGAATCCGACTCGCGATGAGATTGCCGCCAAGCTGGCCGTGCCGAATGCGGACCGTATCTTCTGGATTCAGACAGCCTATGTCAACGGCTGGACCTTGGAGGAAATCCAGGATTTGACCGACATTGACCCCTGGTTCCTCGACCAGCTCCGCCAGCTGGCAGAGGCAGGCATGAAGCTCAAGGAACTGGATTTGCTGGAAGCCAAGAAGATGGGCTTCTCCGACCGCCAGATTGCCCTGGCGCGCGGCTGCACTGAGGATGAAGTGCGCGCGGCACGCAAGGCGCAGGGAGTGGTTCCCTGCTACCGTCTGGTTGACAGCTGCTCGGCAGAGTTCGAGGCCATCACGCCCTATTTCTACTCCTCCTATGGAGAGGAGAATGAAGCCCGCAAGACGGACACGAAGAAGATTATGATTCTGGGCGGTGGTCCCAACCGCATTGGCCAGGGCATTGAGTTCGACTACTGCTGCTCGCATGCCTCCTTCGCCCTCAAGGAACTGGGGTATGAAACCATCATGGTCAACTCCAACCCGGAAACCGTTTCCACCGACTTCGACACCTCCGACAAGCTCTACTTTGAGCCCCTCACCCTGGAAGATGTGCTCAACATCTGCGACCAGGAGCAGCCGGATGGCGTCATCGTGCAATTCGGCGGCCAGACCCCGCTGAACCTGGCTGCCGCCCTGCAGGAACGCGGCGTACCCATCATTGGCACCAGCCCCCGTAGCATTGAGCTGGCAGAAGACCGCAAGTACTTCTCTGCCCTGCTGGATGAAATTGGTCTGAAGCAGGCTGAGGCCGGCACCGCCACTAATGAAGATGAAGCCGTGGCCGTGGCCAGCCGCATCGGGTACCCGGTGCTGGTGCGCCCGTCCTTCGTGCTGGGTGGCCGAGCCATGATGATTGTGTACGATGAACACGAGCTCCGCACCTACATGCGAGAAGCCGTAGATGCCTCACCGGAGCGACCGGTGCTGGTGGATCGCTTCCTGGAACATGCCATGGAAATTGACGTGGACGTGATTGCCGATGGCGAAACCAGCGTGGTGGGTGCCATTATGCAGCACGTGGAGCCAGCCGGTATTCACTCCGGAGACTCTGCCTGCATGATTCCCCCGAACCGCGTTTCCGTGGGCATGCACAAGGAAATGATGCGCGCTGCCAAGGAACTGGCCGCCAAGCTCAACGTAAAGGGCCTCATGAACTGCCAGTTTGCCATCAAGGATGAGCAGCTCTACGTCATCGAGGTGAACCCGCGCGCCTCCCGTACCGTTCCGTTTGTCTCCAAGTCCATCGGCGTGCCGCTGGCCAAGCTGGCCGCCAAGGTAATGAGCGGTTGCAAGCTCAAGGAACTGGGCTTCACCAAGGAAGTAGTACCGCCCTACTACACCGTGAAGGAAGCCGTGTTCCCCTGGAACCGCTTCCCGGGCATCGATGTGGTGCTGGGGCCTGAAATGCACTCCACCGGTGAGGTGATGGGCATTGATACCGACCCGGAAGTAGCTTACCTGAAGAGCCAGGTTTCCGCCTTCAACGCCCTGCCGAAGGAAGGTCTTGTGTTCATCTCCGTAAGCGACCGCGACAAGCACATGGTGACCGATATTGCCCGCACCCTGGAAAAGGCCGGGTTCGACATCTGCGCCACCAAAGGTACCATGATTCACCTGCTCCAGAGCGGCATTGAGTGCGAACGCGCCTACAAGGTGCATGAACGCCGCCGCCCGGATATTGTGGACCGCATCAAGAATGGAGATATCGTGTTCGTCATCAACACGCCGGGTTCCCATGACGCCCGCGAGGACGAGGTATCTATCCGTGCGGCTGCCGTGAGCAGCAACATCTCCTACACCACGGACCTCTCCAGCGCCCGTGCCTGCGCCGCAGCCATGCTGCACGCCAAGAACAAGGAGACCCACGTACGCACCCTGCAGGAATACCACGCAGAGGCCGCAGCCGAGTACCAGAGCTGATAAAGCGCCTTCACAACATGAATCAAGCCCCCTTCCCGACTGCGGGAGAAGGGGGCTTTTTCTGTATACCAGAAGAAAGGCGTGTGGGCGGCTGGCAGAATCAAGCGCGAGCAATCACCAGGCGGCTCTCCCGGCGGCGCGCCTGAAGCCCGCCCGGCAGGTTCACGCGGGAGCGGGCCGCAGCAGGCGGGAGGATTTCCAGCACCGCCAGCACCAGTTCCTCGCTGATATCTGCCACGCCTTCCTGCTGCAAGTAATGCCTCAATATGGCCTTTTGCAGGGAGAGTGGCTGCTGGCGCACAAAGGGCAGAAAAAGCCTTCCCTGAGGGTCTTGCATAGGCAGCGCAGTCAGGGCAGCCTCCAGTGCAGCCAGTGTTTCAGACTGCATGCGGGCGCTGCGGATCAAAATGGGGGTTACATCACGCTCCAGTGCCTTATTGAGGGCAGGCAGAACCTCCAGCCGCAACACATTGCGCGCAACATCTGCCACTGCATTGGTGGCATCATCCTGCCATTCTTGCTGAATCTGCTGCAACCAGGCGGTAATTTCAGCGCGCCTGCATCCCAGCAACGGCCTCAGCCAGGTAATGCCCCCAGCCTCATGCACAGGTTTCATACCCCTCAAACCTGCAGAACCACGCGCCAGACGGAACAACACCGTTTCGGCCTGGTCATCGGCGTGATGAGCCAGGGCTACCGTATGGCCTCCGCAGCGGCGGGCAGCGGCGCTTAAAAGCTCACGGCGCACCTGGCGCCCGGCTGTTTCCTGGGAAACACCCCACTCTGCCGCCAGTGCCGGCACATTGACCCGCTGCAATTCAAAACTCACCCCCAGGCGGCTGCATAACCTGGCACAAAACGCAGCATCTGCCTCCGCTTCTTCTCCGCGGATTCCATGGTGTACGTGAAGGGCATGCACACAACAACCCTGCTGCACCAGCAGACGCAGCAGGGCTACGGAATCGCGTCCGCCGCTCAGCCCCAGCACCACCGGTCGCTGCATGTAAGGCATGCAGGCTGGCTCCATGCGGAGGCGGGCAGGAAATTCTTTCTCCATGGAAGCTTATGACTTCTTGCGGCGCTTCTTACCCTTCTTGCCCTTCTTTCCTTTCTTGGCCAGCTCAGGGGCACATTTCTTGAACAAGGCGCTCACATCCGCATCTTCCTCGTCCATATCAATCGCCTTCACCATACCGCTGGCATAGGCCACCAGGACCTTGCCACCGTGGCGCTCAGCTGCCGGCAGAACCATCTGCTTGAACGTGGTTTCATCCACCACGCTCTGCCCCTTCACCGGGATACCATCTGAAAGCCAGGGAAGCTCATCCAGATTCTGCTTGGCCGTGGTGCGGATGCAGGAGTTTGCATTATCCGGGTCTTCGGAAGCATCCGTCCAGGAGACATAGGAAACGGAATTCTCATCAGCAGCAAAGGTACTGTCGTTCCCGATATCGCGGCGAGCGTCTGCTGGGCAGTGGAAAATGGCAGAAACCTTCATCTTGCCCCCCTTGACATTCGGGAACACCACGGCATCAAGCTCAGGTGCAATGGAAATCCACCACCCCTCGCTTTCATCAACCGTTTCGGTATCCTCGTCATCCTCCATGCCACTGGTGGGCAGAATGCCGGGATGAACAATATCCTGGCTGTATTTGACACCAAGTTGAGCCAGCTGCTCCAGCTGGGCGCGGCATTTAGCCTCATCGCCAGCACCCATGTGAGAATAGATAGCCGTGCCGGCAATACTGGCCAGAGTCACCATAATGGCAATCACCACCAGGAGTTCTATCATTGTGAAACCGGCAGCGTGCCGGAGAGAATTGTGCAGCTTCATACTCCCCTTACTCTACCACAATTCCGTTCCACCGCAAGAAAAATAACCCATATCTCCCGTGATTACACAAATTTAGCTTGCAATAAGCCCTTCCGTTGCTACAATTCCGGCTGTACTTTCAGACATAACCTGTTTGAGCAATAACCCCCCCGAATATAACGATGAACATTCTCCACGACAAGGACGCCGACGTGAGCGTCCTCAATGGCAAGACAGTGGCCGTGATTGGTTATGGTGCCCAGGGCCGCGCCCAAGCTCTCTGCATGCGCGACAGCGGCGTGCATGTGATTATCGGCATCCGCCCCGGCAAGAGCTGGGATGCTGCCGCCCAGGATGGTTTTGAGGTCATGCCCGTGGCTGAGGCTGCCGCCAAGGCCGACATCATCCACATCCTGCTGCCCGACGAGCACCACGGCGAAGTATACGAAACCCAGATTAAGCCCAACCTTGCCGCCGGCAAGACCCTGTGCTGCTCCCACGGTTTTGCCTACGTGTTCAAGACCATCGTTCCCCCGGCAGATGTCGACGTCATCATGGTGGCTCCCAAGGGACCGGGTACGGAAGTACGCCGCGTATTCGAGGAAGGCTTCGGCTGCCCCGGCCTCATTGCCGTCTGGCAGAACCCGAGTGGCAACGCCCAGCAGACCGCCCTGGCCATGGCCAAGGCTGAGGGTCTGACCCGCGGTGGCGTGCTGGAATGCACCATGCAGCAGGAGACCTACGAAGACCTCTTCGGTGAGCAGAACGTGCTCTGCGGCGGTCTGGTAGACCTCATGAAGTACGGTTTTGAGACCCTCATTGAAGCTGGCTACCCCGCCGAAATGGCCTATTTCGAATGCGTACATGAGGCCAAGCTCATTGTGGACATCATCTACAACAAGGGCATCCAGGCCATGAACGGCGTCATCTCCAACACCGCCGAGTTCGGTGAGTACTACACCGGCCCGCAGATTCTGGGTCCGGAGGTTAAGGAGAAGATGAAGGAAAGCCTCAAGCGCATCGAAACGGGCGAGTTCGCCCGCGTGTGGCTGGCTGAGGCCGCCGCCGGCGCACCCAACCTGCTGGCCAAGCGCGCCGCCCTGGCTGAACACCCCGTCGAAATCGTGGGCAGCAAGATTCGCTCCCTGTTCGAACGTAACTAATTCAACCTTGAACAACAGAATCGGCGGGTTGGAGGCAACCCGCCGATTTTTTTACCCTACCCCACCGCTCCCGCTCATGGAAAACATCATCAACGTTGAAAAAGCCACCGTCTACCTCAGTGGCCGTGAAATCCTGCACGGCATCAACTGGCAGGTAAAAAAGGGGGAACGCTGCTTCATTCTCGGTGCAAACGGTGCGGGTAAAACCACCCTGGTACGCATGCTCATGGGCTACGCATGGCCCTTGTTCGGTGCCACAGTGGAAGTACTCGGCAAACGCTTCGGCACGGTAAACCTGCAGGAACTCCGCAAGCGCATTGCCTGGGTGAGCCCGCTCATGCACCAGTGGCTGGGAGACCGCGACTGGACCGGCCGCGAAATGGTGCTCAGCGGGCCAGATGCCACCATAGGCCTCTACCGCGAGCCCACCCCGGAGGAGGAAGAACGCGCCGCCGGACTCATGCGGAAACTGCGTGCTGAGCACCTCATGGAACGCACTGTAGCCACCATGAGCAGCGGCGAGCAGGTCAAGGTACTCATTGCCCGCGCCCTCATGACCCAGCCCGAACTCATGATTCTGGATGAACCCAGCGTCTATCTCGATATTGCCGGGCGTGAGTTCCTGCTCAGCACCATTGCAGAGCTTGCAGCCACCCACCCAGAGCTCACCATCATCTTCATCACCCAGCGCATTGAGGACATTCTTCCGGAATTCGACCGTGGCATGATTCTGCGCCAGGGCGAAATCCAGGCATACGGCTCGCGCGATGAAGTGCTCACTGAGCAGAACCTCAAAGCCGCCTTCGACCTGGATATCCGCCTCATCCGCGCCCGCAACGGCCGCCTCTGGAGCGTGATTGAATAAAAATAAGACTTGCAAGATATCCCCTCAGCAGGTATGGTAACGGCCATGCAGACGCAACTCATCATCCCGCTGGAGGAATTCCCAGAAGAAGGCCGCTTCCTGCAAGGCGAGCTTGATGCCGCCTTATTCGGAATCGACAGCGCTGCCCTGCACAGCACGGGTCCGCTCAGCTATCAACTGGAAGTCCAGCTCTTTGAAACCGAACTCATGGTGCGCGGCTCCCTCAGCGCCCCCTTTGAACTGCGCTGCGACCGCTGCCTGGCTGCCTTCCCCTATACCGTTGAGCTCAGTGAACTCGCTTTTTCCTATGATGTGAAGGGAAAACTCGCGCTCGATATCACGGAGGATTTGCGTGAAGAGGTCGTTCTGGCGCTGCCCAGCTACCCAAAATGTGAAATTTCAGGCCTTGAATGTGAAATAAATGACACTTTTGGTGATTTTAGACTGGACAAAGACCCCCAATCGGGTGTAGACTTTGCCACCCCGAGTGGCGAAAGCGTCTGGGATGCCTTGGATCAGCTCCCCCAAAAGTAAGCGCCGAAGCTCCACTCACATGTATCACATCTCGAAAATCTTAAACCAGATATAGAACTATGGCAGCTCCGAAACGCAGAACGTCCAAGATGAAGCAGCGCTCCCGCCTGGCCGCTCAGGCCTGGAAGGCTCCCAAGCTCGGCAAGTGCCCCAAGTGTGGCGCAGCCGTTCCCGGTCACACCGCATGCCCCCAGTGCGGCACCTACAAGACCCAGAGTGGTGCTGAGGTGGTTGTGAAGCTGGTGGACTAATCGCTCCCAATCGCAACATTGCAATTTTTTAATGCAACAACCCATACCTAACCGTATGGGTTGTTTTTGTGTTGACAAGATAACATTATCTGATAGAGTAGTTCTAAGTTTTTTCACCTACAACCTTCCCCCCCTTTTTTCATGAAGCTTGCACTTGATGCCATGGGCGGCGATAACGCGCCGCAAATCAATATTGATGGTGCCAAACTCGCCCTCGAACAAATACCAGCCCTGGAAAAAATCTACATGGTGGGCGATGGCGATACCCTGAAAGCCGCCTGCGAGGCTGCCGGCATTGCCAACCACCCCAAGATTGAATTCGTGCACGCCCCGGAGGTGGTCACCATGGAGGAAAGCGGCATCATGGCCGTGCGGCAGAAGAAGAAGTCCTCCATGAGCATCGCGGTAGACTTGGTGAAGAGCGGTGAGGCAGATGCCGTGCTCTCTGCCGGCAACACCGGTGCCGCCGTGGCTGCCAGCACCATCAAGCTGCGTCTGCTGCCCGGCGTGGAACGCGCAGGCATCATCTCCCCCCTGCCCGCCGCGCACGGCAACGTGCTGGTGAGCGATACCGGCGCCAACCCGGATGCCAAACCCAGCCACATGGTGGGCTATGCCGTCATGGCAGCCCTGATGTCGCGCTACGTGTACAACCGCCCCCAGCCCAAGGTAGGCGTGATGAGCAACGGCACGGAGGACTGCAAAGGCAGCGAGACCTCCCTCAAGACATACGCGCTGCTCAACGAGCTCAACAAGCGCGGCCTGCTGCCCTTCGAGTTTGTGGGCAACACCGAAGGCCACGACCTCTTTGAACACGGACTGGATGTAGCCGTAACCGATGGTTTCACCGGCAACATCCTGCTCAAGTGCGTGGAAAGCACCGCCAAGTTCTTCGCCCACACCATGAAGGCCGCCATCAAGAACAGCGTGCTGGCCATGCTGGGTGCACTCGGCATGAGCAGCGTCTTCAAGACCCTCCGCAAACGCATGAGCGCCGATGCCGTGGGAGGCAGCCCCCTCATCGGTGTCAACGGCCTCTCCATCATTGCACATGGCTCTGCCACCGGCGTGGCCATCCTCAACGCCATCCGCATGGCCTGCGAACTCCACGCCAACAACGTCAATAAGCAGATTGTGGAGTACATGGGCAGCATCAATGAGGCCCTCAAGGAGATTGATAATTGATTCATACTCACCCGCGCCTCTGGCGCGGGTTTTCACGCGCTCCACAGGAGCGGAAAATAAGCCCGGAATCCACCTCCGGGCTTATTTTTTGCAACAACATAACTCAATAACATAAGAATCTTCTTATATTTTCAGTATTTTTCTTATGTTATTACTCGTTTTCTTCACTTTTTTGTTATGTTATCCTCAAAAACATAAGAAACATCTTATATTTTCACTTTACTTTTCGCACTTTTCTTATACAATGTAAGAAACAACGCAACACCACTATGATTGAAGAAGAACTTCGTGATTTAATCGAGACCATCCAACGGCGGGGATGCGAGTGGCAGACAACAGAAGTCAAAGCCGCCCACCAGGGCTGTCCGGAAAAACTCTACGACACCATTTCAGCCTTTGCCAACCAGGATGATGGAGGCGTTCTGGTTTTCGGTCTCGATGAGAAAGCCCATTTTGCCAAGGTAGGCGTGTACGATGCCCAGGCTCTGCAGAAAAAAGTAATGGAATACTGCGAGCAGATGACACCTGTTGTGCGACCTGTTTTCACGGTATACGATGAAGATGACAAGGTGTTTGTTTCTGCCGAAATCCCCCCGATGGACATTTCGGAACGGCCCTGTTTCCGTTCCGGAACCGGGCGCATCAAGGGATCGTATATCCGCGTGGGTGAGGCAGATAAACCCATGACGGAATACGAGATATACAGCTACGAAGCCTTCCGGAAAAAATATCGCGATGACATACGCCCCGTCGAAGGCGTTACCCTGAATGCACTAGATAAAGACGCACTAGATATCTACCTGGCACTCATGCGCCGGGAACGCCCCAATCTGAGCAGAGTTTCCGAGGAGCAGCAATATGAGCTCAACGGAATGATGCGCAATGGTCAGGTAACCATGGCCGCTTTGCTGTTGTTCGGCCTGTACCCACAGGCTTTCTTCTCACGCCTCAACATCTCAGCCACATGCATACCCGGTAAAACAAAAGGAGATATTGATGCCTCCGGGAACCGCTTTACCGACACCAAACGCATTGAAGGCACCATCCCGGAAATGCTGGATAAGGCCCTCGATTTCGTACGCAGTAATATGCGCCAAACCACCAGAATCAACCCCCGGACCGGCAAACGCACCGATGAGCCACAATACCCCATGGAAGCCGTGCGTGAAGCGCTTCTCAATGCCTTGGTCCACCGCGATTACAGCATTCACACTGAAACCCGCCCCATCCAGCTTGACATGTATGAAAACAGGCTGGAAATCATTAATCCCGGTGGATTGTATGGCCGACTGACAGTAAACCAGTTGGGACACACCCAGCCCGATACCCGCAATCCCATCCTCGTCACCGCCCTGGAAACACTTGGTAAAACAGAAAATCGCTATTCAGGCATTCCCACTATCCGTCTCACCATGGCCGAACATGCCTTGCCCGCACCCGTCTTTGAAAATTCCACCAATGAGTTCAAAGTTATCCTGTACCACGAACAATCAGCAACAAAGAATGCCAGGCAGACAGCTTCTACGATTGAACGAGAACTTCTCATCTTCTGCAGCACTCCGCGCACACGCGCTGAAATCGTTGAGCATCTAAACATTGGATCTGGCCAATATGCCATCCGACGTTACCTGGAACCGCTCGTGCAAGCGGGTTTCATCCGCATGACTCTCCCCGATAAACCCAGAAGTCGCAAGCAGCAGTTTGTCACATCCGATTAAACTTCCCCCTCCTCTTCTCACCCGCGCCAGAGGCGCGGGTTTTCACTCAGGCACCAGCCTGTTTTCACCTTTCACTCGCGCGCCAGCGCGTTTTCACCCGCTCCACAGGAGCGGAAAATAAGCCCGGAATCCACCTCCGGGCTTATTTTTTGCAACAACATAACTCAATAACATAAGAATCTTCTTATGTTTTCAGTATTTTTCTTATGTTATTGCTCATTTTCTTCACTTATTTGTTATATTATCCGCAAAAACATAAGAAAATTCTAATGTTTTTGCATATTCATCATGTTATTTCTTATGTAAACGCATATCCCATCCTCGCGGTATCTTAAATTCTGTATTCCGCAGCCCGGTAAATGCCTGGTGCGGGATAAAAAAGCGCCCTGGAGGAAATTCCCTCCAGGGCGGTTATCAAATCTCTAGTCAGATTGGAAATAAATTAACCGTTTCTGCGGCGGCGGGCGGCCAACGCAGCCAGAGCCAGCAGGCTCAGCGTGGCGGTGGCGGGCTCAGGCACCGTGATGGTGAACTGGTTTTCATCGGAGCCTGCGGCACCAGTTGTCACTGAAGTGGTGCCGAACACCTCCTCACTCGTCTTACCGAGGCTTTCCTCCACAGCAAGTGAGAGTTCAATATTCTCCAGATTGGTCACCTTATTGAGATTCAGCGTCACCGGACCTTCCATCGCACCAAGCTCAGCTAAGGCGTTCTCCGTGAAAAGCAGCTCCACCTTGGCACCGCTCATGTCCACGCCAGCATCAACATTCAGCATGGGGCTGGAATCGCCAGCAAGCGTCATCAGCGCATCAGGCTGATCCATCAGCTCGTAGATGCTGTCAATCTCAAAGATGAGCACGCTGTTTTCGCCAAATTTTACACCGGTTTTGCCGCTGATGGTTACAGTCTCTCGTACTGTCAGCGTGCCATCGATGCTAAGTCCGACATATTCACCCAATGAAACATTCAACGTGGTGATTTCAGAAGTGCCACTGAAATTTACACCACCAAAAGCACCGCCCTTCGGATAACCATTTACAGTACGTGTCGGTACATTGATGGCGGAGATATCGATACGAGCTGTATCATCTGCATCCTCAGCAAAACCGATTTGGGAGAAAGTAAGAGTCTGAGTCGGGGCGTTGACTCGATCGCTCGGATTATCCTCTCGCACGAAGGTCTGAGTGCCACTCTTTACAACAAAATTTGTAGCGCTTACACCACCGATGAATTTGTTATCACCATTTGCTGTCGCTGTCTTGGTGAAGTAAATTTGCTGCCCACCTCTGGACACAAATGTGTTTCCTCCATTCAATTCAACATTGTTGTTGAATTTGATGCTGCCTGAGGTGTAATTCCCTGTGGTAAAGTTGCATCCTGTTGCTTCTACCGTTCCGTCAAAAATGATGGAACCACTACGGGCGGCATTACCAGTCTGGCCATTGAGGAAGGGATCATAACCTTCGGAGGTGGAGAAGGTGCTACCCGTTGCAACCAAGTTTTGTTTAAAACGTACATCGTATGATGACCCACTCGGTTTCTGGTCGCATGATGCCTCATAAGTGGATTTTGTGGTCTCAGTCGTATAGACCAAAAGACTACCTGTTGACGTATTTGCTACTACATTTTCAGTAACAGCTTCTGCATAGGCTGCAGAGCTCATCAGCAATGCAGCCAGCAGAGTTTTCGATAAATTCAATTTCATTGGTTTAAAATTAGTTAGAGTTCTGGGTGGAGTTAATGCATCAACACAACTCCGGGCGGAGTCTATCGCATTTTAAGTGCGATAATCTTCTTGTGATTGATATACAATCCTTAACGACTAATTTAGCTAAAAATACAATTCATGCTATTTTTGTGTGCATTCTGATAAAAATCAGGTATTTTCAACGATTTTCATACTTTTACCTTGCTATCGCACTTAAAATGCGACAAGCTCGCTCGCAAGGCGTTGTGTCCGTGCTCATGGACGATGATAACTACAGTGGGTACACAACGTTGCCTATGAAGAAGGCACCCCGCTCTTCACCCTGACTGGTACCGATAATGCCCTGCTGACAGAAACAGCCACGGCTATGCAGGAAAAAGTAACCGTAACCTGGACCGATGATGAAGGCCAGCAGTTAAATTAAATCAAGACACATCAAAAGCCCTGGAGAGCAATCTCCAGGGCTTTTTTCCGCTCCAGCAGAGCGGGAGAAAGAAAAACCGCCCGCAAGAGCCATGGCGGCTGCATGCGGGCGGTTCTACTTACTACCTTATGAAACTCAGCCTTCCTTGCAATACCTTGCGAATGCTCTCTCCTTCATCCGCAGGCAGGGGAATATCAGCAGGCTGATGAAAGATAGAACCCTTTGCCAGTACGAATGTTCAAAAAAATCGAAATAATTTCGATGCAGGAGAAAGAGGCAGGAATACGGCATTGACAATACCATAGTGCAGGAGTAGAATGGCGCGGGCAGAAATTTTCACATACCCCCTGAATTTCCATGTACAATCCCGAATTCAAGAATCGTCTGGTGAGCGACCTGGAGGCACTGAAAGCCGCCGGTCTGTTCAAGCAGGAACGCTATATCGACACCACCCAGTACTCCGAAGTGGGACTGAAGGACGGCAGCAAGGTCATCAACATGTGCGCGAACAACTACCTGGGTCTGGCCAACAGCCCGGTGCTCATGCAGGCAGCCAAGGATGCCATTGACCGCTGGGGCTACGGTATGGCCTCTGTGCGCTTCATCTGCGGCACCCAGACCCTGCACCAGCAGCTTGAGGAGCGCCTGAGCGCCTTCCTCGGCACGGAGGACACCATCCTCTTCGGTTCCTGCTTCGATGCCAACGGCGGTCTGTTCGAAGGTCTGCTGGGCAAGGAGGATGCCATCATCTCCGACTCCCTGAACCACGCTTCCATCATTGATGGCGTGCGCCTGTGCAAGGCTGCCCGCTACCGCTACGCCAATAACGACATGGCCGACCTGGAAGCCAAGCTGCAGGAAGCCAAGGCAGCAGGCGCTCGCACCATCCTCATCTCCACAGACGGTGTGTTCTCCATGGACGGTATCGTGGCCAGCCTGGATAAGATTCACGAGCTTGCAGAGAAGTACGGCGCGCTGGTGCACTTTGACGAATCCCACGCCACAGGCGTGCTGGGCAAGCGCGGCCGCGGCACGCACGAGCACTGCGGCCTCTTCGGCAAGATTGACATCACCACCGGTACCTTCGGCAAGGCTCTGGGTGGTGCCTCCGGCGGCTACGTCTCTGCCAAGAAGGAGATTGTGGACATGCTGCGCCAGAAGTCCCGCCCCTACCTGTTCCCCAACAGCGTGATGCCCGCCATCGCCGCCACCACCATCAAGGTAATCGACATGCTGGAGGCCTCCACCGAGCTCACCGAGCGCGTGCAGAGCAACGCCGCCTACTTCCGCAAGGGAATGGAGCAGAGGGGCTTCACGCTGGCCGGTGCCGGTCACGCCATTGTGCCTGTCATGCTGGGGGATGCCGCCCTGTCTCAGCGCATGAGCAACC
>JAZSQS010000036.1:0-31298 GCA_045538105.1 Akkermansia sp.
CACTCTGGTCACCAACTGCTCCAACAACTACGGCCCCTACCAGTTCCCGGAAAAACTCATCCCCCTCTTCATCAACAATATCCGCCACGGCAAACCCCTGCCCGTCTACGGCAAGGGCGAGAACGTGCGCGACTGGCTCTATGTGGTTGACCACGCCCGCGCCATCGATGTCATCTTCCACGAAGGCAAGACCGGCGATACCTACAACATCGGCGGGTTCAACGAATGGAAGAACATCGACATCGTGAAGGTAGTCATCAAGACAGTGGACCGCCTGCTGGGCAACCCGGAAGGCACCAGCGAAAAGCTCATCACCTATGTGACCGACCGTGCAGGCCACGACCTGCGCTACGCCATCGACTCCACCAAACTCAAGAACGAGCTGGGTTGGGAACCCTCCCTCCAGTTCGAGGAAGGCATCGAGAAGACCGTTCGCTGGTATCTCGACAACCAGGAGTGGATGGACAACATCACCTCCGGCGCCTACGAGAAGTACTACGAGGATATGTACAAGAATCGTTAAGCACCTCCATTGCCACACCTATCAAGATTCAAAAAAAGGCAGCGTGGGTATCCACGCTGCCTTTTTGTCAGCATATTGCAAAGCCCCGCGAATCCATTCTTAAGCCGGCTTCCTTCACATCAGGCAAGAAAGGGATTTCTGCATCTATAAATCGAATGGGGTACATTCTTCATCACGTTCCAGATGTCAGTTTGTTCATCATCCCTGTATCTGATAACGCATGCAGGGATTTCTCCACGATAGCATAAGAAGACACACTCTTAGTCACCACGCTCCTCCTCCAATAATGAAGCAGAGATTTCAGAGGCTGGCCATTGTTATCTAATTCCCAGAACTCCAGATGCATGCTCGAAGCAAAAACTCTTATGTAGAGGAGGTAAGAACCTTTCCCTTTCAACCGGGCGTCCAATGTGCGACAAGCCGCATTGCGCTCATTTCATCCTTATTTTTGTATGAAGGGAGTAAATCCACACCAACGTGTGAGTATCGCATTTTAGATGCGATGTACAGATAAATGAGAAGAAAATTCAACTTTTTTGGTAAAAAATCTATATCCCCCCCACTTTGGGCTTCAGAGTCATGCATCCGTTCTGTGCTTCTATACAATGAATTGACTACCTAGATTCAGTTCAGGAAGCACCAGATTCGTTATCGATTTTGGTGCTTCCGATGCCTGATGCTAGTGATTACAGTTCGCTATGTTGACGATTCCAGAAGCCTGAACATAGGATTGACGGTAGTTCGCAATTCGTTCATATTGAACAGATGATAAACAAGGAGACATGCTATCGCATCTAAAATGCGATAGAGTAGCTATGTGGCAAGAGTTGCAAAGCTCAGCGAGTCCTCCAAAGACGCGCCTATCATAGTGGACCTACCCAAATTTCTGGATAGGAGGGGTAATTTATCCTTCATTGAAGAAGAATCCCAGGTTCCCTTTAAGATTGCACGCACCTACTGGGTGTACGATGTACCTGGAGGCGAAAAGCGAGGAGGACACGCATACCGCAGGAACCAGGAACTCATCGTTGCCCTTTCCGGCAGCTTCGATATAGTACTTACCGACCGGCAAGGCAACAAAAGCACCTGGCACATGAATCGCTCATACTATGGGCTCTATGTACCCAATGGGTGGTGGAGAGAGTTGCAGAACTTTTCAACCAATTCATTAGCCCTTATTCTTGCATCAACCCAGTACGATGCAAATGATTACATACGTAATTTCGACCTATTCAAAGAAGAAGAGGTATGAAGACTTCAACGGTATACGATTGTTCCATCATTGAGCTACCCCGCATAGAAAACCGGGCCGGCAACATCACCCCTGTTCACGGCATGGTCAACGTCCCCTTCCACATCAATCGCGTCTTTTACAGCTATGACATTCCCGGTGGCGAGGCACGCGGAGCACACGCCCACATAGAATGCCACCAATTTCTTGTAGCCGCTAGCGGCTCATTCGAAGTTGTGTTGGACGACGGAGTCAACAAGCGCACCGTTCTTTTAAATCGCCCGTTCTACGGGCTTCATATTCCACCAGGCATCTGGGCCGCAGAGCAGGGATTTTCATCTGGAGCCATCTGTTTAGTGCTAGCATCCCACAAGTATGATGAGAACGATTACATTCGAGTTTACGAACATTTCCTAAACTACAGAAATAACTAAAGCTTAACAACGGATAGACACATATGAAAAAGATTCTGATAGCAGGTGCAGGTGGAGCTCCCTCCGAAGGTGTGATTAACTCTCTCCTCCGCAGCAAAAAGGGCGAAGAAATCATTGGTATGGGCTCCGAACCCACAGATTTGATTCTTTCGCACGCCGCGCGCAAATACGTAGTTCCATATGCCAACACTCCTTCATACAGGGAAGCACTCATGACCTTGCTGGATCGAGAAAAACCGGACTTAGTACATTTCCAGAACGATTTGGAAGTTTACCATGCATCGCTGCTGAGAGATGAAATTCACAGCAAGGGAGTGAAAACCTTCATGCCCCCGCATGAGGTCATTGACACCTGCGTTCATAAATGGAAATCATACCTCAAGTTCAAGGAAGCGGGCATTACCGTTCCTAGGAACATAATGATATCAACCCCGGAAGACCTTGAGACTGCATTCAATACACTTGGCGATGAACAAGGTCGCGTCTGGCTACGCGCCTCCTCCATAGGCGGAGGAGGCAAGGGATCCATCCCCACAAGCGACCGCCAGCTGGCCAAGTGCTGGATTGACATGCACAAAGGATGGGGGGATTTTGTTGCAGCCGAAATGCTGACGCCGTCCACCATCACTTGGCTCTCCATCTGGTACGAAGGTGAGCTGATTGTTGCCCAGACACGCCGCCGCTCAGGCTGGGTTCACGGCAATCGAAGCGCCTCTGGCGTCACAGGCGTGACCAAGGTTGGTGAAACCTGCTCGGATGAATTGGTGACGCGCGTAGCCATTGATAGCGTGAAAGCCGTGAGCGACAAGCCGCATGGAATTTTTGGTGTTGACATGGCTTACGATAAGAACGGTATTCCCAATCCTACCGAAATCAATATTTCCCGGTTCTTCACCACAATCCTGTTCTTTACAGAAGCGGGTCTTAACATGCCGGAAATATTCAAAGACCTCGCACTCTATGGAGAGCGCCCGGTACTACCGCGGGTCATCAACCCCCTCCCGGACGGCTACCTCTGGTTGCGGGGCATGGACACCACACCCCGTCTGGGTCGAAGAGAAGATTTGAGCACAGAGCTCATCCAATTGTAAGAACTGAGACACGATGCGAGGCTGCGACTACATTGCCAGATATTTTCGGGAATACGGACTTGAACTCTTCTTTGGCTTCCAAGGCGGAGCAGTGACGCCGTTAATCGATTCCCTAGTACAGGCAGGTATTCCTTTCTTTCAGAATTACCATGAGCAAGCCTCAGGCTTTGCAGCGGAAGCGTATGCACGAACCCGAAACCAGCTCAGCGTAGCCCTTGCAACCAATGGTCCCGGCGCTACTAATTTTGTTACAGCCATAGCAAACGCCTATCTGGACTCCTCCCCATGTCTTTTCATTACGGGGCAAGTCAACACTTTCGACATGCGTACAGGCGGAGTCCGTCAAAACGGATTTCAGGAAGTGGACACCGTTCTCATGTGCAAACCAATCACTAAGTATGCACATACTGTCAGCGACTCGGCCTCAATCCGGTATGAGCTAGACAAAGCAATTCACCTGGCAACAACGGGCCGGCCAGGCTCAGTTCTCCTGGATTTCCCACTTAACATCCTCATGTCGGAAATTAACGAGGAAGAGCAGCAGCCATATCCCCTGCCCGCTCCAGAGGCGAGTTTGCCAGTGCCTGCTCAATGCGTATGGGACATGCTAAAAAACGCGAAGAGGCCCTTGATTCTGGTGGGTGGGGGTGTCCACTCCGCTGGAGCTGAAGATTTAGTCGCGCAATTCGTCCAAGCCTCGGGGATTCCAAGCATCGGCTCCCTGATGGGGGCAGACGTGTATACACCACACCAAGTTGGTTTTGCCGGTTTATACGGACAAACATGGGCCAATTTAGCAGCATATCACGCAGATGTCATCCTGACACTCGGCTGCAGATTTGCAAAACGCCTTGCAGGCAAGGAAATCAGGCAATTCACACGAAATGCAAAAATCATCCATGTTGATATTGACGAACATGAAATCGGACACGTTGTTCAGGCTGACATTGCCTATCATGGTCACATTGCAGATATCATGCTCCCAATGCTTGCCCTTGCCCACCCCATTCCCTGCGAAGAGTGGAAACAACAAATACGCTCCTGGGCACAGCAATATGCAGACCATGCCCACTTGAACCCTAACGGAGTGGATCCGGTACAGCTGATTGAAAAAATCAGCAATTGGGCTCCTTCTTCCTGCGTCATCACATCCGATGTAGGGCAAAATCAAATGTGGGTTGCTCAAGGGTGGACATTTAAGAAAGGGCAGCGGCACCTCACCTCCGGCGGATTGGGTTGCATGGGTTTCTCGTTACCTGCCGCAACTGGGGCTGCATTAGCCGGAACCCACGAACATATCATTGCTTTCATGGGTGATGGTGGCATGCAGATGAACATTCAAGAGTTGATGGCACTAAGCCATATTGATACACCCATCACCATTGTTGTACTCAACAACCAGTCACTGGGTATGATTCAGGATGCTCAAAATCGGTATATGGGCAATCGGTATATCGGCACCAAATCCGGTTATTCTACGCCAGACTTGCAGCAGCTAGCCAGCACATATGGAATTGATTATATAAAAATTAAAAATTTGAGTTACCTGCAACATGACGATGTATTCCGCAGCTCCCACACCTTGGTAGAAGTCTGCCTGAACGATAACCCCACCCAGTGTCTCATCCGTTACGATAAAGCCTCGTTATACCAATAAGAGCACTTATCTGAGCAGGTATTTCATTTAACTCACGTATAGCTTCAACTCTTAGCTCACCTACGCCGCATGTTCTATAATTACAAAAAGGATGATTTGGGTAACGAAAGCTTGAAAATCCTGGGAATCCCCGTATTTCGTATTTTTGAAACCAATACCAGCCGCAAAGTTAAAGTGTTTGGAGTCACTGTGGCTAAAGCCGCCACAAAAAGAGAAAACTTCATTACTGCTGACATCCATTACCTGGCCCCCAATCACAGGTTAGACAAAAAAAAGGTACTGATAACCGGTGGAGGCTCTGGCATTGGAGCAGCCATCGCATCGCGCTTCATAGCAGAAGGTGCTGAGGTTTGCATTGCTGGCAGAAATGAGGCACGATTAAAAGAAGTGGCTACGGAACTTGGGTGTAAATATATCGTCATGGACGTCAGTGATACATCCGTTGCCATGCAGTCACTCCAGGCGGCCGATACCATGATGGGGGGACTTAATGTACTTGTAAACAATGCTGGCTGCACAGCCCCAGAAGGAAGCATTTTGGATTCAAACCCAGAAAGTTGGGATTCTCAACTTTCCACAAATCTCAAAGGTGCCTATTTTCTAAGCCAGAAGTTTATCTCGCTTCATATTGAAGAAAAACGCACAAACAGTTCCATTCTCTTCATATCCTCAGTTCGTGGAATTTTTTCTGACGATACACCATATGGGCTCTCCAAGGCAGCAATCAACAGTCTGACGCAGGGGCCTGCATGGCGCTACGCCCCACATGGCATCAGGGTCAACGCTATCTGCCCAGGTGTGACGCTGACCGAAATGGTAAAGCATGATTGCAACAGGACAAGTGATTCCTCCCCTAATCTATATTACAAACACAACAGCGGGGAACGTATCTTTCTGCCGGAAGAAGTTGCGGAAGCAGCCTGCTTCCTAACCTGTGATGCCTCCAATTGTATAACAGGACTCATTCTCCCATGCGACTACGGGGGAACACTGAATACTGCATGGATGCATCTGAAACCCTAACGCGGCCATGAGACATGAGAAAGATTTTCTTTGATTTCGATGGTACAATTTTAGACTCCAGACGGCGGCTCTATACTCTATTCCAGGAGCTGGTGCCGCAAAGCAACTTATCGTTTGAGCAATATTGGGAGCTGAAGCGCAGCAAAGTCAGACACGAAGAAATCCTGAGCCGCTTTTTTCCGGATATGGATTTTTCGGTTTTCAACGAAGCCTGGATGAGCAAAATCGAATCACCTGATATGCTCAGGCTGGATTTTCCATATCCAGAAACCCTCTCTGTTCTGCAACAGCTCAAGCCACGCAACGAACTCTATATCGTCACTGCAAGGCAGCTTAAACAGAGCGCGGTTGAGCAGATTTCTCAGCTCAACTTAATCAGCTACTTTGTCGATATTCTTGTTACAGGCGGGGGGGTTAATAAGAAATCACTCATTAACCAGCTTGAAACAACCCCTCGTGACTTCATGATTGGCGACACGGGGCATGACATCAAAACTGGTCAAAGTTGTGGTTTAAAAACAGTCGGTATCACACATGGCTTCATGAGTCGCAACTCGCTCTTGCCATACCACCCGGATTATCTCATTGATAATTTAACTGAATTGTTGGAAATATTGAGATAACCAGAATCAGAAGAAATAATTCCACCCCCCATAAACTCGGTTGTATGAGAAAAAAAAACATTAAGAGGCTGCTAAAGTTCATCCCCTCCAGAAAGCTTCGCGATAAAGTCTTGCTGATGTTTATCGCTAAGATGTACAAGGGGAATAGTGTCACCATGCAGCCTAGCGATTTTTTCAGGATTAACCTGACGATAAAAGGACAGGGAAATAAAATCAACATTGATTCATTCCGGTGCGGCGCAGCCTCCATCTCAATCTGTGGAGATTCTAATGAAGTTACCATATGCCAAAATACAGAAGCTACCATCTTCGCCACCATATTTGGTAGCTCCAGCCGATTGGAGATTGGAGAAGCATTAGCAGGAATGGTACATATCATGATAGGCTCAAGCTGGCGTTCTGAAAAAGCCGTCACCAACTGCAAAGTACAAATAGGTAATTTCAACACGTGTGGAGAAACGAGATTCACCCTTATCCAATCCAACACTTCCATAACGACAGGAGATGATTGCATGTTCTCCTTTGATACACATCTCTACAACTCCGATGGTCATGCAATACGCGATTATGACAGCGGCAAGCTCTTAAATCCCGCACACGATATCAAAATCGGGAACCACGTCTGGTTAGGCTGGGGGGCTGCGGTAATGAAAAACGTGACCATAGCAGATGGATGTGTCATTGGAAGAGGCAGCATTGTAGTCAAAAGCATCACAGAATCTAACTGCTGTGCAGCCGGTTCACCCTGCTCCATCATCCGTAAAAACATCCAATGGCTGCGTGGACCAGATGACGAATTTCTTGATAACCTTTAACTCTAATTCCAACCACAATGACTATACCATTTCTTAGTTTGCAAGATATTACCACCTCTCACTCCCAAGAAATACACGAAGCCGTCAAGCGAGTTGTCGACAGTGGCTGGTACCTGCAGGGCGAAGAAAACGCCCGCTTTGAAAAGGACTATGCCGCCTACATCGGCAGCAAGCACTGCATTGGCTGCGCCAACGGGCTTGATGCACTCATCTGGATTTTCCGAGCCTATCTGGAGCTGGGCATCATGCAGCCGGGCGATGAGGTGATTGTACCGGCCAATACCTATATTGCCTCCATCCTGTCCATTACGGAAAACGGGCTCACCCCAGTGCTGGTAGAGCCTGACATCAACACTTACCAGCTGGATAGCAGTAAGATAGAAGCAGCCATTACAGAGCGTACCAAGGCAATCATGATTGTGCATCTGTACGGCCAATGTGCTTATACCGAACAGATTGGCAAAATCTGCCGCAAGCACAACCTGAGGCTAGTGGAAGACAATGCCCAGGCGCACGGCTGCCGATTCAAGGGCGGAGCCCGCACGGGCAGCATCGGTCATGCCGCAGGCCACTCATTCTATCCCGGTAAAAATCTGGGAGCCCTTGGAGATGGTGGCGCGGTAACCACCAGCGACTCCGAACTAGCCGACTGCATCCGCGCACTGGCCAACTATGGTTCGACCCGCAAATATGTGTTCAAGTACACGGGACGCAACAGCCGCCTGGATGAACTGCAGGCTGCCATACTTGATGTAAAACTGAAGTACTTGGATGATGATACAGAGAAACGGCGCAAAATTGCCAGGTATTATCTGGAAAACATCAAGAATCCGGCTATTGTTCTCCCCGTTGTACCAGACTGGGATGCACATGTGTTCCACCTATTCCCCATTCGTTGCACCCGCCGCGATGAACTACAGAAACACCTTGCGGAAAATGGAATTCAAACGGTGATTCATTATCCCATTCCCCCGCATAAGCAGGAATGCTACAGGGAATGGAACAACCTGAGCTACCCAATTACCGAGCAAATCCACAACGAGGAACTCTCCCTTCCCATGAGTCCGACTCTCAGCCTGAAAGAAGCTGATGAAGTGGTACGTATTCTAAATTCTTTTAACTGAAGTTAAAACATCAAACCGGCATGTTTCTATCGCTTTACTCAAAAAACGTTCACATCCAGAACCAGGCAGATATATTTAAAAGTCTTCTGCTACAAATACAAAGATCTACAGATCTAAAAAAGAAAGAAGAGTGGGCAGCGTCAGCCGTTCATCTTGCCAACTTCGGAAGCACAGGCTACCACAGCTCTGACATCATCGAGAAGGTCTACACTGACATAGCCCAGCAACATTCAGTTCCTCTCTCCCCAGATTATGTTGCAGATACCTTTCTGCACGTCATGACCGAAGCCTACCGAACAGGAGGGCATACCCGCGTGGTGGAACGTTGGATAGAAAGCGCATTACCCCACCAGCAGCATTCTGTGGTCATGATTCGGGAGTCTGAAGAAGGGGCTCTCAACCTTCTTCAGACAAACACTGCAGCAACAGGTGGATCAGTCATTCTCCTGAATCAGAACCAGAGCGAACTAGAAAAAGCACTGGAGCTACGAATTCTAGCATCTCGTTATCAGCACATTATATTACATGTGCACATGAACGACACCATTCCTCTGATGGCTTTCGGAACAGAAGAATTCAAACGCCCCATCATTTTTTATAATCATGCAGACCATCGTTTCTGGCTGGGCTGCAGCATAGCGGATGTAGTGGTTGAACTTCGCGACTGGGGCATAGAGCTCAGCAAGCAACGCCGTGCCTATAACGCCCCTTATTTCAAACTTGGCATTCCTTTAAAAAACGATGCAAAGCGAACCAAAGCAGATAAACAGGAAGCCCGCGACAAGCTACATATTCCTCAAGATGCCTTGGTTATCACCACCGTGGGTAGCTTTTTCAAATACAAACCATTACTACACCTGAATTTCATCCCGATAGCCAGAAAATTACTCCAAGCAGATAATCGGATACGCATCATTGCCATAGGGCCCTCGTATGATACACTTCCAGACTGGCGATTATTACATGATGAGTACCAAGAGCGTTTCCAGGCTCTTGGGAATCTGCCCCCAGATACTATGTTCCAATATCTGGCATGCTCCGACTTATCAATTGACAGTTACCCCATGGGAGGAGGCACTGCGCTTATAGACGCAGTAACAAGCGAATGCCCGGTTCTTAGCCTGGAGTGTCCAACTGGTCAGCTGGACTACGTTCACCAATCTGGCATCTACTGCAAGGATGAAGACATTCTGGTCGACCGTGCCTTGAAGCTCTTACGTGATAAGCAAGCAGCCAAGGAAAACTGCGAGGGTGTATATAACGCCATGATTCAAACTTGTGGCACCGCCTCATGGAAAGCCAAGTTGCCAGAAATCTACAACATGGCAAGTACTCACAAACTACATCCCTTTCAAACGCCAGCTCACAATTTGAAGGCATACTCCCTGCTGGATCTTGAAATCGAAGCAACCAATGCTGCGACATACACACGCAGGAAAGCAGGATTTCTCGGACTTTGGGAACGCCAAACTCATCGTTACGTAGTAGGAGAGAAAAAAGAAATAATTCTATTCAACTTGTTGCGACTTTCACGTTAACGGATCCTTACCATGAAAGGATATTTCCTTGCAACCAAAAGGAAATCCATAGACCCTATTTTGAAAAAAGAGTGGTGAAAGATGCTTTATGCGGCACTGCGTCAGAAAAGGAGCGTGAATGACGGGGATGTTAGCAGTCTGAGTTTGAGGCGAAGATAATCAACGGAGGGAAGACCGCGCGTTTTGAGTTGAACACGTGAAATCATCGAGTTCATTCCTTCTATGCGTCCTGATGTCAACCGGAATCGGAAAAAGTTTAGCACCTGTTGCGTATTCCTCGAAAGTGTTTTTGCTAAGCGTTTGAAAGGCTTTAAAGTTGAGGCTTCAGCTAACGCTATCCATTCTCCGAAAGCGATAGCGCTTTTCTTGAAGCTTGGGAACTGAAACACAAGCCTGAGTTTCGCTTTGAGCAGATATGCTTCTTGCAGAGGCTGATTCATTTGCAGCAACTTATCCCATTCTTCCCTTTTGTCATCATCCAGATTCTCTTCCCCGCAAAGAAATAGGTTGCGTTTCCCTTTTATAAGCTTCTTTTCATTCTCTTCTAAACTCTTACACAATGCTCGTCTCACTTCATCTACGGCTTCCTTTCCTGTGCATTTTGCGGTTGCATAGCCGGCACTTGAATGTCTCAGTAGAGATAAACGAGTACTTGACAACTATCTGATTTCCTGTACAATCTGACGCAGAGGTGCGCCAGCCATTCATCTCAAGAGCCGGTATTATTTTCATTTCAAACACATTCAACCACAACTCATGGAAGCTGGTGCGCCTCAGTTCGTCATTCCGCTACTTTTCTGACGCAGTGCCTTATTTTCTCTCAGCAAACAAACTCAGCGCCGACATATGCATTCGTTGTTTATTAAGTTAAAGAAACTCTTTCTTAAGACTATACTGTCAGTTTATAGAAGAAGGCTCCAAAAGCCGTACTGCATCATCCCCATCGGGACATACTGCCTGCCGCGTACAATCACGACCCTATCCAAACTGAAGCCCAGGAGGAAGGAAGGGGAGAAAACCATGCCCTTCGACCTTGCATTCTTTAACGATGTAAGCGCCATCATCCGTTTAATCGAGACCCAGTTTACAGAATTCTACCAGGGCCTCGAGTTTAACAATGAAAAGCAATTATGGGAAAACAAAAAACTCAGCGCCATATTCAACCATGATGGACACCTGAATGATGAGGCGTTCAAGAAAAGATACGATGCACGTATTGCCAACTTCTATGACGCCCTGAGGAACAAAGAAACCCGCAAATTCTTCGTTCTGGCTTCCTTTGCCGAAATTTCCCAGGAACAAATGAACAGCCTGGTGCACACCTTGAAAAAGCACACTCAGGGCGATTCTTTCACCATCATATATATTAACCAAACTCAAAAGAAAACCACCTATACCAACTCTTGCGTAAAGGTTCTTGATACAGATTACAAGCGTATCTGGTTTGACCACATTAACAAAGAGGGAAATTGGGCCGGGGAATTGAAAAATAAAGATGCGCCCAGCGCAATCAATTTCTACTACAAAGTATCCATCGACATAGCAAAAGCCATGCAAGGATAATCCTTGACCAGGTCGAAAAGCATAACCTATCCTGAGCCGATTGGGTCTTTCGCCCGTGAATCATTTCCTTGCACCCAAAAGAAAGATCCACAAACGGCTATTTTGGGAAAAAGAGTGAAGAGAGATGTTTTTACGCCCAGTTATTAGATGCAGGAAAATAAAGGCTTGACATTCACAAAAATATTCCGCATAAAAATGTTACGTTCACGTTGCAAAGGCCGCATACATCCCTCAAATAGCCAACCGCGAGGCAAATAGGACATTCATCTGCCTACCTACCCAACGAAGACATACACCATAACAATCTAACCTCTCTCATGCAAACAACATCTCAGAAAGCCATTGAAATCAGCGTGGTTGTACCATGCTACAATCAGGAAGCCTATATCGGCGAAACTCTGGACTCTGTTCTTGCACAGACGTATACCAACTACGAAATCGTTGTGGTGAACGATGGTTCCCGGGATGCCTCTCTGAGCATTATTCAGCGCTATGCTGCGGCACACCCGGATAAGATTGTGGTGATAGATCAGCCCAACCAAGGAGTGGTTGCATCGCGTAATAATGCGATTCGGGCAGCGAGGGGAAAGTATATCTATCCCTTGGATGGCGATGATAAGATACACCCCGAGTGTCTGGAAAAACTCTACGCAGCTATGCAGGCCGGCAAGGGCGATGTTATATATTCCCAAACTGAGTTTTTTGGCAATAAAAATGGACTATTCAAACTGCCACTCCCAACGCGATTTAATATGGTCAGACAAAACTGCGTTGTCTGCTCTGCTCTTTATCGAAAAACTGATTGGGAACGATATGGCGGATACAGTCCAGATTTTGCTTTTAACTGGGAAGACTGGGCATTTTGGTTAAATTTCATAAACAAGGGTCAACGCTTTTACCGCATTGATGCCCCCCTATTCCTATATCGGCAAGTGGACAACTCCCGAAACATCACCAAAGGAAACGAAGCTTCCGTTGAGCATGCATACAAATTGGTAAAGCAAAAATTCCCTCGTTTATACTATTTGTACTACCTTCCACAAATCTTAGCAAAAAAATTTGTACGGCTTGCATATTTCCGATGCGTCACGAGCAGAGGCAGAATCATCATCCGAATCTTCCGGATTCCAGTTTACTACGGATGGGATAAAACAGCCTCTTGCAATAAGACGCACCCCAAAAACTAGAAAAGGCAGGGATCACTTGTTGCTACATCTTCCCTCTGGAGTAGTACACCGGAAGCTTGAAAAGTTTTACCATTGTGGTTCCATCAACCTTTCGCTTTTTCTGGTATACAAAGCGAAGTGCCTTTTCTGCTAAACGCTTGGGCAAATAGTAACGGTAGTACAAGCTTTTGAACTTGCGCTTAAAATGAGCAAACAAAATCTGCTGGTTCTCCATCTGCCTGGCACCAGCATTGCGTGATACTTCCTGCTGACGGTCGTAGAACAATACCTGGTCTATTTTGTAAAAGCGCTTACCATCGGCCATGAAATTCAACCAGAAATCCCAATCCTCGCAACCACAGACCGCACAGGCCTGGTCATAGCCACCATATTTCTCCCATTCGGATTTGCGGTATAGGGCTGAGCATACTACGCTGTTATAACTCAGCATATTCCATTTGGTAGGCGTGGGAAGTGTGTATATGCCATTCTTTCCTCCAAAGAACTCTGTCTCAGAATAGATGGCATCGCCCTTGCCAGCCTGCATAGCTGCGTAAAGCATCTCCAGGCACTCAGGGTGTATCTTATCATCGCCATCCAGGGGATAGATCTATTTTCCCCTTGCTGTCCGAAGCGCATTATTACGCGATGCAACCACTCCCTGGTTGGGCTAATCTATCACCACAATCTTATCCGGGTGTACCGCAGCATAGCGCTGAATAATGCTCAGAGAAGCATCACATGAACCATCGTTCACCACGACCATAACGTCTGAGCAAGAACAGGCTCCAGAGTTTCTCTGATGTAGGCCTCCTGGTTGCAGCATGGTACCACCACGCTAATTTCCACAGAAGATGAAGATTTCTGGTTTATGTGTTTTTCTGATGAAGGCTATTGAAAAGTTCCTCGAACCGGGAGGAATCACACAGGCCTTTATGCTGCGCCAAAAGCTCAAGCGCCTCAGCATCATAAGCGCATGTGTCATTTCCCATCTCCTCCACGGTTAAGGGCACAGCCCCCTTGCTGAGCGCACACCGCGCCACAAATGCATATGTTGCAGCGCGAGAAACGCCCAAGTCAGGGTGAGAAATAACAAACGGTTCTTTTCCAGCACGGATACTGGGCACCGAATCCCCAAAGCACAGTGTGACCTTATCCCCCTCTATGGTCAGAGAATCCTTTTCTGCTCGGCAAAGCGTTTCAAAATTAACGGCCCCTAAATGGAACAGAACACGTCCCAAGCTGAAGCTAAACTGATTGTAAAGTTTCTCGATTAGCAGTTTGTTGCGTTCGATTCTTTCCTTAAGCTCAGACGGGTGGCTCATCCAGTATTCGATGCGCGCCGCCATGGCGTCCACATCGTCTACCGGCACAAAATCAACCACATCCTTAAGGATGGGATACTCGTCATCATTTACGCTGGTTTCCGAGAGCACAAGGCAGTTGTGACTCACCGCCTCACTGATTCTTGTAGTCTCCAGCATAGCCCCTTCGTAATAATGAATGTTGATGATGATTCCTGCATCATCCAGTTCGCGTTCCATTTCTTCGCGATAAACGTCTATAAGACGTTTAATCTCGAACCGTTCAGAAAGCTTATCGAGCATATTCTTTCTGCGTTCGCAACGAAAATCCCCATAAAAGAGTAATGGAGTTTTCTTGGCGTGTCCTGGTCTGGATAACGCTGGCAAAGGCGCAATAGGGACATAGAATGTCCGCCCTGCTGCTATGTTCCGCCCAGCGAGGTACTCCAAGTTCAGAGCAGAATAGTCGAGCACCGCCAGGGCGTTCTCCAACGCCGCAATGTAATCTGGCGTAAACCAGCGTTCAGAAATAGTCTGTTCCATTTGCACCGCAATGTAATGTGGTGGGAGATCCTTGGCAAACTGCATGGGAGCCAGAACAATGTGCAGGAATTCGCCATAGGCATCATCATATTGCTCTTTGATTTCCGTCTCGAAATTAAAACTTCTCAGCACGCTTTCGATGCACTTTGCAATGTAAACAAGCACACCGCTGGTCAAAATGATAATTTTGTTAGGGCTCAGCTTCCAACCCGAATCCCGCACCACGGCTGCTTGTTTTAACCGTCGACATTCTGTATATATCTGCTCGGAGAGCTTCTCATACTTTTTTTCAAATTTAGCCGCCGAAATGAGCCCCAGCTTATTAAGCAAACTGTACTTGGCGATTTTCTTATGCCATTTGAGAATATTGGATTCGGGTTGCATCTCTCTTTCTTATATGGGTAAAGTGTTAATATACTACATTTCGAAGGGTGGGCAGAAATGCTCTGTTCGACATTGAAGGCAATGTAACGTTTGGGCAGGCGTTAGCGGCAATGACGATGTAGAACGCCTTCTGATCCGACTTTTTGTTGAATATGGCCTCGGCTATCAAGGAAGTGTGCGAGTTTGCCAATACGTTGATACGGCCGTGAATCACTTCCCGAACGTTGTCAGTAAAGCCATATTTGAGGTATTGACGCCAATGCCTCTCGTCCGTAATAAGCCCCAGCTTACGCTTCATTCCATACCACCAGACACGAAAGGGAGACTCTTTGCATTCAGCCGTCATAGTAAAAATCGTTCAATTGGTTATCCTCTATCACTTCTTGCTCTGGAAAACATCAATTTTCGCCGTAATATGCTCCAGACTCTTCTGCAAGTGGGTTTTGTAAAAATCATTCTTGAAGTTCCACATCGTGGAGAAGAGGTTTTCACAATGATTCACCAAGAACGGCCAGGTAAAGGCGACTTTCAAACCTGATTCACGCTCCAGGTAGCGGTCGATGGTGTTGGTATCGGGATTATCATCAGCGGGGTTCCAATCTGCTATTAATCGCTGCATTTTTTCCTTGTACACACCGAATACCATGGAAATGAAGGAATCCGTCACAACCATGCGCCGGTTCTCTGACAGGGGCTCTACGCTGAGGATGCTTGCCTCTTCCTTCAAATCTACCAGGAACCCGGAATAGACATCAACATCAGACCGGGACACATATTCCAGCAGCTCGGCATACTGCTCCGCAAAATTGGCAGGTAGTTCGGCGTCATCCTCACAAATAGTCAGCAGGGAACACCCCTCATCCAGCGCCTTGCGAGCCAGGAATTTGTACGACATGGCACAGCCCATCCAGCCAGCGGCATGCCGCAGTCCGGGGAAGAACTTGAATCCATACTTATTCTGCTTGCGGAACCACTCCCCACGTTCCGGAGTTTCGGGCAGGCTCAGACAAATCCGGCCATCCCCGATGGTGTAGGAATTCTTCTCGTGCTCGTAGAAAGATTCAAAATCGATGAGGTTGTAGCAAAGCAGCATGCGGGCAATGAACATGCGGAAAAGCCCCGCACACTCTGCCACCTTGCGGCGGTTTTCCTCCATCTTGCGGCGCAGTTCGTCCTCATGCGACATCCAGTAATCTATGCGTGCCTCCAGCGCGGCTGCATCATCCACTGGCGTGAAATCCACCATTTCCTGCAACTCCGGGTATTCGTCATCATTCACACTGGTTTCCGATACCACCATGCACCCGTGGCTCAGCGCTTCACAAAGGCGGGTGGTTTCCAGCATGGCGCCCTCGTAAAAATGGATATTGACGATGATGCGGGCTTTGTCCAGCTCGGCCAGCATATCGTCATGGAAAAGGTTGTTGATGATTTTGACCGGGTACTTGCGGCTGATTCGCTCCAGCATAGCCTTGCGCCGCGGGCAGGTGTCATCACCGTAGAAGAGGATTGGGGTGGTTTTCTCCTCAAAGGAGAGCACCGGCATCACCCGGGGGGTGAGCTTGGCGTAGAACAGGAAGCCAGGACGAATCTGTTTCTGCTTCAGATAGGAGATATTGAGTTGCGAGTAATCCAGCACCCCGTATGCCTTGTTCAGGGCTCCGAGATACTCAGGTGTAAACCAGCGGGCAGAAATGCTCTGTTCGACATTGAAGGCAATGAAACGTTTGGGCAGGCGCTTCAGGAAGGCGTTAGCGGCAATGACGATGTAGAACGCCTTCTGATCCGACTTTTTGTTGAACTTATACACCGCATCACTTTCAAAACCATAGTCGCGCAGCGTCTCTACTATGGCCTCGGCTATAAAGGAAGTGTGCGAGTTTGCCAATACGTTGATACGGCCATGCACAATTTCGCGCAAGTCTTTAGCAAAATTCCATTTATGGTACTGGTTCAGATATCGGCTCTCTGATATCAGCCCCAATTTTCTCATCATACCGTACCACAATACTCGTGCCGGAGACTCCTGCTTTTTTATGGACATATCGCTCTTGTTGTTATATTTGACAGGCGATTCACAGTAACCACACCTGACCCTCCTGAGTCTATCCTATGACCATGTAAATGTACAGTTTTTTTTCGAAAGAAAAGTAAAAGTGAGAGTCACTAAACAAAAAAAAGCTTGCGTTCTACATTGAACTTAATTACACTCGTTGAAGTGGGTGTACCAAATGTCCCTGCATACGCCAATAGCAGGGGCTTTGTTCACCTCTCTCACTCCAAACATACATCCCGCCAATATGAACTTCTTTTCCAGGTGTGCCAACTTCCTGCTCCGACCGTTTGTCCACCCGTTCTACAAGGAAGACAACTCCCAATTTGTTGCTCTGGCTGAAGATTCATACAAGCGGCAGCCGGGAGACGCCCGGGCGCTTGCCTTCTACCTTCCTCAATTTCACGCCATTCCACTGAACGATAAGCACTTCGGAAGAAACTTCACCGAATGGACAAACGTCACAAAAGCCAAGCCACAGTTCATCGGGCATAACCAGCCCCAGCTTCCCATCGATGTGGGGTTCTACGACCTGAGCCACGATGACGTCATGTACCGCCAGATTGAGCTGGCCAAGCAGTACGGCGTGTATGGGTTCTGCTTCCACTACTACTGGTTTGGTAAAGACAAGAGACTACTGGAAAAACCAATTTTCAACTGGTTGAACAACAAGGAACTGAATTTCCCCTTCTGTCTCTGCTGGGCTAATGAGAACTGGTCTACCCTCTGGGATGGTGGCAAACGCAACATCATCATGGAGCAGCAGATGAATGAGCACACCTATGCCGAATTTCTGGAGGACATCCTACCCTTCCTCCAGGACGAACGCTACATCCGGGTCAATGGAGCTCCCTTGCTTGTCATCTACCGTCCGGCATTGTTTACCAAGGAACAGTTCACATTCTTTGTTGATAACCTGCAGCAGGAAGCCGCCAAAAACGGCATTCCCCGTCTGCACATCCTGGTCAGCAACGCCTTCCAGGAGACAGAAGGCCTACCTGATTGCGAGCAATGGCATGTAGAAGGCGTTGTCGAGTTCCCTCCACACGGCATTTTCAAATGTGGCGACCGCCAGCCAAGCTGGGCTTCATGCAACGAAAACAAGTTACGCATCGTCGACATGGGCAACTGGCTGAAAAAGCGTTGCTACATGAAGAACGAGATGCCGCCTACCGGCAAGTTGTACAAAGGCTGCTTCCCTGGCTGGGATAATGCAGCTCGCAAGACATACTCCAGCGGCTTCTGCTTCGATGGGTGCACCCCCGATTTGTACACCCAGTGGCTTTCAGACTGTATTATGTGGACAAAAACCAACCATCCGGAAGAGGAGCAGTTCGTCTTCATCAATGCATGGAATGAATGGGCCGAGGGAGCCCACCTGGAGCCCTGCCGCAAATATGGCTATGCCTACCTGGCCGCCACACGCAAGGCTATTGAGTCCACTCGCTCTAAATGATTGATTCCTCCATGCAGCAGCAGGATATTCCAGACTGGAAAAACCAGCCCAAGATTGCGTCAGAAATCCAGGTCATCTGCCAATTGGATGGTATAGAGCCGCTCGCTCCCCAGAAGGATTTTCCCCCGTTTTATTTCAAGGCAAAGCGGGGGGGAGCCGGGCTCTTTATCAAATGGGGGCATAATTTCGACAGTTGCCAGCATGAATGCACATACGGCAAGGCGCTGCATGAAATCTCACCACTTCACTTTCAGAATTACATTGGCGCGTTTGAGTTATTCGGCATGGGAGGCCTGGTGTCGGAGTATATTGCCGGGCAGGATTTGGAAATCCTGGTACGGCAGGGAGCCTTATCCACGGAACAACGCACCAGCATCATTCACCAGCTGGCAGAAATTGCAGAGCATTTATTCGTCGCTGGTATTGTGCACCGGGATTTGCGACCCAGCAACCTGTTCCTGACCGACAAGGGGACAGTCATGGTGATTGACCCGCAGTATGCGGTAAAGGCTTGCGAATACCAGGAATGCGCTTTCCTGCTGAAATACCCGCAGAACGCATTCCACCTGGGAGCGCAGTATCGTTACAAGCCCCTGCTCTGGGATGATATGCACTCGCTTGCCAAGCTCATGCGCGAACTGGGAGCCCGGGAAATTGCGCCGCAGGCACTGGATACAGTCCAAGCCAGAATCGGGCGTTTACAAATCCACTATCCCAACCGCAGGAGATTACTTTTCCGAAAGCATCTATTGAAGGTAATCAGCTACATTGTTCCCGTCTCATCGTGGCGCAAACGGCTCCGTAATCACTGACCCCTCCCCCCCCAGAAATGCAGCCTATTCCAAGAATATTTGCCCAGGCGGTAAAACGGCTCCATGGAGCAGCCATACTCTCTCCATACGAGCAAGTCAGAGTTCCCTACACAGCGCCATGAGAATAATCAACCAAAGTCTGACACAGCCCAGGGGTTATTCCGCCTTCTGTGTATGAAAAAGCAAAAGACAGACGGCAGCCGCCGCAAGAGCTTCACAACAACAGTTTACCGGAAACCAGCTGCTAAAAAAACATTAAAATCCATTCACGCATGAAACTTCCACGATTCATCTATAAAAAGAAGATTAAGAACGGCAGAATTATACACCGCATTCTCCACATCCCGTTCAAAGGGGAGAAATTGCCCCCACCTCCGCCAGAAAACCCATGGCGCCACCTATATGTTCCCCCGGTCAAAGAGGTTGGAGCATGCACATACTGCGGACGTGATATACTTATAGAATCTAAAGATGTAAGAATCGGAAGTTTCTGCTCCATTGGATGGGGAGTTAAGCTTGGTCACGGAGAGCACCCACTACACATGCTCACCACAAGTCCCTACCTGTATTTTGACGAATTGGAATACAAAAGGGAAGACATGCCCAGCCACCCAGAATACTGGGGGGCAAAAGCAATCCATATAGGCAATGATGTATGGATTGGAGACAGAGTATTCGTCAAGAACGGTGTCAACATTGGGGATGGCGCCGTAGTGGGTGCGGGTAGCCTTGTTACGAAGGATGTTCCACCCTACGCCATTGTAGCGGGCGTTCCTGCCAGAATCATCCGTTTCCGCTTTGATGAACAAACCATCAGCAAACTCCTGGAGCTCAAGTGGTGGGAGTTGGATGAGGAAATAATCAAGCGCATTCCATACGATGACATCGAACAAGCCATCAGCTTCCTGCAGGAAGCCCGCAGCAACACGCCACGAGATAAGGAGAATTGACCTCTGGATATGTAAAGGAAGGATTACCCCCACCTCCGTCTGAAACCGCCAGCATCTCCTGAAAATTCTGACCAGCCATGCCAAAAGTTTCCGTTCTCACTCCGCTGTACAATACGAATGAAACCCACTTGCGTGAGGCTATTGAGAGTGTGCTCAACCAGACTTGTTCCGATTTCGAGCTGCTGCTGCTCAACGATTCCCCGGATAATACACGGCTGGATGAAATCGTGGCATCCTACCAGGATTCGCGAATCCGCTACATCCGCAACGAGCGGAACATAGGTATCACCCCCAGCCGCAATAAGTTGATTCAGCTGGCTCAGGGTGAATACCTGGCCATCTTTGACCACGATGATTTCTGCGAACCCACGCGCCTGGAAAAGCAGGCTGCCTACCTTGATTCTCACCCAGAAGTAGGGGTGGTGGGCTCCTGGGTGCAGGAGTTTCCCAATGGTAGCCAAGTTCGCTACCCGGAGCATGACGAGGAGATACGCATGGGGCTCATGTACGGCTGCGTTGTGGCGCACTCTGCCGCCATGGTGCGCCGCAGTCTGCTGGAGCAGACCGGCATCTGCTACGAAGAGAAGTTCTCACCCTCGGAAGATTATGCTTTGTGGTGCCGCCTGATTCCTCATACCAGGTTCCACAATCTGCCTGAGGTTTTGTTCAAATACCGCCTGTATGAAGGGAATACCTCCAAGAGCCAGGCCAGCAAAATGGAAAAGGCCACCTACGCTATCCGCGCGTTTGTGGAAACAGACAACCCAAGCCTGCACCGCGAATACCTCTCACGGGCAGAGCATGTCACCCGCATCCGCTTATTTGGTTTCCTGCCCTTGATAACCCTGCGCCGCAGGGGTATCCGCCAGAAGGTGTACCTCTTTGACTGCATCCCTCTGCTGACCTGCAAGACAACCATCAAAATGCGTTAACACCCCCACCTGCCCACGGAGGGAGGGCAGGTTCACCGTCAGTTTCCACCAAGGTTCCATCCTACCCCGGATACTGGCGGTCATTTATCTGACCGGTCATCTCTTCAGAATGTTCCTTTAAAGCGCATTGGAGAGTGAGCGCCAACACACCGGACTGACACCATTTTGCACATAGGGCATCTCACACGTGAAGTTTGGATTACCATTTGCCGCAAACAGGACATTCAAAATGCTTGAAATAGTTGGGGCTGTCCGGTAGAATGCATGCAACGGATATGGCAGACAAGCCCGCTCTCAGCCCCATGATGGACCAGTACCTGCGGATGAAGCAGTCACTGCCGGCAGATGTGTGGTTATTTTTCCGGCTGGGAGATTTTTACGAGATGTTCTTTGAAGATGCGGTGGAATGCTCTGCCGCGTTGGGACTGACCCTCACCAAGCGCCAGACGATTCCAATGTGCGGCGTGCCGTACCATGCCGCAGAGGGCTACATTGGACAGGCAGTCAAAATGGGCAAGCGCATTGCCATTGCAGAGCAAATGGCCACCCCGGTTCCCGGCAAGCTGGTACCGCGCGAAATCACCCGCATCATCTCTGCCGGCACCCTGGCAGATATGACATTGCTGGATGCCGGGGAGCATAATTACATTGCCGCCTGTTACCATGAGAAAAACACATGGGGGCTGGCCTGCGCTGACCACACAACGGGTGAGTTCACCGTGGCGGATTATGAAAGCCTGGAAACACTCAGTGAGGAAGTAGCCCGCATTCATCCACGGGAGCTGCTCATCAGCCAGGAACAGGCCAACGACTTCCCCGGCATGCCGGTCACCCAGCTGTACGATGGTTATACCTTCCTGCCCGGCCTGGCTGAAACATTCCTGCGCTCCCACTTCCGCGTGCATTCCCTGGAAGGCTTCGGCTGCGCCCACCTGGGTCCTGCCCTGGGCGCTGCCACTGCTATTCTACACTACCTCAAGCACCAGCTGCGCCGCCAGACTGACCACCTCAGGACACTCTCCCTCCGCGCCACTGAAAACGCCGTCATGATTGATACGGCAAGCCGCCGCAATCTGGATTTGGTAGAGGCACGCGGAGGGCACAAAAATACCCTGCTGGGCACGCTGGATCACACCAGCACCCCCATGGGTGCCCGCAAACTGCGCGACTGGATTCTGCATCCCACCAGCTGCATGCCGGAGTTGCAGCGCCGCCAGAGTCTCATTGCCGGGTTCCTCAAAGAACCCTTCCTGATGTCGGAACTCCGCAATTCATTTAAGGGAGTAAGGGATACCGAGCGTCTGGTCTCCCGGCTTTCCCAGGGGGCAGGCAATGCGCGTGACCTGCTGGCTCTGGGTACATCCCTGGAGCATCTGCCCGCCATCGTGGCAGATTTGGAAGCCCTGCAAGCGCATGAGGCTCAATTCACCCCCCTGCTCTCCCGCCTGGGCAATTTTGAGGAACTCACTACCCTGCTCACCTCGGCCGTGGTGGACGAACCACCCGTAACCATTAAGGAAGGCGGTATGATGCGGGATGGCTATGACGCCCGCCTGGATGAGCTCCGTGCCGCCTCCCGCGAGGGCAAGGACTGGCTTGCAGACCTTGAGGCCCGCGAGCGCGCCGCCACCGGTATCGATTCCCTCAAAATCCGCTACAACAACGTTTTCGGGTACTACATTGAGGTCACAAAGGCTAATTTCTCCAAAGTCCCCACAGACCGCTACGTCCGCAAGCAAACCCTGGCCAACGCCGAACGTTTCGTAACGGAAGAACTCAAGAAGATGGAAGGCACCATCCTGGGGGCAGATGAGCGCGCCCGCCAACTGGAGTATGAATTATTCTGCCACCTGCGCGAGCAGGTCAGCCAGTACATTGACCGCATCCAGACCACCTCAGAGGCCCTGGCAGAAATTGATGTCCTGCTCTCGCTGGCCGAAACCGCCCAACGATACCGCTACTGCCGCCCCGTGCTGGACTCCAGCCGGGACCTCCACATTGTCAACGGCCGCCACCCCGTCATTGAACAGGTGCAGACCGATTCTGCCTTTGTCCCCAATGATACCGAAATGGAGGCTGAATCCCAGAGGGTGCTCATCCTCACCGGCCCCAACATGGCAGGCAAGAGCACTTACATTCGCCAGGTGGCCCTCATCACCCTCATGGCGCAAATTGGTTCCTACGTACCGGCAGATTCAGCCCGCATCGGGCTTGTTGACCGCATTTTCTGCCGCGTAGGCGCCAGCGATGACATTGCCCGCGGACAATCCACCTTCATGGTGGAAATGAGTGAAACCGCCCTCATCCTCAACAACGCCACGGAGCGTTCCCTGGTCATTCTAGATGAAATAGGCCGCGGCACGGCCACCTTCGATGGACTCTCCATTGCCTGGGCCGTGGCCGAACACCTGCACGATATCCTCGGTGCACGCACGCTCTTCGCCACGCACTACCACGAAATGGTAGACTTGGAACACACCCACTCCGCCGTCAGCAACTGGCATGTGGAAGTCCGCGAATGGAAAGATGAAATCGTATTCCTCCGCAAGGTGCTGCCTGGTCCCGCCGATAAATCATACGGTATCCAGGTTGCCCGTCTGGCAGGTCTTCCTGCACCCATTATCAACCGCGCCAAGCAAATCCTCACCCACCTGGAAATGTGTGCAGGCGCCCGCGAACCAAAATCTGCCCGCCGCAAAAAGGCGAGGGAAAGCGGTCTTCCCTGCGCCGAAGAAGCAGACGTTGCCCAGATGGACATGTTCAGCCTCCTTGATGATGGCCTTTAAGGAGTCGTATCGTCAAAAATATGCCTGCAACTCAAAAATGAGCTTGACTTACCGCCCCCCTGTCATATACTTGAAGTGTTATTTAACGAACGTATGAAAACTCTTCCCCTCCTCACTCTCCTTGTCATGGCCTGCGCCAGCGTTCAGGCCGCACCTGCTCTGCAGCCCTCTGACCTCTCTGAGAAAACGCTCCGCGGTATTGCCACCGACCGCCAGAAGGCCAGCATTGACCGCTACAACAAGGCTGTTGCCCGTGCTGAAAAGAATCGTGACAAGGCTATCAAGGAAGCCAAAAAGCTTACCAACAAGAACGATGTCGGCATGAAGAAGACCATTCAGCACCGCCAGCTGAACACCATGCTTCCTCCTTGCGAACGCACTCCGGAAGCACCCCGCAAGCCCATTGATTATTCCGTGCGTTACTAATCTTTTCCCCACCTTATTATTCAGGCAGGAAACGCCCCGCGTTTCCTGCCTGTTTTTTTCAGTTCTTTGTGCTTGTAAAATGCGGCTTTTGTGAGATAATAAGGTTGAAGTTCCCTGACATATGGCAGCCGACGAAGAGGATTTTTACAAAGAACCAACCCGGAAGGAGTGGGCTGGTTTCTGGACGCTTGTAGCCGTACAGGCGCAGAATGCCTTTAACGAGAAGGCCGTACAATTCCTACTCATTCCTCTTGGCGTATGGCTCTGGGGTGCGGATGGAAGCACGCTTGAATACATTCTGGGAGCCATTTTCGTACTGCCCTACATCCTGTTCTCCCCCCTGGTGGGCTGGCTGGCAGACTGTTTCTGCAAGACCCGCATCATCCAGGTGATGAGCGTAGTGCAGATATTTGTGATGAGCTGCATGTTATTCTGCTTCTACCAGCGGGACATGTACGCAGCCATACTCTGGTTTGCCGTTTTTGCCACGCAGGCCACCATCCTATCCCCCGCGAAAAAGGGCATCGTTAAGGACCTGCTGGGGTCGAAATACATAGGTTTTGGTTCAGGCATCATTGAAATGAGCCTGGTATTCGTGCTCCTCGTGGCACAAATTGGCGTATTCTTCTGGTTCTCCTACCTCCTTTCAGCCTACGAGGCGCAGAACTCCCCCACGTACAATGCAGACCAGCTCGCTGGCTGGGACTCTGTCATCCTCCCCACCTGGGTTTTTGTATGCTTGGCCTGCCTGGTATGCGCGGCCTCCTTCCTGGTTCCCAAATATCCCGCCAAAAAAGCAAAGCCATTCAGCTGGAGCCTTCTCTATGAGCACTTCACCCAGGTCAAGTACCTGTGGCAGGACCGCCTGCTGCGTCTGAGTGAGCTGGGCATTGCGTATTTCTGGTGTCTGGCAGGTTCCCTCTTCCTGATTCTCATCCAGATTGCCAAGGGCATGCAGGCCGCTGACCCCCATGTGGACTTCTCGCTCCAGTGCGGCATACTGATGGCGTGGATGACCGGAGGTGTGGTGCTGGGTGGAGCGGTTGCATCCCAGTTGTGCAAAGGCAAGAATGAGCTGGGGCTCATTCCCTTTGGCGCCATCGGCATTACCATATGCACCCTCCTGCTGACTATCTTTGAGGTAAACACCTACACCAGCAACACCCTGCTGGCGCTTACCGGCGCCTTCGGAGCAGCCTACCTGGTACCCCTCAACGCCTTCCTGCAGGACAACTGCGACCCCAATAACCGAGGTAACATCATTGCCGCAGGCAACCTGATTGACAACCTCATGGGGCTTGTGGCCGTGGCGCTCATGTGGGTCATGTATGAGATATTCGGGGCAAGTCCGCAGCAGCAGTTCTTTGTGCTCTTCCTGCTGAGTTTCTTCATCCTCATCTGCTCCCTGCGCCTGATTCCACAGGAGTTCATCCGCATGATTGGCATCTGGTGTCTGCAACTGGTCTACCGCCCCCGCGCCATCAACCTGGACCGCCTGCCTATGCGCGGTGGCGCTCTGCTGGTGGTTAACCACGTGACCTACGCAGATGCACTTTTCCTGACCATGGTCTGCCCACGGCCGGTGCGTTTCATTGTGGCAGAGGAGTTCATGGCCATGCGCCTCCTGGGCTGGATGCTGGAAATCTTCAACTCCCTTCCCATTTCCTCGCGCAACCCCAGAGAAGCCATCATCAAAGCAGCAAGAGCCATTGAAAACGGCGATATCATCTGCATCTTCCCCGAAGGCCAGCTCACCCGCAGCGGCTGCCTGACCCCCATCCGCCGCGGTATGGAAATGATAGCCCGCCGCTCCAAGGCACCCATTATCCCCGTTTACATGGACGGGCTCTGGGGCAGTATCTTCTCCTTCTCCCGCAACCGCTTCTTCACCAAACTGCCCAAGACCCTGAACTATAATTTCACCGTAGCTTTTGGTGAACCACTCAAAGCCGACAGCTTCTCCAGCCGCAACGTACTGAGGGCCTTCCGAGAGCTCTCGGCCACCTGTCTGGAGACATCTGATGACATCAGCAGGGAAGGCCTCATCCGTTCCCTGGAGGAACGTGGTCACAAACCCTTGGTATTCTATCCTGGGGGCTCCCTCACGGCAATCCAGATTGCAGCAGCACTCATCAGCCGGCAGACAGATGAGCAATTCCCCCCGCTGGCCCGCAAGTGGCTGCAGCTGCTGATTGATGGCACTGAGGACCTGCTGGCCTTCCACCGCCTCTGGCTCAATGCAAACCAGGTGCGCCGGGTAAACGCCCTCAAGGAAGGAAGGCACCACCTGTTGACAACCGTTGGCCATGGCGAGCCCCAGGAACTGCTTCTGGCTGTACTCTGGCCGCTCATCACGCGCACTCCGGTGCACCTCATTGAAAACCCACAGGAAACGCTGGATACCACCATTTCGCAGATTGTGGGAGGTGCACACATGCGCCGCATTCTGCTCACTACCATTCCCCCGCGCCAGATTCCGTTCTATGACTTCAGCGGCTTGCCCGCCATTTCCACACCGAACATGCGCTGGCGTCCCTGCCTGTGCACCCCCATGGGCAATGTGATTTCCATGAGCATGTGCCACAGCGTGTTCAAGATGAGCGATGGCACCATCCAGCTTGGCGTACGTCCGCGCACACGCGGTCTGCTACTGCCTGGATACCGGGTTGATGCGCCCGCCGAGGGGCTCAGCGCCGTCATCAGCTCACCCTCCCTCCGCACAGAATACACCCTGCCACCGCATATCTATCTTGACGAAAGCGGCTTCCTTGCCGAGCTTTCTTGAACAGGTGCGATACGACTGGCAGAATGCCGGCCTGGGCAATGAAATCTCAGTCGAGCTCCCGGCCAAACACGCCGGATGAGCGACCGCTGGATTCCAGCGCTGCCAGGCGCGCCGGAGGCAGTACCGTGCGCGGCAGCGGGTCATAATGCATGCGGTCGCGGAAATAGGCCACCGCGCTCTGGGAAATGGCAAAAATACGGCTGAAGCCCATTTGCCGAGCCTTATTCTCCACAAAGCGGCACATCGCCTTGCCATACCCCCTGCCCTCATAATTCTTCTTGATAAACAGGCACCCCAATTCAGCGCAATCATCCTCCGGGTAGGGGTAGAGAGCCACGCAACCTACGATGGTGGCATCCAGCGTATACACGTAGTAACTCTGCAAGTTCCCGCAAATACTTTCATAGCTGCGGTGCACCAGCTTGGCATCTGCCATGCTGCGGGCAATCATGGAAAGCAGCTCCGGTATATCCTCCTCTCGCAGCGGGCGGATTTCACGGTACGAGTCGGTATGCACCATGGTTCCCACGCCTTCTTCGGAGAAAAGCTCATCCAGCAGCACACCGCGACTGCGTCCATCCAGCAGATGCACACGGGGAATCCCCATACGGCAAGCCTCTGCGGCGCACTGCAACAACTCCGGGTGCGTGCATTCTGTCAAATGCAGGTCAACTTCGCTCTCCAGCACGGCAAAAATGGGTTGTCCCTCGCGTGTTGGCACCTCATCCTCCAGCAGGCAAATGTATTTGGCCGCGCCCAGTTCCCTGGCCATTGCCACGCTGGAGGAATCAAAATGCCCCATGGTACCGGATGCCACGATGGCTACCTGGCGGCGTTCCACTATCTCCTTGACGCGCGCCACAGCAGCCGCACCTGCGGTCAACGGGAGCTCCGCAACGGCCGTGTGCATCTCGCACTCGCCTGCGCGGTGCGCCAGGCCAGCAGCATCCCCACCTTCTGCCACCAGAACCAGTCGTACTCCAACCTCATGCAAGGCATCTGCATCCAGAAGGGCGTCTACGAGCTCTTCCGCCCGCAACAGACCAGCGGCTACATGCACCACGAACAGACGACCGCAGAAATGGGGCACATACTCCAATGCAGAACGTACGTTCATATCGTCACTCAGTCGTATCTCTCTGGAGCATGTGCCTCGCGGCATCAGGACTTTTCCTCATCCTTGCCAGCAAAGAACTGGGGGACGTAACCGGAGTCTACAGAACCTACGGTCATACCATCGTTCTCCTCGGATACAGGCATCTCCCCAGTATCCTTCACGATGTAGGCTTCCTTGTTGGTAGAGGGCTTGAGTTTGAAGCTCACCTTCTTCTTGGGCAGAGTGATTTTTTTCTCACTGAAAGGAATGGCCTGCTCCATGGCTCCGCTCACGGATTCTCCGTAGTCCACCGCATCATCCTCAGGTAAGGGAGCATCCGTCCCCAGGTCAGGAAGCGGGGCTGGTTCCAGACCGGCAGCACGCTGGCGCTCATGGATGAGCTGAAGCTGCTCACGCAGGGCAGAGAGCAAGTCACCGTTCCCGAGGATATCGGTCACATCTGCATCTTCCTCCTCTGCATTGCTGGTGGGGAGGCTGGCCAGGAAGTCCTCGAATGCAGAGAGGTTGGTCGTGCTGCGGAACATGCCGTTGAGAATCTCGTAATCGATATTCTGCATCAGGCTCTCGAAAATGCTGTACGCTTCACGCTTGTACTCCACAAGGGGGTCACGCTGCCCCTGGGCTCGGAGACGCACGCCTTCACGCAGGGCGTCCATGTCCGTCAGGTGCTTCTGCCACAGTTTATCAATGGACTGAAGCATGATGGAACGCTCCATCTGATCAATGCGGTCAGGACGTTCACCGGCAATCTTCTTCTCATACATCTCCTTGACCCGGGAGATAATGAGCTCTGCCACCTCATCCGGGGTCTTGCCCTTGAGGTCGGATTCTTTCTCGCTCCACCCCATGGGGAAGGTAGCATTGACCCACTGCAGCAGGTCGGTATAACGCAGGGCGCCGGTATCATCCTCGTTCAGGTAGAGGTCACACTTGTTGTGCGTACCCGTCACCAGGCATTCGTAGAGCATCTCACGGGGGTCTTCGCACAGGAGGGCATCATTACGCATGGCGTACACAATCATGCGCTGCTGGTTCATGACGTCATCATAATCCAGCACATGCTTGCGCCACATGTAGTTGCGCTGCTCCACGCGTTTCTGGGCACCCTCAATAATACGGTTCATGAGGGCATTTTCCACTGCTTCACCCTCCTGCATACCGAAGCGATCCATCATCTTGGTCATGCGCTCGCTACCACCGAAGTTACGCATCAGGTCATCTTCAAAGGAAAGGAAGAACTGGGAACCACCGGGGTCACCCTGGCGGGAGCATCGGCCACGCAGCTGGCGGTCAATACGGCGGGATTCATATCGCTCAGTACCCAGCACAAAGAGGCCACCCAGCTCTGCCACGCCTTCACCAAGCTTGATATCGGTACCTCGACCGGCCATATTGGTGGAAACAGTCACGGCGCCACGCTGGCCGGCGCGAGCCACAATCTCGGCTTCGCGCTGGTGGTTCTTGGCATTGAGCACTTCGTGCGGCACCTTGGCAAAGCTCAGCATGCGGGAGAGCGTTTCAGAAGCCTCCACGCTGGCAGTACCCACAAGGACGGGCTGTCCCTTCTTGTGCAGTTCCACAATCTTACCCACCACGGCGTTGTATTTCTCACGGCGGCTGCGGAAGATGAGGTCGTTCTGATCCTCACGAATGCAGGGTCGGTTCGTGGGGATGGGCAGCACGTCAAGCTTGTAAATATCATGGAACTCAGCAGCTTCGGTTTCAGCGGTACCAGTCATGCCACCCAGGCGGCTGTACAAACGGAAATAGTTCTGGATGGTGATGGTGGCATAGGTCATGTTCTCAGCCTCCACCTCCACGCCCTCCTTGGCTTCAACGGCCTGGTGCAGACCTTCACTCCAGCGGCGACCAGGCATCTCGCGACCCGTATTCTGGTCAATGATGACAATCTTGTTATCCTTGACCACATACTCAACATCCTTTTCGTAAATGGTGTAGGCCTTGAGCAACTGGCTAGTGGTATGCAGTCGCACGCCGGTCTCATCCAGACGCTTCATGAGAGCGGTCTTGCGGGCTTCCTTCTCACGCTCGCTGAGTTTTTCATCTTCATCGATGTTCACGAACTCGGTGCCAATATCAGGCAGCACAAAGTTCTCCGGATGCCCGGGGCTGATAACCTCACGCCCCATTTCCATGAGGTCGGCATCATGCGTCTTCTCATCAATGGTGTAGTAGAGTTCTTCCTTGAGTTTGAAGAGCTCAATCTTGCGGGGATCCTGGTAGAGGAAGAGTTCATACTTCTCTACCATGCGGCGGTAGTCCGGATCCTGCTGGGAACGCATGTAGGCGCGATTGCGCGGCTGCCCCAGCTTCACTTTGAACAGGCAGCGGCCAGCTCGATCCGTATCACCGGCCTTGGCATATTCCACGGCTTTTTCCATGAGCTCGTTGCAAAGCTCCACCTGCTTGCGTACTACTTTTTCAATCAGGGGCTTAAGGGTATCGTACTGCTGCTCATGTTCGATGACGGCAGGGCCGGAAATGATGAGCGGGGTGCGGGCTTCATCAATCAGGATGGAGTCCACTTCGTCGATGATGGCAAAGTAGTGCCCGCGCTGCACCTGGGCTTCCTTGCTGGAGGCCATGCCGTTATCGCGCAGGTAGTCAAAGCCGAACTCTGCATTCGTACCGTATGTGATATCCTGGGCATACTGCTTGCGGCGCAGTTCACTGGGCATCATGCTCTGGATGCAGCCCGTGGTCAATCCCAGGAAGGAGAAGAGAGCCCCCATCCACATGGAGTCACGGCGGGCGAGGTAGTCATTCACCGTAACCACATGCACACCCATGCCGGTAAGGGCATTCAGGTATACCGGCAGTGTAGCCACCAAGGTTTTACCCTCACCCGTAGCCATTTCCGCAATGAACCCACGGTGCAGAGCAATACCGCCGATGAGCTGAACATCAAAGTGTACCATATCCAAGTCGGAGGCCAAGCGGT
>JAZSQS010000034.1:0-8560 GCA_045538105.1 Akkermansia sp.
GGGTCTGGTCGTGCCACTGGCACTCACAGCCCACTCCCCCTTTGCTGCGGGCTCCTGTGTCCGGATCCCGCTTTGTGTGGCAAAAGCAGAAACGCTCAGCAGCGGCTTTATCCGTTACTGAGCGTTTTTGTTTATCGGGCAAGCGGGATTCGAACCCACGTCCCCTTGCACCCCATGCAAGTGCGCTACCAGACTGCGCTACTGCCCGTGATTTGGAGTATCGTGCGCTTTGCAGCGCGGCAACGGGCGAAGTATACACGCAGTTTTTAGGATTGTCAACCCATTTTTTTCATGATATGATTTTTTTGCCATGAAAAAGGTGAAAACGGCAGTAGTAGGAGCCAGTGGATACACGGGCCAGGAGCTTTTGAGAATTTTGCTGCGCCACCCGGGGGTGGAGCTGGTTTGCGCGACCTCGCGCCAGTATGCCGGGCAGCGGTTGTGCGATTTGTTCCCGCGTTTCCGCCATGTGCCTGGAGCAGATTTGTGCTTTACGGATTCCGATGTGGAGGCGATTGCCGCCACCGGGGCTGAGGCGGCTTTCCTGGCATTGCCGCATGGTGTTTCGGTGAGTTATGGTCGCGGGCTGGTGGAGGCTGGTATCCGCGTGGTGGATTTGTCTGCAGATTTCCGTTTGAATGACCCGGCTGTTTATGAGGAGTTCTATGGCAAGCCTCATGCAGATGTAGAGCTGATGCAGGAAGCCCCCTACGGGATGCCGGAGTGGCACCGTGAGGAGATTGAGAAGGCCCGCATCGTGGGTTCTCCCGGTTGCTACCCGACAAGCATTATTCTGCCGCTGGTGCCGCTACTGAAGGCGGGGCTGGTACTGCCGGAGGATATTGTGGTGAATAGCGGCAGCGGCGTGAGTGGCGCCGGGCGCAAGGCAGATGTGAGCCTGCTTTATTGCGAGTGCAACGAGAGCATGCGCGCTTACGGCGTGCCGCGGCACCGCCACCTTTCTGAGATTGAGCAGGAGCTTTCTGCCGCAGCCGGAAAAACGGTGACGATTACGTTTACTCCGCACTTGATGCCGGTGAATACGGGCATTATCACCACAACAGTGGCCAAGCTGAAACCCGGCACCACACTGGAAGCAGTTTCTGCCTGTCTGGAGGCGGCCTATGCCAAGACTCCGTTCGTGCGTTTGCAGGGGCCGAACAAGCCGGCCGACACCAAGAATGTAACCCGCACGAACTTTGTGGACATAGGCTGGGCGGTGGATGCCCGCACGAACCGCGTGGTGCTGATGAGCGCAGAGGACAACGTGATTAAGGGCGCCGGCGGCCAGGGCGTGCATGCTTTCAATATCATGTTCGGCTTCGATGAGACCGAAGGCCTTTGGCTAATTTAAGCTATTACATATGAAGCCGGTACTCCTCATAGTGGATGATGAGAAATCCACTCGTTCCGTTCTCAGCGCAGCGCTGGAGGATGACTATGAGGTATTCCCGGCTGCCAGCGCTAAAGCGGCACGCGCAATTCTGGAAACGGAGCCGGTGGATATCCTGCTCACAGATTTGCGTCTGGGGGGCGAGAGCGGCATGGATTTGATTGATGATGCCGTGAAGCTGCCCCAGCCGCCGCTTTGCATCATGATGACAGCCTATGGTAGTGCCGATGTAGCAGCTGAGGCCAAGCGCCACGGGGCATATTACTTCCTGACCAAGCCTCTGAATCTGGATGAGGTGGAGCTGCTGCTGCAGCGCGCCACCCACACCCGGCAGCTGGAGTCAGAGAACCGGGAGCTTGCCACGCGTCTGGAGCCTGCGGGCGGGCTGGACCGCATGCTGGGCAACAGCTCCCAGATGCAGGATATTTTCAACCGGATTCGCCGCGTAGCCCCCACCCAGGCTACGGTGCTGGTGGAAGGTGAAAGCGGCACGGGTAAGGAACTGGTTGCCCGCGCACTGCATGCGCTATCCCCCCGCAGTGGCAGGAAGTTTGTGGCGGTGAACTGCGCGGCACTTTCCCCGCAGTTGATGGAAAGCGAGCTTTTCGGTCACGAGAAGGGAGCCTTCACCGGCGCCATGCAGCGCCGCATCGGCCGTTTTGAAGAAGCGGACGGAGGAACGCTCTTCCTTGATGAAATCGGGGAGATTGATATTCCCACCCAGGTGAAGTTGCTGCGTGTTCTGGCGGAGCGCAGCATTGAGCGAGTGGGCAGCAATACCTCCATTCCTGTAAATGTGCGCGTCATCGCCGCCACCAACCGTGACCTGGCCGCCATGGTGAAGGATGGCACCTTCCGGCTGGATTTATACCAGCGACTGAACGTGATTTCCCTGCACCTGCCACCCTTGCGCGAACGCCGGGGCGACATTGTGCTCATGGCGCACGCCTTTGCCAGGGAACTGAGCCTGGAGAATGGCAAGGAAGTGAAAGACCTCAGCCGCCCTGCCCTGGAGCTCCTGCGGGGATATGACTGGCCCGGCAATGTACGCCAGCTCCGCACGGCTGTGGAGCACGGCATTGTGATGAGCAGCGGTTCTGAGGTAGAGCCTGCAGATTTGCCGGAATACCTGCTTGCTCCTACTGAAAGCCTGCCGACCGGACAGACTAAGCGTGGCAGCACGGATTTTGAGCTTGATACAGCCCCCTCACTTAATTTACAATACATCGAGCGCCGGGCTATTCTTCTGGCTCTGCAACGCACGGGAGGAAACCGTTCTGCAGCCGCTGAGCTCCTGGGGATTAACCGCCGCACGCTCCAGCGAAAGTTGGCAGAAGCCCCAGAATTTTTTAACACAGACGACTAACAGTTTATCTCATCCCCGCAATGGACACATTATCTGCAACTGATATTTCCCGCCGCAATGCCATGACCAGTCTCCGTTGGCTGGTAGCTCTGCTGGTCACCAGCCTTTGCATGCTGCAGCTCTTCCTCACCTACCGAGGCCTGAACCAGCCCGCAGCCATGGATATGGCCCAGGTGGCTCGCCAGATTGCGCGAGGCGAGGGGTTCACGACCAAGTTCATCCGTCCCATTGATGCCTGGGACTATTCCCAGGAACTGAAGGAAGGAGAGGTCATCGATTTCAATCATTTTGCAGAATCCAACCACGCGCCCCTCTACCCCTATGTGCTGGCAACCGCCATCAAGATGACCGGCTATGACGATTTTGCCGCCAACCGCATGGATACAGACAAAACCAATGTCTATGACGGTGACCGCGTCATTTCCGGAACCAGCACCTTCTTCTTCCTCATCGGGCTGGTATTGGTGTATACCCTGATAGTCCGCCTGTTTGACGAAGTAGTAGCCATCACGACCGTAGCATTCATGGGGTTGAGCGAGCTCATGCTCCAGTATGCACTCAGCGGCTTACCGCAGCCCTTCATGAGCTGCCTTCTGCTGGCAGCCATGCACTTCCTGGTATCCGCCATCCGTTCCTATAACCGGGGAGATTCCAACACGAAACTGCTTCTGTGGCTGGGTGGGTGCTTTGTCTTCATGTCCCTGCTGTGCCTCACCTGCTACATGGCCATCTGGATTTTTGTGGGTCTGCTGGTATTCTGCGGCATCTATTTCCGTCCCAGCGGCATGTATGCCGCCATTGGCACAGGGGTCATGCTGATGCTGGTTGCCCTGCCTGCGGCTTTGTTCCTGGCCCCCACCGGTGGTCTGGAGCGCCAGTTCATTTACGGCATTTTCAACGGCTTCGGCAGTGATGGAGCAGAAACCCTGATGCGCTCAGCATCGACAGCGGCCATCAGCTTCAACACAACGAACTTCTTCCTGCGCCTGCTGGGTTACACCTTTGCCCAGTTCAACAGCATGTATATCAACATGGGCGCTATCTTCACCACACCCTTCTTCCTGCTGGCGCTCTTCAACCGCTTCAAGAAGCCCTCAGTAGAGGGCTGCAAGTGGGCCATCCTGGCCATGTGGATATGCGCCTGCGGCGGCATGGCGCTCTTTGGTGAAGCCAAGTCGATGAGTGATTCCCAGCTGGCCAACCTCTTCACGCCGTACTTTGCCGCATTTGGTTCCGCGATGGTCTTCATCTTCCTGGCGCGCCTCCAGCTGGGTGATGCATTCAACGCCATACGCGCCCTGGTGGTGGTGGCCATGCTCGTGATTTCCTCTGGTTTGTACCTCTTCCAGCTTCCCCGCCAGCTCTACCTCGGCATCTGGACCAGCGCCCGTGGCATTCCCCACTTCCCTCCCTATTACCCGGCAGCCCTGAATGGCAAGCTGCACAACATGACCAACGAAAAGGACCTGGTCGTTACCGACCAACCCTGGGCCGTTGCCTGGTACGCAGACCGCAAGGCCTTGTGGATACCCCGCAGCATAGCTGATTACAACCGCAACCTGGAACCGCTGTTTGCCAAGAGCAACCAGGATGTGCAGGGATTCCTGATTACCCCCACTTCCCACTCCATGATTAGCGGCGGTGTATCTGGTGTAATCCGCAACATGGGGGACTTTGCTCCGCTTGCCCTGGAAGGAAAGCTCCTGCTCCTGGCTCCCAAGCACAACATGGCCTTTGCAGAGCTTTTCTCCACCAACGCAAACCCCAAGTCCACAGCCCGTCCGCTGGCCACCATCGTTTCCTCCCAAGGCGTCTACCGCCACCGGAATTTCATTCTGGGTGCTGAGATGGTATACTACAGCCGCGAGGACGTAAGCGAGCACAACAAATAACCCCACCCCTCCTCTATGCCGCCGCGCAGCAAATCAAAAGCCCTGAACTTTGAAGAAGCAACCGCACGCCTCGAGGATATCGTGGAGCGCGTCAACAATCCTGAAACCGGGCTTGAGGAAATGATTGCGCTTGCCGCTGAAGGGCTAACCCTGATTCGCAGCAGTGAGAAGCTCCTGGCTGAGGCGGAGCTTAAAATCCGCACGCTGGAGCAAGTGGATGCTGCACAGCCTGCGGCTGAACAAAAGAATGAACATGATGACGAATTCTCCCTCATCTGAGATTGCTTCCCTGCTGAAGGGCATCAACTCACCGCAGGATTTGAAAGTCCTGCCAGCAGACAAGCTACCTGAGCTTGCCGCGGAGATTCGCCGCACGCTGATTCACACTTTATCCAAGACCGGCGGCCACCTGGCGCCCAACCTGGGGCTGGTGGAGCTGAGCATTGCCCTGCACCGCGTATTCAACACCCCGAGGGACAAGATTTTATTCGATGTCTCTCACCAGTGCTATGTGCATAAACTGCTGACGGGGCGTGCAGACCGCTTCGGCACCATACGCCAGTTCGGTGGTCTTTCCGGCTTCTGCAAGCGCAGTGAATCCGAGCACGATGCCTACGGGGCAGGACACGCCGGAACCGCCCTTTCAGCCGGGCTGGGCATTGCCGCAGCCCGCGATTTGGCAAGGGATGACTTCCACGTCATCTCCGTGGTGGGAGATGGAGCCTTTACCTGCGGCACCACGCTGGAAGGGCTCAACAGCATTGCCACCACAACGCGCAAATTCATCCTCATCCTCAATGATAATGAATGGAGTATTGACCGCAATGTAGGTGCCCTGTCTGCCTATTTTGCCTCCCTTCAGGAGACGGATACTTACGCCTGGCTCCGCCGCAACACCAAATCCATCATCGAAAAAATTGCCGGCACAACTGCCCGCAAGCAGGTGTCCAAACTGGTACGTGCAGCACACGGCATCATCACCCCGCTGAGCTTCTTCCAGGAACTGGGGCTCAGCTACTACGGCCCGGTGGATGGACATGATATCTCCCGTCTTGAGAAAATCCTCCGCATCGCCTCCCGGAATGACGGACCGGTCATCATCCATGTCATCACCGAAAAAGGGCGGGGCTACGAACCCGCCGCCTCCAACCCGACCAAGTTCCACGGCATCGGGTGCTATAACGTGGAAGATGGCAGCACCAGCGGTGGCAAGGCAATCACCTATTCAGAAGCCTTCGGAACGCACCTGACCCGACTGGCGGCAGATGACCCGGATATCACGGCCATCACCGCCGCCATGCCCACCGGCACACGCCTGGATATCTTCAGAGCCCGTTTCCCCAAACGCTACTTTGACGTTGGCATAGCAGAGGAACACGCCTCCCTTTTTGCCTGCGGCATGGCCACCAAGGGACTCAAGCCCTACCTGGCAGTCTATTCCACCTTCATGCAGCGCTGCGTTGATATGATTCAGCACGACGCCGCCCTGCAGAACCTGCCCGTGCGCTTCTGTATGGACCGCGCAGGCCTGTCGCCGGATGATGGGCCGACCCACCATGGACTGTTTGACATTGCCATGATGAGGACCATTCCCAACGTGGTGATGATGCAGCCCAAGGACGAAGCAGAACTTGGACATATGCTGGCCACCATGAATGGAATCCAGAACAGCCCCAGCATCATCCGCTACCCGCGGGGTGCAGGTGAAGGAGTCAATATGCCCACAGAGCTCACCCCCCTGCCCGTCGGTAAGGCCGAGGTATTGGAAACGGGCAATTGCGTAACCCTGCTGGCACTGGGCAACATGAACGGCTACGCCGCCAAGGTACGGGAATTGCTCGAAGCCCAGGGCATCTCCTGCGCCCATGTGAATGCGCGCTTCATCTGCCCGCTGGATACAGAGTGCATCATGCAGCAGGCCGCCAGCACGAAGCTTCTGGTTACCATGGAAGACCACGTCATTGCAGGTGGTTTTGGTTCTGCGGTCATGGAGTTCCTCAGTGAGCAAAGCTGCACCACACCGGTGTTGCGCCTGGGCTGGCCCAACCAATTCATTGAGCATGGCAGTGAGCGACAGTTGCGGGAAAAGTACGGGCTGACTCCACAGGCCATGGCAGCAAGCATTCTCCAGCGTCTCCAAAAATGATGAAGTATTTCCCGATTCTTTTGTGTCTGCTTAGCCCACTGTACATGCAGTTCCCCTGCCCGGCGCAGGAGTTTCCTCCGGCCGCTCCAACTAAACCCAAGCTGAAGGAAATCCCGGCATGGCTGGTTGAATTCTCCAACTTGCCAGCAGACACCCGGAAGCAGTACATTACCACCTTCCAGCGTGCCAAACTGGCTTTCAATAATGGTCAGTGGATTGACTGCATCACCCTGCTGGCACAGTGCGAAATCATCATGCGCGGCAATCCCAACATCTGGAATTTGCGCGCCAGCTGCCTCATTGAGCAGAAATATTTTGAAGAAGCAGAAGCAGAAGTGAAGAAAATCCTCCAGGTTATGCCGAAAGATGCTGTGACCATCATGAATATGTCCAGCGTACACATGGCGTTCGGCCGCTATGAGGAAAGCCTGAAAATCCTCCTTCCTCTGCGCGACGACCTGGAATTCCAAGGGCGCCAGGAAGGCTTGATTCATGTGCTGGATTTCCGGGTCTTGCTGTGCTACCTCAAATTGGGAGACAAAGACAAGGCCAGGGAACGCGTTGCCCACGTGTCGCCCATGGATGACACCCCCCTCTACTTTTACGGTCGCGCGGCATTTGCTCTCGCAGAAGGAGAGCCTGACGAAGCCGTGCACCAAATCAGCCTTGCCACCAGAATCTTTGCCAACAATAAAGCCTACGTGCCTTACCAGCGCGCATTAGAGCTCTCCGGGCTCCTTGACGCGCAGGAATAACCCCTCTTGCCCCCCTATGGAGAAGGACTCAGGCACCATCCTGCGCCAACAGGCTCTGGGTGAGCACGGGCTCATCATTACCTGGTGTACCGAGCATCATGGCATCGTACGCACCGCAGCTCGACTCGCGCGCAAGCCAGGCAGCGAACTCAGCGGGCAGGTAGACCTGTTTCACGAATGCGAACTGCTTTACCGCCCTGCTTCGCAAGGGGATTTGCACACGCTGAGCTCCGTCAACCTCATTTCGCCCCGTCTGGCGCTGCGCGGCAATCTTTCCCGACTGCGCCTGGCCAGCTACCTGGCGCGTCTGCTCCTGGCCACGGTAGAAGCCGGTTCCTGCGAGGCTGGATGGCACCGCCTCATTTCCGGAGCGCTGGATTATGTGGCAGAGTCCACCCCGCGGCGTGCCATCCTGCTGCATTTTGAAAAGAGGTTGGCCGAGCTGCACGGTCTTTACAGCGCTACGCAATCACCTCACCACGCCCTGCTGCGCCACTTCCAGCATCTGCCTGCCGGGCGTGAGGAGCTGCTAGCGGCTCTACAAGGATGAATGAACCAAGCGCCCTCCCACTGAAAACCAGGGCAAAATCCACTAAAAAAGCACTGCCGGAATCGGCAGGGCTTTTGAAATGAAAAGGAGTATCGCGTATTCAACCGCGGAGGGCGGTTTACTTGGTGCGGTAGTACTGGTAGTGTACGCGCTCGTCGATGGCAAGAGCCTCGCGGGCCGTGCGAATCACGGAGGGCTCAGCGTCGAACTGGAACAGCATGTACTGCCCGTGCGTCAGGTGGTTAGACTCATAAGCGAATTCACGACGACCCACATTCGTGGTGCCGGTCACCTTGGCGCCTGCAGCCTCAAGCTTCTCCGTCATGGCGGCGGTCAGCTCATCGAGGGTGGCAGAACCCTTCATGTTCAGAACGATCAGTGCTTCGTACTTTCTCATAGCTTTTTTTAATGTAAGATCTCTTGCTTTCGCAAATGCGGTGGCAGATGATGCACCTTTT
>JAZSQS010000044.1:0-98099 GCA_045538105.1 Akkermansia sp.
GAGATTGGTTCATTTTTTTAGCACCGTCAGTTTAGTAGCTGGCACCCTAGAACTCAATCTCCATTTTTGTTTTCTTTTTTCTTCTTAGTTTTGCTTCTCTTCCCCCGGCTTTCTTTAGATCGCTTTTTGGACAGCTATGGGGAACCAGAGAGTGGTGGAATAAAATACAACAAGATGAGGGAGCAAAAAAGGTGCTCTCCAGAATAAGCGGTGTGGTATAGTCAATTCGGCAAAATCACCCCCCTACCACGCCATAAAAAGCACCCGGACCATGGCTGTTACTTCTCCCTGGAAATGAAAGGACTTTACCGGTGCTGACCGACAGATTATCGAAAGGCACCCTCTGCAAAACTATCACCTGTGATAATGACTCTGCATCCCTTGATGTGTTGGGTATTCGTAAATCTTGCAGGAACAAGGATTCAGGGCTGACTTGTTCTATGCTCACCCATATCGTGAAGTTGAGTAAACGACTTGCGTCAGAGAGTTACATGATTTTTGAAAGGGGGGATGAAGTATACAGATGCAACGAACCGGCCGTACGCAACGGGTCAGGGAATGCCATTATTCAGGAAGGAACAGAGCAGGATGCTCCCATACGGAAAGCGGGCTTTCAAGTGTCGCCGCATGAATCCAGCAACACATGTAGGACATGGCTGGTAGCTTATTGTACACTTGCATCCTTGGGCAGGTGGTTATCTGCCGTTTGCTGAAGCTTTTTGTAGCTCGTCCAGATACGCTCTTTGAGCTCAGAGGAGCTGATGCCTTCGCCATAGGGGAAATAGACCACGGTGACTCCCATTTCTTCCAGATAGTCGTATTTACCCACCCAGTCATCGCCTACGACAAAGATATCAAAGTGGAGTTTTTTGACTTTATCAGTATGGGTCAGCGATTTCTGGGGAATGACAATATCCGGATATTTGAGGGCTTTGACCAAGGCAATGCGCTCTTCGAAAGGGATGATGGGCTGGGATTTGTAGGAGGCAACCAGCTCATCGGTGTTCACGCCGACGATGAGGATATCGCCCAGTTGGCGGGCATATTCAATCATCTTGAGATGATTGGCATGCAGCATATCGAACGTGCCGGAGGTGTAGACAACGCTTTTACCGTGTATCATAGGCCTGATTAATGGGTAAGGTTTAGAATGTTAGCGACGATGAGGAGTAGGTTGTTTGCCCGGAGGAAACGGCTGAGAAGCTCAATATCGTATGGCTTCCATGGCGCCTGTTCCGGTGGCTGCGAAGTAGAGAATCTTGCCCTCGTCCCCCAAGCCTAGGTGTTTTCCCAGACGCTGCATGCATTTGCATACGAGTTCAGAATACACCCCCGTGCGGAAGTAGGGAATTTCCTGCTTATCGATTTCACGAGTGCAGGGATATGGCTCAACGGGCCCCACGGTAAAGAGGTTCATGGCATTAACGATTAAGCGCTATTTGTATAAATAGCCACCAACGGTATGCTAGCATGAACGCGGCGTAATGTAAAGCGCAAAGTCAATCGTGCAGATGCGGGGAAATCTCCGTTTACCCGGGACTGGATTCAGAGGGGTAAACGGGGACGTCGAGCGGTGGTAGAGGGTAAAAAATGTATCGGGTTGTATTTTATTGTTTGACGGGGTGTTTGTTCTGTGTTATATCAAAATACAAATAATAATGTTGAAGAATCATGTCTGAGACCACCATTGATTTGGATTTTCTTGAAAAGACCACTCCCCTGCCGCAGGAGGAGTTGATTTACAGGAATGAGTTTACACAGCTCTGGAATGATATTACCCAAAAGGTTAGGAAAAATGTGGAGAATGCACGATTGGGGAATTCTGCACCACTGCACCACCCTTGTTTCTTTATTAATGGTGGTCGGGGCTCAGGAAAGAGTACCCTGCTGCGGACCTTGAGAACTGAACTCTGCAAGCCTCACCAAGGAGAGGTCCGCATGGGGATGCTGGCAGCCATTGACCCCACAGAACTTGCTGATACCGAGAACTTTTTTATTCATATCCTGGGGCGGATTCACCGGTTGATGGAAGAATTTTCGAAAAGTACCAAACCACATGGCAGGATAGGAGAGTATGGACAACGAGAGGCATGCCGGGAGGTATACGCCAGCATCCAAAAGATGTCCAAGGGCTTGGGACTGCTGGTTCGAAAGCCTGAATTCCTGGCAACTTCATCTGATGCTAGTTTTTACGTGCAGGAGAGTGTGGATGCATGTGTGAGCGGAACGGAGTTGAAGAAGGAATTTGCAAATTTGGTGAGTCATCTCTGCTGCTTGTTGGAGATAGATGCCCTGCTGGTCACCGTGGATGATGCAGATATGAACTTCAACAAATGCAGTGAGGTGTTTGAAACCGTGCGGAAGTACTTGTTGAATCCCCATATGGTATTCGTTTTTGCTGGTGACTTGAAGCTGTATACTATGGTGGTGCGCGGAATGCAACTGACTCATTTTGGAGGGTTGGCGTTGAAATTTGATGAAACTCGAAAGGAACACCGGTTTGAACTGCTTGATAATCTGGAAGATCAGTACGTCATGAAGCTGCTACCAGTGGGAAATCGCGTAGAATTGTTTGATTTCTCCGAGGTACTGCGGAAGGAACCGTATATCAAATCAGAGATTCAGAAGTTGAAGAAAATGCCCTTGTCAGGTTACTTGGAAACGGAGTTGCCCAAGCATCTGAATGGATGTAGCCCCGACGTGTATAAGCCATTTATCCAGACCTTGACAGTCCGGAGTGCTTTGCAACTTCTATCTTATTGGGTGAGGAATATTTCCAAAAAAAATGTAAACGATAATCTCATGGTCATGTGGAAGGGAATACGCCTGGTCACATCTCATGCCATCATCAAGCACCAGGTGGATGATAATTCCATTTTCTATGGTTCGGAGAAGGAATTGGCAATGGCGGTTTTGAAACACGTGAAGGACTTGAATGCTGGAATTGGAGGGGCGTGTTTCCTGCCAGCGGTGGGCAGTTCCTCACTGCAGATGGTATCTTTCTACTTATCTGCCGCATTTGCATGGAAGGTGAAAACCCTCAAGAATTTGCTTGCTTTCATCCTGTATGTTTATCCGGTTCTGCAGGGTAAGATTCATTCCCACTGGTCGGAGCTGGCGCAGAGCTTTTTAAATATGAGAATGTTTTCCACGCGGATGTGGGGGGCATATTGCACGTCTCTGATGCGGGCATCTGCTCAGCAGCAGCCAGAGGGCCGGGTGCCTTATGGTAATGGAGTCATCCCACTTTTCCTGCACGATTGGAAAGCCACGGCTCCGTCAATGTCACGTGATTCTGTTGAGACTACGGTGGCAAATCTTGTGGAAAGGGTAGAGTCAAGGGGCTCATTAAATGACATGCTGTTTGTCCTGGCTTTGTGTCATTCGATGAATCAGGAACAGTTTATGGGGCAGAACGTATTTTATCTTTCTGTCTACAACCTCTTCTCCTGCATTATGGAGTTGCTTTCTGTCAAGATGTCGAAGCCTATCTCCAAAGGCAAGATTCGGGACATCCTCTCACCTGCCAATGCCGTTCCTCTCTTGGTGCGAGAAACAGCAAAAGGGAATGAGGAGGTCTCAGACCCTCAGAAAAAGGGGGATTCGTCTATCAGAAGTCTCTTTACAGGGCTTTCCAAGGGGAAGAATGCAAGCGTGTTTGAAAAGGCTGTCGATTCTGTCTACAAGTGGTTAACGGAATTGAAGGATGACCCCGGAATGACACAGGTAAACCAGTTGGGTGAACAGTGGCAGTCTTATTATCAGAGTTGCCTGGTAGCAACAAACGAGGCTCCCTTGAAGGCTTGGATGGAGTGTGATGTGGTGTCTGCTGGTGACTTGTTCATCCGCTATGTCTCTGCCTTTATTGAACATTTGATACCTGATAATCAAAAAAATGAGTCCAGAAAGAAGAACAAGGAACTGGTAGATTGCCCTTTGGTCCAGGCCCTTATGGATGATTCGGATGAGGAGGGTTGCCTGGAATTGCTTAATCAGGTGAACGTGGGACCTGTGGATTTGTTCTATAATGCCCAGGTATATGTGTTGCGCTGGGCCGACCTGGTTCGACAATACAGCGAGGACTCCAAAATGCGTATTGAGTACGAATTTTACAAATCCTCGGCCCAGTGTGAATCCCGGTATGAGAATCTGCTCGCCCGGGAAGTGGATACGGCTTGTTCCGTGTACGCGGCTTCATTGGCGGAAAATGAAAATGAGGAAGAGCGCGCGGCGTTAATAGGAACATACCGGAAGGCCATGGATGACCTTCGTGGACGGAGTATGGGCAAGATGAAGGGTGATGTAAGGGAGCTGTGTGATATGAAATTAGCTAGGCTGGATGGCAGGATAGATAGAGAGACGCATGCGTTCATCAGAATGGCTTCGGAGCGTATCAAACAGTCAGCGGATGCAGATGAGGCAGAAAAGGTTCTGGATCGCTACAGAGGGGAGCTCCGCTTCCGTATCAATCGCATTATTTCCGGGGAGGCAGAAAGTATGGTGAATGAGTATATGGAAAAGGCGGAAAACGAAATTCGGGCGAGTATCCAGAAAGAACATCAGCGTTTGCTGATGAATTCCGATAAAGATCAAACTGGCATGGACGGTTGATTATGTCTATCATTGCCACGTTACCAGTCTTTTTCCTTTCGAACTCCTTCGCTCTCAACAAGCTTTTGGAGAAAGACTACTCGCCAGGATACGGCACTTCCCAGCTGGGGGAGGATGTATGGAAAAGCTGGGTTGGGACTGCCAGCTTGTTTCGGGATGCATCCCGGCCGGGGCATGTATTTAATCAGCGCTGGGAGAAATACCGGGGTGCTTCCGGGCTGGGATTGCTTGCGGCATTGGATTGCGTGGGTGAGGAGTATTTGAAGGTTGTCAACAGGAGGTTGTACGTGCGGGAGCACGCCGTGTTTGCCCGTTGGCAAAACTTGAGAAGCCGTATGAGCACCCTGCCGGTCAAATGCCGGATGTTATACCGTAACAAATTACCACTGGTAAACGAGCTGGCTCACCCCTTATCCCCCAGCATGGCGGATTATATTACTCATGCAGGGTTGAATGAAACTCATCTGCATTTATTTGCATGCGAGTTGCCGGAACAATCCTGGCTGACAGATCTGCGTCACATTGATCAGTTCTACTTGCAGGAAGTTAGGAATTGGAAACAGCACCAGGCTCTATATGAAGGGATTCACCCGGATTTGACGCCTCATCGCCTGGTTGCACGCATGAAGCTGGCGGCGGTGCTGCGTGGCTATTTACTGGGTACTCATGGAGAGTATACGGGTCAGGAGCTACTTGACCTTATGAGGTCTGCCTATGTTGAATTAGTGAACCATACAGATGAAAACGCGCTCATGTCCGGATGTGCATTCATGGCACGGGGGGACTTCTACAGTATAGAGCAGGAAATGAGGTTGTGGGAACGCATTTTTGAGTGGGAAGCTAGAGGATACCCCCATACACAGTCAATCATGTTTTACGCTCATCTTTATCTGCTGATTCAGAATGAGTACTTGCACCTGAAGCGCCAACAGGAGGAGCGAAATGGATTTGACGCCTTTTCGCGGGTTTCTCGGCATAAATCTCTTTATCGGAAAGAGTACCTGCATGATACCTTTGCTCGTATCTTGAGCAGTTCTGAGAGTACCGGTGATTCAGTGGTCGAAATTCGCGTGCAGCCCCGCACCCTGTGTGCCGAAGGATATCTGATTACGGAAGCATGGCGAGAGGCACTCAAGCGCCTTAGAAAAGGATACCCTAAATTGGTTATTGTGGCGCATTTTGTTAAGAAACAAGGTATCACGGCCATTAAGAATATGGCTGCACAATTGGCAGATAAATACGCGGCGGTCCGCCTGGATATGGAGAGAGACTGCAAACTCCTGGCTTCATATGCACTATATTTGTCTCAGCAGGAGGATATCTCGATTGGGATAGATGCAGCAGGGGATGAGTTATTGATGCCCCCAGAATCCTTGGCTCCAGTTTTCCGACGCTTTGAACGTGAGTGTGGCATTAGTCACAAGACCTTTCATTGCGGAGAAGATTTCCTGCACCTAATCGGAGGAATCCGGGCTGTTCACGATGCGGTTTCTTTTTTACAATTAGGTGAGGGTAATCGAGTGGGACATGCCACAGCCATTGGTATATCTCCCTCTCTTTGGAAGCAGAAAATGCCTGATGTACTGGTGCTGAAGAAGGGAGAGTGGCTTCTTGATTTGATATTTGCCTGGCGTCTGCTGCAACCTGTGGGGCTGGAGCATGCGGTGGATTTGGAACACCAGCTGATGCCTTTGGCAAATGCCGTGTTCGAACATGCGGTGGATTTTGGGCTAAACATGCAGAATTTACTGGCATTTTACGATGCCCGCCATCTGCACCCCTCCAAGGTAAGGTCGGTTTTGTCGGCCGATTGCAGGCTTGAAGAATCACACGATTCAGAGGTCCAGCTTGTTATTGATTTTCTAAAGAAAAGGGGGGAATGTGGGTTGCGTTTGCTTTGCCACTGGCATTATAACACGAAGTCACGCAGCGTGCAGGAGGAAGAAGTAGAGGTGCCGTTGAATATTCTGGATGACGCCACTTTAGTGCTGCTTCAGCAACAAGTGCAGCGTTTGATTAAAAAACGGAATGTGGTGATAGAGACGCTGCCTGTGAGCAATGTCCGCATCAGTCAGTATCAGGATATGCGGCAACACCATTTGTTGCGCTGGCTTAAGGTGGAGGGTTGCTATTTTGAGGGGGATGAAATGATGACTGTTTGTGTTGGTTCCGATGATCCGGGCATTTTTGTTTCTGACCTCAAAAATGAGTATTACCATATTTTTGCAAACTTGATGCAGTCTGGGCAAACTCCTGCTCGTTGTATGGAATATATCCGCCAGTTAAACGAAGCTGGCAGAATTTATGGATTTCAGCAGCCTATTCCTCGCCTGGAGAATCGTCGTTGTGGATTTTGAAGGGTGAGAGCGCAAACCAGAGCTGCGAATCTATTACCTCTGTAAAGATTGTTTTCCTTTCCTCTGCTATTCGCTTTGAATTAAGACTTGTCTTTTGGGGGGGATTTCATATACTATGCCGTGTTCTGTCGTGCTCATTTTCCTCTGCTAGGTATCTGATTATCATCCTCATTATGTATACCATTATCCTGTTTGTCCTGTTTTTGTTGTTTCTGATGTCGGGGCCTCGGTTGCATGCCGGGATGCTTCCAGGCGGTGCATATGTGACGCGTGAGCGAACTTGCATGATAAATGGCTTTTTTATCTGGGTGGTATTTATCAGCCACTTGAGTGGATATAGGGTGGATGTGTGGGCGGGTGATGCGTTAGCCTTGTCTCTTGTCCGCCAGCTTGGACAGTGTTGTGTTGCTACTTTTTTCTTTTTCTCCGGTTTTGGAATAATGACCCAGCTGTGTCGGGGGGGGTATTGTAAGCGCCTTATAGTCAATAGATTGCCATTTTTGTTGTTAAGTATGGTAATGGCAGTGTCCGTGTTTTTGCTGGTGCAGTCATTCTACGGGCTGGGGTTTCCTCTCAGCCGAATCTTGTTGTCGTTCATTGGCTGGAGTAGCGTGGGAAACAGTAATTGGTTTATTTTTGTAACGCTGGTCAGCTACATATTGATAGCAATGAGCTATACTCTGTTTCACAAGCGGGGAATGCAGGCAGTGGCATGGTGTGCAACGGCATTGTTTGTGGGTCTGGTTGTGGCACTGCGGCTGGCTGGTAAGGAGATTCACTGGTATAATACCTGTCTGTGCGTGCCTGCTGGAATGCTCTTTGCCCTTTGGCGGGAGAAGGTGGAGGAATTGATACAGAGGTCTCGGATTCCTGCGTGGTGCTTGGGAATGGTGCTGATTCCGGTATCCCTCCTCATGTACCATTTGTTGCTTCGTAAGGCGTATCTTACCAATTTCCCGGCCGTGACATTTGCGTTTGGGGTTATGCTGGTCTTTTCCTGCATCTCACTGAAGCGTTCTCCTCGTTTTCTCTGCTGGAGTGGGGGTGCGGGATTGTTCTTCCTGTATATATTCCAGCGCATCCCTATGATGATAGGTGTCAGGGCTGGGTGGAATACGGATTCTCCGTTTTTCTATCAACTCTTCTGCGTTGTTGCAACCTTGGTGATTGCCTGGTGTGCCAGCCGGGTATTCCCATGGCTGATGCGCTTTGCCATTCCTTCTAAATAGGCAAGCTCTTGTTGCCCTGGGCTATGTGTTGCGTGGTGTGCCAGGCATCGCGCAGGGCAGCTGGCGCCAAAAGGTGCAGGATTCCCACATATAAAGCAAGGGAGGAAATACCCCCAATCAGGGTAAGCGGGAGTGGGGACAGGTGGTTTTGCAGCAGGAGGGGGAGGGTTGTGCAGCCTCCGGCCAGAGCAAAGACAGGTACCCAGTCCTGCAGCTGGGGGAGAATGGGGAGCCCCATGTAGCGTCGGGTGACCCAGGTATTGATGCCCAGGCAGAGGGCAGAGGTGGCCAGTGCACCCCAGCAGATGGCTTCCACGCTGATGAAGAACATGCCAATGAGTATGCTGACCCCCAGGCATTTCTTGATGATTTCAAGCCTCAGGAACAGTCTGGGTGGCCCCCCTGCCTTGAGCAGGTTGAGGTTGAGGATTTGCAGGTGCCAGGTGGCGTAGGAAAGACTGAGGATTTGCAGGTAGGGTACGGCTTCCTCCCAGCCGGGACCGTAGCATATTCTCACCAGTGGCTCCGCAAAGGCGGTGGTGAAAAAGCAGAGCCAGGCAATGGGTATGCTGAAGAGCCGCATATAGCGCCGGTAGACCCCGATTAGTTTTTGCTGGCTGTGCTGCAGGGTGCTCAGGATGGGGTAGCTTATCTGGTCTATCATGTAGCATAGCACCGTGGGCCCCATGGCTGCCAGTTGGGCTCCATTTTTGTAGCCCGCCAGGGCGGCAGGGGTGTATACTTTGCCGATGAAGAAGGCTCGCGCGTGGATGTAGGCCGTGTCGAGCAGTCCGGTGGCGGCCATGCGGCAACCCATGGGGGCCAGCTCGCGGAAAGAGGCGCGGCTGAAGCGGTAGCCAGGGCGCCAGGGGCAGAGGTGCCAGAAAAGTGCGGTGCTGAGTGCTGCTGCAGCGATTCCCTGCACCATGTAGGCCCATACTCCCCATCCTTGCCATGCCAGCAGGAGACACAGGGGCATGGCAGCCAGAGCGCTTCCCAGGCTGATGAGCGCAGGTGTTTTGAACTGCCGCCGTGCCATGTAGTACGCCATGTGCACGTTGGAGGCTGCGTTGAGCAGCACCATGATGGCACTGGCACGCACCAGGTTGCAGAGTTGCGGGGCTTCAAAGAAAACCGCCAGCCAGGGAGCTGAGAGGAAGAAGAAAAGGGAAATGAGCCCCCCCATGCCCAGGTTGAACCAGAACATGGTATCGGCATCCTCATTCGTTCGGTTCAGCTTGCGGATGAGAGCACTGCCGAATCCATTGGCCGCCAGGGTTCCTGCCGCTGTGAAAAAGATGGCCGTGAGCCCCATAAGCCCCATTTCCTCTTTGCTCAGCAGGCGTGCCAGCACCATGCTGTACACCAGTGTAACCGGCTGCAGGGTGCATTTCTGCAGCAGTATCCACCGCACGCCATCGGCGGTTTCTCGGGTGATGCGGCTCAATTGGGGGAATGGGTGAAAAGGTGAATCGTGAAAAAATTAGGCTTATTTCTTCACTTGCAGGTAGATAATCTGGCGGCGGTAGCGTGGGTTGGCCGCATCCGTGGTGAGCACCAGGCGGTTCAGTGCCGTTTTTCCAGTATAGAGGGGGGTGATGGTGACGGTGTATTCACGCCCTCGCTTCACGACTTTCGGAGTGTAGGTGAAAGAATCACCACTCAATGAAGCCTGGGCAATGTGGGTAATGGGGCTGCCTTTGGGTAGCGTGATGCTCAGTACCTGCGGGGTGGGCTTGCTCCCCCGTTTCCATACGAGGCTGCGCGCGGAGAGCAGGATAGCCTGCGGCACCTTGAATTGCATACGGAGCGTCACTTCCTCTCCGTCTGCCATATCGGCCGCGATGGTTTTCTCTACATCGCGGTCGAAGGTGCGGGTATCCACCGTGGCGGTGAGTTTGCTGCCATTGATTCTGACCTTCGTGCAGTCACAGTGAGGTTTTGCGCTCTCTATTTTTCCCCCTGTGGTTTCAAATACTACTGTGGCTTGCGTTTGTCCGAACTTCAGCGGCACTACCTGCGTGGTTTCGTTGAAACCCGCTAAGGCAGGCAAGGGGGAAAGCAGGAGAAGCAGGTGCTTGAACATGGCGGTTTATGCTTTTTTTCCCTCTTCCTTCTCTTTCATGAAGAGGCTGGAAATGATGAAGAGCGCAGCGGCGCAACATACGCAGGAGTCAGCCACGTTGAAGGAGGGCCAGTGGTAGCCGTTGGGGAACATGGCTGTCTTAATCCAGGGGAAGGAAAAGTCCAGGAAGTCCACCACATAGCCGCTCATCAGGTTAGAGAAGAAACTTCTGTCTTCCGCTCCGGGGATGAAGAAGCCTTGCAGCAGGCGGTCGGTCATGTTGCCGATGATGCCGGTGGTGATGAGCGCCCATGCCACCCGCAGGGCGCGGGTGGAGAAGAAGCCGTTGCGGAACAGACGGTAGAACCAGACCAGTGCAACGACCTGAACGCAGAGGAATACGAAGGGAGCCCATACGGTTCCATGCCCGGTACCAAAGGCTACGCCTGTGTTGTGGACACGCACCAGGCAGAAATTCATGAATTCACTGCCTTTGATAATCGGAATAATCTTGCTGCTGAAGGAGTATTCCCAGTGGTAGGGGAAATTCAGCACCACGGCCCATTTGGTGCCTTGGTCGAGGGCGTAGAGGACGATGATGAGGACGATGAGCCAGATGGAGATGCGGCGGGGCATGGTGTTGCGGTGGGGGATGCGACAGGCGCGCTCCTTGCGGGGAGTGCGCCTGTCGGTGGTTTGATGTTTAGGTTTGGAATCAGGCCATGACGGCGGCGCAGCGTTCGCAGAGCCCCTCGTCATTCACTGCGGGCTCATAGCGGCGGCAGCGGGGGCACATGGCGTGCGGGGTCATGGCGGCGGTGGCGGCCAGTTCAGCACCGGTGCCTACCTCCAGGTCGGCCACGATGAAGAACTCCTTGGCAAACTGCTTGTTCTGCAGCAGAGCCAGCACGGCAGCATCTTCAGTGGCTGGAACGGTGAGGGAGACGGCGGCTTCGTTATTCTTCTTAAATGCCTTGGCTTGAATCTGGGCCTCAATGGCCACCTGAATCACGCTCTTAATCTGGAGCAGGCGGTCGAAGGTGGCAGTGAGCCCAGCATCGAACGCGGCATCTGCAGTGGGGAAGTCCTGTTCATGCACAGAACCTTCATTGCCGGCGTGTTCCCATGCTTCATCGCAAGTGTAGGCCAGTACGGGAGCCAGCAGCTTCACCAGTACATCGAACACGCGGGCAATGGCGTACTGCTTACTGATGCGGTGCGGGGAGTCTGCTGCATCGCAGTACAGGCTGTCCTTGGTCATGTCGATGTAGAGGGCAGAGAGGTCATTCGTACAGAACTGGTTGATGGCCATGAACACCTTGCGGAACTCATACCCTTCGTAGGCGGCGCGCACTTCGCGGATGAGTGTGTTGGTGCGTTCCAGAATCCAGGCATCTGTCGGGTCGAGCTGGGCGGGTTTTTCTCCGGTGTAGCCCTTCAGGTTGGCCAGCAGGATACGCAGCGTGTTACGCAGGCGGCGGTAGGGGTCGGTAATCTGCTTGAACAAATCCTCACCGAAGGGAACCTCGTTCTGCCAGTCCACGCTGCTTACCCACAGGCGCACAATGTCTGCTCCGTATTTTTCATAGAAATACTTGGCATTGGTTGGCTTGGTGTATGTACCCTGGGCGCTCTTGGAAAGTTTGGAGCGGTCCTGGTTCACCACAAAGGCATGGGTGAGCACCTTCTTGTACGGAGCGGTACCGCGCCAGGCGCAGGAGAGCATGAGGGAGCTCTGGAACCAGCCGCGGTGCTGGTCAGTGGCCTCCAGGTACACATCACAGGGAGCGCAGAGCTCAGGGTGGCACTCCAGCACGGCTACATGGGAGCAGCCGGAGTCAATCCACACATCGAGCGTATCCTTGCCCTTCTTAAGGTTAGTGGGCAGGCCGAGTTTCTCGCAGAGCTGCTCGCTGGTGAGCTCAAACCAAATGTTGGTGCCGTGTTCGGCTACCAGGTCAGCCACCTTGTTCACGATATCCGCACTCAGTACGGGCTGGTCATTTTCATCGAAGAACACGGGCAGCGGCACACCCCAGGTGCGCTGGCGGGAGATGCACCAGTCCGGGCGGGCTTCCACGGTGCTGTAAATGCGGTTGCGTCCCCATGCCGGCATCCATTCTGTCTTGTCAATCTGCTCCAGAGCCATGCCGCGCAGCTTCTCCATGCTGATGAAGAACTGCTTTACAGCGCGGAAGATGATGGGAGTCTTGGAGCGCCAGCAGTGTGGGTACTGGTGGGTAAACTCTTCGCGCCCCAGCAGGCGGTTGCCTTCCACGAGCAAGGTGATGATGTCCTCGTTGCTCTGGAAGACATGCTTGCCTACCAAGTGGGGAAGACCGCATTCGGCGGTGTAGTTGCCATCGTCATCCACCGGGGAAAGAACGGGCAGACCGTAAGCCATGCCGGCAATGTAGTCATCCATGCCGTGACCGGGGGCAATGTGCACTGCGCCGGTACCGGCATCGGTGGTCACATAATCAGCGTTGATGATGAGTGATTCCCGGTTCAGGAAGGGGTGGCGGGCGTGGCGCTTCTCCAGCTCGCTTCCCTTGAAGGTGGCCAGTTCTTCCTGAAGCGCCCAGCCAGTCTTGGCTGTTACCGTTTCAATGAGTTCGCGTACGATGATGAACTTGCGCTCAGCGCCGTCCTTGGCGTAGCGGCCGATGACGTAGGTGAAATCCGGGTTCAGGGCAATGGCCAGGTTGCTGGGCAGGGTCCAGGGCGTGGTGGTCCAGATGACCATTTCGCAGCCTTCAATGCCGCATACCGGTCCGTCCATTTCGAATCCCACGTAGATGGCGGTGGAGGTATCCTCCATGTATTCCACCTCGGCTTCGGCCAGGGCGGTGTGGTGGGCGTAGCTCCACTGCACCGGCTTCATGGATTGGTACACGGCGCCACTTTCCACCAGTTTGGCGAAAACGCGCAGGATGTCTGCCTCGTATTCCGGCTTCATGGTGATGTACGGATTGAACCAGTCACCAAACACACCGAGGCGGCGGAAGGAAACGCGCTGCAGGTCAATGTAATTGAGGGCAAACTCCGTGCAGCGCCGGCGGATTTCGGCAGGCTCAAGCCCTTGGAATTCCTTGACCACCTTGGCCTCAATGGGCAGGCCGTGGCAGTCCCAGCCGGGAATGAAGGGTGCGTAGTATCCCGCCATGGTCTTGCTCTTGACAATGAGATCCTTGAGTACCTTGTTCAGGGCGGTACCCATGTGCACGTCACCATTGGCAAAGGGAGGCCCATCGTGCAGGACGAAACGGGGGGCATTCTGCGCCTTGCGGCGCGTTATAATTCGCTCATAAAGCTTTTCATTCTCCCATTTCTCCAGACGTGCCGGCTCCTTGGTCGTGAGGTCACCACGCATGGGGAACGTGGTGTCCGGCAGGAAGATGGTGTCTTTGTAGCTTTTGGCGTTTGTGGTCATACGCGCGCCATTCTACGCCCCTACGCGTAAAAAGTCAATCCCATATCGCATAGCGCCGGGCGATTAGATTGATTGGACTCTGAATTGAATCCCGTTGTGCGCTGCATGATGCTCCTGGAAGGGGGGCAATACGAGTCTGACAGTGAGTTTGTTGTCAATGAGTACGGGCTTGTCGTGCCGGGAATGTCTGCCGACACATTGCTCCAGAAACAACGGAAGAAATCAAGGAAACGGGAGGGGGGCTAATCGTTGATGTTTACCTTTTTCCAACGGGGAAGCTTAATGGATTCCTCCTCCTCATCCTCCTCCTCATCCTCCTCATCATCGTCATCATCATGCTTCTTTCCCTTTGGCTTAGATTTAGAACGGTGCTTTGACTGTTCATCCTTGGCCTCCTCCTTTTGCGGCTGCCTTGCCTGCTCTTCTTTCTCAACAAGGGCAATCAGTTGCTTGTAACTGGCTAGTATGGCGTCCGCCTGCCATGTGGCAGAGCTGAACCCTCCCTGAATCAGGATTTTGCGGTTGTTGCGGTCACCATCGGTCATGACAATGGAGTCTCCCACCTGGGAGAAGAAGGCAATGGGTTCGCCATCCGGGTTTGCGGCGCGCAATTCACTATTGCTGTACGATATGGCGGATTTATTCCTCTTCATCTGGAACAGAATTTGCCGGACTGCCATTTTGTGGGAATTGAGAAAGGGGCATTTCAGACTGCTCTGGCGCGCAAGTTTCGGAATATCTATGGCATCATAGTATTTCATCTTTTTGTAGCGTTCCGTCCGCTCGGCGTCTTCATCGCTGTATTCCACATGGATGATGAGTTCCGCGCCCTTGCGGAAAATCTTCTTGTACGCCTCAGCCAGGAAATCAGTATCCTTTTCAAAGTATTTGGAGCTGTATGAGCGCGAAACGTGGTAGATGTAGAATACCTTGGCGTTCTTGTCGTATTTGGGGCTGTTGAAGATGACATCGCGTTTGCGCTTATTGGCCTCAATGAACGCTGGCAGCTCCCGCAAATCAGTGCGTTTATACTTGGCCGCGTATGCTTCCATAGGCAGGAGAATACTGCTGGCCAGCAACAGGCAAAGAAGATGGAGAAAGGATTTCATAGCAGACGGAGAAACGGAGCCGTGGGGGGGAACTGTTCGTTGACGCTGGGTATTTTACGTGTTTTTCCGGGGGGAGTCAAGAAAGAAACAAGCCGGACGAGGTTGCGTCCGGCTTGTGGAAGAGGCACAGGAGGAGGAAGTCTGTTTATCAGTTGTCTTCAGGCGGTTCCTGTTCAAGGTCGCGCACGCGCTTAACCCTGGCTCCCAGCATCATGAGTTTTTCATCCAGCATTTCGTAACCACGGTCAATGTGGTAGAGACGGTGGATTTCCGTGGTGCCTTCAGCGGCGAGTGCCGCAAGAACCAGGGCTGCGCTGGCGCGCAAATCGCTGGCCATGACCGGGGCGCCGGAAAGGCCGCTTACGCCGGTGATGATGGCGGTGCCGCTGTCGACCTTGATATTGGCTCCCATACGCTTGAGCTCAGAACAGTGCATGAAGCGCTGCGGGAAGATGGTATCCTTCACCACGCTGATGCCGGGGGTCAGGGCGAAAAGGGCCGTCATCTGCGCCTGCATATCCGTGGGGTACTCCGGATAGGGATTGGTGAGAATCTTGCCGCTGCGCGGGTTTTCTCCGGGTGCAACGAAGACGGAGGTGCCGTCCTCATTGTATTCCACGCGGTGACCACATTCAATGAGCAGGTCAGAAATGGCCTTCATGTGCGGGCGGTATACGCGGTTAATCATGAGACCATCACTCACCATGGCGGCGGCTACCATGAAGGTGCCGGCTTCGATGCGGTCGGGAATAACCGTGTGGTCGCAACCGTGGAGCTTTTCCACACCGTGAATGGTGATGGTGCGTGAGCCTGCGCCTTCGATGCGGGCGCCCATCTTATTGAGGAAATCTGCCAGGTCTACCACTTCCGGTTCGCGTGCCGCCGATTCAATGACGGTGGTTCCCTTGGCCAGAACGGCGGCCATCATCACGTTATCCGTACCCAGTACGGTGGGACCGCTGTCACCGCGCATATCAATGGTGGTGCCAACAAGACCGTTTGGTGCATCGATGACCAGGTTACCACCCTTTACCTGGACGCGGGCGCCCAGCGCCTTGATGCCGCGAATATGCAAATCAACCGGACGGTCACCGATAACACAGCCGCCGGGCAGGGGAAGCACGCATTTCTTCATGCGGGCCATGAGCGGCCCCAGCAAGCAGATGGAGGCACGCATTTTCCGCACCTGCTCGTACGAGGCCTTGTGGGAGATGCCGTCGGGGGATTCAATTCTCACTGTGCCACTGGAGCGCTCCACGGAGCAACCCAGCTGGCTGAGAATCTGGAGCATGTAGTTGGTGTCGGATACGTCCGGCACGCGTGTGATTCGCACGGGCTCATCGGTGAGCAGGGCTGCTGCAAGAATGGGGAGTGAGGCGTTTTTGGAACCACTGATATTGACGGAACCACTGAGTGTTGTCCCGCCTTCTACGATGAGTTTGTCCATAGCGTGTGAGGAGATTATCTTGTTTGGAAGTATGTTGATACTTTATCACAGCCCTTGTCTGCTTGCAAGGAGAATTAGTCTTGCTTCTTTAGAAATATGCCTTGTTTTCAAAAACGGACTAAGCACTGGGTTCCTGGCCTGGTGGCGGGAGCTCATCTGCTGGTTGCCGGCGTTTCTTGGGTAAGGCAATCTTTCCACCTTTCTTGAATATCATCTTGGGCTTTTCCAGAGTAGGCTGCTCTGTGCGTTTCGGCTCTGGCGTGAGAGGCTGCGTGATGGCTGGGGGCTGTTCCTGTGCAGTATCGGGAATGGGGGCTTGTTCCGGGGTGTCAGGGGTGAGGGAATCCACCCCGTTATGCTTCTTTTTCTTCAGAAGTAGAAGCAGGATGAGCACTAGAACGATGCTGCCAGCTACGCCGATTCCCCAGTGGAGTGAGGAGGTTTTGCTTCGGACGATATGGTGCACTTCCTCAGCATTCAGGGCATAAGGCCAGAAGTAGAGATTATCGATGCAGAGCAGGTCGAGCCTGCTTCCGCCTCCTAGTGTTTCACCCCAGGTGAGTTCCTTGGGGGCTTTGCGGGGCGTGCTTCCTGGTGCATAGGTCAGGAGTAGTTCCTTGGTGTGTTGCTGACCATCCAGGTAGATGCGGATGCTGTTTTCTTCTCCGTTGTATGTGAGGGTGAGGGTTTTGCCTTTGAGAACCGAGAGCGGGGCAATGTTCCTGCGGGCGTTTTGGTCAGCATTGGTTGCATCGGCAAACTTCTGGCAGAAGAGTTCTAATTTATTGTTTTTGCCAATGATGAGCCGCAGGCCGTTATCTCCTTTGTGACCGGGGGTGTAGATGCTCAGGGCGGTTTCGTGTTCCTTGCCTTGGATATCAACCACGTCGAAACTAATCGTGAAGGCCTGTTCGAGGAAAGCTCGTTTGTTGAATCCGTGAACCCAGCTCCAGTGCTTGACTTTTTTGCCAAAACAGTAGTTCCCTCCCTTGACTCGCTCTTGCTGGATACCCAGGTCTGCTTCAGCTACTTCTGCTTCCTCTCCTTCTGTAAAGGTGGAGGCATAGGTGGACTCGGCCCTCAGTTGGGCAGGCAGGGAGTCAAAAGGCTTTGATTCAGCCCAGAGGGGTGCCGCCAGGAGCACAAAGGCATGGAGGAATCTCATATACCTATCATGGTAGGGGAAGATTCGGGTCGAGTCAAGCCGAAAGGAGAAGAAAAATGCCCCGTTCCTGAGCAGGGACGGGGCATGGGGTAAGCTTGTTGTCTCTATGCTTTACAGCAGGGAGAAGGCAATGTTGAGACCGGCTGTCACGATGGACACCATGCTCATCAGCTTGATGAGGATGTTCAGAGAGGGACCGGAGGTATCCTTGAAGGGGTCACCCACGGTGTCACCCACCACGGAGGCGTCATGCACAGCGGTGTGCTTGCCACAGTAGGGGGCATCACCCGTCTCGATGTACTTCTTGGCGTTATCCCAGGCACCACCGGAGTTGGCCATGAATACGGCAAGCACGAAGCCGCCGGCAAGACCACCAGCCAGAAGGCCGAACACGCCGGGAACACCCATGATGAGACCCGTTGCGATGGGTACAATCACGGCAATCATGGAGGGTACCACCATTTCACGCTGGGCACCCTGGGTGGAGATAGCCACGCAGCGGGCGTAGTCGGCCTTCTTGCGGCCTTCGAACACGTCCTTGTCGCTGAGCTGGCGGCGAACTTCCTCCACCATGCTCTTGGCGGCGCGGCCCACGGCGTTCATGGTAAGACCGCAGAACAGGAAGGAAAGCATGGCGCCAATGAAGACGCCGAGCAGTACCTTCGGGTTCATGAGGGTTACGTCGAAAGCAGTCATGAACTCAGCAATGTTCATCTTGGCCACTTCGGCGCTGTTGAGTACCTGGTCGCTGAAGAAGCTGGCCTTGAAGGTCTCACCGTAGTGCAGGGCGGCAATCTTGAGCTCCTCAATGTAGGAGGCAAGAAGGGCCAGGGCGGTCAGGGCGGCGGAGCCGATGGCGAAGCCCTTACCAGTAGCGGCGGTGGTGTTGCCCAGGGCGTCCAGAGCATCGGTGCGGGAGCGCACGTCATCGCCCAGGGAGCTCATTTCGGCGTTACCGCCGGCGTTATCGGAAATGGGACCGTAAGCGTCCGTGGCCAGGGTCAGACCCAGGGTGGAAAGCATACCCACGGCTGCGATGCCGATACCGTAGAGCCCCATGCTCATGTTCTGAGCGGAGAAGGTCCACTCACCAGCGGCGCAGAGGTAGGCGCCAATCGTGCCGAGCACGATGAAGAGCACCGGCCAGCAGGTGGAAATCATACCCACGCCGATACCGGAGATAATCACAGTGGCGGGGCCGGTGGTGGCGTTCTCAGCGATGAACTTCACCGGCTTGAACTCGAAGGAGGTGTAGTACTCCGTCACCTTGCCGATGGCGATACCCACCACGAGGCCGATGACGATGGAGCCCCAGAGACCCAGCCAGTTCTCGATGCCGAGCAGCCAGAGCACAAGGGCGGAAAGGGCGGCGATAAGTACGCCGGAAACATTGATGCCGAAGTTCAGAGCAGCCATGAGCTGGGTCTGGTTGGCTTCGGGCTTGGTGCGTACCAGGAAGATACCGATGATGGAGAGCAGGGCACCCACAGCACCGATAATCATGGGAGCCATGACGAGCTGAAGACCAGTCTCATAAGCCCAGCCGGCGGTGGCGGCTGCGGCTGCACCCAGAGCGGCGGAGGCCAGGATGGAACCAGCGTAGGACTCATAGAGGTCAGCGCCCATGCCGGCCACGTCACCCACGTTGTCGCCCACGTTATCGGCGATGGTGGCGGGGTTGCGGGGATCATCTTCGTTGAAGTGGTACTCAGTCTTACCTACGAGGTCAGCGCCTACGTCAGCAGCCTTGGTGTAGATACCACCGCCCACACGGGCGAACAGTGCCTGCAGGGAGGCACCCATGCCGAAGGTCAGCATGATGGTGGTAATCTGGGTCAGGCGGCTGATGCCCTCGGCGGCCACCAGACCGGTGTTGTCCAGAATCAGATACCAGCCGGAGATATCGAGCAGACCAAAGCCCACCACCGTGAGGCCCAGCACAGCGCCGGAACGGAAAGCAAGCTGAAGGCCCTTGTTCAGACCATCCTTTTCATCGCGGCAGGCCTGTGCCACACGACCGGAGGCGTAGGTAGCCGTCTTCATGCCGATGAAACCAGCCAGACCGGAGAAGATACCGCCGGTGAGGAAGGCGATGGGAACAATGTTGTTCTGAAGGCCATAGTAGGCCATGATGCCGAATACTACGGCGATGATGACGAAGAAGATGGCAACAATCTTATACTGCTGCTTCAGGTAAGCCATAGCGCCTTCGCGCACATAGCCCGCAATCTCCTTCATGCGGTCGTTGCCCTCGTCGGCCTTCTTCATGTCGAAGAAGAACTTAGCTGCAAAAACCAGCGCGACGACGGATGCAAACGGCACTATCCAGAATAATATCTCGGGGTTCATGTTCGTTTGTGTTATTTTTTTCGTTAAACTTTTTTGCAGGCACAAAAAAGTGCCAGAGTCTACACTAAAATTCCCCGTTTGGCAACCCGAATTTCGAACTTTGACAGAAAAATGTTTCACTTGTGCAAACGGTCGGCAACGGCTCTTTATGGGCAAAAGCCGTGGTTCAGACCAGTTGTTGATAGGTTGACATCAAATATTATGCTATGATATAAAAGAGTAACTGCTGATACGCAGGATACAACGGAATGAGAAGCAAAAGAGAAAAACGCAGAGGCAGACGCCCCTCACGCGGCTCGCTCAGCGGAGGATGCGCGCTGGGCTCTGTGGCGGCATGTGCAACTCTTCCCAGTTCCCGGCAGCTTTTATCCTGCATACGTCAGGGAGGGGATATTCACGCGGTGGATGAATATGGCTGGTCTCCTCTCACTCGCGCGGTCATGGCTGGTGTGGCAGATAATGTTCTGGTGCTCGCAGAATATGGCGCGGAGGTGAACCGTCTGGAGCGAGTCACGCTCCATGCGCTGAAAGCAGCGGCGCGGTATCGCATCAATGAGCATCTCGGGCTTGGTCAGGCAACGTCTATTCCCCGTGACATGCCGTTTTTTCTAACTCCTCTTCACCTGGCTGCGCTGAGTGGTGATGCGGAGAGTATATGGGTGCTTCTGTGCAATGGCGCCGATGTTCATATCCGAGTGAAGGGACCGCTACCGCAGCTGTGCGGCTCCCCTGTTGAGTTCTGCTCCAGGTTTCTTCCGCAGGAATCGGAACTGGAAATCGAGGAAAAACGCCGCTGTCTGGCTGTTTTCCGGGGGGCTGAATGGGTGGATTTGGATAAAAAGGTGTTCCGCTTGTTTCTGCACAAGGTTTGCAAAAGTTCCTCCTCGACGATTGATACGCGGATGGCGCAGATCCGGCGATGCGAGGATATGCTCCAGGCTCTTTTCCCGCAGCAGCGCATGTTCCTTTTTCTGAACAATGACGTGGTGCTGCTGCAACAGATGCAGCACTTATTGCAGCAGACGGAGCAGTTCCAATTGCAGAACCTGCGGCAGCATGGGGGGCTGGGTAAGGCTCTGGAGGACTTTGTGAGCTTTGCGAAAAGTCATATCAGGCTTAAATACCAAAGCAGGTAGTTTGGGGAGGCGTTCATGGAGGTACGGCGTCCTCCTTTGCCGATATCTGTTTTTATTAAAAGTATATATGTCAGAAATACAATCGCCTATAGTTTGTTATTTTTCCGGTTTCCGATTATGGTAATTGTAGAAATAACCAAGGAAAACAGATATCTGATGGTGACTGAAGAACAAGAATTGATAAAGGCTGCGCGGGCAAAAGCGGATGCAAAGAGTACAGCCGCGTGCCATTCCTCTCATACCCGGCAGTGCAATGAGCGGAACCGCACCGCCTGGGCCGGGCTCATGGTGGGGGATGCGCTGGGGGCTCCTGCGGAGTTCTGCTATGAGCATGATATTCGCCGAGCCTACCCGGATGGGCTCGATCGCATGGTTCCGGGTTTTGGTATCTGCACGGATCGCAAGGCCGGGGTGGTGACGGATGATACCCAGATGGCCTGGTGCCTGCACCAGGCACTGCTGGATGCCGGTGGATGGGACGAATCTGCCGCTCGCGCCCGGTATATGGACTGGTTCGAGACTGACCCGCCGGACGCAGGGGATGCCGTGCGGGAGGCGCTGCTGGGCAACCCGCAGGCTGATAGCCAGGGGAATGGCGCGTTGATGCGTGTGCTGCCCATTGCCTTGTGGGCGGCAGAATATCCGGGGTTCGATTGGCAGGTTGCGGCCCGGGAAGATGCCGCCATTACGCATCCTCACCCGGTGTGTGGAGATGCCAATGTGGTGTATGTGCATGCCCTGCTGCAAGCCATGCAGCCTGGCGCCACTCCGCGTGGGGTGTACGAATCTACTCTGCGGTTTGCGGCAGGGCTGGAGGTGTGCTCCTCGGTGCTGGATGCGCTGCGCCGGGCTGAAACAGAGCGCCCGGATTACGATGGAAAGCAAATCGGCTGGGTTCTCATTGCCTTGCAGAGCGCTTTCTACCAGCTGCTGCATGCTGCGGATTTCCGCTCGGCTCTGGTGGATATTGTATCCTCCGGCGGTGATACGGATACCAATGCCGCCATAGCGGGGGCTTTGCTGGCCCTTTTGTACGGAGAAGACAGCATTCCTCACCAGTGGCTCGTTTGTGTGCGGGTCGCGAATGAATCCCGTTATACACGCTTACTGCCTCGTAGAAAGGATAGACGATGATGAAAACGATTATTGATACGGATGATGCCGCTGCCTTGCAGCGCCGCATCAACGGTGGAGTGTCTCCTGATGCCTGCCTGGAGAACGGGCAGACCCTCCTTCAGTACGCAGCGGAAAAGGGCGCGGGCAATTGTGTTAGGATGCTGCTGTATCTGGAGGCCGATGCCAATTTGTCTCACCGTGGGCTCAGACCGTTGGGGCTGGCTGCGCTGCACGGGCATGCTGCCATCATGGAGTATTTGCTGGCCGGTGGGGTGGATTTGTCTCCTATCAGTACGGGTAATGCCATGATTATAGCAGCCCGCGCCGGGCATGTGAATTGTGTACGGGTTTTGCTGGAGATGGGAAATGCGGACGAAATGGTACTGGAGGCTCTTCGAACAGCTCTTTATCATGAGCGCGATAACTGCGTTTCCCTCCTGGCGGCTGAGTGGTGGCGTTATGCTCATGATATCGAAGGGTTTTACGAGAATGTTGAGCATACGGTGCAGAATGCGGAAGTGCTGGAGTTCGCCCATTCAGATGCCGTTCGTGAGCTGATTCAGTCAACCCCGCCCCCTGGAACCGTTTGGCAGGCTCTTGAGCGGAATGATGAGGCTGCCCTGGAACGCATGCTTGCCGCCGGAGCTAATCCGTCGTCTCCGCTGATTTTTGAAGGCTGTGTTTTGGAAGATGCCGTGGATGATGGGTGCAATTCTGCATTAGTAACCCGCCTTGTTGCGGCTGGTGCCAATCCTTATGCCATGTGTTTCCATGACGTCGATGAAATTGAGACAATGTTCCCCTGGCTTTTGAACACCGGGGGTGAACCGCTCAGCGTCCTGGCGGCGGTGCGGAGAAATGATGAGCCTGCTTTGCTCCGAATGCTGGCGAATGGTGCTAATCCGGATAAACCCTTATCAGAGGATTTTTCCACACCGCTCACCGTGGCCTTGCAATTGGGGCATACGCGCTGCGCGGAATTGCTGGTGCTGGCCGGTGCCTGCCTGTATGCCCGTGACCTGCGGGGGGATTCTCCGCTCCGCCTCATGCTGGGTGGTTGTAAATTGGTGCATTGAAAGTTGTAATGATTTTATAAAAGTGCTCTATGGTTTATAAATGGTGCGTGGGAAGATGTGCTGCAAATAGATGTGTAAGCAACAGAATCACACCAAAGCTCGAAGCTTATGGCTGCAGGAAGCTTCCGCGCCGTTTGCGGTACTGAGATAATATCAAGACATCGTATAATGTGATGGGGAGGGAAGCGAATTTGCTTGACTTTACTCCACCATTCCGTTAGCTTGGCTGCAAAGGCGCGGTGTGCGTGCCAATTTCTCATTACATTAGTTATGAAAGCAGTACTTCTTTTCCCCGGTCAGGGTGCCCAGAAAGTGGGCATGGGTAAGGATTTTTATGATGCGTATCCCGCTGCGCGCGAGATGATGGATGCCGCGGATGCCGCGCTGGGCTATTCTCTCACCAAGGTCATGTTTGAGGGGCCTGATGAGGAGCTGACCCGCACCTGCAACTGCCAGCCGGCTCTCTACCTGCATGGCCTGGCTATCTACAAGGTGCTCAGCAGTCTGGTGGATATCGAGCCCGTGGCTGCAGCCGGTCTTTCCCTGGGTGAGTTCACCGCTCATGCCGCAGCCGGGACCTTCAGCATGGAAGATGGCCTGAAGCTGGTGCAGAAGCGCGGCGCCCTCATGGAGGAAGCCTGCCAGGCTGCCCCCAGCACCATGGCGGCCATGATTGGCGGCAGTGATGAAGCTGTGGCCAAGCTGGCCGCCGAGTGCGATATTGACGTGGCCAACTACAACTGCCCCGGCCAGACCGTTGTTTCCGGTTCGGTGGAGGGCGTGGACAAGGCCGTGGCCGGAGCCAAGGCTGCCGGTATCAAGATTGCCAAGAAGCTCAATGTGGCCGGTGCCTACCACAGCCGTTTCATGAAGAGCGCCCAGACCGCCCTGCGTCCGGAGCTGGAGGCTACTCCCATGACCACTCCCGCTGTGCCGGTGTACTGCAACTTTGAAGCCCGCCCGGTGACCGGGCCGGAAGATGTGCGCGCCATGCTGGGCGAGCAGGTGTGCGGCTCTGTGCGCTGGGCTGCCTGCATGCAGGACCTCATTGAGAAGGGCGAACGCCTCTTCATCGAGATGGGCCCCGGCACCACGCTGGCCGGAATGATGGGGCGCATCTGCAAGGAGGCCAAGGTTATCTCCATCCAGGATGTCGCCTCGCTTGAAGCCGCCGTGGCTGAGCTCAAGGCTCTTTAATTTTGCAGGACTCTTGTTTGCGTTGAGGAGGCCGTTCTGCTGGGGTGCAGGCGGCCTCCTATGTCTATAAGCTGTTTATGTGCTTGACAAAGTAACAATAGACCGTGTATAGTCCAGATGCTCGTTGCATGATGAAGGCTGTTTTGCAATGCTCCGGGCATGAAATCTCCCTCACACAAATCATATGAAACGACTCTCTCTAGTTCTTTTTCTGTTAGGAAGCGGGCTGCTTTCTTCCTGTTCTACCCGTGAAATTGCAAATGTGCCGTTCATGGCGGTGCGCCCTATCAATATTGAAGGTGGTGCTGACTGCCTGGTTAACCGCAATCGGGTGGTAAGCGCGAGCCATGAAGTCAGGAAGGGGGGCTTTATCTCCGATCTTTCGTGGCAGTACAAGGGGCTTTATGGGGCCGTTCTTGCCGCAGTGGAAAAAGAGGGTCCTCATTGTGTGGGGCTTGCCAATATGAAAGCTGTGTGGAGCGGGCACGCGTTTGAGGGGTTGATAGGTGCCTTTGTCCCCTGTACCTATACGGTGGAGGGAAATCCCGTGTACCGCCGCGGATTATAAAGTTAATGAAAACTCTGACCTATTGAGATGATGAAAAAGTTTATTCTTTCTGCCTTTGTGCTTTCTTTATTGGCTTCTTGTCACCACATAGAAGAGCAATATTCCGCTATCACGCAAATACCCATGCCATTTAAGGGCGGAAATAAATTTGTGATTAACAAGGACAAGCAGGTTAGCGCCACTTCATACGGAATGTCTCTTTTGTACATTCCGTTGGGGAATCCCACTGTGGAGAAAGCCTTGGAGAAAGTGGTTGAGGAACAAGGACCTGGATGTGTAGGCGTGGCTGAGGCCACTGTGACGCACCGGGTTGATATTCTGTTCAATGAAATCCATGTTTCGGGGTATCCGATTATGAAGAAATCCCGCTGATTTCTACCACGAAATGATTCATTACTCCAGGAATTTCTGGAGAATGTCAAATTGCACGCGCCGCTGGCTTGACTTGCCAGCGGCGTGGGTGTAATTTGAGGCTATGTACACCAGCTTTTTCGATGTGTTTTCCATCGGTATCGGTCCGTCGAGTTCGCATACCATGGGACCGATGCGGGCAGCGGCGCGTTTTGCCCGCGAACTGGCTGAGCGCGGGGTGCTGGAACAGGTGGAGACGGTGCGCGTGTGGCTGTATGGTTCACTGGCTCTTACCGGGGTGGGGCATGGTACTCCCGGCGCGGTGGTGTATGGTCTGCTGGGGCTGGATGCGGAGAAGATGGAAATGTCTGCCACTCCTGCGATTGCCACGCTGGCTACGGAGGGTAAGTTGCTGTTGAATGGTACGCACCCTATCACGTTCAGCGCTATGCGCGACATTGTGCTGCAGAAGGATGTGACCCTGCCGGAGCATGCCAACGGAATGCGTTGCTGTGCGTATAACCAGGCGGGCGATGAGTTGACCAACGAGGTGTATTTCTCCATTGGTGGCGGGGCTATCCGCCGCAGCGATGAGATGGAACAGTTGCCGGAGCCTCCTCCTCCCGTGCCGTATCCTTTCGATTCCTGTGCAGAACTGCTCCAGCATTGCAAGCTTGAGAATATGACCATCGCTGCTGTGGTGCGTTGCAATGAGATGGCGCTCCCTTCCGGAATGGAGCTGCGTTCCCGTATCCGCAAGATATACCAGACCATGGATAAGGCCATTGAGCGTGGGGTGAAGACTATGGGGGTGCTGCCCGGTGGCTTGAAGCTGCCGCGCCGTGCTCCCCGTATCTATCGCCGCTTGGCGGAGATGTTCCGCGATAATACGCAGGACGCCCTTACCATTATTGACTGGATTAACCTGTGGGCCTTTGCGGTGTCGGAGGAAAATGCCGCCGGTGGTCGAGTGGTGACCGCTCCCACCATGGGCAGTGCCGGTGTGCTGCCTGCGGTGCTGCGCTATTACGAGCGCTTCGGCCGCAAGGATGCCACCGTGGGCAGGGAGCATGGTGTGGAGATTTTCCTGCTCACGGCTTCGGCTATCTGCTCACTTTACCGCGCGAAGGCTTCTATCTCCGGTGCAGAGGTGGGCTGCCAGGGTGAGGTAGGTGTGGCCTGCTCCATGGCTGCCGCTGGGCTTACCGCTGCCATGGGCGGTACCAATGAGCAGGTGGCTAATGCTGCGGAAATTGCCATGGAGCATAACCTGGGGCTCACCTGCGACCCCGTCTGCGGCCTGGTGCAGGTGCCTTGTATTGAGCGCAATGCCATTGGTGCCGTGAAAGCGGTGAATGCTGCCCGCCTGGCGTTGCGCGGTGATGGAACCCACTTTGTGAGCCTGGATAGCGTGATTGCCACCATGAATGAAACCGGCCGCGCTTTGGCGGCCGGATATCGTGAAACGGCTCTCGCAGGCCTGGCTACGAATGCGTTGACGTGTTGATGCGCTTAGAAGTTGTCGCGAGCGATGACGGCTGCGTAAATCTTGTCGAGGGCGGTATCAAATACGCGTTGCTCTTCCTCCGTGAGTCCTGCCCGCAGTTCGGCAATAGCGTTTTTCTGGGCTTCCTCTACGGCTGAGGTCGGGTTTTGGAAGGTGCTGGCTATGGTGACGAGCACGGCGCGGCGGTCGGTTGGGCTCTGCCGCCGTTCCACCATGCCCAGGCTCATCAGGCTGTCTATCATATGCGAGGCGGCTGAGGGCGACATGTTTACCCGTTCTGCCAGTACACTCATCGAAACACCTTCCGGGTGGATGGTCGTATATCGGCGGATACAGGCCAGAACCGCACACTGGCGCAAACTCAACTTCATTACCTTCTTTTGAAGGGCATCGTTCATGGCTACGAACCCTGCCCGGTGAATGTAGTCGGTGATGCTCCGCATCTTGTCTATCTGGCGTATATCCTCTTGCTTGTCAGACATGGATTTATTTTAACAGCTCTCAAGTATTTTTGTCAATGATATCTTTATTGAAATATAGAAAGGTTGAAAAAGTGAAATAAAAATCTTGACACTTTCCATTTGCCTTGTTAAAATGCGCCCGCATGACCACGGTACGTTTTCGCTATATAACCCGCTATAACGGGCAGAAGGGCTCCATTAATACATTCTGCGGCTGGCGCCTCTGCATGACCCGCCGCAAGGAAACGTTTGTCAGGTATTTCACGGACCGTGAGTATAAGGGAAGCGAAGAGGCTCTCGCTGCAGCACTTGCTGTCCGGGATGCCATGATGAATGCGGAAGCGCAGGGTATGGATTTTGCCCGCATTTGCCAGGAGTACCGTAAGACGCGAAAGAATATAGGTTGAGGGGGCTGCTGGGAGCATTCTGCTTGACTTTCACCCGGACCTTGATATACTCTCGCTGAGATGTGAAGCATGCTTCATAATTAATCCATGCAGAATGATCCTCTGAAATCCAAGCATCCAGTATTCTTAATGAAGATGGTGGCTGATAGGGCCGATGCGTTGTTTGTGCAACGTGTCGGTGATTTGCGTGTAACGGTTCCGCAATGCCGGTTGCTGATGTATTTGGAAAGTCGTGGGGGAGAACCGGTAGCGCAACGGGAGTTGGAGCAGTACCTTGGGGTGACACACACAACGGTGAAGGGATTATTGCAGAGGCTGGAGGAAAAAGGCTACGTGCGGACCGCATTTGACGGCTGCGATGGCCGGGTCAAGCATGCCTATCTCACGGAAGAGTTTTACCGCATGAGGGAAGAAACGCAGCACGCCCTCCAGGCATTTGAAGCGCAATTGACAAGGAACTTCAGTCCTGAAGAGATAGAACAGTTGCGCTTGTTTCTGGAACGGATTTATCACAATACTTTAACCACGGAACCGGAGGTCCCGTCAACAACACATCAATGAAAACAAGCAATATAGTAACGATTGCCCTTGGAGGGCTGGTAGCAAGCACCACCCTGGTGGGGTGCAGGGAGAATGGAGGAGAGCAGACGGCGCAACGGGGGCTGCCTCCCATCAACGTGACGGTTATGCCCATGCAGAAGCGCACGGTGGAACTCACGAGCACCTGGTTCGGACACCTGCGAGGAGTGGATCAGGCCGATATCCGGCCTGAGGTATCAGGTAAGCTTCTGGAGCAGGTATACTGGCATGGCTCCCTGTGTGAGAAAGGCGAGGTGCTGTTCCGAATTGACCCTTCCAGTTACAAGGCAGCCTATGACCAGGCCGTGGCTAATGTGGCTGTGTCCAAGGCTGGAGTATTGCAGGCAGAAGTGGCAGATGAACAGGCGCAGAAGGATGTGGAGCGCTACGCCGCGCTGGTAGAAAGCGGCTCCGTTTCTGAGAAACAGTTCACGGATGCCAAGCACGCCAAGCGCCGATGCGAAGCAGCTCTGGCCATGGCCCGTGCCCAGGTTGCCCAGGCCGAAGCTGCCATGGAGATGGCTCAGCTGAATCTGGATCGTTGCACTATCCGGGCGCCGTTTAAGGGCCTGGCCGCCAAGTCCAACGTGAGCGTGGGTGATTTTGTGGCAGCGGGGCAGGTGGTCATGACCCGCATGTCTTCCATCGACCCCATCCGAGTGGATTTCTCGGTGCCTGCCCGCCAGATGAACGAACAAATCCAGACCGGTCAGTACTATGACCTGCCGGATAAGATGAGCCCGGTGAAGGAATTCAATCTCATTCTGGAAGATGGCAGCGTGTTTGAGCATAAGGGCGTTGTGCACGCCGTGGATAGTGAAATCAGTCAGACTACCGGAACGGTGAAATTCGTGGGTTACATACCGAACCCTCAGCTGAAGCTCCGTACTGGCGCAGCCGTACGCGTGAGCGCCAGGACGGGAGAAATTAAAGACGCTCTGCTGGTGCCGGCCCGCGCCCTCATTTCCTCCATGAATCACCGCTTTATCTATGTGGTAGCTCCGGATAACACTCCGCTGGGTATCGACGTGAAGCTGGGCAAGGAACTGGTACTGGATATGCCGAATGGCGATGGCACCACCGTGCCGATGCTCATGCAGGTGGTCACCGGCACGGTGAAACCCATTACGGAGACGCTCAAGGAGGCCGGTATTGAAAATGTGGAAGAGGCCCAGGTCATTGTGGGTGGTGGTCAGATGGCGGCTCAGTATGCCCTGATAAATGCCGGCATGCGCGCCAAGGGTGCACCGGGGGGATTCGGAACGGTGGTTTCCCGCCCCTTTATTTACGAGAAACCCACCACAACCGTGAACTCCATAACTGCGGAAAACAAAGCAGAATAAAGCAGAGCCATGAGTCCCTTCTTCATTAAACACCCCGTGATTGCTACGGTGATTGCCGTAGTGACCACGCTGCTGGGGTTGGTGTGCCTCATGAATCTCCCGATTTCGCAGTATCCGGAGATTACCCCGCGCACCATCCAGCTCATGGCCATGTTCCCTGGTGCAGATGCCAAGGCCGTGGCAGACTCCGTCGGTACTCCGCTGGAACGTGAAATTTCCGGTGTGCAGGGTATGGACTACATGACCTCCGTTTCGTCTAATAACGGTGTGTATTCCCTGCAAGTGGTATTCAATCCGGATACAGACCCGGATTTGGACCAGGTGTTCACCAACATGCGCTATGGGCAGGCTTCTTCCCAGGTGCCGCCTGAGGTGTTGAACTCTGGTGTGACCATTCGCCAGCAGCCGGGGCTTCCCATCATCATTTACTCCCTGTACTCACCTGATGGCAGCTATAACTCCGTGGATCTGGCCAATTATGCCCAGGTCAAGATGGTGGATGAGCTCAAACGCGTGGAAGGTGTGGGTGAAGTGACGGTGTATGGTGCAGGTCGTTATGCTATCCGCATCTGGCTTGATACGAATATCATGACCCACTACAACATCTCCATTGGTGAGGTTCGCGCCGCTATTGCTGCGCAGAATACCACGAACCCCGGTGGCAAAGTGGGTGCGGACCCCGTGCCTGATGGTCAGGAAAAGACGATTGCCATCCGCACTCAGGGGCGCTTGAGCGATCCTGCTCAGTTCGAGGATATCATTGTGCGCCAGGTAGGGGATGAAATCATCTATCTCAAGGATATTGCCAAGGTGGAGCTCGGCTCGGAGAACTACTCTGCCACAGGGCGTCTGAACCGCCAGGTATCTGCCGCAGTGGTGATTTTCCAGACTCCGGGGTCCAACGCCATTGCCACGGTTGACCGCCTCCGCAAGACGTTCGAGAAGCAGGGTGCCATCATGCCCCAGGGTATCAAGGGTGAAGTTTCCCTGGATACGACAACCGCCGTGCGTTACTCCATTGATGAAATCAAACGCACTTTCATTGAGGCTATTGTATTGGTGGCGCTGGTGGTGTTCATGTTCCTGCAGAATTTCCGTGCCACGCTCATTCCGCTCATTGCCGTGCCGGTATCGCTCATCTCCACCTTCTGCGTCTTCCCCATGTTGGGATTCTCACTGAATACCATTTCACTGCTGGGTATGGTACTGGCCATTGGCCTGGTGGTAGATGATGCCATTGTGGTGGTGGAGGCCGTGCAGCACCATATTGATAAGGGCCTCAATCCTCGCATGGCATCCTTTGCCGCCATGCAGGAAGTGAGCGGTCCGGTTATCGCCATTGCCTTGGTGCTGGCGGCAGTGTTCCTTCCCTCCCTTCTGCTGGAGGGTATCACGGGTACGCTCTTTAAACAGTTTGCTATTACGATTGCGGTTTCCATGCTGATTTCGGCGTTTAACGCCCTCACGCTTTCCCCGGCCTTATGTGCCCTCATGCTTAAGCCGACCAAGCAGCACCGCAGCATTTTCAAGCCATTCTACAAGCTCTTCAACTGGTGCTATGACTGCACCGCCAACGTGTATGTGAAGATATGCGGGGGCCTTTGCCGCAAGCTGATTCTTTCCATGCCGCTGCTGTTGCTCTTCTGGGCGGCCATTGCCCCCATGTCCAAGATGGTTCCTAAGGCCTTCCTGCCGGACGAAGACCAGGGTTTCCTGCTGGCAGCCCTGGTGATGAAACCAGATACCTCCCTCCAGGTAGCCTATGCGGAGAATAAGAAATTTGAGGATGCCTTGTCTGATCCGGCTGTGAAGAATCTGACCACCGTGGTGGGTATCAATATCCTCAATAGCGTGCAGACTCCCGGTGCCTGCATCGCCTTCATTGAGCTCAAGGACTGGAAAGACCGCCCTGAAACCGCTGCTGAAGTGCAGAAGCGCATTGAGGGGCGCCTGCATGCCGCCGCTTTGGATGGCATGGCCATGGTGCTGATGCCGCCGGCTATTCCCGGTGTGGGTACGGCCAATGGTGTCACCATGGTGCTCAATGACCTGGAAGGGCAGGGCGTTCCCTTCCTTCGTGAACAGGTTCTCAAGTTTGAGGAGGCTGCGCGCCAGCGTCCGGAGGTGGCCATGTGCATGGATATGATGATGGCTGATACCCCCCAGAAGTTCGTGGAACTTGACAAGGAAAAATGCAAGTTCCACCGCGTGGACATCGGCACCGCCAATAACCTTCTGGCTACTTACAACGGCTCCTCCTTCGTCAACTTCTTCAATGCGTTCGGTCAGCAGTGGCAAGTGTACATGCAGGCTCAGGGCAGTGACCGCTCCAGCCTGGATAAGATGGACGGCTTCTTCGTGACGAACCAGGATAATGAGCGGGTTCCGCTTTCGGCCCTGGTCAATGTGAAGGATATTGCTGATACCGAGTTCGTGATGCACCATAATATCTACAACTCAGCCAAATTGAACGTCATGCCGCGTCCCGGTTTCTCAACTCAGCAGCTTATGGAGGCCTTGGAGGCTGTTTACGCCCAGACCATGGACCCCTCCAAGGTGGGTATGGATTACCAGGATATGTCGTTCCAGGAAAACAAGGTTCGCAACAGTACGGGATTGGTGACTATCTTCGCCATGTCCTCCGTCTTTGCTTTCCTCATCCTGGTGGCTCTATATGAGAAGTGGACCCTGCCAATCTCCGTGTTCCTTACCGTTCCCATTGCCGTGTTGGGTGCCTATGCCGGCCTGTACTGGATGGGCTTGGAGCTTAACCTGTATGCTCAGGTGGGACTGGTGATGCTCGTGGGTCTGGCTGCCAAGAACGCTATTCTCATCGTGGAGTTTGCCAACCTGGAAATGGAGCGTGGCAAGGATTTGCTCACTGCTACTCTTTCTGCTGCCAGACTCCGCCTGCGACCCATCCTCATGACGTCTCTGGCCTTCATTCTGGGTTGCGTACCGCTCATGCTGGCCAGTGGTTCTGGTGCATTGGCCCGTTGTTCCATTGGCACCGTGGTGGTTGTAGGCATGACCGTGGCCACCGTGGTAGGTGTATTCCTGATTCCTTGTTCCTATGTGTTCATCATGCGCCTATTCCGTATCAAGTTTAAGCTGGCTACGCTCGGTGAGGACCCGGATGAGGCAGGAGCCCGCCAGTATCTGGCAGCTCACAAGGATGATGAATAATAGAGTTATCCGTAGATATTACTTGACAAAATCAACCATAAAGTTATCATATCAACAACATGAAACGCGCCATTATTCTTGGACTTGCCGGCACCGCCGGGCTGGTAGCATCCTGCACCTTCGGGCCTGATTGGCTCTCTCCTGAAATGCCCGTGCCTGCCGCTTTCCGCGATGCCGGGCAGGCAGATAGCACCATGGCAGATTTGCCTTGGCAGCAGGTGCTAAAGGATGCGAACCTGCAAAAGCTGCTGGATGATGTTTTTGCCAACAACCGCAACCTGGAGGCCATGTTGCACAACGTGGACTCTGCCCGCCGCTATATTACGGTAGCTCGCGCTCCTATGTTCCCCTCCCTGGGGTACATCGGGCAGGCTAGTCAGGGCGCTAGTTCCCCCGCCACAGTTTCCATGGCCGATGAGCATAAAATCCCAGGTGCTGCAGGCCTGAGCGCTTCATGGGAACTCGATATCTGGGGTAAGACCCGTAAGGGGGTGGAGAGTGCTGAAGCCCAGGCGCTGGCCGCTGAAGAGGGAATGAATAATCTGCGTATTTCCCTGATGAAGCAAGTGGCCAGTGGTTACCTGCGCCTCATCATGCTGGATGAGCAGCTTAAGATTGCCAATGATGCCGTGGCTTCCTACCGCGAGTCATTGAAACTCTTTGAAAACCAGCTGGAAGGTGGTGTGGCTGACCGTTTGCAGACGGCCTCTGCCCAGGCGGCTCTTTCTGCCGCAGAAGCCCAGATTCCGAATTTGCAGATGCAGATTACCGAATTGGAAAACACGCTTTCCACACTGGCTGGCCGCATGCCTGGTCCCATTGCCCGCGGGGGCAACATGATGGCCTTTGCTAATGCCAGTGGCGTGGCTGCCGGTATTCCGGCAGATGTGATTGCCCGCCGCCCTGATATCCGGGCTGCCGAGCAGAAACTGCGCTCTGCCAATGCTGAAATTGGCGTGGCCATTGCCAGCTATTTCCCCAGCATCAGCCTCACCGGGCTGGCCGGTTATGCTACGGCCGACCTGCGCCATGGTACATACGGTACGGATGGCGGCTGGGGTATTGGCGCCAATCTCACCGGCCCGATTTTCCGGGCTGGTCAGCTTCGCGCCAATGAGAAGATGAAGCGCGATGCCTTCCTGGCAGCCAAGGCTGAATACGAGCAGACTGTGCTTAGCGCCATGGCTGAAATCTCCACAACCCTGGTGCAGCGCGGCAAGCTCCGCAATATCATGAAGAAACAGGAGCAGGCAGTGGCGGCTTACCAGGAAAGTGTGAAGCTTTCCAAGGCTCGCTACGCCCAGGGGCTCGCCAGCTACTACGAGGTGCTCACTGCTCAGCAGGGGCTCTTCCCCGCACAGACTCAACTGGCTGCCTACCGCTACCAGTACGCGGCCTGTGTACCCACTCTTTACACTCAGTTGGGTGGCGGTTGGAAGACCAAGTAAGTCAGCCCTCTTTCCTGATTTCCAGGCCGGTGGTTCATCCACCGGCCTTTTTTTGCCTGGAGCCGTTGAAGAAGCTAATCGTGGTGCTGACCTGTAAAAGTCTTGTATTGGAATGGGGCGTGGGTTAGGATTCTGCCTAACATTGAGCGTCTGATGAAGAAGAAATATTTATGGTGGGGAGTGATACCCGCTCTCCTGGGTGCGCTGGGAACTGGTGCCTGGTTTTTGGTTCACGGCTGGCCTGAGGGTGATTCATCTGAGCGCGAAACGCCGACCTTGGAAATGGCGCCTGTCTTTCCTCCGGTTCAGGCAACTCTGGAGGCCGGGAGTCCTTGTGCTGCAGCTGAGACACTGGTAGAGCACTTCATGAAGTTGGGAATGGTGCGGTACCGTCTGTGTACGGCGCTGCTGTCATCTGTGCATGATAAGCAGAGCGCAGAGGCGGTGGCACCCCGTTTTGCGGTGCTTTTGAGCGAAATGGAGGCGGTGAATTCGGTGCTGGGGCATTATGCCCTTTCTCCGGATGCCGTGCAGCGTCTCGCCCCCCAGTCCAGGGAATATGTGCAGAGGGTAATGCAGTATGCAAAGGCACGGAACCGACTGCTTTCCTCCCATCCAGTCGCGTTTGGCTCTGCCACCCTGGCGGGACTATTGGATGCCTTTACCCCGAATGAACCACCGGTGGTGGATATGGAGGTGCTCTACGATAATACCTTGGATGTCCTGCGGATTCTGGATGATGAATTTGCCCTGGTGAATGAGGAACGTGAGAACGTGGTTCAGGAGGCTGAGCGCTGCATGCTGAATAACTGGAATCTTTCTTTCCGCGTAGCGACACTCGCCTTGCGCTGGCAGATGGCCCTCACCCGGAATCCGAAGGTGATTGAGGAGCTGAAAGGTGGGGCTGTTCCTGAACAACGCGAACGTCTGGAGCGCATGACGCAGGGGCTTGTGCTCTTGCTGAACATGAATAATGGATGCTCCGAGAGTGCGCCGCTTATGGAGTGGTTCAATTCCTGGGCATCTGCATTGCCTCCGCTGCGTGTGGTGATGGATAATTCCTGGACCTCAGCTCCACAGGGCAGCATGGGGCGCATGCGGCGGCTTGCCACCATTTATGATGAGTTGGTTGAGCTTATTCAGAAAATTGAAAGTGAAGAGGCTGCAGCTGCTGCCTGCGGGCGTATGCGGGAGCTTTTCCAGGAGATTCTCTATTATTGTGAGCTGGAGCGTGGGGCGTTGCAGCACGTGAATCCCGTGAATTGCCAGATGTGCGAGCTGTTTGTTGATAGAGCCTGTGTACTGATGAGCATCTGCTCATCAGCCAGGACGAAGTGGGAAGGGAAGGCATTCCGCGAGTTGAATAACGCCCTTACCGAGCACACTCGAATCTTCCTTGAACCCTATATGAAGGCCATGCGGGAATAGCGCTGGCTGATTTCCGGTTTGACATTGGAACGCGGTGTGCTATCTTTGAGCGAGTTGGGACTATGGAAGACGTTATCACCTATACTCAAGGTATCACAGCTGCAATGCCCTGGTTGCTGCCCTTGTTCTTTGGCTTGTTCGGAGCCTGCGTCGGCTCGTTTCTGAATGTGGTCATCTACCGTGTACCCCGCGGGTTGAGTGTCAATAATCCCAGGCGCTCATTCTGCCCGCAGTGCAAGGCACCGATTCCCTGGTATCTGAACCTGCCGGTTCTGAGTTATGTGATGCTGCGTGGGCGCACGGCATGCTGCGGCAAGCATTATACGGCTCGCTATTGCCTGGTGGAATTGGCGTGTGCCTTGTTGTTTGCGGCAGTTGCCTGGAATTTCTGCACAGATGATATGGTGACCCAGTTGTTGCTCTGTGCCTGGGTGGCGCTGATGCTGGCCTGTTTCTGCATTGATTGGGAGCAGATGGTGGTACTCCCGGCTCTGACCCTCCCGGCCGCCGTGATAGGTCTGGCTATTGGGGGCCTTTCACCCTGGTTCTGCGGCGAGGGGGTTGACCCCGTGCAGGGATTGATTAACAGCGCAGCTGGGGCATTTGGTGGGTTTCTCTTGTTTCGTTTTGTGGCTGTGGCAGGCCGCTTCTTCTTTGGCCGCCACCAGCAGGAGTTTGATGCTGCCCAGGATTGGGTACTCCATCAAGCGGCAGATGGAGAGGATGTGGAGCTGCTGGTGGGCAAGGAACGCCTCTTGTGGAGTGATTTATTCCTGGAAAATACCAACCGGTTTACGCTGACCCTGGCCACGGAGAGTACTCATGAAACCGGGGCAGGGGAGTTGGTCTTTACGGTGGATTCCCTCACCCTGCCGGATGGTACCCGCCTTTCATTGGAGGAGCATGAGGAACTGCGCGGTACCTGCCGCGGTTATGTTTCCCGAAAGGAGGCCATGGGCAGCGGAGATGCCTGGTTGGCTCTGGCAATCGGCGCTCTTTGTGGGTGGCAGGGTGTGGTGTTTGCCCTGGTGGGTGGCAGTTTTATCGGCATTGCGGCAGCGGTGGTTGCCCGCATTGGCCGGGGAACGCCCATGCCTTTTGGCCCGGCTTTGATTGCGGCTGCTTTTATATGGCTTTTTTATGGTACAGAGCTTTGCTCGCTTTACATGGATTGGATTGAATCGCTCGTCTGGTAACAGCTATGCCGCTTCCTGATTTTTCGAACTTTCCCCTGTATCTGGCTCCCATGGCGGGGGTCACTGATCCTATTTTCCGCACGCTTTGCAAGGAGGAAGGCGCGGATGTGATGGTCACGGAGTTTGTTTCGGCTGAGGGGGTGCTGCAAGCCTGGAGCCGCAACCGCCGCTATGTGGAGTTTGAATCAGCCCACCGCCCGCTGGGAATTCAGATTTTCGGCTCTGTTCCTGAGCATTGCGCTGCTGCAGCTCGCATCATTGTGGATGCCATGCAGCCGGATTTCCTGGACATCAACGCCGGCTGCCCGGTACCCAAGGTTGTGGGGAAGAATGGAGGTTCTTCCTTGTTGAAGGATTTGCCCCTGTTGCAGCGTATTGCTTCAGCCGTAGTGCAGGAATTGGGAAATGATTGCCCGGTGACAACCAAAATCCGCATAGGCTGGGATCAGGAGCATATATGCGCCCCGGAGGCTGTAACTCGTTTGGAGGAAGCCGGTGTACAGGCTATTGCCATTCACGGTCGTACCCGTTCCCAGCAGTATGGTGGGAAGGCCGATTGGGGGATGATTGACCACTGCGCCCGCCTGGTGAGGATTCCGGTGATTGGTAATGGTGATATTGCCACGCCTCAGGATGTACAGCGAGTCAGGGAAAATACGGCGGTATCCGCGGTCATGATTGGTAGGGCAGCTATGAACGCCCCCTGGCTTTTCCGGCAAGCGAGGGAGTACCTCCGTACCGGGGTGGTGCCGGAGGCTCCCTCTCCCCAGGAACGCATTGCCTTCATGCTCCGCCATACCCGCATGGCGCTGGAAAGCCTGCATTATGGAGATGAGCTGGTGACGATGCGCGCCATGCGCTCCCGCCTGCTGGCTTATGCCAAGGGGATTCCCGGTACTAAGCCCATGAGGCCCCGACTTTCGCGAGTGGCTTCATATGATGAACTTATGGAGATTCTCTCCGTTTTGCTGTGAAGGTGATCACTCGGCGGCGCGGGCGTGCCGTTGCGCCAGGCCGCCTTGCAATCACGAAAAAATCATCCCCACCCAGAGGGTAGGGATGATGTGGCTATACAAGAATATCCAATTCTCCAGGCTTACATCTTGAACTGCTCGCCCAGGTAAATCTTGCGTGTCTTCGGGTCGTTGGCAATTTCATCTGCATTGCCTTCCTTGATGACCTTCCCTTCAAAGAGAATGTAGGCCCGGTCTACAATGCCCAGCGTTTCGCGTACGTTGTGGTCGGTGATGAGGATGGAAAGTCCGTCCGTTTCGCGCAGTGAGGCTACAATGTGCTGAATATCCTGCACGGCAATGGGGTCTACACCGGCAAATGGTTCGTCCAGCATGAGCAGCTTGGGATTGGCTGCCAGGGCACGCGCAATGGTCAGACGCCGCTTTTCACCACCCGAAAGCTGAATGGATTGGCTCTTGCGGAGACGCGTGATATTGAAACGTTCCAGCAGTTCATCGCACTTTTCCTTTTTCTCTCTGCGGGTGAGATCCGACCGGGTTTCGAGAATGGCCATCAGATTGTCATTCACTGAGAGTTTGCGGAAGATGGATTCTTCCTGAGGGAGGTAGCCCATGCCCAGCCTTGCACGCAGGTGCATGGGAAGCCCGGAAACGTCCTTGCCGCAAAAATCCACAGAGCCGGAGTCGGGGCGCACCAGACCGGCCACCATGTAGAAGGAGGTGGTTTTCCCAGCGCCGTTGGGACCAAGGAGCCCCACAATCTCTCCCGCATGAACCGTGAAATTCACGTTGCTTACGACCTGGCGTTCTCCGTAGGATTTGCAAAGATTGTTCGCTTTGAGAAGGATTTCCATAATTATTTCTTCTTTTTCTGATTTTTCTCGTTATCCAGCTGCTGCCGGATGTTAGTAGCGTGCGTGGAATGCCTGGCGCCGGAGATGGTGGCGTTATTTCTCGCATCAATGCGGATGCTTGCTCCTTCTCCACTGGCAACGTGCGTGTTGTTGGCATCAGCCAGGGTGACTTCCTTGCCGCTCAACGTTTTGATCCCCGTTGCGGCATCAACCTTGAGCTTATCACCTGTGGCGCGAATCAGGCGCCCATTGGCATCCCGCCCGGCCACGGCAACCTTGCCTCTGGCTGTGGCGTATTTCAATGCACCTAACATTCTGTCCGTGCCTTTGCTCTCGTTATTCATCACGAGAAGCACTGGGCCAGTGCATTGCATAGAGCCTTGTCCCGTCTGCACGGTGCAGCCAGATTCTGTCCTGGCTTCCTCAATTCCGGTATAGTTGAACCGGAGACTGGGGAATTTGCTCTTATTGTCCGTGGTGGATTCCCCAGAGGGGGTGAGCCTGGCAAAGAGGGGACCATTCGTGGTCAGGAGTACCTCATTGGAGTGCAGCTCGGTGGCACTGCCGGTTTCAAGACGGTTTTCTGCCCGAATCAGGCGCACGTACCCGCGGCATTTTGCCGTGGTGGTGCCTTGCTCGGAAAGAAGCTGGGCAGAGATGCGTTCACCGTTGAGTTTCAAATCGCCGTTGGCGGCCATTTCAATGGTGGCGGCCTGTCCCTCTGCGGGAATGGCTTCTACCATATTGCCGTTGTGGAGGGCAACCAAGGGTTCTCCCACGGCGCCTGTGAGCAGGGTTTCCCCAGTGGTGAGGTCCGTCTCGGCTATTTCAGCCTTAAGCTCACTTACGCGGGCTCCGGTTGCAGGGTCATACCGGTGGGCTACCACATGCCCTGTGGCACGTGCGCGTGAAACATCACTGTACTGGGTGATGACGAGGTTGGGCATGCCGGGTTTCGGCGCTTCCGGTTTGGCATTGGGCTTGCGATTGAGTACCAGGTGTACCGGACCTTCGCAGTTGAAATCAAACTCTTCATCTCTGAGGCTGATTCCTTTTTCTGTGGTGATGGTGCCGATATCAGCCCGGAAGATGACGTTCGCGTTGGCCTTGAACTTGCCCGTGAGAGTCGCTGCTCCCTTCTGGCTGCCTGTGCGGGTGTAATTGCCGTGGATATCCTGTCCGCGCAGTTCAATGTCCCCGTTGGGCAGCAGATGAATCCCCTCATCTGCATGGATGATGTATTCCCCGTATGCCAGACGGCACTGTTTGCCAAGCAAGGAGCATTCTCCACTCTCTCCATGGTAGAGGAGTTCATCCCCCTGGGCTTCTGTGGCAGGCTGGGCGTTACCCGCTTTGCGAATGGCAACAACGTTTCCTTTAGCGGTAGCCGTAGCGATGCCTTCGAACTTCATGCCCGTGAACTGGCTCATGAAGCTGTTTTTCTTTGCTGGGGTGGGAGCCTCTGCCTGGTTCAGAACAACGCAGAGCTGCTCCGTGCAGCTCAGACTGCCATCCGGGTGGGTCAGTTGGCATTTTCCGGTAGTGTAAACGGTGCCGGTGGAGGCATGGTAATAAATGTAGCCGCCTTGGGTGTTCAGCTCGGTGAGGGTTTCGTCCTTGTTGAGCATGCAGAGCTTAATCTGTGCGCCTTCCATCAGGATGTTGCCTTGTGCATCTGCCAGAACGCGCGGTGCCGCAGCACCGGGTGCAGAGAAAATTTGCACTTGGTTCTTCCCGTAATGGAGGAGGATTTTCCCTTCCTCACTTGGAGAATTGATTAAAATGGTGTTGTTGATGGTATCAGCAATGGCCCGGTCTGCCTGGATGGATGCCGGCTGGAGATTCGGCTCTGGTTCCGGAGCGACTTCTTCCTCCTCAGCAGCAGGCACAGATGGTGCAGGGGTGCTGATGGCCTGCTGAATGTTTTCTGGACTGGGCGGGGTGCTGGTATCTTCCTTATCACCATCGGAAAGACCAGGCAGATGCATTTGCAACTGCTCCCTGGCCTGTATCTTGATGCGCCGGTCAAGAAGCTGTACGTTGCCAAGATAGATGACTCGGGAGTTCTTGGTGTCAAACATCATGCCCAGCTCGGACATAATCTTTGTCTCGTCCGTTACTTCGTTATCTGCATGGCAATAATCTGCACTGGGTGCGGGTAGGGTGATTCCCATGGCCTGCAAATCCTGCTCAACCTGGGTAAATTGCTCGCACCAGGTTCCTGCCTGGTTCTGCGCTTTCTGCAAATCAGCTGCATAATCAGCTGCAGTGGCGCTGAATACGGGAATGCACAGGGCGGCAATGGCTGCGGCTTTCATCATTTCTTCTGCCCTTTCTTTTCCGTTAGCGTGGCGGTTTTGATGATTGTCTTCACTGGGCCGTGTAAAAATCCCTTGCTGCTGGAGGTGTTGAAAATGACGCCTTTGCCTTCTGCTTGGAACCGCGGATCCTCCACTTTGGCGTTTCCGCTGGTAGTGGCTAATTTAGTGGCAAAACTGTACGTGACGCTGTCTGTCTTGACTCGGGTTTCGGAGTTGTCCTCCCCGTAGAGTACGGCGTTGAGCTTTTCCAAAATAACAGTTTTGCGATCAAGAACCTCAAGCTTATCTGACATGAGCAGCGCACTCACCCGGTGGTTCTCGTAGCGGGGAATGGAAATTCCCTCTATCACGGAACCTGGTGGCAGGAATTGCAGGGCGGGGAAATCGTCCGCTGCTGAGGCATCAGCTTGCGGCTTCTGCCCCCAACCTGGCAGGGGCAGAAGAAGCGGGATGGCTAGTATCAGTGCTTTTTTCATCAGATGGTAGCCATCTGCTGGCAGGCTTTACGCACCAGCATGAGGTTGCTGAGAATCTTTTCGAGATCCTTGAGGTACACTTGGTTGGGACCATCGCTCATGGCGTGGTCGGGGTCTTTGTGTACCTCCATGAAGACGCCGTCAATGCCCATGGTCATGGCGGCATTGGCCAGCACTGGGGCAAGCTCACGGTCGCCACCGGTGGCTCCACCCAGACCTCCCGGGCGCTGCACGGAGTGCGTGGCATCAAACACGATGGGGCAGCCAAACTGCTTCATCCAGTACATGCCTCGCATGTCAACAATGAGGTTGTTGTAGCCGAAGGAGGTGCCGCGCTCGCAGAGCATGTACTTATCGCAGCCGAAGGCTTCCATTTTTTCGCAGATGTTCTTGCAGTCCCAGGGTGCCAGGAACTGGCCTTTCTTGATGTTGACGGGGCGGCCGGTCTTGGCACAGGCTTCCAGCAGGTCGCTCTGGCGGCTCAGGAATGCGGGAACCTGGAGCAAATCCACGAACTGGGCTGCGTACTCTGCTTGTTGTTCAGTGTGTACGTCCGTCACCACTGGGCACTGGAGTTCCTTGCCGATTTCGGAGAGGATGCGGCAGCCTTCCTCAATGCCGGGGCCACGGAAGCTCTTCACGCTGGTGCGGTTTGCCTTATCATACGAGGCTTTGAAGATGAACTGCACACCCAGACGAGTGCAAATCTCCTTGATGGCTGTTGCCATTTCCCAGGCAAAGGCTTCATTTTCAAGTGAGCAGGGGCCGAGCAGGAAGAAGGGCTCCTGCCCACCAATAACGACATTCTGAATGTTGAAAGACATGGTAAAAGTTGTTTCGATACGTACATTATGCCGCAAGCTCCCGGTTAAGTCAATGAGATTTCGTTTGGTGCATGCGTAAAAATGCAGCTTTGGGGTAGGGTTAGTGATTTTGGGCTTGCATTTTATGCGGGAACATTGTAACTTACGCCGCCGCTTTCGCGGAGCAACCAGAATCTAACATGGAAACAACACGAATTCAGCGCGCCCTGCTTTCCGTATCGGACAAGACTGGGCTTGATAAGTTTGCCAAGGGGCTTGTTGCCCAGAATGTTCAGCTTATTTCTACAGGTGGCACCTGCCGCTACCTGCAGGAACTGGGCCTGCCGGTTACTGAGATTTCTGACTACACAGGTGCTCCTGAGCTCTTTGATGGTCGCGTGAAGACTCTGCACCCCAAGGTACACGGCGGTTTGCTTCAGCGCCGTGATTTGGAGGAACACCAGCAGCAGGCTAAGGATAATGATATCCCCACGATTGACCTGGTTTGCGTCAATCTCTACCCGTTCGAGGAGACTATCGCCAAGGAGGGTGTGACCCTTGCTGAGGCTATTGAGAAAATTGATATTGGTGGCCCTTCCATGCTGCGTTCTGCTGCTAAGAACTATGCTTCTGTGACTGTGGTTTCTGACCCGGCTGATTATGATACTGTGCTGGAGGAAATGGAAAACCACCAGGGCAACACCACCCTTAAGACCCGTGAGAAACTGGCCGTGAAGGTGTTCATGCGTACGTCCTCCTACGATACAGCCATTTCCAATTACCTGGGACACCGCGCCGAGGATAGCACCAAGAACAACTTCACGCTGTCACTGCCGTTTAACCAGACCCTGCGCTATGGTGATAATCCCCACCAGCCCAGCGTGATGTACGGTAACTTTGATTCCATCTTCACCCAGCTTCAGGGTAAGGAGCTTTCATACACCAACATTCTTGACCTGGATGCAGCGGCTTCCCTTATCATGAATTTCCGCCGTCCTACGGTCGCCATCCTCAAGCATACCAATCCCTGCGGCGTAGGCCAGGATGATGAGGATTTGGTGGAGGCCTGGAAACGTGCATACCAGACGGATACTCAGGCTCCCTTTGGTGGCGTCATCGTGATGAACCGCCCCATGACGGAGGCCCTCGCTCGTATTGTTGGAGCCATCTTTACGGATGTGATTATTGCTCCGGATTATGAGCCTGAGGCCCGCGCGATTCTTACCAAGAAGAAGAACTGCCGCATCATGCGTATCGATATGGATGCCTGGCGTGAGTTCTGCAAGGTACCCATGGTTCGTACGGCTCCCGGCGGCCTCATGACTGTGAAGCGTGACGATGAGGTGATGGGACTGGATAACCTGGAGGCCAAGGTCGTGACCAAGCGCGTTCCTACGGCTGAAGAGCTTGAGGCGATGCGCTTTGCCTGGCGTGTCTGCAAACAGGTGCATTCCAATGCCATTGTCTTTACGAACAAGAATGGTACCCTCGGTATCGGTGCTGGTCAGATGAGCCGCGTGGACTCTGCAAAGATTGCTGTTTGGAAGGCAGGGCAGGCCGGCTTGGACCTCAAGGGGAGCGTGATTGCTTCCGATGGCCTGTTCCCCTTTGCTGATGGCCTTCAGACTGCCATTGATGCCGGTGCAACTGCCTGCATCCAGCCGGGTGGCTCTATCCGTGATGAGGAGGTGATTGCCGCTGCTGATGCGGCTGGTATCGCCATGGTGTTCACAGGTGCCCGCCACTTCCTGCACTAAAGAACCGGCTTCATGGAATCCCCGGTTCTGCAGAGGCGGGACCGGGGTTCTTTTTTCAACGCTTCCTTTCTACTTAAACTCTCATTCCTTATATGCATCTCGGTGTAAACATTGACCATGTGGCAACCTTGCGCCAGGCCCGCTATGCCACTATGCTCGATTCTCATAATGTGGAGCCTGACATTGTGGCGGCAGCCCGCGCTGCCCAGGCGGGTGGAGCTGATTCCATTACCTTGCATGTGCGTGAGGATCGCCGCCATATGCAGGATGCAGATGCCTTTGCCGTGCGGCGCGCGGTGAACCTGCCGCTCAATCTTGAAATGGGTGCTACGTCGGCCATGCTGGAATTTGCACTGTCCCTCAAGCCTGATTTTGTGTGCCTGGTGCCGGAGCGGCGGGAGGAGATTACCACGGAGGGCGGCCTGGATGTGGTGGGGCATCTGGAGGAACTGCGCCCCTTGGTGGCCGCCTTGCTGGAAAATGGAAGCAAGGTGAGCATGTTCATTGACCCCGATGAAACTCAGGTTCGCGCCAGTGCAGCTGTGGGGGCTCCCATGGTGGAGCTTCACACCGGGCGTTTTGCCAATACACTGGGGGAGGAACGAGCTGAGGAAACGGCGCGCCTGGTGGCAGCTGCCCAGCTCGCTCATTCCCTGGGAATTGAGGTGCATGCCGGCCATGGCATCCAGGTGGGGAATCTGGCTGATTTGGCTGCAGTGCCTCATCTGACGGAGCTCAATATTGGGCATACCCTCATTTGCCGGGCCGTTTTCACAGGGCTTACAGAAGCTGTGCGGGAGATGAAGAACGCCATAGATTCGTATCAGTGGTGATTCATCGCTCCATTTATTGCATGATTGCCAGGGGGGATGTTCCTCTCTGGCATTTTTTTGCATTTCATGCTAATATTATACGTTTTTATCTTGCAATGCGTTGTAGTCGTGTTATGATGAAGACCTATGAATAAGACTCAACTCGTTGACTGCATTCAGGCTAAACTCGGTGAAGGTGCAACTAAGAAGTGTGCAGAGACAGCTCTCAACGCCGTGCTCGGTGCCATCAAGGAGGCCGTTGCCACCGATAAGGTCCAGCTCGTTGGATTTGGTACCTTCGAGATGAAGACGCGTGCTGCCCGTACCGGGCGCAATCCGCAGACCGGCGCTGCCATGAAGATTGCAGCTTCACAGACTCTCTCATTCAAGCCCTCCTCCGTGTTCAAGTCTGCGGTTCCCACCAAGAAGGCTTGCAAGAAGGGCGGTTGCAAGAAGAAGTAATATCACTACATCCGCTTGAGTTTATCAGTCCCGTTGCCCGGTAGCCGTCTCGCCGGGTTGCGGGTCTTTTTCATGTTTGAACACTTGAAAAAAAACGATTATCCGGTCTTGTTTGGGACTTTTGGATTTACATCACGCGCGCGATATGGTAAACATATTGCGCTATGGACTTAGAGCAACGCGAAATAAGTGCAGAAACCATTTCTCCGTACTTCGAGCAATATTTTGGACACAAGCCCACGGTTGTTGCCGCATCTCCCGGTCGTGTGAACCTGATTGGTGAGCATACGGATTATAACAACGGCTTTGTGCTGCCGATGGCGCTCAATAATATCAACGTTATTGCAGTGGCTCCATCACCTACTGGGAAACACCGCTGGATTGGTGCTCTCGGTGAGCCTATGATTGAGATTGACCCGGCAGATGCAACCAAGCCCGGTGATCCGTTCTGGAGTAACTACGTGCGCGGCGTTATCTGCATGCTGGAGCGCCGGGGTATCAAGGTGCCTGCGGTGGATATGCTGATTGATTCCAACGTGCCGCGCGGTGGTGGGCTTTCCTCAAGTGCAGCATTTGAGGTTTCCGCATGCACTGCTCTGGCTGCCCTTTGCGGCGCTGAGGTGACTCCCACTGAGCGCGCCCTCATCGGCCAGGCTACGGAGCATGAGTTTGTGAATGTTCCCTGCGGCATCATGGATCAGTTCATTTCAGCCAATGGCCGCAAGGATCACGCCCTCATGCTGGATTGCAAGGACCTTTCCTACAAGCTCATCCCCATGACGGATTCTGCCGTGAGCGTCCTGGTGATTGATTCTGCCGTGAAGCACTCCCTGGCTGATGGTGGCTATGCCGCCCGCCGCAAGAACTGCGAGGATGCCTGCGTGGTGCTGGGCGTGCCCTCCCTGCGCGAAGCTACTCTGGAGATGCTGGAGGAGAAGAAGGCTGAACTGGGTGACCTTTGCTACCGCCGTGCCCGCCATGTCATTGGCGAGAACCTTCGCGTAGCCGCCTTTGCTGAGGCCGTGCAGAAGGCAGATTGGGATGCCGCCGGTGTGGCCATGCGCGCCTCCCATGCCTCACTGAAGGATGATTTCGAGGTGTCCTGCGGCGAGGTTGATACCCTTGTATCCCTGGCTGATACGATTCCTTCCGCAGCTGCCGTATACGGCGCCCGCATGACGGGCGGTGGCTTTGGCGGTTGCATTGTGGCTCTGGTCAAGAGTGAGTCCGTGCAGCAGGTGGCTGAGGAAATGATTGAGGCCTATCGCAATGCCCTGGGCATCGAGACCGATTACCTCATCACCCGCCCGGGCGAAGGTGCCCGCGTGCTTTATCAGGCGTAATTAACAATAGAACATCTTATGAAACACATCATGACAATGCTGGGCGCTCTGGCGCTCATGAGCGGCACCGCCCTGGCTCAGGATGCGGCTGCTGCCCCCGCGCAGGACGTGCTTCCCCTCTGGGAAATGATTGTCTTCTGCGTGGTTGTAGTGGGCGTTATCGGCCTGGGTATCTGGAAATCCGGTGATTCCGGAGAATCCACCGAAGAGAAGAAGGAAAAAGGCGCAGCCGATTACTTCCTGGCCGGCCGCGGCCTGAGCTGGTGGCTGGTGGGCTTCTCCCTGCTGGCAGCCAATATCTCCACGGAGCAGTTCGTGGGAATGAGCGGTCAGTCTGCCGACTGGCTGGGTCTTGCCATTGCTGGTTATGAATGGCTGGCCGCCATCGTGCTGGTCATCGTGGCCTTCACCTTCCTGCCCATGCTGCTGAAGCGCGGCGTATTCACCATTCCCCAGTTCCTGGAGGAACGTTATAATGGCGTGGCACGCGTTATCATGGCATTGGTAAACCTGCTTATCCTGGTGGGTGTGCCGACCGCTGCCGTGATTTATGCTGGCGCCAGCGTAGTATCTGTTTACTTTGACCTTTCCGTTCCCACAGGCTGCCTCATCATTGCTGGTGCAGCTACGGTCTATGTGTATGTGGGTGGTTTGAAGGCCTGCGCCTGGACTGACCTCATCTGGGGTGCAGCCCTGATTTTGGGCGGTAGTGTGGTGGCGTACTTTGCCATTATGGCTCTGGGTGCATACCCGACTGTGCCGGAGAACGTGGTTGCAACTGCCACCACTACGGCAAACACAAGCGCTGAGGCGCTTGCCTCCACTGGTTCCCAGTTCTGCGATGGTCTGAACCGCATGATGAACCTCAATGCGGGTGATGTGAGCGGTTCTACCAATGGTATTGGTGGTAAGCTGCACATGATGCGTGAGACTACCGACCCTGTGATGCCCTGGACGGTGTACCTTCTGGGTCTGTGGATTCCCAACTTCTTCTACTGGGGCCTTAACCAGTACATCATGCAGCGCACTCTTGCCTCCAAGAGCCTGGAGGAGGGTCAGCTGGGTATCGTCTTTGCCGCTTTCCTGAAGCTGCTCATCCCCTTTGTGGTAATTATTCCCGGCATTCTGGCATACAACCTGTACAGCGATAAGCTGGCAGCCAAGGCAGATTCCAATACGGCAGCTATTGTGCAGGCCGCAGAGGCTTCTGGCAAGAAGGTGATTTATGATATCTCTGCCAGCCGTCTGGTGCGCGAGGATTCAGCAGCTTCCTCTGTGGACTTCATCAAGAAGAATCTGGCTGTTGTGGGTGCTGCTGACCAGGTGCCTGCCCTTGAAGCCAAGGCTGCAGAACTGGCTGCCATTCCTGCCAAGGATATTGCCGGCCGCAATGCCAAGGCTTCCGAGATTCTGGCTATCGACAAAGCCGCCACGGCTGCTGCCCGCTCCAATGTGGCAGAGTATACGGTGACCACCACCCTGGCCGCCTACCAGTATGACTACGCCTTTGCCACCCTGCTGCGCGAGCTGCTTCCTGGCACGGGTTGGGCATGGTTTGTGCTGGCTGCCCTGTTTGGCGCTGTGGTGAGCTCCCTGGCTTCCATGCTCAACTCTGCTTCCACGCTCTTCACCATGGACCTCTACAACAAGACCAAGGAGGTTACCACGGGCAAGCCGGCTTCTGATAAGCAGCTGGTGGCCGTGGGTAAGGTGGCTGTGTTGATTTGCGCCGTGATTGCCACGGTGGTGGCTCCCTTCCTGGATAATCCTGCCTTTGGTGGTATCTTCACCTTCATCCAGGAGTTCCAGGGCTTCCTGAGCCCGGGCGTGCTGGCCGTATTCCTCTTTGGCTTCTTCGTGCCCAAGTGTCCGCGTGTGTTCGGCTGGCTGGGTATCGTGGTGGGCGCCGTTGCCTACGCTTCCTTCAAGTGGGTGGAGGTGCTCGGCTGCACGGGTGATTCCTTCCTGAACCGCATGGGTTACTCCCTCATCGTGGTGTGCCTGGTGGGCCTTGTGCTTACCCTGGTGAACCACTTCAAGGGTGGTGAAGCCGTGGTGCTGGAGGATAAGGGTATCATTGAGATGAAGACTTCCGGCCGTGCCAAGGGCTTTGGCTGGGCTGTCATCATTGCCACAGTGGCCTTGTACATCCTCTTCTGGTAAGAATTATAGGAGAGAATCTTTCATACCCGCATTCCGCAAGGGATGCGGGTATTGCATTTATGGAGCATGACGAGTGGCGGGCGTATGAAACGTGCCGCTGAGACACGGCATGCTCAAGCTTTGCGCCCGCGCGGATGAAAGCTCTGGTGCAGGGCAACCAGGTGCTTCTGGTCTACATGGGTATACACTTGCGTGGTAGAGAGGCTGGCATGCCCCAGCATATCCTGAATCACACGCAAATCTGCACCGTTTTCCAAGAGGTGGGTGGCAAAGGAGTGGCGGAGGATGTGCGGGTACACATTTTCCGGTAATCCGGCGGTTCGGGCGCGTTCTTTGATGATTTGCAGAATTCGGTCGCGGGAGAGTTTTTCTCCCCGGTTGGAGAGAAAGAGCACATCTGCTGCCCGGCGTCCACTTTTGAGCAATTTGGGGCGTGCATGTTCCAGGTAGCTCTTCAGTGCCTTGGCAGCAACACCGCCCAAGGGTACATAGCGGGTTTTGTTTCCCTTGCCGGTGATACGCAGGAAATTTTCTTCCCAATCCACTTGGCTGGCCCGCAGGTTGACCAGCTCGCTCACCCGCAGCCCGCTGCCGTATATCATCTCCAGAATGGCGCGATCGCGGGCTCCGAAGGGAATATCTGCCGGGTCAATGCTTTGCAGCAGCGTGTTTACTTCCTCTGCCCGCAGCGTTTCGGGCAGGGGCGCACCAGCCCGGCCACATTCCAGCAGGGCCGCTGGGTTTTGGGAAACTTCCTTTTCCCTCGCCAGGAAGCGGAAGAACTGGCGGATATGTACCATGGCAACCCGGCAGGAGGAGGCGGCCAGAGCCACTTCACCCCGCAGCCAGCGGTGGTAGCTGGCCAGTTGGGCTTCTGTAATTTGTTCCACCTGGAGTTCCCGTTCGGCGCACCAATCCGCAAACCGGCTCAGGGAGCGCTCCACGGAGAGCCGGTAGTTTAGGCTCAGTCCCCGCTCCGCCGCCAGGTACATCAGGAAGCGGTCTATCAGGCTGGGAAAGGCTCTGCTGCTCATGCCAAGGGCTTATTCACCCGCGCTACCGGCCGGTTCAGGCAACTCGGCTGAAGGGGTGGGCAGGCTGCTGTTATCAGCAGGGGCAGGGGTGGCAGCGGTGTTCTCAAGTTCGCGTCGGCGAGCTTCAAACTCATCTGTCTTGCGGGATTTCTTGCTGACCACCAGCACGGTGCGTCCTGAGGTGTTGGTCATGAGCCGCTGTTCGCCGTCCATGGGTTCAGCGGTTTCCCAACCATCAACTGGAGGCAGCCCTGCGGTGATGGGCAGGAGCCCTTCCGGTGCAGCGGAGGAGGATACCAGCTTGACCGGATTCACAAAATCTGTTTCGCGGAGGAACCCCTTGCGACCGTTCTCCAGCTCCACGAAATAGTACAGCCCTTCGCAGGAGATAATTCTGGCGGTGGCTGCTTCCTCCATGTTGCCCTTGGCCCCCTCGTAATAGTCTGGGTTGCGGTTGAAGAGATAGGCCTTGCCTTGCTGCACTTCCAGCGTTTCACCGTCCTTGTACATGCCTTCCTTGACGTATTTGGCGCGGGCTTCTGCGCGTACGGCTTCCATGCCCGGCGGATCCAGAGGTGAGGGTTCCTCCAGGTAGATGGGGGTGTATTCTCCCGGCGTAGTCAGGCTTTCCAGCACACTGCAGGAGGGCAGAAGTGCCATGCTGAGCAATGAAATGGTAACCAAGGGCTTCATATGCGCCCATGCTAGCATGTTTGCTTTCAAAAATCAAGTCTCTTGCCTGCTGAAAATGCGCGGGCGAACCGTGAGCTGAACCATGGTCATGTTCCCATGAGTGCTTCACGGTTCACAAAGAAGACTGCCCCGAGTACGCAGAGGAAGGCCCACAGATAATCCCATTTCCACTGCTCCCCCATATAGAATATCATGAAGGGTACGAAGATACTCAGGGTAAGTGCCTCCTGCATGATTTTGAGTTGGGCTAGGGAGAGCCCGTATGCGCGCCCCAGGTGGTTTGCCGGCACCATGAAGCAGTATTCAAACAAGGCCAGTCCCCAGCTCATCAGAATCAGCTGCCACATGGGGGTGGCGCTTGCCTCACCCGGCTTTCGCAAAAAGCCATACCAGGCAAAGGTCATCACGACATTGCTCATAAACAACAGGCAGATGGACAGGGCGAGTTTGTACATGGCGGCGCAGTAGGATAGCCCTAGGTTGCACAGTTGTCAAGCCTAAGAGAAAACGCAGCGAGCCTTGGGGTTCGCTGCGTTTTGAATTGCTTACTTGAGCAGCAGGAAATGGCCGCTCGGTGAGTCCTCCGCCGGGATGTGCACCAGCACTTGCCCCTGGAGGGCATCCATTCCCATAATGGTGAGGCCTCCTTTTTCGCAAAGTATGGGGGCCAGGTTTTTCACGACCACGCCGGGGCCGATTTCCATATCGCCCGGCTTACCCTCAGTCACCTGAATGCTGGCTGTGCGGTTAATATCCCCCATCTGTGCTCTCACTTCGGCAGCCGCTCCCGGAGCCCATTGCTCTGCTGCTACGCGTGTGATACTGCTGCCGGTGTCCAGTAACATTTCTACTTCCTTGCCGGCGCACTTGCCTTGCACAATGACGCGTCCCGTACCATCCGGCTTAGCGTACAGCGGTACCAAGGCTCCGCTGTTTGCCGGAATTCCCCAGTAGCAGGAGTTGTTGCGTAAATCAAAGGTGAAGGGAAGCTGCCCCAGCACATCCATGCCCAGAATCCCGTCCATCTTTTCAGCCATCATGCTGCGCGTGGCACTCAAATCCATGACCATGAAGGGGAAATTCGAGGCGTTGGCGCTTCCTGCTACCAGTGATCCCATCAGTATCTGGGGCTTTTGCTCGGCATTACCTACGAAGCGTATCCTGCTGGTATCCAACCATTTTGCGTGTTTGAGCTTCTCTGCGCTCTCTTTGTGCAGCACGGTATGCGTGGCGCCGGTATCGAGCATCATTCGCATGGGTTGACTATTGACCAGGCATGTTACCAGAATCTGTCTGCAGCGGGTATCCTGGGTCATGGTGCTTAAATCTACTGCGGGTGGGGTAGGGGCTTCATTGCCATGCGAGATACCCAGGAATGCCATGGCACAGGTGATGATGAATGTCCTCATGAAGCTTTCATTCTATAGTCCTGGGCAGAATTGTCAATGGTATAATTTGAAGTATTCAAACGAATGGGTGCTCCTGCTGGGTGTTCAGCAGGGGATGGGGTAAAGTTTGGTATCTGAGGGGTAATAACATGTAGTGAACGTTCTTTTGACTTGCAGAGCAGGTGGGGGAACGGTAGAATTGGGGGCGTATGATGAAACGCACTCTTCTTGCCCTTGCGCTGGCTACCCCTTTGCTGGCTACCGATATGCCTCCGGCTATTCCGGATGCCCCGATTCAGTATTCAGATATCACGTATGAAACGAACGTAAGTGATTCTGATCCATATGCCTCCACTTTCTCTGCTCAGGCTCCTATCATGGCGGCATCGTCTGAGCGCAGGGGGTATGTGAATGTGAATGCCCTCAGCACGGATTATACCGTCCGCGGTATGGGCGTGAAGGATTCGTATAGCAAATATGGCTATTCCTCCGTGAGTGCTTCATACACATTGCCGAATCGCAATTTGTTTGGGCGCGGGTTGCAACACCGCATCAGCGGAGAGTATGGCATTGTGTGGGATGCCTCATGCGCGCTGGGTGAAACTCCCCTGGCTCGGGTGAATTACGCCATGGGTAAGGAAATTTTTCCGAACTTGATGGTGGAGGTCGGTTACAGTTTCCGCCACGGTGGCCTGGAAGGCCTGATGGCTCGTTATTACGATGGTGCCTCCCATCGCGCTGCCCAGGAACTCAATGCCGTGATTTCCTACAATGACCACCAACGGGGCTTCTTTGGCAAGTTTGAAATGGGGCTTGGCTTCTATGGCCTGACAGGCCTTTACTTTGACCTGGAGGGAGGTTACCGTTTCACGGATGTGCTGATTCGTGGCAACATGGGGGCTGACTTGGAGCTCTCTGCTGGCGTTGCTCCCTCTGTCGGGTACTGGGGCAGTGATGTGGAGGGGGTGGACGCATGGCGCATCAAGGCGGCCTTGCTTCCCTATTCCCAGTCTGGCACCTTTGGCCGCGATTCCCGCTTCTATGTCAAACCCTGGCTGCAGTGCTCCTGGTCCGGCAGTAATGCTGCCAAGATTGACCGCGTAACCCATGGTGCGGGGCCTGTGGATCACTTCCTGATTACCCTGGGTGTTGATTGCGGATTCATCTTCTGATAAAAAAAGCTTGCATCGGGCATCCTACTCGTGTAGAATGCCCCCGCAACCTGCCGGATTAGCTCAGTGGTAGAGCACCCGATTTGTAATCGGACGGTCGTCAGTTCGACCCTGACATCCGGCTCTGAGCCCGCCCGACCTGTATAAGGCCGGGCGGTTCTTTTTTATTTTCGGTTGACAGGGCGCTGCTTCGCCCTTTATAATGAGGCTCTCATCATGCGGATATCCATGAACAGACTCAGACATGCAGGGAGAGTGGGGAGCGTGTTGCTGACCCTGGCGGTGGCCGCGCTGCCATGCAGGGCGGAGGTGGAGCCTAATCTGGAATACACCCCGGTTAAGAAGTTGAGGGTGGTCAAGTCGCTTATGGAGCACCGCCGGCGCGATGTCCGGGAGCAGGAGGCAGAGCAGAAAGCGGCTGAGGCGGCGCGCCTGGAGGCGGAGCGTCCCTTGACGGATGCAGAGCTCAATGCCCGCCACCTGGAACTGCTGCCGGCGTTGCTGAAGGTGCGGATGAATGTGCAGAAAGTGGAACCCCACACCTCATTGACTACCATTCTGGAGTTGCTGAAGAGCCGTTTGCAGGAGCAGGGTCACATGGTTGATATCGCCTGGGCGCCTGCTGAATCGGCAACGGAGGTTCCGCTCACGCGGGAGCGCAAGACGCTCAGCGGTCTTACGTGTGTGGAGGTGCTGGAGTGGCTCTGCATTGAAACGGATTCGGAGTACACCGTTCGCAAGGGTCGGGTGGAGCTTTTCCCGCACCGCATGGAAGAGCAAACCTCCGAGCGAGCCTTCCCGTACCGGGCTCTTCCCAAGTATTTCAGTGTTGGGAAGAGTGTGGGAAATTCGGATGAGCGCCTCATTAGAATAGACCGCCATTCTCCCGTTTTCGGAGCCAAGGTCGAAATAACCGTCAATTTGAGGAATGACTGGATGCGAATGCGGGGAACAGCTCGTGACCTGGCTCGTGTGAACCGCTACCTGGATGAGGTGTACCACAAGTGGATTCGCACTTCCGAGGCCAAGAGGCTGGGTGCTTTGGATCCCAAAAGCAAGGAGGGAAAGCTGGATGCTGCCCTTTCCTCGGTGCCGCTGGTGCCAGTGGAGTTCCCGGCGCCTATGACTTATGATGATGTGGAGAAATATATTGAAATCCACGTGCGCGCGTACAATATGAAGCCTTTGTTCCGAATTGACTTTGTGACTTTTAAACGTAACAGGCGCACTGCCAAGGTGGACTTGCCTACTTTTGAGGGCTATTCTCTGCAGAATGCCCTGACGCGTTTCTATGATGCCTTGAACTCCCATTATGTTTTTCGCGGAAGCAGCCTGGTTCCCATCGTTGGGCGCCTGAAACACGAGAATTACCCGATGACACCCCATCTTGTTTCGGAGATTGGGGATATGGGGAGTAATAACCCGGAATCTATCCGTCAGTTGCTGGAAGATAAGGGAATGACTTTTCCGGAGAATGCCCGGTTGTACTATCAGCCGACCACGCAGAATCTTTCCGTGGAGACCGATCTTCAGGGGCACCGCAATATACGCGCGTGTGTGAGCCTCTTTGCGAATCGCCCCTGAGCCTGTTACCGGCTTCCACCTCTTATCCTGTTATTGTCTTCCCGCTGGGAACTGGTAAGTTTGAAATTGACTTTCCTTGCTCCAGGGTGCATAGTATCCAGTATGAGTAATCCTGAATTCCTTGCTGCCCGTGATATGAACAGCCGGGCTGAGTCGCACACTTCCTTTTCGATTCCCGTTAGCACGGGCAACCCGGTGCTCGATGCGAATTTGTTTGATCTTTCCCGCCGCTTCTGTGGCACTCATGCTCCTGATACCGTGCTGCAGATGCTTGCCACTGTGCTGAATGCCGCTGCCAGCCCTCTGGGTGAGCACGACCTCGAAATCATGAACCGCGCCATGGAGGAAATGTACCGCGCGGATAAAATGTTCCTCCCCTATGAAAACCGCCGCAAAATTGCCTGTTTCGGCTCTGCCCGCATCCAGGAGACAGATCCCAGCTACATTCAGGCCCGTGCCTTTGCCGACCTTGTTTCCAGCCAGGGGTACATGGTCATTACCGGTGGCGGTCCAGGGCTCATGCAGGCTTGCAACGAGGGCGCTACGGAGGAACACTCCTTTGGCTTGAATATCACCCTGCCGTTTGAACAGCACCCCAACCCCATCATGAACGGCAGTGATAAGATGATGAATTTCTACTACTTCTTTACCCGTAAGCTGAATTTCCTGAAGCAGAGTGATGCCCTGGTTGCCTTCCCTGGTGGATTCGGTACCATGGATGAGATTTTTGAGGCCATTACCCTCATCCAGACCGGTAAGTGCACCATCTTCCCCGTGGTGCTCATGGACCCTCCCGGTGAATCATACTGGCACCGCTGGATTCATTTTATTGAGAAGGAACTTCTCGAGGCCGGCCTTATCTCCCCGGAGGATATGAAGCTGCTTTACGTTTCCAAAGATGCCGAGGATGCCTACCACCACATCGCCCAGTTTTATAGCCGCTACCATTCTTATTACTTTGATGGTGATTCGCTCTCTATTCGTCTTTCGCACCCCTTGGCTCCTTCTTCCCTCCCTTGGTTGCGGGATGATTTTGCTGACATTATGCCTCTCAAGGACCTTCAGCAACTTGCCTCCGATGCCTCTGACCCTGATGAGCGACTCGGCTTCCTTTACCGCCTCAAGTTCACCTTCAAGCGCGGCAATTATGCCCGCCTTCGCGAATTGATTGATGCTGTGAACGACCTGGATTGAATGGGGAATAGCGTGAAACATGCGCGCGTGCGCAGAGAATAGAAAAACCCCATGAGGATACATCCTCATGGGGTTTTTGAACAGCTTTTAGAGCCTACACTGGATTATTTGCGACGACGACGGGCTGCAAGACCTGCCAGAGCCAGCAGACTCAGCGTTGCCGTGGCAGGCTCAGGAACAGGAATCGGGGTGACTGAAATGGACATCACCGGAGCATAGCCTGTGGATGCCAAAGCTTTCTGGCCGTTAAGCAGACCCCAATTGGCAGCATTGCCTCCGGTCAAGGAACCACCAGCAGCGGCAAGCTGCCCAGAGTAATACTGTCCTCCAGACACCGTTGTCGTACCGGCAACCCAGGTACTAATATCATTAGGATTAGTCAGATATGCATAATAGGTATCACTTGTGTTGAGGGTAATGCCATTTGCGAAATCAAACACCGCAACATCCGTGCCGTCTGCCTTCGTAAAGGCCGAGGAGGCTCCCAGGTATACGTTTTCAGCATTTGTGATGTACAGAATACGTCCAGCAACAAGATCATTTTCACCGCGCTCGGTGAGAGTAATGGTTGACAGCGAGACCGTGGGAGTCAGCTCCCCTCCCGTCAGGTTGAAGCGCTCTGTGTCATCGGCATTCAGAGTGAAAACGATACCAGCATAGCTGCCTCCCTGTGAACCATTGTATGCAGGTGCGGTGGAAAGAGTGAGGCTCTCCTCCACACCGCAAGCCACACCAGCCAGCGCCAGCAAGGTAATAAGTGTCTTCTTCATTATTTGTTAAGTGTTGTATTGTTTGAAGTTATGTGCCCTTTAAGGATGTGCTTCCTCGCGCGATGGAATGGCTTTCCTCACACGGGTACGCGCGGAGTATATCGCATTTCAGATGCGATGTACAGATAAATGAGAAGAAAATACAATTTTTTTGCAAAAAATCTGCACGCAGAGTATTTACACTCATCGTCATTCATCCGTTTCGCGCTTCTATGCAATGGATTAATACCAAAATAGAAGTTCTGCAAGCATCGGATTAGTTATGCCTTCTGCCCCATTTGCCGACTGTTGTTCGAGAGGTCAGATAATGAGCGCGAAGCTCATTGATATAAAAAACGCGAGTTCGGATAATTCATAATTTATTAACACTAAATGAATGTTACATATCTATGCGAGCTATCGCATCTGAAACTCGATTCTATCGCATCTGAAATGCGATATACTCTGCGCGTACCCGTGTGAGGAAAGCCATTCCATCGCGCGAGGAAGCATATCCTTAAAGGGTACATAACTTCGAACAACACAACACTTATCAAATAATGAAGAAGACACTTATTACCTTGCTGGCTATGGCTGGCATCAGTTTTGGTGCGGCTCCTGATTTAGCCACAGCTAATATTACCACGAATGGAACAACGAATTCCTACTGGACTCTGGATGGTGATTTCACCGTTGCTTTGACCTTGGATGTCACAGAGCTCAAGAAGGTGTTGGAAAGAGGTCAGGCTCCGACATGGGGCACGAATCTGGTTAGTTACAATGCAAACGGCACTTTAACGGGTGTCTGCACTAATGGTGGTTCTTCTGGTGGTCAGATTAACACTTCCGGTCTCTTTGCTCGTTGGGGTAATACAACGAACTGGAATAGTGTGCAATGGCAAGGTAGCGATGTTAATCTCTCTGACCTGAATGGCGATGCCGAAGGAACGGGATGGGATAGTGTAACTAGTGCAGGTCTGGTGTATAGTTTCGGGGCAACGGCAGGTACTGCGGTATCTTTCGTGATGTATGATGCAAATGGATCCGCACTGGTTGAATCGTATGTGGTTGCCGGTGGCCTGAAGTCTGGTTCGGCAACAAATCAGAAGCTGACTCTGCATAGTGATATTGTAGCCGCTTCATATTTCTTCGATGAACGCGTGGGGTTCGTTGCTGCTGATTACAAGTCTCTTGCAGCTGCTGCAGCAGGTGCAGCTGTTCCTGCAACAGAGAGCTGGACTCGTGCTATCCCTGAGCCCACCACCGCCACGCTGAGCCTGCTGGCTCTCTGTGGTCTGGCTGCCCGCCGCCGCCGTCGCTGATGCGACTTTGGCGTGGCAAGCGCCGCCGCCGCAAGTAAAGCGGTTTAATGACTATTTGTTCATTTAACGGAAAAGCCCCTGGGGAGGAATCCCCGGGGGCTTTTTCCAATGCCGGCACGCGCGCAGCGTGCGATTATTCTAAATTAATCACTAGTCATTAATCATTCACTTCAAGGATATTCAGTTCCGGATTGCAGAAGAAGCGCATGCCCCAGATGGCGCCGACACCGCGCGTGACAAAGACGCAGCGGTTACCCGCGAAGGGGAAGAGGCCGGCAGGCATGGAGGAACGGAAGGAGATGCATTTGCCGGTGAAGGGGTTGCCGAGCTGCCCGCCATGCGTATGGCCGGAGAGCATGAGGTCCCAGTCGTAGCGGTGGAGGAGCCAGCGGCTTTCAGGGTCGTGCGAGAGGAGGAGCACGGGGTGGGGCGAAGCGCCGGCGGGGCTCATGCAGGAGGCAGGTGCTTCATCGCCCTCATTCCAGTCACCCAGACCAATGATGCGGAGCATACCTCCGGAGGGGGTGGGCCAGTCGATGGCCTGGTTGCGGAGAATGGGGATTCCGGCGGCGGCAAAGACGCGCTCAACCTGCTCCAGTTTTTCGTAATCGTGGTTGCCGAGGATGGCATAGGTAGGGGCAATGAGGCGGAGCTTTTTGAGCCCTTCGATGACCCACCTGGTGCGGCGGAATCGCTCATTGGCGGTGACGAGGTCACCGCCATAAATGATGAGGTCTGGTTTGGCGGTGGCTACCAGGTCGGTGGCTTTTTCGAAGATTTGGGGATTGTTGTGGAGGTCGGAGAAGAAGGCAACGCGCAGCGGCCCTGCTCCACGCAAGGCCTCCTGCGGCAGCTGGATGTGGTTGCACTCCAGCTGCTCTGCACCGTACTCCCCAAAATACTTGCCCCCCATGCCGCAGATAAGCACCAGCAGAGCAGGAATAATGAGCCATTTGCGGAGCTTTCTTCTGCAAGACATGTGGGGAGGGAGATGATGTTTAGTTAGCGTTGAAAATGCTCAGCTTCGGGTCGAGGAAGCGGCCATCCTTGCGGATGAGGGTGTCATCGAACCAGATTTCGCCGCCGCCGTATTCCGGGCGTTGGATGCAGACGAGGTCCCAGTGAATGGCAGAGTGGTTGCCGTTGGGCGCTTCATCGTATGCCTGGCCGGGGGTGAGGTGGAAGGAACCGGCGATTTTCTCATCGAAGAGGATATCGCGCATGGGCTGCAGGATGTGCGGGTTGAGCCCCAGGGCGAACTCGCCGATGTAGCGGGCGCCGGCATCGGAATCAAGGATTTTGTTGAGAGCCTCCTCGTTTCCGTTGCAGTGGGCTTCTGCAATTTTGCCGTTTTCGAATCGGAAGCGTACGCCATCGAAGGGGATGCCGTGGTAGATGCTGGGGGCGTTGTAGGAGATGGTGCCGTTGATGCTGTCGCGCACGGGGGCGGTGTAGACTTCGCCATCGGGGATGTTGCAGTCACCGCAGCAGGGGATGGCTGGAATGCCTTTAATGGAGAAGCTCAAATCGGTGCCAGGGCCAGTGATGCGGACGCGGTCTGTGGATTCCATGAGGCTCTTGAGGTGCTGCATGCCCTCGCGCATGGCAGCGTAGTCTGCCAGGCAGCAGCGGAAGTAGAAGTCCTCGAAATCCTCGGTGCTCATGCCTGCGGCCTGGGCCATGCCAGGGGTGGGCCATGCCAGGATGGTCCATTTGCGGCGGTTGCAGGTGACATCGCTTGCGGGCTTGAGGTGGCGGCTGACAATCTGCATGCGTTCTCCCGGCACGTCGGCGCTTTCGAAGGAGTTGGCATCAGCATAGAAGCAGATGTGTACCTGCATGTCCTCAGCCCGTTGAAGGCGGTAGCGGCCATCGAGCTCGTATTGCTCATCGGTGGCGCCGGCGGTGAGTTCCTTGGTGATGAGGGAGTGCGAGAGGTCAACATGCGGGATGCCGCCAGCGCGGCGAACCGCGCGGATGAGTTCCACGACCATGGCATCCGGGATGTCCTGCATGCGGAGGTTGACGTGTTCTCCGGCTTGCACGCGCACGGCGAAGTTCACGACTTGGTTAGCCAGCTGGGTAAAACGGGGATCCTTCATGGTGGATAGTGAAGAGTGAATAGTGGGGGAGGAGTTATTTTTTGCCGTTTTTTTCTGATTGAATACGGCGTTTGACGGTGATGGCAGAGGCGGTCATGATGGCGGTGAGCTGCTTTGCTTCATCCAGAAGGCTGATATGCTTGGATTCGGGAAGAATATCGGCCTCGATTATATATTCAATCCAGAGGCAGCTTTCATCGGCTTCTTCCTGGCAGATTTTGATTTTGTGGAAGAAGTCTGATTCTCGTGTTTTTCGCTGTTATACGGTGAATACATCGCAGATACTATTCACTTTTTTACGGGTTCAGAATTGCCAATTCTGAATCCGTAAAGATGCCGTCCTTGCGGATGAGCTCGTCATCGAACCAGATTTCTCCACCGCCATAGTCGGCACGCTGGATGCAGACCATGTCCCAGTGGACCTGGGAGCGGTTGCCGTTGTCGCAGTTTTCGTAGGCCTGACCGGGGGTGAAGTGGAAGGAACCGCCGATTTTCTCATCGAAGAGGATATCGCGCATGGGTTGCAGAATGAAGGGATTCACGCCCAGGGCAAATTCACCGATGTAGCGTGAGCCTTCATCGGTGTCCAGGATTTTGTTGAGGGCATCCTCATTGCCATTGCAGTGAGCCTCGATGATTTTGCCGTCCTTGAAGGAGAGGCGGATGCCATCGAAGGGGATGCCTTGGAAGAGGGTGGGGGCGGTGTAGTGAATGGTGCCGTTCACGCTGTCTTTAATGGGGGCGGTAAAGACTTCTCCATCCGGGATGTTCATTTCGCCGGCGCAGGGGTGGGCGGGCATGCCTTTGATGGAGAAGGTGAGGTCTGTGCCAGGGCCGGTGATGCGGACGCGGTCGGTCTGCATCATGCGGGCTGCGAGTTTGTCCATGGCGATGCGGAGTTGCCCGTAGTCTGCCAGGCAGCAGCGGAAGTAGAAATCCTCAAAGGCTTCGGTGCTCATGCCGGCTCCCTGGGCCATGCTGGGGGTGGGCCAGCGGAGGACACACCATTTGGTTTTGCAGACGCGGTGGTTATGCACCGGGCGCATGTGGCGCTGAGCGAGGGCCATTTTGTCTGCCGGCACGGAGGAGTTCTCGAAGCTGTTGTTACCGCCCCGGATGGCAATGTAGGCATCCATGGCCTGCATTTCTGCCAGTTCAAAGCCGGAGATGGAGGCGTACTGCTCATCAGTGGCGCCGGCAAACATCTCACGGGTCACGCGGGAGTGGCGCAGGTTGATGTGCGGGTGGCCTCCGGCGGCGCGCACGGCGCGGATGAGTTCAATGGCGATTTCATCTGGCGCGTCGATGATTTCAAGCAGGACGTGCTCTCCAGGTTGCACGCGGCAGGAGTGGCGGATGAGGTTCTGGGCAAGCTGTGTGGTGCGGGGATCGGTCATGGGTGGTGTGATGGTTTGGGAAATTAGTTGAGTAGCTCTTGGAGGGCGTCGCAGAGGTCGGTTCGGGTGATTTCTTTGCTCAGGATGGGGTACCCCAGTTGCTTGAGCAGGACGAAGCGGATGGCGCCATTCTGGAATTTTTTGTCGCTGGCGGTGAGGGCAAGGGCGCGTTCCGGTTTTACGCTGGCCGGGAGAACCAGCGGGAGTTCCAGTGCACGCAGCGTGTCAAGCAGGTCGCGCTCAGCTTCGGCGCTGAGGCCGGCATGGCGGCGGGAGAGGAAGAGGGCTGCCCGCAGTCCCAGGCTGACGGCTTCTCCGTGCAGCAGTTCCCCGTAGGGCAGGGCGGCTTCAATGCCGTGGCCAAGGGTGTGCCCCAGGTTGAGGAAGGCGCGGATGCCGAGGGTTTCTTTCTCGTCTTCTTCAACGATGCGGGCTTTGATGGCAATGTTGGCGGCGATGATGTCGGGGAGCTTGTCGATGGTGCTCAGGGTGAAGCCAAGGTCAATTTCATCTGCCAGCTCACGGAGGGTATGGAGCATACCTGGTTTGCGGATGGCTGCGTGCTTGACCATTTCAGCCATGCCCTCGCGCAGGAGCCTGGGTGAGAGGGTGGTGAGGGTTGTGGGGTCGATGAGGACCAGCCGGGGCTGGTGGAAGGCGCCGATGAGGTTTTTCCCGGCGGTGATATCCACGGCGGTTTTGCCCCCGACGGAGCTGTCGACCTGTGCCATGACGCTGGTGGGTATCTGCACGAAGGGGATGCCGCGGTAGTAGATGCTGGCAATGAAGCCGGCCATGTCTCCCACCACTCCGCCACCGAGGGCTACTACGAAGCTGGTGCGGTCATGCCCGGCTTGTACCATTTCGTTGATGATTTCTTCAACGGTGCAGAGGTTTTTCCGTGCTTCTCCTGCGGGAAAACTGTGCAGGCTGGTGGTATACCCCGCGTCTTCAAGACTCTGGCGTACGCGTTCGGCGTAGAGCGGCCCCACGTTGGAATCGGTGATGATGGCGGCTTTTCCTTCGAGCCGCACGCTGTTGCAAAGGTAGCCTATGGATTCCAGTGAGCCGTTGGAAACGTGCACATCGTAGGATTTTGCACCGAGGGACAGGGAGACATTTGCCATGCGCCCATTATAGCTCCCCTGTATCAGGATGCAAGGAGATAACGCGTCAGGCTCAGGTAACGGGCTTATGCACCAGGGCTGCATCATGCGGGTGTGATGAACAAAATCCCCCGCAGGTTGGTGAACCTGCGGGGGTGAAGATGAGACTTTGCCTTGCCGGGCTTAACCCTGAACCAGCAGGGGTATGGTACCCAGGTACAGGAGTGCCAGCACACAGCCAGTCAGGACGATGGCGGTGCAAAGCGGTACCTGCAGGGGCTTCACGCCGGGTTCGGGAGTACCCCAGTACATGGCGCGGATAATCTTGAAGTAGTAGTAGAAGCCCGTGGCGGCGGTGATAATCATCACCGGCAGCAGCCAGACCAGGCAGCCCCAGCTCTGCATGACGGTGAGCAGTGCTACAAAGGAGTACATCTTGACCAGGAAGCCCAGGGTAAGCGGTACACCTGCCAGGGAGGCAAAGCAGACGGTGATGAGGAAGGCCGTGCGGGGGTTGGTTCTGGCAAGGCCATTGAAGGCGGTGATTTCCTCGCTGCCACGCTGGGTACGTACCATGGCTACGGCAAAGAAGGCGGCAATGGTGGCCAGGGCATAGGCCAGGAGGTACTGGCTGACCAGGTAGACCACGGGGCCTTGGAGGTTCAGGAAGAAAATCATGATGAAGCCCGCCTGACCAATGGAGGAATAGCCCAGCAGGCGCTTGATGTTGTTCTGACGCAGGGCTCCCAGGTTACCGATGATGAGCGTGGCTGCAGCAACGATACCGAAGCAACCCAGCAGAATCTTGCCAACGATGCTGCCCGGTGCGGCCAGGGGCATGAAGGGGAGTGCCAGCGCGCAGAGCACCACGAAGCCTGCCGTCTTGGAGGCTACGGCAAGGAAGGTGGTGGTGGGGGTGGGGGCTCCCTGGTACACGTCAGGAATCCATACGTGCATGGGGGCGGCGCCAATCTTGAAGAAGGCTCCGGCAAAGAGCAGGGCGGTAGCTACCAGGAAACCCACTGCCAGGGTGGCAGAACCGGCCACTCCACCCTGGAGTGCGGTGATGACGGCCTCCGGCCCCAGGTTGAAGGTGCCTACCATACCGAAGTACCAGGCTGTGCCGTATACGAGGATGCCCGTGCTCATGGCTCCGAGCACCAGGTACTTGATGCCGGCTTCAATGGAACCCTGGTTGCGGCGGAAGTAGCCCGCCAGCACGTAGGAACTCAGGGTGATGACTTCCAGACTCACGAAGAGCATGACCAGGTCACGGGCCTGCGTGAGGCAGAGGATGCCTGCGCATGCCACCAGGGGCAGGGCGTAGAACTCGCCCGTGCCTTCTTCATTGCCGGCTCCGGCAATGGATTCGCAGCTGATTTTGGTGTAATCAAATGCCAGCAGCAGGGAAAGGCCGGTGGCTATGGTGGCAATGAAGCCGAAGATGTCGGCATGCTCCCCGGAGAACAGGAAGTAGGCTGTGACAAAGGTGCCGATGGCGGCAATGAATGAATAGGCGCGCTTAGGAACCTTGGGCAGCAGTGCATCTGCCAGGATGAGCAGTGCGGCCAGACCCACCAGGGCAAATGCCGGTGTAAACTGGCTCCAGGAATAGGTTGATACGATGTTCATATGTTGCTCAATTTGGGGTGGCAGTGATTAGAGGCAGGTGGGAGGCAGGATGCCGAAGAGAACGATGAAGAATGCCAGGAAGCCTGCGGCCATGATGTCCATGGCGGTGAGCTTGGTGGCACGCTCAGTGGTGCGGCCAACGGGGCCTTCAAAGATGTTGCGGAAGGCGCGCAGCATGTAGATGGCGCTGATGACCAGCCCCCACAGGGCTCCGATGAGGGTGAGCTGCACTGGCCCCAGTCCGCCAAAGAAGTTGGCAACGCTGGCCAGCCAGCAGTCGCAGTTGACCGGAGTGGGTACCCAGCCGGCAAAGCAGGATACGAAGATGCTGAACTCTCCGGCAAAGTTGGCCAGCAGCGGCAGACCAACGGAGGCCATGCCCGCCAGGCCAAAGAGGAATCCCAGCAGGGGCAGCTTGGTGCCGAGGCCACCCATGGAGTCGAGCTCCAGCGTGCGGGTCTGCGCTTCAATCTGACCAGTCAGCAGGAAGAGCAGGGCAATGGTGAGACCGTGCGCCAGCATGAGGAGCGCTGCACCCTGGAAGGCCAGTTCGTTGTTGCCTCCACAGGCAATGTAGGCGGCAAAGGCCAGGAAGATGTAGCCCATGTGCATGACGGAGGAGTTACCCAGCATGTCGTCCAGACGGGTGCGGGAGATGGTGACGTAGCCCACCCAGAGCACGTTGCCCAGCAGCATGATGAGCAGCCAGTTGTTCCAGGTGCCGAACAGTTCCTGGCACTTGGGACCAAAGGCGGCTGCTATGGTGAAGAGCCCGTACAGACCAAACTTCTTGAGCACGCCCGCATGCAGCATGGCCACGGGAGTGGGCGCGCTGGCGTAGGCCGGGGCTGCCCAGGTGTGGAATGGGAACAGGGAAACCAGCGTGCCGAAGCCTACCAGCAGCAGGGCTGCAATGACGCAGCTGGAACTGGGCATGATGCCTGCCTGCACGGAGGAGACAAGACCACTGAAGGTCCAGGCGTGCATCTCTGAGCAGAGCATGAGCAGACCCGCCAGCAGTACCATGGACGCCAGCCCCAGGTAGATGGTGGCTGTCCAGGCGATGCAGCGGCGGTCTCCGCGGCCGTAGCAGCCAATCATGATGAAGGTCGGGATGAGGGCCAGTTCATGGAAGCCGTAGAAGGCAATGATGTTGTCGGACATGAAGGCACCCATGGCTCCAGTGGAGATGAGCAGGGCTGAAATGGCCCAGCTGCGCTCGGCATCGGCGTTCGGGGCTTTCATGCCTGCCACTGCGGCAAAGGTGACCAGGATGCTCAGCAGCACCATGATGCGGCTGAGGGGCAGGCTCAGCGTGAGCTGCACCGGTGAGCCGCAGAAGGAGGAAAGACACTCACTGCAGCACTCAGGTGCCAGTACGGCGTAGGTTCCCAGCACCAGCGTGATGGCCGCGCTGATGAGGGCTGTGAGACGACCCGGAGTCTTGAGCAGACCAATGCAGGCTGCTGCAATCACAGGTACAAGGATAAGCCAGATAAGCATGGTTGTGAAAAGCGTTTAGAATTGGTATGCAAGAAGAAGGACAAGGATGACCAGGCCAATGCCGGAAACGAGTGTGTAGGCTCGCAGGGAACCGCACTGAATCCAGCTGAAGAGGTAGCCAAGGCGGACGGTGAGCCAAATCAGCCCCTGGCAGATGATGCCACGGATGATGAAGGAATCCAGGAATTGCATGAGCTGGGCAAATCCCTGCTGGATACCGCCAATGAGCACTTTATCATACAGTGCGTCAATGTAGAGGCGGTTGCGGAGTGCCTTGGAGATGCAGTTGCCTGCCAGCGGATCCTTGCTGCGCTTGCCCAGGCCGTAGATGGCCAGGGCCAGGAGAATGCCGATTGCCAGCGAGCCCATGCTCACATAGAAGGGAAGTCCCAGTGCAAAGCCATGGGCATGGAAACCGTTGAAGGGTACCAGGTCATTGGCGATGAAGCCGTAGCCGGAGATGATGGCCATGACGGCCAGCACCAGCAGGGGCAGAGCCATGGTGAAGGAGGCTTCCTTGGCGTGCTCCGCGCCGTGGTCACGGGCACTGCCCATGAAGGCCACGATGCAGAGGCGCAGCATGTAGAAGGTGGTGAGGGCGGCCACGCCGGCACCTACCCAGAAGAATACCGGGTTCTTGGCCAGTGCGGCATCCAGGATGGCTTCCTTGGAGAAGAAACCGGAGAAGCCCGGAATGGCAATGAGGGCGCAGGTGCCCATCATGAAGCAGAGCACGGTGAGGGGCATGCGCTTGGAGAGTCCTCCCATTTTCCAGATGTCCTGCTCGTGGTGGCAGCAGACGATGATGGCGCCGGCACCGAGGAAGAGCAGAGCCTTGAACCAGGCGTGGGTGTAGAGGTGGAACATGGCGGCTTCACCAGCCAGAAGACCAACGGCCATGACCATGTAACCCAGCTGGGAGAGGGTGGAGTAGGCCAGGATGCGCTTGATGTCGTCCTGCTGCACGGCCATGATGGCGGCCAGTACGGCGGTGATGGCACCCACGCTGGCAATGATGGTGCAGGCGGTCTCTGTAAAGGCTTCTGTACCCATGCTCACTTGCAGACGCACGAGCATGTACACACCCGCGGCAACCATGGTTGCAGCATGGATGAGGGCGGAGACAGGAGTGGGGCCTTCCATGGCGTCCGGCAGCCAGACGTGCAGCGGGAATTGGGCTGATTTACCCACTGCGCCGCAGAAGAGGCACACGATGGTGACGGTGAGTACGGCCGGTGCAATGCTGGCGGCCTTGCCGCCCATTTCTGCAAAGTTCATGGTGCCGAAAAGCCCCAGTGTAAGCAGAATGCCCAGCAGGAAACCGAAGTCACCCACGCGGTTGGTGATGAAGGCTTTCTTGGCAGCATCAGCAGCGCTGGCTTTGTCGAACCAGTGGCCGATGAGCAGGTAGGAGGAGAACCCTACCATTTCCCAGCCGATGAAGGTCATGGCCAGGTTATCTGCCAGGACGATGGTGCTCATGCTGAACATGAAGATGCTCAGACCTGCATAGTAGCGGGCGTGGTTGGAGCTGTCTCCCTTCATGTAACCCAGGGAGAAGAAGTGCACCAGCAGGCCAATGCCGGTTACAACCAGCATCATTCGCATGGCGAGCGGGTCCATGACCAGCCCAAGGTGCAGGCAGAGCTGCTCCACGGAGCAGGGCATCCATGTGTATACCCAGGGGGTGCCAGTCTGCAGACCATTGAGGTAGGCCACGCAGAGCCCGAAGGTGCCTGCTGCGGAAAGCAGGGAAAGTGCGGCTGCCATGCGCGGGTGCTTGTGGAAGCATACCCAGTCAATGGCGGCTACAACCAGGGGCAGCAGCAGGAACAGCCAGGGAAGGTTTTGAATCATATTCATGCTGGTGTATTAGTCTTTAAGTGAGTTGAGAGCCGTGCTTTCCACCGTGCGACGCGCACGGAACATGGCTACGATAAGGGCAAGGCCAATGGCAACTTCTGCTGCGGCGATGCCGGTGATAAACAGGGAAAGTACCTGGGCATCGTACACCGGGACACCTGCGGTACCCTGGGCGCGGGAGAATGCAACCAGTGCCACATTGGCTGCGGTGAGCATCATCTCAAGGCACATGAACACGACGATGATGTTCTTGCGGATGAGCACTCCGGCCAGACCGATGGAGAACAGGATGCCTGAGAGGATCAGGTAATGTGCTAACGGAATCATGGTTGGGATAAAGGGGTTAGTCTTTGCGGATCTTGCGGGAGAGTGCCACCGCGCCTACCGTGCCGGAAAGCAGGGCAAAGCCGAGAATGACAAACGGAATGTTGTAGTGCGTGTAGAGGCACTTGCCCAGAAGCTTTACGTCCGATATGGAAGTGGCTTTGGCGGCCTCAGCCTCGGTGATGGAGGGATTCTCCATGCGGGCTGCTGCTGCGGGGCTGAGCTCCGGCAGGCAACCGCCGTACTGCGGGGTTGTTGCCGTGCATGCCTCTCCAGTGGTGCGGGCTTCGCCAATGAGGAGCTCTCCCAGGCTACTGCACAGGGTCTTGGCCGGGCAGGGATTGTCCTTGGCGCCGGGCAGGCTCAGGGATACATTGATGATGAGGCCTGCAAAGAAGCCGGCTATGAGCACGCCCACGGCGGCGTGGATGTAGCTGCCGCGGCTCTGGCCTTCATCGTGCAGGTCAAGCATCATGACCACGAAGAGGAAGAGCACCAGGATGGCGCCGGCGTATACGATGAGCTGCACAATGCCCAGGAATTGGGCGCCCATGCCGAAGAAGATGGCGGCTACCATGGCAAAGCAGACGGCCATACACATGGCGGAGTTTACCGGGTTGCGGTAGGCTACCACGCCTACTGCACACAGCACAGCGAGGGCAGCCAGCAGGTAGAACAGAATCTGACAAAGGGATGTTTCAAACATAACGGTATTTTATTTGTACTGGTTCCACTTGTTGACGAGACCCTTGCGCGTTCCGCCCAGGCGGTACAGGGTTTCCTTGTCGCGGATGGCCTGCTTGCGGTCGGTGAGGGTGATGAGGTATTCCTTGGAGAGGAAGATAGCTTGCTCCGGGCAGGCTTCCTGGCACATGCCGCAGTAAATGCAGCGCAGCATGTCGATTTCAAACTTGGCCGGTGCCTTTTCCTGTTTCTGGCAGGTGTTGGTCGGGTCAACCTCACCAGGGGTGATGGTGATGGCTCGTGCCGGACAGATGAATTCGCAGAGCTGGCAGGAAACGCAGCGCTCGCGGCCATCTTCACCACGAACCAGGGTGGGGGCGCCACGGTAGTATTCCGGGAGGCGCGAGTCCCAGCGCTCATCCGGGAATTGCATACAGACACCTACACCTTTGGTGCTGAAATCCTTTTTGCCACGGCTCTTGCCCAAGAGGGAAAGTACCAGGTGGCGCATGGTGATGGCAAGCCCCTTGACGAGCTCAACCACATACACCTTGTCCAGCAGGCTGAACTTGGGGCGTTTAATCTTGATGTAAGACATATTCGGTAAAGTGTAAGGGGGGGGTTATTTGACGAAGTAGAGGACGGCGGCAGCCAGGAAGATGTTGGCCACGGTAATCTCCAGGAAGTAGAGCCAGCCAAGCTTCATCACCTGGTCCCAGCGGAAGCGCGGCAGAGTCCAGCGCACCCACACGAAGAAGAAGATGAAGGCAAGCAGCTTCACGATGAACATGCACAGCTGGCAGAGCACGGCCAGCCAGTCACAGTAGGCAGACAAGGCGGCATCTGCCCCGAAGCCGATGGACCATCCACCCAGGAACAGGGTGACTACCACTGCTGAACCAATGACCATGGCAGCGTATTCACCCATGAAGAAGGAAGCAAATTTCATGGAGGAGTATTCAGCGTGGTAACCGGCTACCAGGTCGGTTTCACATTCAGCCATATCGAAGGGGGTACGGTTGGCTTCAGCAAAGACACAGGTCACAAAGATGATGAAGCTGATGCCCAGCGGCAGCATCATGACCCAGCGCTGCCAGCTCAGCCCCTCACCCCACAGGGGCAGCAGGGTCCAGCCGTTTTCTGCCTGGAACTGCACAATCTGCTGCAGGTTCAGCGTGCCGAACATCATGAGCAGCGGGATGATGGAAAGCCCCATGGATACTTCATAGGAGATGAGCTGGGCCGTGGCACGCAGGCCACCCAGGAACGGGAACTTGGAGTTGGAGGACCAGCCAGCCAGGGTCAGGCCGTATACGGAGAGACCGGAGATGGCGAAAATCCACAGCGGGCCGATTTCCAGATTTGCCACGCACATGGAGATGTTGCCGTAGCAGGTGTTCACCTCAGAGGCAAAGGGGATGACGGCGGCGGCCACCATGGGCGGTCCCAGCACCAGCATGGGTGCCAGAATGAAGTAGAACTTACGCACGTAGGAGGGGGTGGTCTCCTGTTTCAGGAAGAGTTTGCCACCGTCCAGACAGGGCTGGATGAGACCCCAGCAGGGGATTTCTCGATCCAGGCGCAGCCAGGTGCAGAGCTTGGCAATCCAGCTTGTTTCTGGAATGCCGAAGAAGTGCAGCCAGTTCTTGAGCGGCTGCTTCTCCTTGCTGCCCCAGCGCTGGAGCAGGAAGAGCGGCAGACCGGCGCGATTGGGGCCGGGACGGTCTTGAATCCAGCCTGCCACGCGGCGTTCAATCCACACGGAGAGCACAACGAAAGCCAGAATGACGGCAAACATGAGGACCAGTTTGAGCAGGGTGTGAATCAGGTAGAACCAGATTTCATTGCTCATGAGGTCGTTATACCAGTTGATGATAGCGTCCATTTGAGGTATGTGGTGTTAGCGGTTTACTTCTTGGCTTTTTCGCGTTCAATGAGGGGGATGGTCACGCCTGTGTCCATGATGACCTTGCCTTCATTGCCGATGTTGCCCCAGGTGATATCGTGGAGGGGTTCGAATTCCTGAGCCATTTCATCCAGTACAGACATGGGGGTGGGGCAGGCGATGACGCGCACGCAGTCGCAGCCAAGCCCTTCTGACAGGTTGCGGCAGATTTCCCAATCCGGGCGGGAGTCGCCAATGGGTTCAATGGCCTTGTTCAGACGCTGGATGCGGCCGGTCACGTTAATCATGGTGCCGTACTTCTCAGCGAAGGTCACGCCGGGCAGCACAACGTCTGCTGCCTTGGTGGTGGCGTTTTCGCTGTGGTGCACCACGAGCAGGTACTCCAGGCCGGCGAGGTCTTCTGTGGTGAATCCGGCTTCTTCGGTCAGGTCCTCACCCAGAACAATCATGAAGCGGATGGTGTTGTTGCGGACACCGCGGCGGATGTTTGCCAGCCCGGCGCCGGTCTTGCCCAGGATGAGCTTGGCTCCGTTGGAGTTCGGGTTGCGGTCTTCGCTCACAAGCATGCCATCATTCTCACCCTTGCGGGGAACGATGTCCATCTTGGTGATGCCGAGCTGCTTGGAAAGAGCGCGCACCATGTAGAGCTCTTCGTTGGTCATGCGTGCGGAGCAGATGAGAGCTGTTTCGGAGGGAGCCATGCGGTGCAGCTGCTCCACGACCATGTTGAGGGTGGCATCCCAGGTGGAGGGGCGCTGCTCGGCTCCTGCATCCGTCTTCACCAGCGGGGTGGTGATGCGTTCCGGCGCGTTGATGAACTTGTAGTTGAGGCGGTGGTCATCAGGCATCCAGCAGCTGTTCACTGCGTCGTTCTGGCGCGGGGTGATGCGGTATACCTGCTGCTCTCGGGTCCAGATGTTGATGTTGGTGCCGGTGCCGCAGTTCACATCGATGGTGGGTGTGCTCTTGAGGAACCACACGCGCATCTTGAAGCGGAAATCCTTGCTGGTCATGGCGCCCACAGGGCAGATGTCGACCACGTTCATGGAGTAGTTGCTATCCAGCTGGGTGCCGGGATAGCAGGCAATGGCGTTGTGCGTGCCGCGGCCCACAACTCCCAGTACGTCTTGACCGGCAATTTCCTTCATGAAACGCACGCAGCGGCGGCAAAGTACGCAGCGCTCCTGGTCCAGGTTGACGCGCGGGCCAATGGAGAGGTTCTTGCCCTTCTTGGTCTTCTCTTCTGTAAAGCGGTGGGTGCCGCTGCCATAGTCCGTGGTGTATTCCTGGAGCTTGCATTCACCTGCCTGGTCGCAGATGGGGCAGTCAAGCGGGTGGTTGGAAAGCAGGAATTCCAGCACGCCGCGGCGGGCTTCCTCTGTGAGCTTGCTGGTGGTGCGGATGCCCATGTTCTCTGCCACGGTGTTGGCGCAGGCAATGATGGCGCGCGGCATCCAGCTGATGGGCAGGTAGCCGTCATCTCCATACTGGGGCGTGGTGCCGGGAGCCTGGCGGGGGGGCATGCCTTGCTCTACCAGGCACATGCGGCAGGAGCCTGCAATGGAGAGTTTGGGGTGGTAGCAGAAGCAGGGCACGTGTGCACCTACGGAATTGCAGGCATCTGCAATGCGCGTGCCTTTCGGGAATCGGTACCACTTGCCGTTAATCTGGACGTTCACCTTGCCTTCGGCTGCGGCGGCGTCTTTCGGCAGTATTGCGGGGGGTATACTCATTGGTTCAGCAGCTGTAAAGTTTTAGTCTTCGCGGGTGAGGAACTTGCGGGCCTCCTTGGCCTCTGCAGAGTGCGGCTTGAGTGCGTTGATGGGCTTGGTAAGCGCCAGGAACTCCTCACGGAACTTGGTGGTAAATGCCTGGGTGGGCCAGGAGCAGGCTTCGCCAAAGGCACAGACGGTGCGGCCGCAGATGTTGTCGGCTACGCTCTTGAGCAGGTCTACGTCCTCCGGGGAGGCCTTACCCTCGCAGATACGGGTGGAGAGCTTGAGCATCCAGGGGTTGCCTTCGCGGCAGGGGGAGCACTGGCCGCAGGATTCCCAGGCGTAGAAGCGGTTGATGTTGTTGAGAACCTTGGGCATGCTGCGGCTGTCATCCATGACGATGATACCACCGGAGCCACTCATGGAGCCGTGCTGGGCAATGCTATCCAGATCCAGCGGTACATCGAAGATGCTCATGGCGCGTACGGAGCCATCGCTGTTGCGGCCCTTGAGTACTTCATCGCAGCGCATGACTTTGGCAGAGGCGCCGCCGGGGATGATGGCCTTGAACTTACGGCCGCGCTTCGGACCACCGCATACATCATAGAGCAGCTCGCCAAAGGTCATGGAGCCGGAGATGATTTCGTAGTAACCGGGGCGCTTCACATCACCGGAAACGCCAATGATGCGCGTGCCGGGTGAGCGCTGGGCTCCCTCTGCGGCATAGGCCTCGCCACCGCGCATGAGCACTTGGCGTACTTGGCAGAGGGATTCAACATTGTTCACGATGGTGGGGCAGCCGTACAGACCGATGGCTGCCGGGAAGAAGGGGGGCTTGATGCGCGGATAGGGGCGCAGTCCTTCAATGGAGTTGATGAGGCCGGTTTCTTCACCGCAGATGTAGGCACCTGCGCCGCGGTGCAGGATAATCTTGAGGTCGAATCCCTTGCCCAGGATGTTCTCACCCAGGAAGCCGGCTTCCTCTGCCTCCTTGAGGGCTTTCTGCATAATTTTGGCGGCTTCGGGGAACTCCTCACGCATGTAGATGACGCCGTAGTGAGCCTGAACCGCATAGCAGGCGATAATCATGCCCTCAATGAGCTGGTGCGGATCCTGGTGTACGACGAAGCGATCCTTGAAAGTGCCGGGTTCGGATTCGTCGCAGTTGCAGACTACGTAGACGGGTTTGGTATTGCCCTTGGGAATGAATGTCCACTTGACGCCGGTGGGGAAACCTGCACCACCACGGCCGCGAAGCCCGCTCTTCTTCACTTCTTCAGTGACGGCAGCGGGTTCCATTTCCATGGCCTTTTTGAGGGTTTCGTAACCGCCATCCTTGATGAAGCACTTGATGGAGGGGTCATAACCCTTGCGGTCGATGTTGCGGAAAATACGGCGGGTTTCGCGCGGATGCGGTTCCTTGCCGGGTTTGTAGATGATTTCGCTCATGGTTCGCTAAGGGTGTGAATTACTTCTTGGGCTGGTACTTGGCGATAATCTCGTCAATCTTCTTGGTGGTGACCTCGGAGTAGAGTACGTCATTCACCATCACGTTGGGGCCGAATCCGCAGTTGGCCAGGCATTCCACCGGCTCTACGCTGAACAAACCGTCCGGGCTGACCAGCATGGGCTCTTCATCAGTCATGTCGGCTGCGTTCACGCCAATCTTCTCGCAGATGTAGGGGATGAGCTCCTCACCACCGGAAAGTGAGCAGGCAATGGTGCGGCAGACGCGGAAATGGTACTTGCCGGGACACTTGGTGTGGATGCCGGGGTAGAAGGTGACAATGCCGGCAACATGAATCGGGGTGCTGTTGCACATTTCGGCAATCCAGGGCATGGCATCGGCGCAGATGAAGCCGAATTTTTCCTGCACCAGGTGAATGATAGGCAGAACGGCAGACTGCTCCTTGCCTTCGGGATACTGGGCAACCATAGCCTTGGCTTCCTTCACCAGGGAGGGCGTCACTTTGAATTTCGGGAAGTGCTGCTCACCAGGGGAGGGCTTGGCTGCCGTGATGGCATCAATCGCGTTGGGAGTATCGGACATGGTAAAATGGTTTCGTGTTGAGAGAGGTTAGAGATTAGCGGTCGCATTCGCCCTGCACAAAGTCGAAGGAGCCAAGGATGGCGCCTACGTCGCTCACCAGGTGGCCTGGCAGGAGCTCCGGCAGGATGGAAAGGGTGCAGTAGGAGGGGCTTCGCATCTTGAGGCGGTTGGCAATGCCGCCGCCTTGCGAATCCAGGAAGAAGCCCAGTTCGCCCTTCGGGTTTTCAGCAGCAAAGTATACCTGGCCGGCTGGTGCGTTCACGCATTCGGTCGTGACCATGAACTGGCGGATGAGTTCCTCGATTCCCTGCATGGCGTCTGCCTTCTTGGGCAGGATACCCTTGTCGAGCTGTACCCAGATGGGACCACCCGGCATGGTGGCAATCACTTGGCGGATGATGCGTACCGACTGGCGGATTTCCTCCATGCGAACCTGGAAGCGGGCGTAGCAGTCGCCTTCTTCTGCCACGGGTACATCGAACTCATAGTTCTCATATCCCAGGTAGGGATTGGTCTTTCGCAGGTCACGCTGCACGCCGCTGGCGCGCAGATTGTTGCCGGTCATGCCGTTTTGAAGGGCCATTTCCTTGGTGATGACACCCACACCAACCAGACGGTCAATGAAAATCTTGTTGTGAAGCAGGAGTTTCTCCATTTCATCCACGGTACGCAGGGCGCTGTCGCAGAAGTCAAGAATCTGTTTTTCAATGCCCTTGGGTAAATCGCGGGTCATGCCGCCGATACGTGTGTAGCTGGAGGTGAAGCGGGCTCCGCAAATCTGCTCATACAGGTTGTGCACGCGTTCCTTTTCTTCAAACGCATAGAGGAAGGCGGTCATGGCACCGGTGTCCATGGCGTATACGCCCGTACCCAGGAAGCAGGAGGAAATGCGGGAAAGTTCGCAGCAGAGCACGCGGATGGCTTGACCTCGCTCCGGCAGCTCCCAGCCCAGTAGCTTCTCCACTGCACAGGCATAGGCAATGTTGTTGCTCATCGGGGCAAGGTAGTCCATGCGGTCGGTGTAGGTCACAAACTGGTTGTAGTGGCAGTTCTCTGCAATCTTCTCCATGCCTCGGTGCAGGTAGCCAATGACCGGGTCGCAGGATACAATCTCCTCACCGTCAATCACCAGTTTAAGGCGCAGCACGCCGTGCGTGGCCGGGTGCGAGGGGCCTACGTTCAGTGTTACCAGCTCACCGCGGTCATCTGCATCATTTTTCAGATAATCTATCGCAGCGCTTGCTACATCAGGCACTTGTATAAATTTTGTCGTGTTCATAACCTGGGAATACGGGGCCTCCTGCGGCCACAGTTACGCGTAGACATTAAACACCTTTCTCTTGTAAAGTGCAAGCCTAAAGTCGCCACTGTAAGGAGAATTGCCTGTATTTCCGCATGTTAGTTTTAGCAAACAAATGCGGGTTTTTTGAGTAAGTCACGCTTGCTGCTTGCAAAAGGCGGGTGAGGCGGTATCATGGAGTCATGAGCAAGGTGAGTGCGGAACAGCTTGAACAGGTGCGCCAATGGGCTGCAGAGGGTGTGGATTTGAACGGAATCCAGAAGCGGTTGGCAGCAGAATGCGGTATTCATATGACTTATATGGATGTGCGCTTTCTCCTGCTGGATTACGGCATTGAGATTGCCGCAGCGGTGGCCGCTGAGGAGAAGAAGCCTGAGCCGGTACCTGCCCCCCAGCCGGAAGCGGAGCCTGCGGTACCGGGGGCTCCGGAGCAGGGGGGTAAGCCAGTGGTGACGCTGGACGATTTGACATTGCCCGGTACTCTCATTTCGGGTAAGGTGCAATTTGCGTCCGGTACCCGCGGGGGGTGGCAGATTGACCAGCTTGGCCGCTTTGCGTGGAATGCCTTGGAAGGCCAGCCTACGCCGGAGGAGTTGCAGGCTTTTCAGCTGGAGCTTACTCAGATTCTCAGCCGCGGATAATTTGCTTTTTTTAGTTGTGAAAAGAAGGAACCCCCGGTTGCTGTCGCAGCCGGGGGTTCTTTAATTGGAAATCTGTGATGATTAATCGCGGGAAGAACGGGTGTAATCGTACTTGCTCTGGAAGCCGAGTTCCTCGGGGAATTCAGAGAAGCCACCCCATACGTTGTATTCCTTGAGCCCGCTGCGACCGCAGGAATCCTGGTAGCAGGGCTTGTAGGTGCACTTGTAGGTAGGAGCCCAGAAGGTTACCAGTTCGTAGAAGCCGTAGCCGATGCGGGAGAGGGTTCGGCCAACACCGTCCACTGCGCCAACGGAGAAACCAGCGTAGTTACCTTCGGCTGAGTTCCAGCGAATCAGGGTGGTGGGGACTTCCTCCACTGCGAAAAGAATGTTACCAACGGCGCGACCCAGCTTGCGGGTTGCCGTATACTCTGAGGCGGGCGGTGCCTGAATGTCGGCATACGTCGTGCCGGCCAGAGCTAAGAGAATTGTAGAAAGGAGTAAGCGCTTCATGACGCAATCAGAAATACCACATCATTTCGTCTGCTGCAAGCAAAAAAGTAAACTTTTCGCATGGAAAAGCGAAAAAAGCTTACAAAAGTTCGGAAATGTCGGTCTGGGTTTCTTCGTCGGTTAGGTAACAACCAGTGTCAGAGCCGTACCAGTGGCCGTTTGCGAATGCGGCGCGGGTGCGGAATCCGCCGCCACAGAGGGCGAAATGCTTGCAGGTGGCGCAACGGCCACTCAGCTTGGTCTGGCGCTCCAGCGGGTCTTCACTGCCGCGGAGTTCCTGAAGCATGGTTGCGCTGGGTTCATTGGCGGCCTCCCAAACTTCTGAGAATTTCTGTTTTTTGACATTGCCCAGGGTGATGCTTTGCCAGAACTGGTCTGGGTGGATATTTCCCTGGGGATCGATATTGGCGATGCCCCGACCGGAACTGTTGGCGCCGCCGCCGTTCCAGGTGAGCAGGCGCAGGGTTTCCTTGGCCAGGGGATGACCTTCCCGTAACTGGCGCAGCAGGAGGTAGATGCCGTCTGCCGGCTGGGTAACCGTCAGCAGTTCGCGGGTTTGACCGGCGGCATGCCAGGCCTGGGCGCGAGCGATGAGCATATCCAGAGCGGCGCGCGCTTCTTCTGGTTTCAGGCTGGCAACATCCACCCCGCGGCCTGTGGGAACCAGGTGGTAGAAGCAGACTCGCTGAATTCCTTCCTGTTCGATAAAGTCCAGGATTTGCTCCATGCTTTGCACATTGTTGCGGGTGAGGGTGAGGCGCAAGCCAGTTTTCTGCCCGACTTCTTCGCAGAGCTTGAATCCACGGATGGCGCCATTGAAGGCGCCTTGCACTCCGCGGAACTGGTCGTGAATGGCGCCGATACCATCCAGGGAGATACCAACATAGGCTACGCCGAGGTCTTTGAAGAGGCGCGCGTATTCAGGGGTGATGCGGGTGCCGTTGGTGGAGATGGTGACCTTGAGTCCTTTGTCGATGGCACGTTGCAGAATCTGGGGCAGCTGGGGGTGCAGGAGGGGCTCGCCGCCGGAAAGGAGCAGGGCGTTTGCCTGGTAGTCTGCCAAATCATCAATGACGGCGCAGCACTGCTCCCAGGTGAGTTCTCCCGGGTAGCGCTCAGCGTGTGAGTCTGCATAGCAATGCACGCAGCGGAGGTTGCAGGTGCGGGTGATATTCCACACTACAATGGGCTTTCGGGCACGTGAGGAAGTAGGGGTGCAGGAGGCGGTGCTGTTGTTGCCTGCGTGGGGATGGTGAGCCAGGCCGTATCTGATGTGGTCTGCCGGCTGGGTCGCGCCAGTCCAGAGTTTGGTGATGTTAATCATGGTTGGGTGGAGTTTTCCCGCAGGACTTGTGGAATATAGTTACAGAGGGGTTCTTCGGCCATCATGTCGCCGCTGGTGCCGTAGGCCCGCGAGCGGGAGCCTCCGCAGAGGTGGCGGTATTCGCAGCGCCCGCATTTGCCGCCCAGGGCGTCATCGTTTCTCAGTTGTACAAAGAGCGGGTGGTGGCGGTAGATGTCTGCCAGGTTGTCGGTGCGTACATTGCCTGCCGTGAGGGGGAGGAACCCACTGGGTTGAATCTCGCCGATGTGGGATATAAAGGCTACGCCCTTACCGTCACGTGTTGGAATGATGTGCCGTGGGGCTGCTACCTGGGCAGAGCGCGCTGCCTGCAGGATGGCTCTGCGGTAGTGGTGCCCTTCCGTTGTCTTGATGGCGAACGGAAGTTCCTGCCGCAGTTCCAGCAGCCGGCTCCAGAGGGTTTCGAGACTGGCAGCATCGGGTAATTCTTCCAGCGTGGCGCGTCCTGTTGGTACGAGTAGGAACACGCTCCACACATCTGGCTGGATTTGCATGAGGCGTTCAACGAAGCCATCAAGTTCCGGGAGGGTGCTGCGTGAGATGGTGGTGTTGATTTGCAGCTGGATGCCGGCCTCCTTTGCCATGCGGGCTGCCATCAGGGTGCGTTCAAAAGTGTGGGGAACGCCGCGGAAGGCATCGTGTGTTTCCTGTGTGGCTCCGTCCAGGCTCAGACTCATGCTGACCACCCCAGCAGCGCGGAGCTGGTTGAAATCGGTGTTGAGGAGGCGGTTTGTAGCGGCCGGACTCAGCGCTACGCGCAACCCTTTTCCGGTGGCGCGTTCAATGATTTCAAAAATATCCCGTCGCATCATGGGATCCCCGCCGGTGAGCACCAGCATGGGCGGTGCTAGTTCGGCTATCTGGTCTACCAGGTCTAAGGCTTCTTCACGGGTTAATTCTCCGGGGTGCGCCTTGGGTTGGGCAATGGCCCGGCAGTGCTTGCACGCAAGGGCACAGGCGCGCGTCACTTCCCAGAAGAGGATATATGGGCGCTCGGCAAAGTTGCACACAGGTGGATGTTGAGGCGCAGGCACGCGCGCATTGTACACGCTTGCTTTCTCCTTGGCAAGCCCGGATTTTGTGCCGGAAGGGGTGAGTTTGTCAGCATTTTTTGCAAATATGTGACAAAAAACTTGACAGGAACATTCAATTGCTGTATCTTGCCTCCCCGTTCCCGGACAATATATCAACAACATTACACAATCATGCGTTCCGTATCTGTACGTAAAGGTGAACCGATCGACCGCGCTCTGAAGCGCCTTAAGACCAAGCTCGACACCGAGGGTATCCTCGAGGAAATGCGTCGTCGTCGTGCTTTTGAGAGCCCCATGGATGAGAAGCGCCGCAAGGCTCGTTCTGCCAGCAAGCGCAACAAGGTGAAGTGGCACTTCACCAACAAGGAGGAGATTCCGGCTGCTGCCGTGACCCCCGCCGCTGTTGAGGCCTAACCCCATTCGTTCGGGAAAGTTTGAAAAGGGATGAGCTGCAAAGCTTGTCCCTTTTTTTGTTGCGTCAGTTTGAACCGGGGACTTGCTGAGTCTGGGTGTATCTGGTATGATGGGGGAAATGGCTGAACAAAAATCTGCAAAACGATTTACGGAAAGTCTGCCGGGGCAATTGGCCGGGGGCTTGTTGGGAATGCTCTGGATATATGCCATGTCTGGTGTGGATGAGCACTCCTTCAGCGCTTTTCCTGCCTGTGTGGCTCTGGTGGCCGTCTTGTTACTGGTCATGGTGGGAATTCTGTCGGGGTATAAGTTGGTGCGTATGCCAGTGCTGGCATGGTGTTCCCTGGGAGCCGGGGCATATTTCCTTATCCGCTGCCTGCATAGTTATGCCGTGGTGGATTCCTGGGGAGTGGCTGGCATGATTCTGGCTGCGTTTGTATATTATGTTGCTGGTGTGTATATAGCGCAGAATGAACGTTACAAGGGTGTGTGCCTGGTGTTAGGTGTTGCGCTGGTGCTGAGCATGCTGGCTTTATGGATGGTGCGGCAGCCGTGGTTTGCCTTGGAGTGGTTGGGGCGAGCCACGCATACGCCTGAGGGAAGTAATAACCTGCCCCAAGCTCTGTTCATCTACAAGAATTTTGCCGGCTTCTTCTTTGTCTCCGGCGGGTTAGCGCTGGGTGCGTGGGCTTTGTGGGGGAGTAGGGGGACGAAGCGCATGTGGTTGCTGGCACTGGCGCTGGGGGCGGTGTGTGCTTCGTTTTGTTGCGGAACGCGCGTGCCGTTTTTTATTGCTCCTTTGGGCTTGCTGGGTATATGGTTGTTAAATACCTTGCTGGTCATGGGGTCAGAGCAGAAGCAGAGTGTTCTGAATCTGGTGATGTCAGTGGTGGTGCTGGGTGCGTTTGGTGGGCTGTTGTATGATGTCTTCTTTGGTTCTGGTGTGGCTGAGTTCTTCAATAACACCGAGTCGCACCTGCGGTATAAGATATGGTCTGCGATTTGTGAGTTTTTGCCGAACGCCCCACTTTGGGGATTGGGTACCAATGCTGCCGAATGGGAAATTATCCCGTACTATGACGAATGGTACCTGCCGAACTATGCCCATAATGATTACCTTCAGGCGTGGTCTGACTATGGAATTATCGGATTGCTACTGGTGCTTTCCATCATTGTGCTGCATGTGATGCAGGGCTGTCGCACTGTTATGTCTAATTTAGTGGATGTTCAGCGCCGGCGCTTTGTTGCTGTTGCAGTGCTGGTGCTGGTAATGATTGCAGCCTATGCGGCTGCTGATTTTCCGTGGCATAGTTTTTCTCTGGTGTCCATGACGGCCTTTGCTTGCGGTGTCATGGCTTCTCCTGTACCAACCCGGCGTTCGGGGAATTGGGACTCATCGAGCCGTTCTTCCATCATACCAGTTCGGGCGCAGAATGGGTTTGGGAAATGCGTACTGCTGCTCTTGGGGTGTGGGCTTGGCGGCTGCGCTGCCTGGCTGGGCACCAAACTGTACCCTGTATGGAACGCACAGTGGGAGTACAATGCGCTGAGTGCCTCCGGAGCGGATGAGTACGCCGTGGCTCGCCGGAGCATCATAAGTAATTTGATGCCGTTGTACCCAAGCCCTGCACTCATGGATGTTTACTTCACTCTGCCTCAGTACAATGTAGACCATGCTGAGAGTGAGCGCCTGCTCAAGATGGCGCTGGCGGCGAATCCGAAGCAGTTGTTCACGGTGGTCATTCTGGCAGAGGTCCTGGATTCGCAGGATAAGTTTGAGGAGGCAGAACGCCTTTACCGCCGCAACTATGCGGGCGAATGCATGCCCTCAACGGGGTTGGGCCGGTGGCCTTCTCTCTACGCATACCACCTGCTGCGATGGAGCCGGTTTGAGATGCGCCGGAATCAGACAGCCAAGGCTCGTTCCCTCATTGAACATGCCCTGGCTATGGATGCCAAAGACTCTATCCATTTCAGAATGCCTTACCGGGGCGGTCACCGGCCCTGGCTTGAGCAAGGAGGCATCAAACCCTACGCCCGCTCTGTGATTCAATCCTGCAAGCGGGATATCCGCTTGTTCAACCTCATCGGCATTCAGCCTGACCACGGCTGGAAACAGCCCTTTGCTCCGGGAGAGAAGGGGGCTTTGTACTGCCCGTGGGTTGGGAATGTGAAATGAGATAGCCCTTTGATACGGGAAAAATGAAAAAAATAACCACATAGAGTGTTTTCAGCTTGCAAAAGCAGAAAAAAAATGCAATATAAAAGAAATCCGCTTTGGCGGCACCAGACTTTACTGACGTTATGAGTACTCCTCCTCTTCCTCCGACTCCTCCGCGCCCGGTTCCTCCCACGGCTCCCGTACCCCCTGTTGCTCCGCGCCCTGTGCCGCCCACGGCTCCGCGTCCTGCAATTCCCGCAGCTCCTACTGCCCCGATTGCTCCGCGCCCTGCCGCTGTACCCCCTTCAGCTCCCCGCGCTGCAGCCACGGTTCCTCTGGCTCCTGCTGCACCGGCAGCACCGGCAGCACCGGCAGCTCCTGCCGCGCCGGTGGCTCCAGCCCGCCCGGTGGCTCCGGTTCCTCCCACCGCTCCGCGCATGACTCCTACCATGCCGCTGCAGGTGCCGACCCGCCCCATTATGCCTGCTGCACCGGCAGCTCCTGCCGCCCCTGCTGCACCGGCAGCTCCCGCAGCAGCTGCTCCGGTTCCTCCCTCAACTCCGGTTGCTCCTACCGCCGCCCCCACTGCTACAGCAGCTATGCCGACGGCAACTGCTCCGCTGCCTAAGACTGCCAAACCCTCCAAGCCCGGCATGAAGTCCAGCGCCAAGGCTGGTGCATCCAAGCCCGGAGCTAAGACCAAGAAGAAGGTTGTTGAGGAGATTGAAGAGGAAGATGAGGTGAAGCCAACTCACCCGACGGTGCTTATCGTCACGGTGGTTGCCCTGCTTGCCGTGCTCTTCTTCGGTTATCAGCAGTATTCCATTGATACCACTTTCGGCCGCGTGACCGAGTCCATGATGGGCAGTCCCGCTGAGGAAGAGGGTGGCAGTGATGATGCAGAAGCCGCTGCTGAGGAGGAATCCTCTGAAGAAGAGGGTGGTGAAGAAGAGGAAGAGTCCGAAGAAGAATAATTTTTCAACGGAAACGCTTCTCAGGGCATCTCACACCTCACTATGGCATTACAGATTACAGACAGCAATTTCGCAGCGGAGGTTCTCGAAAGCCCCGTTCCGGTATTGGTGGATTTCTGGGCTCCCTGGTGCGGTCCCTGCAAGATGATTTCCCCCATTGTGGATCAGATTGCAGTTGAGCTTGCAGGGCAGGCCAGGGTTTGCAAGGTCAACGTGGATGAGGAGACCACCCAGGAGCTCTGCAACCGCTATAACATCCGTTCCATTCCAACGCTTATGTTCTTCCGCGGCGGGGAGTTGGTGGATACCGTGGTGGGTGCTACTTCCAAGGAAAACCTGGTGGCTCGTCTGCGGGCTTGTATGTAACGAGACTGCCACCGCATGAATATCTAACACAGCACCGCCGGTGGTTGAACCCCTGGCGGTGCTTTTTCGCAACTCACAACAAACAGATAAAAGAATATGGCACTGAAAGAAGTAACTGAGAGCACGTTTGAGGCTGAGGTCCTCAATTCTCCTGTACCGGTCCTGGTGGATTTCTGGGCAACCTGGTGCGGCACATGTAAGATGATGATGCCTGCCGTGGAGCAGGTTGGCGCTGCGCTGGGAGCTGAGGCAAAGGTGGTGAAGGTGGATGCTGGCCAGCCCGCTGGTCAGGCTATTGCCGTGCGCTATGGTGTGCGCTCCCTGCCTACCTTCATCATTTTCAAGGGTGGAGAGGTCGTCAATACCATTACTGGCATGACCACCAAGGATAAGCTGATTGCCGCCGTTAAGGCTGCCTGATACGCGTTCATATTTTACCAGGGAAGGGGTGCTCTCACACAGTGAGAGCACCTCTTTTCTTGCAGATGCAGATAGAGTCTGATATAATATCCGGGTATGAAGAAAACAACTTTCATTGCCGCTGTGAGTATGCTGATGCCACTGGTGATGGCGGGAGAACCTGCTCATTTTTCTGACCGTGCCAGGGAATTACTGGATGAAACGGTGGAAATTGCCCCCTCTGCGTTTCCGCTTAACGTGGTATATTTCCTGGGGAATGACAACCAGCCGGTGGCAGATTTTGAGCGCCGACTCAGCGAGCTGATGCTCTACGTTCAGCAATTTTATGCAAAGGAGATGGCCCGCAATGGTTTCCCCGGCCGTACGTTTGGTCTGGAACGCCTGGAGAATGGCAATGTGAAGCTGCATGTGGTGCGTGGTAAGCTACCCTCGCGTGAGTATAGCTATGGCCCGGGGCATAATCCCTGCATGGCAGATATCCGCGAGTGGGCAGCAGCTAATCCCGGCTCGCTGAAGAGTGAGCATATCCTGGTGATAATGCCCACTTTCTACGATGATAAGAATAATGATATGAGCCCAGGAGGCGTACCCTTCTATGGCTTGGGGCGCAACTGTTTTGCTCTTGACTATGCCCACTTTGACCTCAAGCACCTGGGGCAGAATACGCATGAGGGGCGCCTGCTGACCAAATGGCTTGGCGGATTGGCTCATGAGCTTGGTCATGGGTTGAACCTGCCGCACAATGAGGGGACTGTGACTGATATGGCCGCCATGGGTACCCCACTCATGGGAGCTGGTAATTATACCTTTGGCATGAGACCGACATATCTGACGCTGAATTCAGCCCGCATTCTGGACCGTTGCCAAGTGTTTGCCCCCGCAGGGGATAAGACGGAGTTCTACGCTTCCTGCCCTAAGCCGGAGATTAAGTCTTCATCCCTCCGTTATACAGGGAGGGGATTGGAGCTGAGCATTTGCTGTAACAATACGGCCTACGTGAATGCGCTGCTCCAGGCACCACCTTATGGCGTGAACCTGGATTACGATTGCGTGGCCTTCTGTGCCACCCGACAGGGTGAACCTGATGCTGAGGGATACTGCACGTACACCCTGAACATGCCTTTCACAGAGATTACCGAACGCCAGAATCTGGGCAAGGGTGAGCAGGGAATAGATGTTCTCATGGTGCAGCCCAACGGTTTGCGTTACCGCTGGCGAACCACCTTTGATTGTACAAAGCTGGCTCCTGGTGCGGAAATCCCGCTGGATGCCACCCGCAATATGTGGCAGGGGTATTGATGAAAAGAGCGGCTCCGTAAGGGAGCCGCTTTCTTTATGAAAACAAGAGAACTGGCAATTAGGCTGGCTGCTGCTGGGTGATGCAGTGGATGGCTCCTCCCTCAATTACCAAACGCCGTGCATCAATGCCCACTACGCGGCGACCAGAGAAGGCCTCGCGCAGAATGCCCAGGGCGCGGTCATCCTCCTTATCCTGCATGAAGATGGGGACAATGACGCTGCCATTGCAAATCAGGAAGTTGGCGTAGCTGGCGGGCAGTTGTTCAAGGCGCCAATCCTGAGCCACCAGAGGCTTTGGCATGGGCAGTGGGATAATCTCCACACGGTGACCAGCGGGGGTGCGTAAGTCCTGTAAACGTTCATTATTTTCTGCCAGGGCGCGGTAGTGGGGGGAATGCGGGTCTGGCTCCACAATGGAAACAGCGGCTTCCGCATTCACAAAACGCACCATGTCATCAATGTGGCCATCGGTATCATCGCCCTCAATACCACTTCCCAGCCAGAATACATGCGTGGTTCCCAGCATTCGGTGCATTTCTGCCTCCACCTCAGCCTTGGTGCAGCCGGGGTTGCGGTTCGGGTTGAGGAGGACTGCTTCTGTGGTGAGCACCAGCCCCTCACCGTTTCCCTCAATGGCACCGCCTTCCAGAATCATGCGGCTGGTCAGCTGCGGGAGCCCCAGGCTGGCTGCGATGCGCTCGGGTACTTCATTATCCAGATTCCAGGGGGCAAACTTGCCGCCCCAGGCGTTAAAGGTCCAGTTAGCCAGTTGCATGCCGCCATCCTGCCGCTGGGTGAAAATGGGGCCGTGATCCCGGCACCAGACATCATTCGTGGGGTGGTCGAACAAACGGAAACGCTGCACCCCGCGGGTTCGCAGTAGCTTTTCGATGCCCGCGTGCAGCGGAGCTGCGGCATTGATTCGCACCTCAGCTTCCTCTGCAATGGCAGCTGCAAGCTCTGCATAGCGGCTGTGCAGCTCCTGCAGTCCCCCTTGCCAAAGGTCATCACGGTGCGGCCAGGAAAGCCACACTGCTTCCTGTTTTTCCCATTCTGCGGGCCAGCGCAGCTGGCTGCCTTGCATGCATTGTTCCGTGTTCATCATTTATCGGGAAGAAAGGGGAGTATTCAAGGTTTCATATGGGGCGTTCAGCAAATCTGCTACCGGGGTGAGCCCATCAAACTGCTCCCGGCGGTCATCCTCCTGCTTGCCGAATACGCCTACTGCAATCAGGTTATAGACCAAATCTCCCACATGGGAGGATTCCGTTACGCCCCATTGCTCCATCACCGCCATTGCCAGCGGACCGTATTCCTCCAGCGCGTAGGCACAGAAACCGAAATAGAGCTCTTCTGCGGAAAGATGCGGATTTTCAGGGGTTTTGCGGCAGCGCTCGGCGGTGGCATCGAGTGCAGCGCGGATAAAGAAGTATGCGTCTGCCGGGTAGGTATCTGTTTTTTGCAGAATCTGCTCAACTGCGTCCTCGAAACTCTGTGCCATGCGCGCATGCTACCATGTTCCTGCTCATAACGCAATAGCAAAGCATGACAATCAGCGTTTCAGGGGAAAAGCCGTGTGCCATCTGGCTTTCCGGGTGTGGCAATTGATGTGGCTTGTCACCAATGTTTACTTTTTGGTGAAAGTTTATTGACAGAATACTAATGCTTGTGTCAGAATAGCTGCGGAGATTTTCATTAAAACTCATTTTGTTACAAAAAAATGAGTTTGCGGTGAGCTTCTTCAGTATAGCAGACTTGACTCTCTAATCAATATCTGAATATGAAATACCTCATAGCCTCCCTCGCAGTGATAGCCTCAGCTTCTTTTGCTCTGGCTCAGGGGCCGCACAGACCTCATCATCCCCGCCACCATCACCACCCGCGGCATCATCACCATCCCAGACCACACATGCCGGCTGCTTCCATGGGAACGTGGGTTGGCGTGTGCCATAACCAGACCGTTGATGTCAAATCTCCCATGATTCTCAGCCTGTCCCGGAGAGGGAACCACGTTACCGGTAACCTCAAGCTGGATAGTGCCCGCCTGGTATCCGCTCCCCACGTGGAAGGAGTCATCCAGGGTAACACGGTCACTTTCACCACGGGAATGGGCTCAGGCCGCATCACCTGGCAGGGGCAGATTGTCGGGCCGGTTTTTGCGGGTTCATACAGTACCGCCAGCGGTCAGGCAGGAGTATTCAAGCTCCTCCTCAAGTAAAGCATAAGGCAAAACCACCAAGCTTCGCGCCAAATGAGTCTCCTTGGCGCGAAGCGTGTTTTTTGCGGTCAAGGTACCGGGTAAGTCCGACATAAACCCTTGCAAGAGCTCAATCCTTGGTATAGAATTGCTGACATGAAGATGCAGGTGCGCCTTTCCTTTGACCGCCCCCTGGTAGTGGGCTCCATTTCAGACCTTGCGGCCTGGCAGGCAGTTTGCAAGGCTGAAAACTTACCTTGCGATGTGGTGGAGCTGCGTGCGGATGGCTTGCCGCCTGATACCGATTGGGCTGCCCTGGCACAGATGCAGTGCTGCCGCCCGGTGCTGGTCACTGTGCGCCATGAGAGTGAGGGTGGCCTGCGCCCCATGAGCACCGCAGAGCGCGTGCTGATTGCCCGCACCCTGCTGCCCCTGGCAGCTGCACTGGATTGGGAGATTGCCCAGCTGGCAGAAGTGCCGGATTTAGTGGATGAAGCACGTGCTGCCGGAGTCCCCATCATTGCCTCTGCTCATGATTTTGAGAAGACCCCCTCGCTGGAATTCCTGCAAGAGAAGGAACAACTTGCCCGAGCCCTGGGGGCCTCAGTGGCAAAGTTTGCCTTCCGGCTGCACCGTGCTGAGGACATGATGACTGGTGTAGAACTCCTGCGCCATACCGCCGGTACCACCACGGTCATGGGGATGGGGGCGCTGGGGGCAGTCAGCCGCCTCCTCTACGCCCAGCATGGCGCCTGCCTTATCTACGGCTACCTGGGAGATACACCTACTGCGCCCGGCCAGTGGTCCGCCGCAATCTGCCGCCAGGCGCTTGATGCGCTGGGCGTGTAAATGCATAAGTAGAAGCCTGCGGACTTCAGTCGCGCGCTCTCTCTCACATTACCGTGAGAACCAGCATGATGCTTATGATGACAATCTTGGCGAGCACCCCAGCCAGCAGCCCCAGTGTGGCACCCAGACCCGATTTGACAGAGGCCTTGGCTTTCTTGCGCTGAAGTAGCAGCTCAGCCGTAAAGGCCCCCAGGAAAGGCCCGATGATGATGCCGAAAGGAAACGCAAACAAAGCCCCCAAAAGGAGGCCAATCATGCTGCCCCAGAGTGCCTGCCTGCTGCCGCCGAACTTGCGTGCTCCCAGTGCAGTTGTGATGTTATCTGCCAGGGTACCGAAAATTGCCAGGACCACCAGAATGCTCCAGACCCACCAGGCGGGGTAGGGGGTACCCTCTGCCACGGCGTAACACACGCTGCCCCCCAGAGCGACCAGGCAGCCGGGGTAGGGCAGCACAGCGCCCAGAAAGCCCGCTACATAGAGCAGCAGAGCGGCGGTATACATGCAGCCAGCCAGGTAGTCAAGCCCAGAGAACCAGTTGATGATATCGCTGAACATGGCGCGGGATACGGGGTGAACGAATCAGAGTTCCTTGGCGCGGATTTCTGAGCGCTTGCGTTCAGTGGCATCCAGAATGCGCTTACGCATACGGATGAAGTGCGGCGTGGCTTCCACCAGCTCATCAGGCTCAATGTATTCAATGGCTCGCTCCAGTGAGAATACGCGCGGCGGCGTGAGCTGAATCGAATCATTCTTCGTGGCTGAGCGGTGGTTGGTGAGGTGCTTCTCGCGGGTTGGGTTCACCGGAATATCAATCGGTTTTGGGTTCTCACCCACAATCATGCCCTCATACACTTCATCACCAGGTGAGATGAACAGAGAACCGCGCTCCTCCATGGCCTGCAGGGCGTAGGGACGGGCAATGCCGCTTTCCATGGAAATAAGCGTGCTGGTCTGGCGGGTGGTGATTTCGCCTGCGTAGGGGGCGTATTCCTTGAACAAATGGGAGAAAATGCCGTGGCCGCTGGTCAGGTTGACCAGTTCGAATTCAAAGCCGATAAGCCCGCGCGTGGGAATGGTGGCCTGGATGGTGGTGCGGCCGTTACCGCTGGATTCCATATTCTCCAGAATACCGCGGCGATTACCCAGAATACGCACAGTGCCATTCGCGCAGTCATCCGGCACCTCAATGAACACCGTCTCGAAAGGCTCGCAATTCACGCCATCAATCTCGCGCACAATCACCTTCGGACGGGAGACGAGCACCTCGTAATTCTCGCGTCGCATCTGTTCCACCAGAATCGCAATCTGCATGGTACCGCGGGCAGAAACCATGAATACACCCGCCAAATCCGTATCCTCCACCTTGATGGAGATATTCGTGCGCATCTCGCGCATCAGGCGGTCGCGGATGACTCGGCTCGTCACGTTCTTACCATCGCGGCCTCCCAGCGGACCATCATTAATGCTGAACTCCATCTGTACCGTTGGCGGCTCAATTTTCACAAAGGGCAGGGGCTCGCCCTCCGGGTCAGCCGTCAGGGTCTGACCGATGTCCACATCCTCAAAACCGGAAAGACCAATGATATTGCCTGCCTCGCCCACCGTCGAGTCAGTCGTTTGCAGACCGCTGTATTCAAAAAGCTTTGTCACCTTTGCCTGCACGCGGGAACCATCCTGGTGGATAAGGTGCAGTGTGTCGCCTTTCTGCACGCGGCCGCTGGTGATGCGCCCTACAGCCACGCGACCCACGTAGTCATCCCAGTCAATATTGGAAATGAGCATCTTGAATGGCTTGTCCGGATCGGCATCCTGCGGGGCGGGAATATGCCTCACAATCTGGTGCAGCAGCGGCGAGCAATCCACCGGAGCTTCGCCCTCCGGGCTGTTCATGAAATAACCATCACGCGCTGAACCGTACACGAAGGGAGCCTCAAACTGCTCCTCCGTTGCGTTCAAATCCAGCAGTAGCTCCAGCACCTGGTCATGCACCTTCATCGGGTCTGCGTGCGGACGGTCAATCTTGTTAATCACCACGATAGGCAGCAATCCTTCCTCCAGTGCCTTACGCAGCACAAAGCGCGTCTGCGCCTGGGGACCTTCATAAGCATCCACCACCAGAATCACGCCATCCACCATCTTCATCACGCGTTCCACCTCTGCCCCGAAATCGGCGTGTCCAGGCGTATCCACGATGTTGATGGTGTAATCATTCCAGTGAATGGAGGTGTTCTTCGCCTTAATCGTGATACCCTTTTCGCGCTCCAAATCCATGGAGTCCATGGCGCGCTCCTGCACCTCCTGGTTCTCGCGGTACGTGCCGCCAGCTTTCAAAAGCTGGTCTACCAGCGTGGTTTTGCCGTGGTCTACGTGGGCAATAATAGCCAGATTGCGGAATTTGCTCGGGTCGCTCATAACAAAAATAATTCCAGCCAACTACTGCGGCTGCGCCGCAGAGTCTAGCACATTCATCCCCACTTGAAAAGCCCAAAGAGTGGGAAATCTCGAATTATAAGTTACTCCGCATTGCCTCAAAAAAAATCGAACCCAACGAGGAATCGCCGTTTCGCCTGCGGTGATGAAGTTTTATGGTTGCCTCAAAATTAGAAGCACTATAATACTTACATGCAATTAATGATGAGCGGAAAAGAAAAAAAGGTTCGTTTTGAGGTCAATGCGCTCTTCTTGATGGTTGCGGCGCTGACAAATTATAGCGTTGGATTTTGGCTGCGTGCTAGATATAATATCCACTGCAATGTCTGCAGGCAATTCCGATGATTTACAAGCAATCCGCAAAATAAACGTTTTAGATTTGTTTTGCGGATGTGGCGGCATGTCTTGGGGATTACACAAATAGGGGTTTCGCATTTTAGCAGGTATTGATATTTGGGATAAGGCGCTGGCAACTTACGCACATAATCACAAAGAAGCCCGGACTTTTCAGCTAGATATAGCAGAAGCATCACCGGAAGTGATCCTGCAAGACTTAGGCGTAAGTAAGGATGCTGTAGATATCATTTAGGAGGTCCCCCATGCCAAGGTTTCTTAAAGAATACACCTGCATCCTGGCGCTTTTTACAAGATCCGAGAAACCAACTATACAAATCATACCTTAATTTTGTTAAGTACATTAACCCCAAGGTGGTTATCATTGAGAACGTTGCGGAGATATATCATGCATTCGGCGGCGTGGTCCGAAAAGAGATAGTTGATGCCTTGCAGGACTGGGGGTATACAGTGGAGGTGAAAATAATCAACATGTCTAAGCACGGCATTCCCCAGAAACGACGCCGTTGCTTCTTCTGATTAGGCAAAGATGTAATGAAACAGGAGCTTTCCGGGGTGGAAAGCTCCTGATATGAACGCTGCCCAGGCAGCGGGTCGGGATGGTGCCTGATTTATTTGCGACGGCGCCGAGCGGCCAGGGCTGCCAGGGCCAGCAGACTGAGGGTTGCGGTAGCCGGCTCGGGAATGGTGTTGGTGATGGTGATATTGCCGTTCTCGTCCACCTGCCCGCTGAAGCTTACATCTTCCACTTTGAGGCCGTCCGTGTCGTAGATTTCGATGTTGGAGAGCACATAGGGGGCGGTTTCGCTGCCTTCTGTGCTGCTGACCAGCTGGAGGCTGAAATCATCTCCCAGTTCTTTGCTCTGCTCGATGGCTGCATCGCTAAGATAGAGGCGCACCACGGCGTCATCATCAACGGTGAGGGAGGCCCCATCGCTGAGAATGAGCATGGAGTTGCTGTCTCCGTTCAAATCATCGATGGCGAAGGTGAGGGTGGCTCCTTCCAATAATTCGAGGTTGCCGGTGTGGGTCTGGCTGCCTGCGGTGATGGAGCCGTCTTCGTTAATGGTGCCGATGGTGAGGGTGGCGCCGCCGCTAACAGTGGTGTTGCTGAAGGTGCCAGTTCCAGAGGCTTCTGCACCTGAGTACAGCACGGTGAACCCATCGCTGATGGTGCCATTGTTCACCATGGCCGTGCCATCGTACACGTGCAATGCTGCTGCCGTGCCGTATGAACCGTAATCCTGGAGGTTGATGGTGCCGTCATTCTGAAGGGCTGCAGCTGAGCCATCTGCCGCGCTGGATCGCACCATGACATTGCCGCTGATGTTGGCGGTGCCGCCGTTTTCAATAATCAGGGAGGCGTTGTCTGCCGTGCTGTATCCCATGAAGGTGTTGCAGCCTTGGGTTTCATTGCCCAGATTGAGTTCGCCGCCAGCTTCTACGGTGATTGTAGAGGAACCGTCTGGATTGTTGTAGCTCAAAAGGGCCTGAGAGGCGTTGATGTTGGCGGTGCCTCCATTTCCCACTGTGAGGGAGCCATCACCTGCTTCACCGATGTAGGCGTAGGTGGTGCCATCTGCTGGTGTGCCGACAGTGAGTGTGGCGCCGTTATCAACGGTCATGTCACCATTTCCGTTTGCACTGCCAATGGAGAAGAAACTGATAAAATTCTCGTTATTTACGTTTTTGGTAGAGGTGCTTTCGATGATAAGCTCACTGCCTTCACCGGTGATGACCACGGAACCGGTACCCTGGGTGCTGCCGCCGACAAGAATCTGGTTGTAGTAGGTTGTAGACTGCTCGGCCTGGGCTTTGACGATAACCTTGCCGCCGTTTTTGATTTCGAGCAGACCACTGTTATCATCTTCTCTGAGTGTGCTGGTGGAAATACCGATGAACCCGTTGGAGATGACTTCACCCCCATCAACGGTGAGGGTGCCCTGGGCTCCATGTCCAATGTAAATCTGGGTGCCGCCAATGGATGTGTAGGCAGAGCCGATACCTGTGCCGACCTCCAGGGTAGAGCCTTTGTTTACGGTAACGGAACCGCTGTGCGGGGCAAACTCCTTGGTTCCTTCGGTACTGCTGTTGAGAGAGGCGTTATCCTTCCAACCGTTGGTGTTGTGCCAGCCATAGCCACCAATGAAGAGGCTGTTTTCTGTGGTGACGCTAAGGGAATCGGTTCCATTGCCGATTACCAGGTGGGATTCGCCCGTGAAGCTGCCCACGCTGACGGTGGTGCCGCCGCCTTTGGAGAGGGAGATGCCGTCTGTGTAGGAGCTGGTGTCATCTGCGTTGGAGATGTAATAGGGCGTGGTGCCGGTGCCAAGGAATGCCACTCCGTTCGCGTTGGAGTAGAACATTCCGTTGCCCGGTTCGGTTTCGGTGAAGGTTTCAGAAAAAACCTTGTCACTGGTCAGGGTGATGGTTTCCTTCTCCGCGTCTGCTGCATGCAGTGCGTGCATACCTGCGGTAAGAAGGAGGGAAAGGAAAAGGGATTTTTTCATGGCTGAGTCAGAGTTATCAGAGGCTGGCTTGCCCCGTTTTTTATTTGAAGAACAGGGGGCCAAAACCAGTCCTGATTTTAGCTGAATTTGTATCATTTGTACAGAAAAAAATCAGGCATATTTATGCTACACCGACTTTTGGGATTGACGATTGACAAATGTCGATTGGCTATTGAATATTTGGGCGGGGCATCCGGGTTCGGGAGTTTGCTTGATTCGGGGATGGCTTTTTGCTAAGATGCAGGTATGGCGGGTGTGAACCTGAAAGAGAAGTGGCGGGGGACGCCGCACTGCCCTGGGGTTTATCTGATGAAGGGGGAGGGCGGTGGCGTGATTTATGTGGGGAAGGCGAAGGATTTGCACCGGCGGTTGGCGAATTATTTTTCGCCATCGCGCGCAACGCTAGAGAATGGTAAGACTCGCGCGTTGATTGCGGCGATTGTGGATTTTGATTATTATGAGGTGCGGAATGAGCAGGAGTCGCTGATTCTGGAGCAGAAGCTGATTAAGGAGTACCGGCCGCACTACAATGTGCAGCTGCGGGATGATAAGCGCTATTATCTGCTGCGGGCGAGCCGCCAGGAGGAGTTCCCCCGCTTTTCGCTGGTGCGGCTGCGGAAGGATGACGGCGCACGCTACATTGGCCCGTTTGTGCATGCTACGGCGCTGAAGGAGACGGTGGAGTGGCTGAACCACCGTTTCCGCTTGCGGACGTGTACTTGCCGCCATCCGGGGGAGGAGCAGTACCGCCATTGCCATGATGATGAGATTCGCCATTGCTCGGCGCCGTGTGTGGGGCGCATTTCTCCGGAGGAGTACCGCGAGCAGTTTGATGCGGCTCTGGGGCTGCTGGAGGGTCGCGGGCGCCAGGCGCATCTGGATGCGCTGACGCAGGAGATGATGGCCGCGGCGGATGCGCTGGATTTTGAGCAGGCGGCTCGCTTGCGTGATGTGCGGGAGAATATCATCAAAACTTTGGAACCGGCGCGGCGTTTTGCCCGCCGGGCTCCGGACCTGCCCGGCACGGTGGATCCGGACCGTGACCTAGCGGAGCTGGCCGGGGCTCTGGGGATGCCGCAGCCGCCGGCGGTGATGGAGTGTTTCGATATTTCGAACTTATCGAGCAACCATATTGTGGCGAGCATGGTGCGGTTTACGAATGGCCGCCCAGATAATGCGGCGTACCGCCGCTACCGCATCAAGGGGGTGGATGGACAGAATGATTTTGCTTCCATGCTGGAGGTGGTGCGCCGTCGTTACTCTCGCATTGTGAATGAGAGCAGTGCGCTTTTTGATAAGCCGGAGGGGCTTGATATGTATGCCTGGTTGAAGGGGCTGGCTCGTGAGGGGAAGGCGCCTATCAAGGTGCCGGATTTGGTGGTGGTGGACGGCGGCAAGGGACAGCTGGCCATCGCGGTGCAGGTGCTGGCGGAGATTGGTTTGCAGCAGATGCCGGTGGTGGGGCTGGCGAAGCGCGATGAGGAGATTTTCCTGCCGGGGCAGGCGGAGCCGCTGGTGCTGAGCCATGAGTGCGGAGCGCTGCGCTTGCTGCAGCGTTTGCGCGATGAGGCACACCGTTTTGCGAATAATTACAATGAGCTGCTGGTGCGGAAACGTGTGCGGGAGAGTAAGCTGGATGCTTACCCAACGATGACGCCACGTCGCAAGGAACTGCTGCTGGCGCGTTTCCACACTGTGCCGGGTATCCGCTCCCACAGCCCGGAGGAGCTGGCTGAGTTGCCTGGAATTTCCCTGAAGTGGGCGCAATCCTTCAGCCGGTGGCTGAAGGAGAATTGACGATTGACGAGTGAGTTCGACCAGCGGGAGGTTTTTGTTGATAGGAAAGGCGCTGGTGGCTTGTTTCCCGATGAATGGGGAAGTAAGAGGGTTTGCTTGACTGGAGAACGTAATCCCCGCCCTGAGGGCGGGGTCGATATCTTGCCTGCGGCAAGACGATATCCACGTTGCGCGTGGGCTTAATTGGAGGAAGTCGTTCGGGAAAGATGCGGGGTGGAGATGCTGGCATCGAAGCTGCAGGCGGAGAGCCAGAGTGCGGCGGCGGCGAGGATGATGAGTCGGAGTGTTGTCATAACGCTGCTATTCTGCCGCGCGTTCTGCTGATAGGCAAGGGGTTAGAATAATTGTTTTGGGGATGACAGTTTCCCGATGAATGGGGAGAATTCTGTGTGCTGCTTCATGAGAAAACGAAATCCCCGCCCTGGGGGCGGGGACGAAATCCACCTGCGGTGGGCAATATCCGGCGTTGCCGGACGATATCCACGCTGCGCGTGGACTTAGGCTGGAAGCGCATCGATGACAAGCACCTGGAAGGGGGCAAGTTTGAACGTGGTCGGCTTGCCGGCTTCAGCGGTGGCGGGCAGGGTGTCTCCTTTGGGGGAGCTGAGTGCGTAGCGCAGGGGGGCGCCCAGCGGAAGCTCAAATACGGCCGCAGGGTCGAAGCTGAACTCTTGCTCACGGGCGGCGGGGTTACGCAGCACGAGAATGCCTTTCTCCGGGCTCCAGGAGGCGAAACCGTAGCATTCCAGAGCTGCGGGGTCACCGCCGACCCAGTGGGAGTCGACCATGGTGGCGGCGTTAGCGCGGGTCCATTTGGCGGCGGCTGCCAGGGTGTCCCATTCGTGCGGCTGCATCATGGCGGGGGTGATGTAGAGCTCTTGCATCTGGGTGCCGAGCCCCAGTCCGCTCCAGATTTCATCTGCCAGGTCGTTTCCTTCGGTGGTGGTGAGACCGCGGGCACCCTTGTTGTAGATGACGCCGTGGGTCATGAGGGAGTTGATGGGGCAGAGCGGGGAAATCTTCACGTTGTGGGCGTAAATCATGGCATCGCGGAAGGTAATCCACTGCTGGCGGTCGGTGCCTTCACCGCAGAAGTCGTGGTCCCAGTTGCCGCGCCACACGGAGTCTGCAATGCTGAACCAGAACGGGCTGGCCCAGGTGCCGGTGGTGAGGTTGATGAAGATATCCGGGCGTTCGGCGCGCAGTTCCTCAATGAGGGAGATGGCGGCCTCGAAATCGGAACCGAAGCGAGAGCCGGGGGCGGGCTCCGCCATGCCGGAGCAGCCGTCCAGCTTGAAGTGGTTGGCGCCGTTTTCGCGAATCATGTGCAGGCACATATCGCGGAAGAGTTCATAGTATTTCGGGCCGGAGAGGGCAAAGCCGCGCTCGTTGGTCTCGTATGTCTCACCCGCGGCGGCTATGCGGTTGAGCTTGGGCTGACCGTAGCCACCCCAGGGGGAGAACCACACGCCGGGCCGGGCGCCGTAGCTTTCAGCCAGCTTGCGGGCCTCGCGGAATTCGTTGGGCAGGCCATCGTGGAACTGCCAGAGGGTTTCGGTGTTGTCCCAGCCGTCATCGAAGAGGAAAGAATCCATCACTGCGCCACGCTTGGCAACCAGTTCTTCGCCGAACAGGCGCACGGTATCGAGCACGTCCTGCTCGTTGTAGCGGGAGAAGTAGCCGATATCGTACCAGCTGTTGTAGTTGAGCAGGGGGAAGTAGGGCCGGGCGCGTTCTTCGTTCAGGTAGGCCAGCTGGAAGGTGCGGCGCAGCTGCCCGGGCTGGCAGAAGCCCATGACGGCGGATATGCGGCTCACCGTGCGGCTGGGCAGGTGGGTGGTGCGTTCCAGCGAGCAGGCAAAGCCGCTTTCCGTCACTTCGCTCTTGCAGAGCGGACTTTCCACACCCGCAAAAAGGCGGTTGCCTGCGGCTACAATGGGGGCGCCCTTCACGCTGCCTTCCACCCGGGCTTCCGGGGCGGTGATATTCAGCAGGGTGAGCTTGCGAGCCGGCATGGCAAATTGCTTCGGTTCGATGTTGAGCCCGCAGCGGAAATACGGTTGCCCGTGGCGCAGCTCTACCCACCATTCTATCTGGTAGCCATCCGTGGTCACGGCAAAGGGCAGGCTGACCCGCTGGCCTGCGCGGCGTTCTGCGAGACGGCGGGCGGTGGCATCGGCTGCAATCTCTGAGTAAATCAGTTCACCACACATCAGATCCAGCGCTGTGAGGGGCTGGCATACGTCGGTGTATTCCTTCTTGGAGCAGGCTTCATCGGTCCTGGCTTCCTGCAGCTGGAGGCAGAAGATGTCCTTGCCGAAATCGTAGTTGCGGCCGTTTACTTTGTCCTGCACCACCACGCTGACCATGCGGCGGCCGGCGGGCTGAATCTCAATGCTGATGAATTCGTTCTGAATAATCATAATATTGCGCCGCCGAGGGTAGCATATTTTACGCTCCCGGGCAAGACTGGACTGTATGAAAAACGAATGTTCGGAGGACTTTATTTTTTTCAATTGCGCGTGAAATACCGTTTGTGATAGCTCTGATCATAATATGCATGGCAGAGGTGCTGAAATGTGAATACTTGATGATTTCTGTGCAAGATGGACAACGTTTTTTGGGGGAGATTACATAAGCGATGTGAAAAAATACTCATAATAAATTAAAATCAAAGTTTTACGAATACCTTCCTTAAAACAGACTCTTTCAGCTCTTCATGACTATAGGCTGGAAAGTCATGTTTTTTCACTTTTTTCTGTACATCGCATAAGTAATGCGATATCTTCGACTCGTGTTCGTCATCAGAGTACAATGAGCCGAGTTAAGGCGTAAATGTTCCCAAAAACAGTTTTACTTCTATATACCTAATAATCATTTCTCTATTATCATGAGTCAGCCCGATAAAACCTACTTACTCAGTCTTGTTGTGCCTTGTTATAACGAGATGCATACGCTCCCTCTTTTTGTGCAGGAAACGCTCAAGGTTACTTCAACCTTTGAAGATGTGGCGACTGAAATTATTCTGGTTGATGATGGCAGCAAGGATGAGACGCTTAAGACCATGCGTCAACTGAAAAAGGAATATTCATGTATTAGATACTTATCTTTTTCCAGAAATTTTGGGAAGGAAGGAGCTATTATAGCCGGTTTGGCGGCAAGCAAGGGAGACTGGGTTGCTGTCATGGATGCGGATCTGCAGGATCCTCCGGCTCTTTTGCCTGCGATGCTGCAAGGTATTAGGGAAGAGGGGTATGATTGCGTGGGCACAAGACGCCAGAACAGAAAGGGGGAAGTCGGATCGTAGCCATGTCGTTCTGTGAGCCAAG
>JAZSQS010000047.1:0-13983 GCA_045538105.1 Akkermansia sp.
GAACGTGTCGATATTGGCGTAGGTGGTGATGCTGGGGTGCTGGCCTGTCTTGATGGCATACTGCTCGGCAGGCAGACCGAAAGTGTCCCAGCCCATGGGGTGCAGCACGTTGTAGCCGGTCATGCGCTTGTAGCGGCTCACGATATCGGTGGCGGGGTAGCCTTCCGGGTGGCCTACGTGCAGCCCCGCCCCGCTCGGGTAGGGGAACATATCCAGGATGTAGCACTTGGGCTTGGCGGCATCGAACCCCTCCTGGCCGGGGTTGAGCACTTTGAATGTTTTCTCTGCATCCCAGGTGGCCTGCCACTTGGGTTCAAAGATATCAAAAGGATACGGATTCTTGCGTTCGGACATGTCGCGCGCGACTATACGCTACGCGTGCGCGAAAATCAAGCCTTATGTGCTGCGTCGCAGCCTGTATGCCACGGATTGCCGGATATGACATCAGGTAATCGCGGACTATATTGTGCTCCTGATATGTACCAGGGCTGTCCGTTTCATCAAAACGGGCAGCCCGGTAATAAGAAGAATTCAGTTTTTTTGCGGATGCTGTTCCCTGGGTGAGGTGAATCTCAGTTCGGTAACGCATCAATCACCAGCACCTGGAAGGGGGCGAGCCTGAGCGTGATGGGTTTGCCGGCTTCGACTGTGGCGGGCAGGGTGTCACCCTTGGGGGAGCTGAGTGTGTAGCGCAGCGGGGCACCCAGCGGCAGTTCCCAGACCGCGGCGGGGTCGAAGCTGAATTCCTGCTCTCGGGCGGCGGGGTTGCGCAGCACCAGAATGCCCTTTTCCGGGCTCCAGGAGGCGAAGCCGTAGGCCTCAAGCGCGGCAGGGTCGCCACCTACCCAGTGGCTGTCTACCATGGTAGAGGCATTGGCGCGGGTCCACCTGGCGGCGGCGGCCAGGGTGTCCCATTCGTGCGGCTGCATCATGGCGGGGGTGATGTAGAGTTCCTGCATCTGGGTGCCCAGACCCAGGCCGCTCCAGATTTCATCGGCCAGGTCATTCCCCTCTGTAGTGGTGAGGCCGCGGGCGCCCTTGTTGTAGATAACCCCGTGGGTCATGAGTGAGTTGATGGGGCAGAGCGGGGAGATTTTCACGTTGTTGGCATAAATCATGGCATCGCGGAAGGTAATCCACTGCTGGCGGCTGGTGCCTTCGCCGCAGAAATCGTGGTCCCAGTTGCCACGCCAGACTGAGTCTGCAATGCCGAACCAGAACGGGCTGGCCCAGGTGCCGGTGGTCAGGTTGATGTAGATATCCGGGCGCTCGGCTCGGAGGTCATCAATGAGGGAAATCGCGGCCTCGAAGTCAGAGCCGAAACGGGAGCCGGGTGCGGGGTCGGCCATGCCGGAGCAGCCGTCCAGCTTGAAGTGGTTCACGCCGTTTTCGCGAATCATGTGCAGGCACATATCGCGGAAGAGCTCGTAGTACTTCGGGCCGGAGAGGGCAAAGCCTCGCTCGTTCGTTTCATAGGTTTCTCCTGCAGCGGCAATGCGGTTGAGCTTGGGCTGCCCGTAGCCACCCCAGGGGGAGAACCACACGCCGGGCTGGGCGCCGTAGCTTTCGGCCAGCTTGCGGACCTCGCGGAACTCATTGGGCAGACCGGAGTGGAACTGCCAGAGGGTTTCGGTGTTGTCCCAGCCGTCATCGAAGAGGAAGGAATCCAGGACGGCTCCGCGCTTGGCTACGAGTTCTTCACCAAAGAGGCGCACGGTATCCATGGCGTCCTTTTCGGTGTAGGGGGTGAAGTAACCGATATCGTACCAGGTGTTGTAATTGAGCAGGGGGAAGTAGGGTCGGGCTCGCTCTTCGTTCAGGTAGGCCAGCTGGAAGGTGCGGCGCAGCTGCCCCGGCTGGCAGAAGCCCATGACGGCAGAAATGCGGCTGGTGGTGCGGTTGGGCAGGTGGGTGGTGCGCTCCAGGGAGCAAGCAAAGCCCGCTTCGGTAATTTCTCCTTTGCCCAGCGGACTTTCCACGCCTGCGAACAGGCGGTTGCCGGCGGCCACGATGGGGGCTCCCTTCACGCTGCCTTCTACGCGGGCTTCCGGGGCGGCTATGTTGAGCAGGGTAAGCTTGCGGGCGGGCATGGCAAACTGCCTGGGTTCAATGTTGAGGCCGCAGCGGAAGTAGGGCTGCCCTTCGCGTAATTCTGTCCACCATTCGAGCTGGTAACCGTCTGTGGTGACGGCAAAGGGCAGGGAAACGCGCTGGCCTGCGCGGCGCTCTGCCAGGCGGCGGGCGCCGGCATCGGCGGCAATTGCTGTGCAGCTCAGTTCGCCGCACATCAAATCCTGTGCAGTGAGGGGGTGGCATACATCGGTGTATTCCTTCTTGGAGCATGCTTCATCCGTCATGGCTTCCTGGAGCAGGATGCAGAAGACATCCTTCCCCAGGTCGTAGCTGCGGCCGTTCACTTTATCTTGCACCAGGACACTGGCCAGGCGGCGGCCAGCGGTCTGGATATCAATGCTGATGAATTCGTTCTGAATAATCATAAGATTGCCCAATGAGTTCGCGGGGAGAGGGTAGCACACTTTGCCTGAGCGGGCAAGGTTAATGTATGCCCACCCACTACGGAGAGGAGGCGTCAAGTCTGCTGCGTTGTGGTGCAGGGGGAAAGGCTTACTCAGTACCACCTGCGGCGGAGATGAGCTGGATGCATTTCTCGAAGATGAGTTTATCCTTTCTTGGAGACATTGTGTTCAGGGCGTCGCGGAAGGTTGGAAATCTGGGCAGTAGAAGACTGTCTCCATATTTGTTGAGATTGGCAATGGCGGTGAGACCCTGGCCATTTTTCGCGTTGGGGTCGGCGCCTTTATCCAGCAGAACCTGCACGGCAAAGGTATTGCCCGTACCGCTTGCCACATGGAGCGGCGTAGTCCCGTTTGCCGGGTTGTTCAGGTCAATTCCCTTCGTATTAACCAGCTGCAGGAAACTGGAAAGTAAACGGCCTCCGATGCAGTTGCTCAGGGGACACATGGGTACAGGGGTATCCTTCAGGGGGGTGTTCAGCTCGATACCGGGGCGGTTGAGATAAAGGCTTACCAGCTCCTGGTCGTTGCTGGCGAGGATTTCGGCCAGATTGTCAGTGTCTTTCAAATCAAGCTTGGGGGAATTGATGAGGGCTTTGGCACAATCTGCATGGCCGCTACGGGCTGCAATGCAGAGCGGAGAGTTCTGCTGCTCCCTGTTGTTCCAGGTGTATATTTTAACCTTGCGGTTGATATCGATGCCTTTCTGGGCGAGGAGGAGCTCGACGCATTTGGTGCTGCCGCATTTTGCCGAGAAGCTCAGGGGCGTGTGCTCTGCTTGTGGGGAAGTCCAGATGATATCGTTGGGGGTGATTTTCTTATTCTGGAGCAGCTCGTGTAGCCGGGCGGCATCGTCTGCCGCGATGGCGGGGATGAGCGGGTTCAGATGGGCAGGCGTTGAATCCTTGCCGGGACACAGGGTGGTGATGCCCTTGGCGAAACCATGCAGAATGAGGTAGTCCAGTGCTTCCGGTTTGGTTGCATCGGTGCATGCGCCAGCTTCAATCAGCATCTGGACGCATTCCGGCCGGGGAACTTGGATGGGGTTGGGTTTGGCTTTTACGCAGCGCTTGAGGGCATCCGCCAGCCAGTGGGGCTTCATGCCACGGTCCAATAGAGCCTTGACGCAATTTATAGCGTTGTTCTGAGCCGCAACGGCTACCAACTCGCCATAATATCGTTCTTCCATGTCAGGAGTACGGGGAAACTTTTTAGAGGGATGGGTAAGCATTTCCTTTGTTAAAAACATGAACATTTCTGCATCATCCCTCTCGATGGAAGTGAAGAAGATGGGAGTTTTGTTGTTGATGAGTTGCAAAACGTCCCCACCAGCCGCAATTGCTTTTTTAGCGGCTTCTATATCGCCGGAACGGCAGGCTGAAAGGAGGCTGTTGTCTGTTTTGAACTGGGGAGCCTGGCGGACCAGGGCATCCAGTTCGCGGTTGTCGCAAGCGAGCAGGTGCCCGGGGGTGAGCTCGTCCGCATAGGCGCCTGCCTCCAGTAGCATTTTGGCGCAGGCAATCCGGTTTTCGTTGAGTCGTGTGTTTACGGTGCCGCACCAGGAGATGGCTATGTCGAAGGCATTGTTCAGGGCGTCCTGCTCCAGGCCGACGAGAAGGAGGCATTGCAGGATGGCGGGTGAGCCTTCAATGACAGTCAATTTCACTGCTTCTGCATAACCAGCTGGGGTGATGCCCAGTTTCTTCAACCTATCTTGTGCCTGCTTGCGGTGCTCGGTAGATGGGGTTTTGAGGTCTGCATCTGTCAGAACAGGAGCTTGGAGCAGGGAAAGAATATCCGCTTTCCTTTTGCTCTTTGCTTTTTTATCCTTCGCTTTCTTATCTTTTTTCTTTTTCTTCTGCTTGTCCTTTTTTGAGACCTTCTTGCCGGAGCCAGCTGGGGCGGCCGAGGCGGGGGTAGGGGCAAGCAAGCCAGCCACTGCGAGACATGCGGTGAGGAGGTAAGAAGTGAGCTTCATGACGATTGCATACTAGCCTATGCTTGCTGCAATGTACAGAAAATAATAATAGGCAGGAACTAAAGAGCGGTATGGTAACAGCCCCCGCTCTGGCGTGGAGCGGGGGCTGTTACAGAACTTGCTGGTGGCGGTGGGCTTATTTTCCCTTAGGGATACCTGGCGTAAGCAGGCAGCTTACAAGCAGTGCCACCAGTATGAAGAGAGGGGGCAGAATGTAGGCTGGTTTTACCACAGACCCTGTGGAGCTCTCGTCCTGGAGGGCTGTGTCGCAAGCCGCAGCTTCATCTGCTGCACCGGCGGTATGGGGCTCTTCTGATTTGGGTTTTTCATAGAACAAATCACCGGAGAGGTAGTTGAGCAGTGCCATCTGGCGGTTCACGAGCTCGCTGGTCAGAACGCCACTGCCGGTTCCGTAGATGCCGAGGCTTTCCGGCATGAAGAATTCAGAGAAGCAGAAGTTCACCAGGCGGCTCCACTCATCTTGCTGCGCGATGATGAGAGAGGCTGAGCGTTCAAAATTGCAGATTTCCTCCTGTTCTTCTGGCAGGTACAAGGAAAGTTCAAGAAGCGGGCAGATTTTACCGTACATGTGCATGTTAGCCAGCAGGTTGGTGTAGGAAAATACCTGGTGCATGGCCAACTTTTCCGGCTCCTGCAAGCTGAAGTTGATGGCAGACTGGGTCATGTCATTCTCTCCCAGCTTGTCAGAAACACGTGCCGTAGCAGGATTCTGGGGAGGTTCCGGGAGGTGGGGCATGGAATACAGGTGCTCCTTTGCCCATTCGAAAACGCGGGAGAAATGCCTATCGGTTCCAATGAGTGCCGTATCCCCACCACCCCATACGCAGTGCTTGAGGATGAGCATAGCCAGGTAGGCACATTCATCCTGGATGGTGCTGATATAGTCCTCATAGCCTGCAGGTATATCATCCTCTGCGGTATCGGGGGTAATGCCGAAACACGCCTGCCCGTATTGCTCCAGAAGGGCATAATAATTAGAGAGGTGCTGGAAAACAGTCTCAATTCCCGGTTCCAGTGATTGAATCAGGTGGATGGGCTCGGCATCGGTGCGCGGCGTAGCTGCGTATTCGTACAGTTCCTTCTTGTAGAATACTTTTATATTCTCCAGGAATGTGGGCATGGAGGCCTGTTCCTCAACCGGGGTGTCACGGTAATGTTTATTCCAGGTGTCAACCTCATTCTGGATGCCGCGTACAAAGAAATTGCTCTCAGCGGGACTTTCTGTCATTTCCTGTGCATAGGAAAGTCCCAGGAGAATCAGCAGACTGGTGAATAGCTTTTTCATAAAATAAAAGCAGGCAGCCCTGGAATGCAGGGCTACCTGGGGGTAGAAGAAATGGTATCAGGATATTACTTCTCGCTCAGGGAGCCGATGCCGGGCAGAATCTTGCCTTCCAGCAGCTCAAGGGAAGCGCCGCCACCCGTGGAGCAGAAGGAGAGCTTATCAGCCACCTTGAACTTCTTGGCCGCGGTCACGGAGTCACCACCACCCACGATGGAGGTGCAGCCGCTTTCGGCAAGGCACTCAGCCAGAGCCTTGGTGCCCTTGGCGAAAGAGTCAAGCTCGAATACACCCAGGGGGCCGTTCCAGAGTACGGTCTTGGCGCCCTTGATGATGCCGCAGAATTCCTCAATGGCCTTGTCGCCGATGTCGATGCCCATGCCATCTGCAGGAACGGAACCACCCTCAGCCCAGGGAGCGGTGCAGAAGGTTTCTGCACCTTCCTCGAACTTGAAGGAGTAGCGGGTATCGGCGGGCAGGACGAAGGTTACGCCCTTGGCCTTGGCATCAGCCAGAATCTGGTTGGCAAGGTCGAGCTTGTCGGCCTCAATCTTGGAGTTGCCTACATCGTGTCCCTGGGCTGCCAGGAAGGTGTTGGCCATGGCGCCACCAATGATGAAGGTCTGGCTCTTCTCCATGAGCTTGGAGAGCACCTGAATCTTGTCGGAAACCTTGGCACCACCCATGATGACCACGAAGGGCTGTTCGGGGGCGCTGAGCTTACCCTCAAGGTACTCGAGCTCGCGCTCAATGAGGAAGCCCATGGCGGACTTTTCTGCGAAATGGGTTACACCCTCAGTGGAGGCGTGGGCGCGGTGGGCTGATCCGAAAGCATCGTTCACGTACAGGGTGGCATCACCCAGCAGAGCCTTGGCAAATTCGGGGTCGTTCTTCTTTTCCTTCTTGTCGAAGCGCACGTTGTCCAGCAGCATCACGTCGCCGTCCTTCAGGGCTGCGCGGGCAGCCGTAGCGGCTTCACCGATGGTCTCAGGAACGAACACAACAGGCTTGCCCAGGTGGCCGGAGAGGCATTCAGCGGCAGCAGCCAGGGAGAACTCAGCCTGGTAGCCGGTGCCTTCGGGGCGGCCCAGGTGGGAGCAGAGAACGAGGCGGGCGCCGTTCTCGAGCAGGTACTTGATGGTGGGCAGAGCGGCCACGATGCGGGCATCGTTGGTAATCTTGCCATCCTTCATGGGCACGTTGAAGTCAACGCGCATGAGCACTTCCTTGCCGGCGACATCGAGGTCGCGTACAGTGAGTTTAGCCATAGTTACTATATGTTGTATTGGTTGAAGGTTTCAGATAATGATTTGCAGCTTGCAATCATTGCGTGCGGCGTATTTTAACGAAAAATCCCCGATTTTCAAGGCTAAATGCTCATTTTGGTATGAAAAAGCGTTGAAATATGCTTGCCAACGTAAATTATTGTGCTAGAGTATGAGACAGTATGGGTGGCAAATACCGTAAGAAGAAGGATGATGAGCAGCCGCTGCGTCCATTTCCTACCACGCGCACGCGTCAGCGCGCAACGCGTACTGTGGCGGTGGCGGTGGTGTGGGTCGTGCTGGCCGTGGTGGTGGGGGCTTTGCCCCTGGCTTCCTGGGTACGCTTATTGCAGAGCGGGGAGCAGGTGAACTGGGTGCCGGCTCTTCTGGGGACGGGCTTTATGCTGCTGGTAAGCCTCCTTTGTTTGCGTTCGGCATACCGGCGCTTGTTGAGCCTGCGCTGATAGCAGGTGCTGTTGAACTATCTTGTATTGAATTGCATGCAGGTGGTTAGCGTCTGCCTTGCATGCGGGAGTTTGCAGGGCGCGTAGCTGCGGGTATCAGGCGGCAATTTGAGGCTTTCTGGAACTATATGGGGAGTCTGGCGGCTGTATGCCTCCTGACTGCTGTGTTGGGACTGGGAATTTACCATGCCGTTGTGCAGGATTTACCGCTGCGCTGCCAGTGCTATGCTGGTGTGTATAATCCCGCAGGTGCTGAGTCGCCTGGCGGTATTCTGCCCATGGGGAGGGGAGAGGTTTCCGGGGTGGCCCATGTCCGCCTGGAGCTGGATGGGCAGGGTAAGGTGCAGCGCATGCGGCATGTGGATGCCGAGGGACGCCTGTCCCCGCTGCCGGGGAGCGCCGTGGCTGAGCAGCGTTTGTTGTATGATGAGCACGGGAGGCTGTGGCGCAAGGAGAATCACGCTGCTTCTGGGGCGCTGGTGGAGGATGCCCAGGGCGTGGCGGTGCGCGAATTTACTTATGATACCGCAGGGAGGTTGGTGCGTACCTGCTTTCTGAATGCCGGGAGAAAACCTGTATCTCCTCGTTTTCCGGGTTATGCAGAGTGCAATATTGTATACGATGCCCAGGGGCGTCCCTTGCGGGTGCAGCATCTTGGGGCTGACGGTAAGCCTGTGGTGAATGCCCAGGGCGAGGGCTGTGTTGTGTATGAATATGATGATGCCGGCTCGTGCGTCAGAAGTAATTTTGTGGAGGGGAAGCTGACCGATAATAGCGCCGGCGTAGCTCAGGAGCATATGGAGCCCTATGAAAAGGGCTCGCGCCGCTGTTGGTTTAACGCGAAAGGGGAGGCCGTGGAGCATGCGGATTGGGATGCCGCTGCGGTGGAGCATGATGCCCAGTTGGCACATGGTATAGAACGACGGCGGTTCTATGATGCTAATGGCAGGTTGCGTTCGGGCGGACGAGCGTGTGCGGAGCACCTTCAGCGCTGCAATGCTGATGGCAGACTCGTGTGGGAATGCTATGGGGGGGCAGACGGGCTGCCTGTGGAGCATCCGTCTTTGGGATATGCCGAGCGTGTGTGTGAATATGCACCGGATGGAGCCTTGGCGCGTGAATATTTCTGGGATGCTCAGGGGAATCCTGCCGCTATCAGCGAGAACCGGCATGCGGCAACTCCTGATGGGGAGTTTAAGGTGTCGCTCCACCGTGATGGTGCCACTTCTGTGCAACCTTTGTGAACGGTTTCCTGCTGAGTTGAATGCCTCACTTAGAGGAAATCGTAAAGTAAGGTCTAGCTTTTGGGTTGAAATAATCGCCCTACTGGTGTAGGATAGTGGTATGAAATGCTCCCTGATTATGTTGGGTACGGGTAATGCGGCTGTAACCCACTGCTACAATACCTGTTTTGCTTTGCAAAACGAATCCCAGTATCTGCTGACGGATGGAGGTGGTGGCAACGGTATTTTATCTCGCTTGGAGCAGGCTGAAATTCCTCTGTCTGCCATTCATGATATTTTCCTGACTCATGCTCACACCGACCATATTTTTGGTGTGGTCTGGGTGGTTCGCATGATTGCACAGTCTATCAACAGCGGTTCATATGAGGGGGAGCTGAGGGTATATGGCCATGCGGAGGTGCTGGAGGCTTTGGAGATGATTTGCCGCGCCACTCTTCCAGGAAAGGTGACCTCACATTTCAATCATGATATCCTCTTTACTCCGCTGAATGACGGTCAATCCTTCTCGGCTGCCGGGATGCAGGGGCTTGCGTTTGACATTGGCTCCACCAAGGCCCGTCAGTTTGGCTACCGCCTTATCCTGCCTGATGGACAGCGCTTCGTCTGCCTTGGTGATGAACCGTACAATGAAAAGAACGAATCGCTCGCCCGCGCTGCTGATTGGCTGCTTTGCGAGGCCTTCTGCCTCTCCGCGGATGCAGAGCGGTTCAAGCCTTACGAGAAACACCACAGCACGGCGCTTGATGCCGGCCGCCTTGCCGCTTCCCTGGGCGTGAAGCACCTCGTCTTGTATCATACCGAGGATGCCACCCTCGCGAACCGGCGTTCTTCGTACTCGGCAGAGGCGGCTGTGCATTTTTCCGGCACGATTCATGTGCCAAATGATGGGGAAATCCTCCTTTTAGAGTAAAATACTTATTCTGCCTTATTTTTATTAAAAGTTGCAAGTTGTTAACTTGCAACTTTTTGTGTTTAAAAATGTGCTAAAAAGGGCCGTTCTGGCGGCGATATTTCGGTGTTCCCCCTATAGTGGCACGCCAATTTTTGCTTCAGAAACGGCTTTTTTATGTTTTTTACAGATTTGGGTGTTTAGAAGGTTTGCTCGGTTCTGTGCTGCAAGAGGTGCTTTCATACGCAAAACAACCCTGTTTGCAGCTAAAGGGTCTGAATACGGGTCAATATGCAGAGAAAACTGTTTAGATTTACCTTTATGAACGTATGCAATGCTATAAACAGCAAGCAAAAGCGAGAATTTGAACACCGGGTGTAATGCCACCGGAAAATGAGGTAAAATTGAAGAAAAAACAAGCTGAAAAAGCCACAAAACGAGGTGTTATAACACCTTCTTTTGTGTGTGTCAGTCAAGGTGTTTATGATTGAAGGAACCAGGCATGTGTGTTACTGTGTGGGCGAACGTAAAACGTAACAGATATGCCCCCAGTAAAGAGAGACGCAAGCAAACGCCCGGTGACTTTTTGGCTGAATGCCGAACTTCACGCCAAGTTTACGCATTTGGTGAAAGAGCGAGGAGACAGCATGTCTGAGCTGCTTACGCGTTTCATTGAGGAAGTGACCAAGACCGTGCAGCTGACGCCGAAGGAAGCTGCCGAACTGGAGGCGTGGTACCGCAATAAGGGACTGCGTTGAAGCGCATCTTTGGACTTGCAAATTTGGTCGAGTTATAGCATTCTTCCAGCCGCCATGTCAGAGCAACAGAATCAGAGCGCGCGCAAGCCATCGTGGTTAAAAGTGAAACTGCCGAAGGGCAGGGTGTTCAAGGATGTGCAGCACCTCATCAAGGACAACGGCCTGGTGACCGTGTGTGAGGAGGCCATGTGTCCCAACCGCGGAGAGTGCTGGAGCCACGGCACGGCAACCTTCATGGCCTGTGGCGATGTATGCACCCGTGCCTGCGGATTCTGCGCTACCCGCACGGCCAAGCCCAAGCCGCTCGACCCTGAGGAGCCGCGCAAGATTGCCGAGAGCGTGGCACACATGAACCTGAACCATGCGGTGGTAACCATGGTCACGCGCGATGACCTGGCAGATGGTGCCGCGGCGCATATGGCTGAGATTATCTGCCGGATTCGCGAATTGAGCCCCCAGACGGTGCTGGAGGTGCTTACCTCCGACTTCCGAGGCAACGAGGAAGCCCTCGCCATGGTCATGGATGCCGCGCCGCATATTTTTAATCACAACCTGGAAACCGTGGAGCGTCTTTCTCCCATGGTGCGGTTCCGCGCCAAGTACCGCCTCTCCCTGCACATGCTGAGGCGCGCGCTGGAGATGGCCCCCGGCCGCGTGGTGACCAAGAGTGGTATCATGCTCGGCCTGGGTGAAACCCGCGAGGAAATCGAGCGCACCATGGATGACCTCCGTGAGCATGGTGTGACCGTGCTGACCATGGGGCAGTACCTGCGGCCCTCTCCCCGCCACCTGCCGGTGATTGATTACATTCGTCCGGAGGTGTTCGACGAGCTGCGCGAGGTAGCCCTAGGCAAGGGATTCCGCCATGTGGCCAGCGGGCCGCTTATCCGCTCCTCCCATCACGATGCCGCCTTCCGTCCCGAGCTGGATATCATGGAGGCCATGAATGCGTATCTGGCGAGTAAGTGAAGAGAGAAGAGTGAGTAGTTTTCAGGCCGCGCAGTTGTGACAACTGCGCGGCTTTTAAGTGCGATAGCAAGGATAAATAATGCAAATCATTAACAAAAAGCATTTTCTACCATTGAAGCAGGATTAGGATTTTGCTTTATTTTTTTCAAAAAAGTCACCAAACTCATTTAGTTTGAGACTTTTCTAGTCTATCGCACTTAAAATGCGATAGACTGCACCCCGCTGGTTTAGTGCGAAAACCAAATTTCACCTCATCTAAAACTCATGAAAACAAGATTACCCAAGGCTTTATTGGCAGCCTTACTGGCTGCAGTATGTGCTGCTCCGGCTGCATATGCAGCTGTGAATCCAGATACAGTAGTGGAGAATACCACAGAGTTTCTTAATGCAACAGGAAGCAATATCGCTGTTGACGGCAGTGCTACCGTAACGGGGGATGTTACCAAGAATAACGTCTATGTCCGCGATGGCGAACTGAAGATTACCACGGGAGAAGGTTCTTCAACGCCTACCATGAAGGTCGGCAGCATTGCCGTTTCCGGTAACGATGCAGTTCTGACTGTCGACAACGCCAATTATAAGGATTCGGGAGGTTCACTCAACCATGTTGGTGGTGTTGACGGTAAGGGTACCATCAATGTTGTGAATGGGGCTTCGTTCCAGAGTGAGTCTGAGTTGTTCACAATCGGTGTTCAGGGAGACAGCGTTGGTAATGGAACGACCGGTACAGGTTATGAGAATGGCTCTTATGATGAGGATAACTTCGGCCGCGGTGATGTAAATATCACGGATTCCACGGCAAAACTGACGAGCCGCCATCTGCAGATGGGTGAGGGTTCACTAGTGGTCGATAACTCCTCCGTCGTCATCGGTAATTCAGATGGAGCCAGTGAATTCTACAAAGGTTTCAAGGCAACCATGGGCATGGGTGAGGGGGTGACCTCCACCATCCAGGTGAGTAATGGAGGCTCAGTGGAAATCTACGCATCCAAGAATGATAACGTTCTGGGTGGATTCTCGACCAACTATAGCGATGGCTCGACTTCCAACATCATCGTAGATGGTGGTTCTTTTTCGGTGAGCAATCCTGCGAATGCGGATTCTGCCAAATATCCTGAAGGACGAAACGGAAGCGCCTATATTGGTTTCAGCTTTATGGCTGATGCAGGGACGGCAGTCATTCCGAAGAACTCCACGACCAATATTGTTGTTTCGAATGGTGGTACAATCGAGTTCGATAATCACACCACGGAAATTGGTCATGAAGACATGGCGGCAGCCGGGTCGCAGGTCAATGTGACGGTGGCAGATGCAACATCAGAACTCAGTATCAGCGCGCATGATGTTTCAATTCATGATGGCGCAACCCTGAATAATAGTGGTACCGTCAGCATTGATACCAACTACGTCACTAACATAATGGCAGATGGTAACCCCTTTGTTGCTGGGAACACGATGAAGCTCCTCGGCTGCCAGGTGAACAACTACTCGAGCGGTAAGATTGCAGTAGTGAATGATTTGGAGGTGAAGGCTGATACGCAGGTGAGCAATGAAGGCTCCATCAGTGCAGAAGCCTTGACGATTTCGGATTCAGCCTCGGTGACCAATGCTGCGGGAGCAACTCTCCAGGCCACCGGTGGTGATGTGGTTGTATCCGGGGCTGCCTCGTTGACCAATGAGGGCAACATACAGGCCGATTATTTCCAGGTGAAGGGTAATGCTGAAGTGACCAACGCCGGCACCGTTGAGGGTATCACATGGTTGCAGGGTGAAGCTACATTGACCCTGGCCGAAGGTAGTGAGCTTGACACAGTATTTGTTTCCGATACTTCTTCACTGAACGTAGAAGGTGCTGTCACGCTGAATGGCAAATTGGCGCAATATTATGCCAAGGATGGTGCTCAGATTGTGTTTGAAGAGGGTTCCAGCCTCGATATGCAGGGCAATAGCATCACGCTGGGTGATGTGAAGCTCGTGTTCAATGTGGATGGTACGGTAGATTCTGCCGATGATATCTCGGTTTCCTCCTTCATCATGAACCTGGGGGATGCTTCCGATATTGATGAGAGCACCGTTGTAACGGTCATGGGCTCCGATGGCTCCACCGCCGAAGTGACCCTGGGTGAGCTCAACGTCATCGTGCCCGAGCCGACCACGGCCACGCTGAGTCTGCTGGCTCTGGCTGCACTGGCAGCCCGCCGCCGCCGCAAATAACGGCTGTCTGATTTTCAACATACAGTTGAGTTAGAGATCAGGTGGGGTATCCTGGAGACAGGGTGCCCCACCTGAGTTTTCAGGTGAGAAGCACACCGGGAACCGGCTGCGTCATGGGTATTGAATGTTAACCAGGGCGGCGAAGTCCTGCCCACCTATCGCTCAGCAGAGAGGCATAAGAGGCTGAGGACTCCTATTCTGAATCAGCAATTTTGAATCGTTTGCCCATAGCTGTCCAAAAAGCGATCTAAAGAAAGCCGGGGGAAGAGAAGCAAAACTAAGAAGAAAAAAGAAAACAAAAATGGAGATTGAGTTCTAGGGTGCCAGCTACTAAACTGACGGTGCTAAAAAAATGAACCAATCTC
>JAZSQS010000003.1:0-7544 GCA_045538105.1 Akkermansia sp.
GAGATTGGTTCATTTTTTTAGCACCGTCAGTTTAGTAGCTGGCACCCTAGAACTCAATCTCCATTTTTGTTTTCTTTTTTCTTCTTAGTTTTGCTTCTCTTCCCCCGGCTTTCTTTAGATCGCTTTTTGGACAGCTATGATGAAAGCGTGTCACCCCCATATATTTTCCTTGCCAAAGGGAAGGCTCGGGCGTAGAATAGCCCGCGGTGTGCGCTGCGTACCGAAGCGCATCCTCTGTGTACCAATTTTAACCACCTCATACAACAATGGATTTCATTTCTGATTGCGCTGAGTCTCTGTCTCCTTCCCTTACGCTTGCTGTTACTAATAAGGCTAAGGAGATGAAAGCCCGCGGTGAACAGGTGTATGGCCTGGCCGGCGGCGAACCCGATAAGGATACTCCTGATAATATCAAGAAAGCCGCTATTGAAGCCCTTAATAATGGAGCAACCAAGTACACCCCTTCCGTAGGACTGCCCCAGCTTCGCCAGGCTATTTCCGACAAGCTCAAGCGCGATAATGGTCTGAATTACGGTATTGACCAGATTTGCGTATGCAGCGGAGCGAAGCCTGCTGTGTACACGGCGCTGCGCGCAACCATTTCTGCTGGTGATGAGGTTATTATTCCTTCTCCCTACTGGGTGAGCTACCCCTCCATGGTGGAGCTTTGCGGTGGTACCCCTGTTTACGTGGAAACAAAGGCTGAGAATGGCTGGAAAATTACCCCGGAGGAGTTTGAAAACGCCATGACCCCCCGCACCAAGATGATTATTCTGACCACGCCGCACAACCCGACCGGCACCGTCTACACGGAGGATGAACTCCGCGCGCTGGGTCAGATTGCAGTGGATGAGGATATCCTCATCATTGCAGACGAAATCTATGAGCACTTGGTCTACGGTGATACCAAGCATGTTTCCATGGCTTCCCTCAGTGAGGAAATCTATAACCTTACCATTACCATTAACGGCTTCTCCAAGGGCTATGCCATGACTGGCTGGCGCCTCGGGTACTCCGCAGCTCCCGCTCACATTGCCAAGTATATCAAGCTTATTCAGGATCACACTGCTTCCAATGCCACGACCTTCTGCCAGTATGGTGCCATTGAGGCTCTGACCGGTGACCAGAGCTTTATCTCCGACCTCCGTGAGGAGTATGATTTCCGCCGTCAGTATGTGTACAGCCGTCTGGCTGCAATGCCCAAGATTAAGGTTGTGGAGCCTAAGGGCGCCTTCTACTTCTTCATTGACACCACGGAGCTTGGAATGGGTTCCCTCGATTTGTGTGAGAAGCTCCTTGATCGTTACAAGGTGGCTGCAGTACCCGGTATCGCCTTCGGCAACGATAATGCAATCCGCATTTCCTATTGCACCTCCCTGGACGTGCTCAAGGAGGGTCTTGACCGACTCGAAGACTTCTGCAAGAAGCACTAAGAGAGGCGTCCGCTTATTTGTTTTGCATCACTCCGGCGCAGGTAAACCTGCGCCGGCTTTTTAGTCATATGAATCGATGCTCCTGGGTAAACGAGCGAAATCCCCTCTATGTGAAGTACCATGATGAAGAATGGGGGGAGCCGGTTCGAGATGATGCCTACCTCTTTGAGATGCTGGTGCTGGAATGTTTCGTTGCCGGGCTTTCCTGGGAATGCGTGTTGAATAAAAGGCAGGCTTTCCGCGAAGCCTTCGAGGGCTTTGATGCAGTCAAAATTGCGAATTATGGAGCAGAAAAGATAGACCGATTGATGCGGAATCCCTGCATTATTCGCCATAGGGGGAAAATTCAAGCAGCAATTACAAACGCGCGGGTGTTCGTGTCTATCCAGGCTGAGTTTGGCAGCTTTGCCGACTATGCCTGGAAATTCACCGGCGGCAAGGTGATTCGCTTACCTTGGCAGAGTTGCTCCTCTTCTCCTGCTTCTGATGCGCTGGCTCGTGATTTGAAGAAACGCGGTATGCTCTATACTGGTTCTGTTACGGTGCATTCATGGCTCCAGGCTGTGGGAATGATTCAGGCTCACGGGCCGGAGTGCTTCAAAGCTTGATAAAGACTCGTTTCCGGTAAAGAAAATAGCAGAAGAACCACACTAGGAGCAGTGATGCACAGGCATTAGCTACACGCTGCCATTCGCTGCTGAGGAAGAGCCCCCACGTTCCACCTAGTAATCTGTTCGCAATGGCCGGGAAGTTGATAATGTGGATTATCATGTAGGCCGCAAGGGCATTGAGCCCTACTACACGGAATGGCAGACTCCATTTCTGAATACGAGCCACATCAACGACAAAGTGTAACACGGAAATCAACACGGTGGCAATACCGGCGCAGCAGAGGACAAAGCTCGGAGTCCAGATTCCTTTGATGATTGGCATAGGGAGGAAGTAACCGGCAGCCAGGAGTAGGAATCCGACACCCATCATCGCAAGCACCCGGACGAAGGGATTCTCGATGTTCAGAAACAGACGCCCCGTGCTGTACCCAATCAGGCAGAGTGCTGTGGCTGAAATGATGCAGAGAGGTCCTTCCGGGGCATAGCTGCCACTGTGTGATCGACCGGGGCAGAGCAGGGCATCAACCTTGGCATTAAAACAGCCAGCTGGTGTATAATCACCGCTGGTGTATTGAAGTATGCCCACCCCTGCCAACAGAGCTGCTGCAAAGAGGAGGTTCGCGGTCACTCTCCCTCCCGTGAGCAAGGTGTAGCTCCCGGCTAGTGCTCCGGAAAGGCCTATGAGCCCTAGCACAGAGGCAAAGCGCATGTGTTGAAAATCCCAACTGATGTTGCCATTGATATAAAATCCCAGTATGACCAGGATGATGGCTCGTCTCCAGAGCTTGCATAGCGTTCTCCCCCGGCTGCTCTCTAATTGGCGTAATTGAGAAAAGCACATGCTCATTCCTGCTATAAAGACGAAGAGCGGGAATACGCAGTCATAAAGCCTCAGCCCTTCCCATGTCGCGTGACCCATCTGCTCCCTGGCAGTGCTCCAGAATTCGCTGGCGCTGTACAGAGGATACAAGGTATACACAATAGCATCTACTCCTAGTATGATGAACATATCCATCCCTCTCATCACGTCGAGTGAGGCTAGCCTTGCTGAAGCTGGTTCCATGCTTGCATTCTAGCAAATTTACTCCTTTCTGACAAGGAATGAAAAAACTTTAGAAAAATTCCAAATAAAGATTGAACAAAGATTAAAGTTAGTGTATCCTAACCGCAACAACCCATAAATGTATATTATGTTAGTAGGAAAACAAGTACCCGTGTTTCGAGCAACAGCTGTAGTGAATGGAGAGATTGTTAACGATTTCAGTCTTCAGGACTACATTGACAAGAAGTATGTCCTCTTTTTCTTCTATCCCAAGGATTTCACATTCGTATGCCCGACAGAGTTGCTGGGCTTCCAGGCAGCCCTTCCGGAGTTTGAAAAGAGGAATACAGTAGTGGTTGGATGTTCGACCGACACTGAATACAGCCACTGGGCGTGGTGTCAGAAACCGCAATGCGAAGGCGGCATATGCGGGGTAAGCTACCCACTGGTGGCCGACACGAATAAGACAATCTCAGATGCATTTGATGTGCTGGCAGGGGAGAGGCATATAGACGCCGATGGCCGCATGCAGGTCAAAGGTGAACTAGTAGCATATCGAGGCCTCTTCCTGATTGACAAGCAGGGAATCGTGCGACACCAGCTGGTGAATGATATGCCACTGGGTCGTTCAGTGGATGAAGCTATTCGCATCGTTGATGCTTTGCAACACTTTGAGCAATATGGAGAAGTATGCCCCCTTGGCTGGCATCCGGGGCAGGATGCCATGCAGCCCACGCATGAAGGAGTAGCAAAGTATTTATCAAGTGCGGAGTAATATAGAATCGCGCATCATAACGTCATGCGAAAAGCTCCTGAGGTATTCCTCAGGAGCTTTTATGCAGAAAAGATGAAAAGCCCGGTGCAGACCGCGCCGGGCTTGATTGTATTTAGTAAACGTCCTTCTGGTAACGCTTGGCAGCCTTCATACCTGCGAGGTAGCCAGAGGCTTCCTCCTCGGAACGGTTGCCATATTTGGAAATAATGGCAAGCAGGGCTTTTTCCACATCCTTTGCCATGCGGTTAGCATCACCGCACATATAGAAGGCAGCACCTTGTTCAAGCCATTGCCAGATTTCCTCCCCAGCTTCCTCCATGAGGTTCTGAACGTAAATCTTGTATGCCTGGTCACGGCTCCACGCCACGGAAAGCTTAAGCTTGCCACTCTCAACCAAGGGAGCTGTTTCATCTTCATAGCAATTATCCGTTGCCTTGTAAGGATTGCCAAAGAAGAGCCACATGGGCCCGGCTGCGTTATCAGCAATACGCTGCTGCCAGAACGCACGGAATGGGGCAATACCCGTGCCGGGACCAACCATGATGATGGGCGTATTGCCATCTTCGGGAAGGCGGAAGTTCTTGTTGCTGTGCACAAAGACCTTCACCTTGTCTCCCGGCTGCAAACGGTCAGCCATGAAGGTAGAGCACACACCACCGCGGGGGCGCTCGTTGGTGGTGTAACGCACGGCACCAACGCAGAGGGATACCTGACCGGGCACTGCATCCGGGCTGGATGCGATAGAGTACAGACGCGGGGAAATCTTACCCAGGATGCTGACAAAGGAAGCAGCATCGGGGAACGAAGCCTTGCAGGATGGGCAGGTGGCGAGGTCGAGTAAGTCTCGTCCCCAGCAGAAATCCTTGAGGGCATCTTTATCGGCAATGATACCAGCAAGCTTTTCGCTGTTGGCCACGGCATTCCACTTGGTCAACACTCCCTTTTTGAGCGAGGTAATGTCATAGGCGCTGATGAGAGCCTCGCGCAGGGAACTGGTTTCCCCGCAGGGTGTGGGAACCTCGGCCGCCGGGTCGAGCCCAAGGGCAGAGATAAGGGCATCCACCAGGGCTGGGTCATTGCAGGGAATGACACCGAGAGCATCACCCGTGGTGTAGGTAAGACCTGAGCCATCGAGTGAATAGTCCACATGGATGGTCTCTTTTGCGCTACCAGGCTTGGTAACAGCACGGACTCCCAGCACCGTGGCCGGGAACGGATTCTTCATGCTATATGGTTCCATTGTTGTGAGAAAAAGTGATATTGCTGGGATGTAGTCTGCCTTATAGGCGTTGCCGTGTCAAGCAAAAAGCACCCTTGCCATTTGCCGGTAAGGGTGCTTGTATAAGAGAAGCAGGGGAAGGTCAGAGCCGGATAGCGGCAGAGCTCCATGTAAGACCAGCCCCAAAGGTGACCAGCAGGACAATGTCTCCCTTCTTTGCGCGGCCTGAGGTTACTGCTTCATCCAGTGCAATGGCTACGGCTGCACCTGATGTGTTACCGTATTTGTGCACATTGACGAATACTCGCTCTGTGGGAATGCCCAAACGCTGAGCCACGGCGTTGATAATGCGGAGGTTTGCCTGGTGGGGAATCACCATATCCACATCTTCAGGCTTGATGCCTGTGCGTTCAATGAGGGATAGTGCGCTGTCCCTCATATGGGCAACAGCGTAGCGGAACACTTCGTTACCACGCATGGCAAGAGTATAGAGCTTTTCCTGGATATTCTCTTCAGTGGTGGGGATGGCTGAGCCACCGCCAGGCACCATCAGCAAATCAGTCAAGGTGCCGTCTGAACCAATATCCGAAGCAAGGACGGCACTATCGCCTTCAATACCGGTTCCCGTGCGTAATACGGCTGCACCTGCGCCATCACCAAAGAGCACACAGGTGGAGCGGTCCTCCCAGTTTACAATGTGGCTGAGCTTCTCTGCGGCAATAATAAGAGCGGTCTTGGCCTGGCCGCAGCCAATGTACTGTACGGCCGTTTTAAGGGAGAAGAGGAAACCGGAGCAGGCTGCCGAAATGTCAAATGCTGCGGCGTTGACGGCACCCAGATTGGCCTGGACATAGCAGGCCGTGGAGGGGGTGAATGTATCGGGTGTCACGGTTGCCACAATGATGAGGTCAATCTCTTCCGGCGTGACTCCTGCTGCTTCCATAGCCCGTTTGCCCGCCTGGGTTGCCATATCGCTGGTCTTTTCACCGGGAGCCGCAATGCGGCGCTCTTCAATACCTGTGCGGGTGACAATCCACTCATTGGAGGTGTCAACCATCTTCTCCAGGTCTTCGTTGGTAAGACGGCGCTCCGGAACGTAGGAGCCTGTTCCAATGAGAGCAACTGGCAGTCGTTTGAAAGGTTTTGTAAGGTCGTTCATAGCAACTATTGTCCTTTAGGCGTTAGTATGCTACCATGTTGTTTGCGTCTTGGCGAGATTTTTTTTGACCTTATGGCGTAAAAAATAGAGTAGACTCTAACTCATCCATACTTCAGGTTGAAAAAATCGTTGAGCTGATGATTTTCTGAGGTAACGCAGATTGAGGTAACGAGTTTGCAGCAGGCTGGCATTTCTGTGTCCCATTTCCTCTTGCAGTAAGGGGAGATTGTGAAAGCGTTTGAGATGCATGCTGGCGAAGGTGTGGCGCAGGACATCGTTCTGCCACTCAGAAAAGCCAGCGGTAGCGCGCAGAGCTTGCCATTTGCGTTCCCAGTTAGGAGGTGCTATCAATGCATCAAGTGGCGCGTTGCTTTTCAATAGGGCAAGAGCCCCACCCCTCAGGGGAATGGCTCGAGCTCCACCCGTTTTGCTATTGTTGCTCTCAACATACACCTGGCGTTCTTCAGGGTCAATATCTGCCCAGTGCAGGCGCCTTACTTCTGCCGGGCGCACCCCACACCATAGCATCAGTCTCAGAGCTGGTTCCATGCAGTGCAGGGCGGAATCCCGTTGTGCAGATACAAGTAAGGAGCGAATCTGGGAGAGGGTCAGTATATCGATTTTCTTCTCCTGCACGGGAGGTCGCAGGATTGCCTTTGCAGGGTTGAAGGAACACCAGCCTTGGCGAATCCCATGGTTAAAGACACTATGCAACACAGCCTGAGCCTTACGGTAGGTATGCGGGCTATGCCCGAAACATTGCAACAGCATTTTCCTGCAGAGTGCAATCGTAATGCTGCGGAGCTGCATATCAGCAAACTCTGGATATTCGCACATGCGGTTAATGTAGGAGCGTAAATCTGCCTGGGTGCTGGGGCGCCGGTGAGCCCTTGCCATGAGGCTGAACATGGCGGCGTAGCGAAAGGTTACACTTTCCTCTGCTTCCTGCAATGCCTTTGCAAAAGCATCAACAACACGCCGGACGCGAAGAAAGAAATCCTGATTCTGTGAGTCGCTTTCATCGATTCCATAATCGGAGGCCAATTGAATCAGAAGCCGCTCAGCATCGCATACGGGAAGTATGGTGTGTTTCTTAACTGAATCTCTATGTTTCTTTGGCATATCTTACCACTCTATACGAAGTTGCCAATCTTGTCACACTTCAACATAGCTGTCCAAAATAAGTAAACAACCTAAAGTAGAGCGTACCTATATCAAAGGATAGCGAAAATCACCAGCTGTTTTTGGCAAATAGATCCCCCTGATGCAAATCAGGGGGCTTTGCATGTATACTTTTATACGGAT
>JAZSQS010000021.1:0-46614 GCA_045538105.1 Akkermansia sp.
GAGTTGCCCGTCCTTGCGATACAGCTCCACCGTACACTCAAAAGGTGAACACACATCCCTACCCATGCGGGAGGGGAGCGGCTTGGCCACAGTTTTGCCTATACTATCAATTGTATTGCCCAAGTCACTGCGTACACACGAGCTCAGCCCCACCGCCGCAAGGCAGAGGACTATAGTCGCAAGGATTCTGGGGAAGGGGAGCAGGGACATAAAGTTATCTTTCTATCAGTCAGCAACGGGGAACTCCGGAAATGAATATTCTATTTCCGCGGTGTACCATTTGTAGCCGGGCGGTAAGAGTTCCTCCTCACGCCAAGGCTCTTGCTGATAATTTCTTTTACTTTCGAGCGGAAAACTCTCACTGATGGAGACTGAAATCATGCCATGGGGGAGGTGCAGGAAATCCGGGTGGATTCCCTCGCGCAGGCTGAAGCCCCATTCCGGTTGTACCTCTTGCATATGAAATATATCATCTGCCAGTCTGTTACGGAGCTGCGCTTCCCGTCGCAGCAACTCCTGTCCTACGTCTTCCGGTAACGCATACGAATACGTCAGGATTGTGGACGGATGATATCCGGGGCGCGGGGGCTCCCCGGTGGCGCTTCTGTCCTTGGTCTCTCCCGCTTTGAGAACATGCGGATGAAGGATTTCTTCATGCAGGAACTCGATGACATCTTTGCCGACCTCTCTCTCGACACGAGTCATGAGCTCTCTGCCGGCAGACTTCTGCTGTTCTATAAGCAATTCCTGCTGATGGTTTTGATACAGAAGTATGCCAATACACACGACCGCCACAATATGGAGCCAGTTATGGGCAGATAGATCAAGAAGTTTATCTTTTAGGGACATATTCGTTTCTCCGTTCGTATGTTAACTCATCCGGATGGTAAATGTACAGCAAAAATAAGAAGTAAATGGATTATTTTCAATCAATTCCACTAAGTAACCCACATATTCCGGCTTCGGCTCGGATTGCAGCATATAGCACAGCGAGGAAAGGATACTCATAATTACCGCAAACCAAAATGCCCGAGCTCCCCAACGAATGGGGGCGCGGCTCTCGGATTTTCTTTTGAGGGCAGCTGCGGCGCCTAAAAAAGCATAGCTAAGCCATGCCGAAACAAAAATGAAAGCCACAATCAGGAATGGAGCCCCTCCAACCATAGGCGAATTGCTACGCAGAATTTCCTCCTTCAGTGTAGCGAGGCAGTATATCCACATTCCCAGCAAAGCAACGTTAATCAGGCCTAAGATAACGAGAAGGTAAAAGGAAAAAGCAGAGTTTTTTGATTCGCTTTCCATCGTAATATGAAGTCGTTGCTGTTTGTGTTAACTCGTTTTTGCTGAGTGAGCAGGGCGGGAAGCGTCGGTGGCGTTATCTCTTACTTACTCCTTGTTAATCTACGGATGGTGTAAATAATAAACCATATCGCCGCCAGAGCAAGATAAAGAACAGTCAGCGACACGCCGGGCATGACGTGAAAGAACTCGGGGTTGGTGAAAATCGTCCCCTTCAAACAATTCCAGGGTAATACACCTATTCCCAGTACATCTTGGAGAAGATAATCTCCCATAACCAACAGCTCTATGGTATACGCAACTTCCATGGCGGTCAGCACATAGATTGCCCTCCGCTTGGTAACGGACATGGCATCGCCCGGCTTCTTGTTCAGCATGGTGAGCAGTACAATCGCCTGTATGCCGCCGTACAAAATGAAGAAAACAGGAAGCCAGATGAAGAGTGATTTTGCAAGCATCAGGACCAGATGCAGCAGTAAGTAAATGCTTATGATCCTTTTAGTTGCAGGCTTCATTGTTTTAATCTTTGATAGTTTGTCTATTCTGCCCCACCGCCGCAAGGCACAGGGCTGTGGTGGCAAGGATTTTTGGGATGATGGTCATGGTCATTTAGAGCGAAGTTGTTTCAGCAACATGTAGATGCAGAATAGAAGAACGGCACCGGTAGGAAAGAGAAAAGACAAAACGGGAGTAGCCCCGGCAGCAATATCGTACGCCAGATAGGCTGCACAGCAAATCAGCAGTATCAGCACTACAAATATGCTTTTTTTGTTACGGGGCTTGTCTTTCATTTAGTTATCTCCTTTACTACTAATAATATTCCCGGCAGCGAATCCGCAACAAAAAATGACGGAAAGTGCGCTTTTTCTAATAAATGGACGCTCGCGGCGGGTGTTTTTGTTGCGCGTTTTCTGCATTTTTGTTACCGATGGCGCAAAAACCGAGCTCCGGCTTCGGGTTCGGGCTTGCGCCCTTCTTTCTGGGGGCTTCTCTTCGATACGCCCACCCGGGACGCCGAGACAAGCAAAAAGCTGAGGATTTGCTCGAAGTGGAGCCCTTGGTCTGCCGGGTGCGGGTCATGTGGTGCAAGGTGGTGTTTTGTACGTTGGTTACAGTTCGGCCAAAATCTTGAGGAACTCGCTCATGGGGTACGCCCCGGTCATGCTGATATCCTTGTCTTGGGAATGTGATTCCATCACGAATCTGCCCATTTTTGCGGAGTATCTGCCCATTTTCTATTTACAAGTATGCAGATACATGGTACATTGAGGGCAGATAAATTAGTTTCAAACAAGGGAACATACGCATGAGAGACTTTCATTACACGGATTTTCCGGGAGCTCTGCTCACCCCCGAAATATGCAATTTACTGTCGGCCATACACGAGTATCGCGGCAAGCAGGCGTTGTATATCAAGGCCAAGAAAGACATTCTCCAAGGCCTGTTGGAAGTAGCTGTGATACAAAGCACAGATGCGTCCAACAGGATTGAGGGAATCTACACGTCTGATGCTCGATTGCGGGAGCTGGTCATGCAAAAGGTGGAGCCCGGCAACCGCAACGAGAGGGAGATAGCCGGTTATAGGGATGTGCTGCGGACTATTCATGAAAATTATGAGTATATTCCCGTAACGCCAAACACCATTCTACAACTGCACCGGGATTTGTATTCCTACCATCCATCCGGCATGGGTGGGCATTGGAAAAGCGCCGATAATCTGATAGCTGAAACAGATGCAGCCGGCAATAAGCGCACTCGCTTCACGCCTACCCCGGCATTTGAAACGCCAGAGGCCATGCGCGCACTCTGTGAGGCGTACAACGAAGCCGTAGCGCAGGAGCACTATGACCCCCTGATGCTGATGGTGCTGTTCATTTTCGATTTCCTTTGCATTCATCCTTTTAACGATGGCAATGGGCGCATGAGTCGCCTGCTCACGCTCATGCTGCTCTACCAGCATGGCTATATCGTGGGCAAATATATCAGCCTGGAAAAATTGATTGAGGAAAACAAGCAAGGCTACTACGAAACCTTGCAGGAAAGCAGCATCGGTTGGGAAGCGAAAGAAAATAACTATCTCCCCTTTTTACAGTATCTGCTGGGCATCATCCTGAAATCCTACCGGGAGTTCGAATCCCGAGTGGAGCACATTGTCACCACAAAGATGAGCAAGGCCGAGCGCATTCGGCATGTGTTTGAACAGAAAACGGGAAAAATCTGCAAGGCCGATATTGTACACCACTGCCCGGATATCAGTCTTTCATTCATCGAACGAACCCTGAAGCAGATGCTGGAAGCCGGAGAAATCCAAAAAATCGGAGCAGCACGCGCCACGGCATACATCAAACAATAAATACCCGGACTATGGAGTCCCTGCTCTGCGCGTGGCATTAAAGCTATTTCATTAAAAGGTATGCTACTAATTCACCGGTCTTCGGAAAACAGAAAAAATATCCGGCGCCGCCTAATGTCTTACCCGGTTTAAATCCCTCCACTTCGCCCCTGAATACGAGAGTACGCGCAGGTAACTCATGCACGGGAATCCATTTACCTTGCATCGTTAGGACGTTTTGTTTGTAAAAATGCTTACTACCTGACCTACATTCCTGCAAGGTTCCTTTGTAGGATAGCGAGTGATAGCTCAGCTTCGGATTCTTCTGCCACTGCAACCGGATTCTCTTTTCTACGAGTTCGAGCGCAGCCACATCTGAAGAAATACACCCCACGCAACTCCCCGCCACAAGACACAAAGCTATGGTGGCGAGTATTTTGTAGAAAATATGATTCATCATTGCCTATCCCCTTCACATATGATAATACTTCCCGGCAGCGAATCCGCAAAAAAAATGGCAGCATGTGCGGATTTTTGCGAAGCATCAGTGGCTGGTCACTGTCTGAACGATGGCTGGTCTGGAGGCGTTGAATCGGGTGAGGTAGAAAGCTATCAGCAGTTGCAGCATGTTATATGCCGGGGTGATGCAACTGAGCAACATTCTCAGACTCTCAGGCAGGGAGGGACGGGGCATCAGCCCGGCGGTGATGAGGTCTGCCCAGGCAAGCTGCAGACATAGAAGTACCGAAAAGCTCAAGAATGCCACCAGAAGCCACTGCGGCATGAGCACCTGCCCGCAGCGGGCTGCCACCAGCCGCGCCAGGCGGCCATAGGCTATGAAAAACCACACATATCCGAACAGGGGAACAAGCATGGGCAGTGCTGCAGCCAGCGGCGTGGGAACCCAGGCGGGTTCGCCCTCCCTGGGTGGCAGTTGGGATACATTGGTCCAGGTGCGGTACACCAGCACCACGAGGATGACCGCTCCCGCCAGGCCGCGAAGCGCATTGACTGCCAACCAGCCGGCCCTTGCCAAAGACTGTTCAGGGTTGTGGAGCTCATCAGATGGGGTCTCCCAGGGGATGTAAGAACAAATAGCCAGTATCAGCAGGGTAATGAACAGAGCTTTGGTTGAGCGGAATGCGGGGGGATTCATATGGCAAAGCGGGAGATGGACAGGGTCAGTGTGAAACAGTAAAGCGTTTCATTGTTGAAACGTCAGCGACAAGGTCGCAGTGATATTATAACATTTGGAAGAGCGTAAGTCCAGTAACCAGCAGCAGTTATTCCGTCATATTGCACGAAGCAAGACTGAAATTTACCCCAATTCGCCCCTTCCAAACAGACCTATTCTCAACGCACTGCCAGAGGGATGAACAAGACGTTGAGAAATGCAGCAAGGCCCACTAAAAAACTTTCTTTTACGTAAGAATAGAGACTTAAACTCACGTGGATGCTCTGAGCAGGCCTCCAATCACTGGAAAAACACTCCATAAAAATCATAGTTCGCTAGCGTCCGTTAAGGCTGTACCCCCTTAACGGGCGCACTGTTTTGCTCAATTTTATCCATTTGGTATGGTAAAGGTGGGTCACGCAGTGATGCACAGTTGCCTCTGTTTACATGGTGAGGATGTGGGTTTCAACATCAAAATGCACCATGCAAACCAAATTATGGCAGGAATAACGAAACAAACAGGCGAGCATGAAGCCGACCTACGCCAAGACGTGCGGTAAAAATCCACCCCTGAAGTGCATCATCAGCATTGTGAATGCTGTGGTCTGTCTAAGTGTTGATAATCAAATCACAACAGTAGTGTTTGCTTCGCGGTAACAGTTATTAGCAAGTAGTCTTCATCCTCGTAAGGTCTAAAATTCTAATCTTTTACGATTTTTCTGCTTGCAACAGCATTCACAATGCTGTATTGTAGGATTGTTGGGTTGTAGCAGGTATTTCAGCATTCCGTCGCGCGTGGAACTGGACACCCCTGCGCAATCCACTCTAACATTATAACAATCAATTCTTACTAATCATGAAGAAAACACTTATCACGCTCCTCGCTCTGGCTGGTGTGGCTGTGGCTGAAGATTACCATGGCTCGCTCACCTCAGATTTGACAAGCGCTATTACCTCCTCTGGTTATACCGCTGGTGATGACTTCACCATGTCGGTTCAATTACAGTATTGGATGGATGGCACAGAAGCGCGCCAGACTTCCCTGACTTTGGGAGACACATTCCACATTGTTGCACAAAAAGTTGGTTCATGGAGCAATGTGTATCTCGGTTTTACGCCTAGTTCAACAAATGGAACAGACCCTGGTGCTGTCAATTTGACGCGCAGCACGAGCGGCAAAACTGAAAGTTATACTTTTACGGCGACAGAAACAGCAACGGGGCCTGATGGATGGATTACTCGTGCTGCTAATACTGTGAATGAGGAAACAGGCGAAGTAACGTGGGGAGCCACTCAAACATGGCAGTTCCTTGGAGCAATCCTTACTTTGTCTTACACCGCAGAAACTCAAACAAGCGTTCTTAATTTTGATTTCACAACAATTGTAGATGACGCAGCAAACGGCATTGCTCGTCCGACTAATCGTGACAACCTTATTGTTACTGTGAAAGGAATTGAGATTAATGCCAATGACATTTCATTTGCCAGTGATGTAACAGGACGCAATGTTTCGTTTGCCGTTGTGCCCGAGCCCACCACGGCCACGCTTTCTCTGCTGGCTCTGGCCGGCTTGGCAGCACGTCGCCGCCGCAAGTAAATTGTCTTTTTCATTGATAAAGAAAACAAGGCCGCTGCCCATAATTGGGCAGCGGCTTTTTTTTGCTAAAGGGATTCAATCCCCTGCACTTGAACGGAAGTCTGATACACAGGCTCTACTCCCAGTCGATTGGCTCCGGGTTCCAGTGAGTGAGCATCGGCTCAAGCTCAATCCTTTATCTTAACGGGAATCTTTTTAAACATAACGTTGGACTTAAACGCTAAATCCGTTGCGCGTCTGTAACCACAATTTCTGCATACCGCGACTACCCGGCTTGTGACCATGTGAAAGGAAGCAATGAATGCGGGTTCAGTTTGAGTGCTCAGTGTATGGCATTTACAATCGGGGCACTGTCGGCAGTTCTCCTTAATAACCATGATTAAGGCCGACAAGGCAACGCAGGCAACCAGAGTCACGAGAAAGGTCTTTCCTTCCCCCGTATGAGAATAGACAAGGTACGCCAAGCCAATGTAAACAGGAAGCAGCAAGAGTGCAATCACCGTTCGCATGACGTAATAATGGTGGTATGAATACAGTTTCATGGCTATGGTAGGAGGAGGGGGGCTTCCTCTTGTATAAAAGGGGGAGGAGCAAGCCCAACTTTTGACGAGGGGCAATATCCACCTTCATTTTATCGTCTTTGTCCAGCAATTCACATCAAGGTCGTTACCCGGCACTCAAACAAAGGAAATGCATCCTCCGACCTGGTGAGTCTTATGGTTGAGGAGCGGGTTTTATAAGACAAGCCAGCACCGTAGCCACAAGGGAGGAGAGCATGGATACCGTCAGCGCCACAGCAGCAACAACGCCACACTCAATACCGTCATCTGCCAATTCATCAACCACCTCAAGCAGCACACGCAATTGTTCTTGTGGCTGCATGGTATACATGACACCGTCAAGCATGTAGACATCCTTCATTTCCCAGAGCAGACAAGCACCAGCGGCCAGAGCTGTAAGGATACCGGCCAACGTAAGCAGCAGCATAACAATCAATGCGCTTTTCTTCGTCAGTAATTTCATATCATCGGTTTTCTATATGTTTGGGGTTCAGGCTATCATGGCACATCTCCGCTATGGGACAGCAGTCGGATGCACACTCGCTATCATGTAGACACCCCAGGCAGACATTTTGTTGAACGTCGAAAGAAAATATTCTCATAGAATCCGCACCTCCATTTATCCAGCTTTGCACAAATTGCCTGTCAGAGGGAACTGAGCGCTTCCTCGTCTTCCAATTCCTCAGTTTCAGGTTTTGATTTGAATGGCAACCCAAACACCACTCCCCATGCCAGCAGAACAGAAACACCCCGGCAGCCCACATGCAGACCAGCCAGGCACCTTGTGGAATATCCAGAATCTGTCAGTGCAATAAAAATAAAGGTTTTTGAGTTGCGGAGGAAGCGAGATGAGTCCTACCTGCATGGACCAAGAAAAATTAGATGAAGCCAAGGAAAAGGTGCAAGACTGGCTGGCAGACAAGAATCACCGCAAATGCTGTAAAGTGGCCTTATGCGCGGCCAATGCCGTCATTCTGATGGGACTCACAGCTGGACTGACCCTACTCTGGATGAATGAGCTGTATAAGAAGCACCACCACTGCTGCCGGGGTGAAGGAAAGATGTGACCTGTTGCTTGTTGCACCCGACACAACAACCCCTGCGTACAGAAATGTACGCAGGGGTTCTCGTGAGGGAGCGCTCCGGCCGCGGCTCGAACGCGGGACCCCAAGCTTAGAAGGCTCGTGCTCTATCCAACTGAGCTACCGGAGCAGCAACGCGCGCCTATCCTACCACTGAGGCCGTAACTTGGCAAGCATTATTCTGCCCCATTCTTGACATTAGAGAATGCTGCTGGTAGGATAAAGCCAGCGTGGCGAAGCCGCTCACAGAAATTGCAGCAAAGTCCCCAGCATTTGCCGGGGAGCTTGCGCGTTTGTGCCGAGAATCCTCCACCGAGACACCCCTCGTACTGGAGCGGGTAAGCCCGGCGGCGTATTCGTTTGTCGCGGCCATGGTGACTGCGGCATCAGATAAGCCGCGGAGGGTCTGGATTGTGGCAGATGCCCTGCCCGTCCAGGAACGAGTGGCGGCTGAATGGCCGCTGTGGGAAGGCACACCCGCAGTATTTGTACCAGAGCAGGAAATCCATATTAATAACGGCATATCTGACCCGGATCTTGCCGCAGAGCGCCTGGAAGCTCTGCGAGCCATTGCAACGCCACCGCAGGCAACGCAGGCCGTCATTGTGACCTCTGCTGCACTGCAGCAGCCAGCCCCCAGTTTCCAGAGCGGTGCTGGATTTACGCTCGGCATACAGGTTGAAAAGGAATACCCGCTGGATGATATTTGCACGGCACTGCTCGACCACGATTTTGAGCGCGTGGAGCAAGTAACCGGGCGAGGTGAATGGAGTCTGCGCGGTGGCATTCTGGACGTATTCCCCCTTCAATCCGCCTGGCCGCTCCGCATCGAATTCTTCGGAGATGAAGTGGAAAGTATCCGCGCTTTTGATATTGACTCCCAGCTCTCCTTCAAGAAGCTGGATTCAGCAGACCTGGTGCTGGAAGAACCACCGGCAGACCGTCCGCTGGGTGAGTGGATAGCCAAGGATGACTGGGTGGTGAGCCTGCCCGGCAGCGGCGTACCGGGGCATGTGCTCATGTTTGAACTTCCGCCAGACCGGGAAGAAGTGCTGCCTGATATTGACAGCATGAATGCCCGGGATGACACCGCCATTTTCGGCACCCCGCTAGGCAGTTTCGAAACGGGTGATTTCGTGATGCAGGAAGCCCGGCGCCAGCTGGCAGGCATGGAGCTTCGCAAATGGCGCGAGCAGAAATGGCGCGTGGTCATGTTCTTCCCCCACGAGGGCGAAAAGGAGCGCTTTGAGGAAATCTGCGGCGAGGATGATGCCTGGAATGGCGTGCAAAGCCGGGATGGAGACCTGCCCCTGGGCTTCACGGTTCCTGGTGCCAGACTGGCCGTGCTCTCGGCTGCGGAAATTTTCGGGCGCTACTCTGCCCCCCGCACCCGCAAGCAGGATGACCGCACCGACCGTATGCGCCGTGAGCGAGCCCAGGCTCCCCTCCGTGAAATTGAAGAGGGAGATTTCGTCATCCACGCCTCCCACGGCCTGGGCAAATTCGTGGGCATCGTGCGTGATGACCAGAGCGGCGAAGAAGAAATCCACATCAAGTATGCAGACGGTGTACTGCTACGCATTCCCCTGCAGCAAAGCCACCTGGTGTCTAAATACATCGGACTAGGTGCTAAAACACCAGAATTAAGCAAGTTGGGAGACGCCCGCTGGCGGCGCGCCTGCCAGGCGGCAGAGAAAGCCGTGCAGGACTATGCCGCGCAACTGCTGGAGGTTCAGGCAGAGAGGGAAAGCAACTCTGGCTATGCCCACCCGGCAGACTCCGGCTGGATGTGGCAGTTTGAATCCAGCTTTCCCTACCGCGAAACGCCCGACCAGTTGCGCGCCATATCCCAGACCAAGGCAGATATGGAAAGCGGGCGTCCCATGGACCGCCTCATCTGCGGAGACGTGGGCTTCGGCAAGACTGAGGTGGCCATCCGCGCCGCATTCAAATGCGTGACCGGCGGGCGGCAGGCCGCCATCCTGGCTCCTACCACGGTGCTGGCCGCGCAGCACTACCGCACATTCCGTACGCGCATGAGTGAATACCCGGTGCGTATTGAGCTGATGAGCCGCTTCACCCCAGCCAAGAAAATCAAAGAAATCGTGGCAGGTATTGCAGATGGCTCAGTAGATATCGTCATTGGCACCCACCGCGTCATTTCCAAGGATGTCACCTTCAAGAACCTGGGGCTCGCCGTCATTGATGAAGAGCAGCGCTTCGGCGTGCGGCACAAGGAGCAATTCAAGCGCATGTTCCGCATGGTGGATATGCTCACCCTCTCCGCAACCCCGATTCCACGCACCCTCTACGTGGCACTCATGGGCGCGCGCGACATGAGCACCATTGAAACCCCGCCGCTCAACCGTCTGCCGGTGCAGACCGCCGTGTGTCCATACAATGAGAAACTCATTGCAGATGCCATAGAGCGCGAACTCGCCCGCAACGGTCAGGTCTTCTTCCTGCACAACCGCGTGCAGAGCATCATGAAGATGAAGGACGAGCTCCAACGACTTGCTCCCAAGGCACGCATCGTTGTCGGTCATGGGCAAATGGATAAGGGCGAGCTGGAGCTCATCATGCGCGATTTCGTGGATGGCAAGGCAGATGTACTCCTCGCCACCAGTATCATCGAAAGCGGCATCGATATTCCGAATGCCAACACCATCATCATCGACCGCGCCGACCGCTTCGGCCTGGCCGATTTGTACCAGCTGCGCGGGCGCGTGGGACGCGGTGGCCACCGCGCCTATGCCTACCTGCTACTGCCCCGACAGGCGCTCTGCACCGGCGATGCCCGCAAGCGAGTCTCCGCCATCAAGCAGTACACGGAGCTGGGCAGCGGCTTCAAAATTGCCATGCGCGACCTCGAAATCCGCGGTGCAGGAAACCTTTTAGGCACCCAGCAGAGCGGGCATATAGCCGCCATCGGTTTCGAGCTGTACTGTCAGTTGCTCCGCCAGTCCATCGAGCGCATGCAGGGCAAAGTACCGACCATCCGCGCCGAGGCCACCTTCAAGGCAGACTTTATCTGCCTCAGCGAAGCCAGCATGGCCACCCGCGCCGATGCGGATAAGCTGCTCGGAGCCTACCTGCCCTCCAGCTATATGGAATCAACCAAGGCGCGCATGGAAGCCTACACCCAACTGGCACGCGCCAGCACCACGGACGATGTGGACGATTTAGACCGCCAGTGGCGCGATCGCTTCGGTCCCCTGCCCCGCGAAGTGAGCCACCTGCTCACCGTGCATAAAATCCGCATCCTCGCCACCCGCCGCAATATCTCCAATGTGGAAATCAGCGGGCAGAAACTCATGCTCACCCGCAACAACGATTACATTCTGGACAACAAGCGCTTCCCCCGCCTCCAGAAAATCAAAGCTCACGATAAGCTCCACGAAGCCCTGCGGTTGCTCCAGTGCATGTAGTGACGTCCTGGCCGCAGGTCAGGATATCGTTCAGGCCGCCAGGCCTGAATATCGTTGCGGCGCCAGCTGCAATATCGTCCGCGCAAAGCGCGGATATCGTTTCCAATAGAGCAATCATTCCCCTACCCCGCAAACATCGGGAAACCCTTGCACCCCCATCGAGAAAGCTCCACGAAGCCCTGCGGTTGCTCCAGTGCATGTAGTGACGTCCTGACCGCAGGTCAGGATATCGTTCAGGCCGCCAGGCCTGAATATCGTTGCGGCGCCAGCAGCAATATCGTCCGCGCAAAGCGCGGATATCGTTTCCGATAGAGCAATCATTCCCCTACCCCGCAAACATCGGGAAACCCTTGCACCCCCATCGTGAAAACTCGCGCTCCGCGCTCGCGTGAAAGGAGAAAAGTGAAAACAGGCGCGCAGCGCCTGTGAGATGATATCAGCGCACGCAGAACTGGCGGTAACAACGCACAGCCATAAAAGACAAAGCCAGCCCACCAAGACCGAAGAGCGCAGTAAGTGTCCATTCCCACCACCGGGGATCCCGCGGCATACAAGCACCCAGAAGCGCCAGCATCAGCAGTAGAAAGGCCAGCTCCCACATCCCAGCCGTATGCCAGATATACTTCCAGCGCAGGGTCTTCACCTTATCTTCCACCAGTGCGGAGAGACCCAGCAACGCGAGCACCGCCAGCCAGATTACGTACACTGTCAAGAACATGCTGCATATTCCCAGCAACATATCCTTTACTGAAGTGACGACAACCAGCTCCCCCGACAGCAGGCACAACTCTTCAGCCAAGGCATAAAGGAAGGTTAGCGCCAGCACCAGCAGCCAGGCACTATTTACCAGCAGCAGAATACTGATGATGGTTCCCGTTATGGAGATATTTTTCTGCATGGGCATCACATCGCACACCGCGCTTCCGCAATTTTTCCACTATAGACTATACAAAAGGCCCTTTCTAACATTCTTAATCAGATTCTGACCGTGTTCCTGCAGCTTTTCGGCAGCTTCACCCGCCGCATTGCGGCTCTCCTGAAGAATCTCGTCCCCCTTCTCCAGAGCCTCCTGAAGGTCAAAATCCTCAATCAAATCCTTCCAGACATCCAGCGGCATCCAGGAGGCAGCCGAAGCCAGCGTTTCCACAGGGACCTCCGGTTCTTTCTCCTCCTCGGCCTCCCGGTCTACCACCTTATTCTTTCCAGGATGCAGGTACACCGTTGCAGTCCCCCCCTTACCCAGACGGCAGCCTGAGTACGCCCTCACCGAAAAATCTGAGCCCTCCCGATTCTTCTGCTGCACCTGTTTTCCAAAACTCTTCACGTTGGTAAAACAAGCCACGTATCCCGTATAGCGGAGCTTTCCCCTGGACGATGCCCTGCTGGCAGCCCCCCAGTATGATTCGTAGTCCTTATGGTAGCATCCCGATTGGCGATAGTACATAGCATCCACCTTACCGGAAGGGGGATAAGCCTTCCGGTTCCACTGGCGTTTTGCGATAAGCGTGGAATCAGGAATACAGAAATAATTATAGCTGACATGCCTCATATCCTTGCTTCCGACAGGGTCATCCCAGGTTGCATCCAGATGATACCACTCTCCATCGTCCAACTGGACCAGGTTCCAGGCGTGGCTCCCCCCCGCGCGCCCACAGATGCTGTAACAGGGGACTCCGGCCATGTTCAACAGCAAGTACATGGTGCGAGTATAGGCCTCGCACACACCGCCATCCTTCAGCAGCATGTTCGTACAGGAGCCCCCCAGCTTCTTGCTGTATTGAACACGCCGCACCAGGTGGTCGTGCAGCACTTTGGTGGTCGTGTAGCGATTCATACCCGGTTTCACCAGGGAACGGACACGCATTTCCGCTTTCTGCAAGGCCAGCAGCTCCGTTGCATTCAGCTCCGACTTCAATTCAGGATTCCGGTATGCAGCCAGCATGCGGCTGCAATCCTTCTGGGGAAAGCGGTAGGTGTACACATTGTTTCCATTGTCTAAAAAGCCATAACCACAGGCATGGTTGTACCAGAGGCTCCTCATGAGGAGCTTTTTGGGCGACATACGTTTTGCGGCACCGGCCACCTTTACCTTGAAGAGATTCATTTCCAATGCATCTGCCTTCTCAGCCAGTAGGTCATTGAACTCCCCTACACTCCGAACCACCGGAAGAGCATCAGTCTCAGGAACACCCCGCTGCGCCCAGCCCGGCAACACTAACAGACAGGCAATGAGGCAGCACTGACATACCAGACAAATACTTTTCATTCTATCACCTTCAGGCTTAATAAATCCTGGGGAGCCGCGGACCGAGCCCCGTAAAGATTTCCCAGACGATGGTGCCAGCTTTCGCGGCCACTTCCGTCACGGGTATATGGGTGCCGAAAAGCTCCACTTCACCACCGGATTGTACCCCCGGCACAGCCGTTACGTCTGCCATAATCTGATCCATGGTCACGCGGCCGAGCATGGGGCAGTAGTGTCCGTTCATGTAGACGCGTGCGCCCTTGTTGGAAATCTGGCGGTTCCAGCCGTCCGCATAACCGATGCCGATGGTCGCCACGCGGGTAGGGCCGCTGGTGATATGGGTGCGCCCGTAGGACACACCGTGGCCGGCAGGCAGTTCGCGCACCAGGGTCACGCGGGCATGCAGGCTGAGAGTGGGGCGCAACACGCCATCATAAATCGAAGCCATGGGCGCCACCCCGTACAGCAACAAGCCGGGGCGCGCCAGATTCGCCACCGGCACCTCGTAACCTAGTTCGCCCGCGCTGGCTGCAATGTGGCGGTAGCGCAGGTTAAAATGCTGCTGTAGCGTATTCACGCAATCGCCAAAAAGGCCAATCTCATCCTGCGTGAAGGGAACGTCCTCATCTGCCGCAGGGAAATGCGACATAACGCCCTCGATGCGGAGATTCGGCATGGTCTTCATCTGCGCTGCGGCCTCCCCCAGCTGAACAGGCAGGAATCCCTCACGCCCCATGCCGGTATCCACTGCCACATGCAGAGCAATCTCCTTTTCATACAAGGCAGCCAGGCTCTGGAAGTGGTCGGCCTCCTCCACAGTGGAAAGAGTGCAGCACCAGCCGTTCTGCACAATTTCCTCGCGCTCCTCCGGGAAAGTGGGTCCCAGGATAAATGGAGTTGTGCGTACACCGGCACGCAGCAAACGGCGAGCCTCGCCCACATTTGCCACGCCAAAGAAGGAAATGCCGTGATTATCCAGCCTTCTTGCCACCGGCTCCAGTCCATGACCATATGCCCCAGCCTTCACCACCGGCATCAATTCCGTATCGGGCAGAGCCTGGCGGGCAATGTCCAGATTATGCGCGATGGCTTCCAGATTCACACATGCCCACGCGCGCGCTGCACTCTCACTGCTCATGGCTACGACTCTACCATTTCCCCCGGTAGGTGTCAACCGCAACGTACTTACCCCAATGATTTTCCCTGCAAATGAGCAGAAGGCAGATGCCAGGAAATCGATTTTGACATACTGACCAAAGTACCAAATTGAAGTTCCACCTCTGTAACATCCTCACCGTAGCCTATCGGCGATTGCACGGCATCGCGTGTCAACGAGCTTGCCAAATTCAACAAAAACTGCTAGATTGACGTCTCTTTCGTGCACACCGTATGATAAAACATCTTCCCATTACCCTGCTTCTGCTCACCACCACGCTCCATGCCCAGGAAGAATGGGTAGCGGAGGAAGTGGAGGAAGCCATTCAAATTTCAACCTTAGCGCAAAATTGCCGTCCGGCCGCAGAAGCCGGGGATGCCGCAGCCCAACACCAACTGGCTCAATGCTATTTCACCGGAAGCAGCGTCCCCAAATCCGCAGCAAAAGGACTATACTGGGTACGGAAAGCAGCCGACCAGGGATATGCAGATGCCCAATGCCTACTGGCTGAATGCTACAACAAAGGCAGGGGTGTGGAACGCAACACCACGGAAGCCTGCCGCTGGTGGGTCAAAGCAGCCCAGCAAGGCAATCATGAAGGCATGTACCGCCTGGGTATGGCACACCTCAGCGGCGAAGGCGTGCAGAAAAGCGATACGCTCGGACTTGCCTGGCTGGAGCGTACCGCTGCAGCAGGGCATCGTGAAGCCATGTGCAGTCTTGGATTCTGCCGTCTGCAAGGAGTGGGCGGAGTGCAGAATTTTGCTGAAGCCGCCATTCTTTTTGAAAAAGCAGCAGCCACGCACCACCCCAATGCCACATTCTGGCTGGGGTTCTGCAAACTTCACGGAGTGGGTACCGAGCGAAACCGGGAGGAAGCCATCCAGCTCCTGCTGAAGGCGGCAGATGCGCTGAGCGCCCCTGCCATGGTGCAGCTGGGGCGCTGCTATGAATTGGGGCTGGGCGTTCAGGCCAACGCAGAAAAAGCCTTCGATTGGTACTGGAGCGGAGCCCGCATGAACAACTCAGAAGCCTGCTACCGACTGGGGTTGATGCTGCTGGAGGGGAGGGGATGCAAGCCCAACAAGGCCAAGGCCGCCAAATGGTTCAAGAAAGCCGCGGAACACGCCCACCCAAAGGCTCAGCAACAACTGGAGGCTTTGCAAGACAACCAGCCATGAAGAAGGGACTTATTCTGGAAGGCGGCGCCATGCGCGGTATGTTCACCGCCGGGGTCATGGACGTGATGATGGAACACGGCATTGAATTCGACGGTGCCGTGGGGGTCTCTGCCGGAGCCGCGTTCGGCTGCAACTACAAATCACGCCAGATTGGCCGTGCCATTCGCTACAATGAACGCTTCTGCGCCGACAAACGCTATTGCAGCTGGGGCAATTTGTTGCGCGAGGGAAACCTGTACAGCACCCAGTTCTGCTATCACGACGTTCCGATTGTGCACGACCCCTTTGACTTTGCCACCTACGAAGCCAACCCCATGGAGTTCATCATGGTCTGCACCGATGTAGAAACCGGCAAGCCTGTGTACCACAAGTTTGAGAACTACGCTGACCACCAGTTCGACTGGGTACGGGCCTCTGCCTCCATGCCTCTGGTATCGCAAATGGTGGAGATTGACGGGCAGAAACTGCTGGATGGTGGCATTTCCGATGCAATTCCCCTGAAGTTCTTTGAAGAGCGGGGCTACACGCGCAACGTGGTCATCCTGACTCAGCATGCGGAGTACGATAAGAAAGAAAGTGGAGTCATGCCCTTCATTCGCTTGATTTACCGCAAGTACCCTGCTCTGGTGCACGCCATGGAGGTGCGCCACCTCATGTACAACGCCCAGAGGGATTACGTAAACCAGCAGGAAGCCGCTGGTAAGGCTCTCGTCATCCGCCCCTCGGAGCCCCTGCCCATCAAGCGTCTAACCAAGGATTCCGCCCTGCTCCGCGCCACGTACAACATTGGCCGAGCCACCGCCCAAAGGCGACTGGAGGAGATTAAGGCCTATCTCTAATACCTAGCAAAATGTTTTTGCTGTGGCTCCGGAGAACAACGGGCTGGATTGAGCAAGTGCTCCCCATACCGTTTCCGGGACGGGCTAAACCGATGGGCTCACTGGTTTCTACCCATTTTTTCTCTCAGCAGATATTCAAGCATGTCCGACCTCGTTGAAATGGAATCAACTTTGACACCATAACGATTATACAGCCCCGACCGGATACCAAAATCAGTACACTCCCTTAAAAAGCAGAAAAACCTGCCCTTTCTCGTACTGGCATCATAACGATTTTCATCATCATCTTCCCAAAAGTTCGTTCCTCTCACCTTTTTTCGTCCCCTACCCTGTATTTCTCTTACCACTGACATCATGTTATTCTCCTTTATGACAGGTAAAACACAATCATCAGGCACATCACTCATCGTGTAGCCCTTCCCTAATACCACTATGCAGGCAATTTCGCGCTGTTTGTGAAAGGCTCTCATAAGCTTCTTCTCAAGCTGACGATGAGATTTGCGACCTGCTTTCAAAGATTTGAACTCTGAATCTTCCCTCTCAAGAACCAGCACATAAAACCCTCCCACATTTTTGGAGACACTCCCAGTAAGGTAATCTAGGTTAGCAAAAAAAGAAGCCACCGGGGACGGAGGATACGGATAGCATTTTAACTTGCCATTTACAAACTGACCGCAATTGAGGGTGGGGGATAACCCCTGAGACTTCGACATTTCCACAGATTTCACAAACTTCTTAATTTCTGCATTAATTTTACGCAGATTCTTCGTGGTATCTGCCGCCATCAGCACATGGTTGCTTCTCAAATACGAAATGGCTCCGTTCGATGATAAAGCAATCCCTCTTTTCCTAAAAAAAGCAAGCAGGAATTCACTATCAATATTCTCACTTGTGCCGAAAAATTCCAGAGGCACCTGCCATTTCCGCTCAGGATAGTTTTTCTCGTTCGTGACTAACTTAAAGTCTGGTCTTGTACCGGTAGCATCTTCCTTTCCGTAGCATAACAACAGCGAGTTGATAAGCAATACGCATATAAAAGCCCATTTATGCATGTCAAAACATTGAATCCTAACACATTCTATATCTTCAACAAACAGAGTCAAGATTTATTGACAGACACACCCTACCCAATATTGTCATGCACTAGCAAGGGGGGAGATGAGGTGCATATCTGCAGGCTGGCGAGGGAATAAGTCCCTGGGGTGTTGCGGATGACACCCTGAGTGAAATCAGGAAACTACTCACATAGACCACAGCCGCAGCCTTCCCCCTACCAGCCGCCGCCAGCTTGCCCGGAACATGGTCTCCTGGGTCATTGAACGCAGATACGGTGGCATTGATATCGACAGAGAATACCCGAATCCCCACGACCAGTGGACAAACTAGAGAAGCTCCACGCAAAATCAAAAAACGCAAACCGTTTTCTGCTGGATTGCGGCATGCCGTTTCAAAAAGAATTGTCTGTTTATCGGGGCTCCGGAAGCAGGGGAACGCTCAGCCATCCTCTACACCATGGTAGAGGAATGCAAAAGGGTAGGTGTAGCCCCCCGAGCGTGGCTGACAGAGGTATTACGCATATTGCCCACCTACCGGGCATCCAGAGGTTATTTGGATCTCTTACCGGGTATTCTCCCCATACCCGATTTGCAGAAAACCACCCCCAGACAGCTATAACGAGTCACGATGCGAGTCAGGAGAGGGCAAAATAGCTCAAGGTATGTCGCTGGTTAAGTGCTTTCATTACAATTCAGACACGAATACAATTATATGGAAGCAAACCAAAAACGAGCATCAAACCAAGCGCGCCACCATCGTTCATTTCCGCGAAAAACGTACAATTAATAACGTTCGGGATTTACCTAATCCAGGATTAGCGTGTGGTAATTTAGCCCCAATTAACATTTCGTGAAAGAAACCAGCGCTCATGCGCGTAGGAATGGGTAGACATGAGAAATTCGTTCCTGATTACAGCCACGCTCCTTGCCCTGTTCTGCCAGCCTCTGGCACATGCCACCGAAATTCCACCGGCAGTGCAGCAGATTCTTACCGCAGCCAAGGAGGGAAAGCATCCGTTTTTCCAGGATACGCTTTATCCAGCATGGTCCAGGCTGACACCGGCTCAGGCTCGTATCGATTCAGAAGCTGCCACCGTGCTGGCCCGGTTCCGGGTGAATGCCATCAGCAACATTGCCCCGGAGGATGCCACTTTCGAAAATACCTTCCTGGCCTTTTCACAAGCCCAGGAAGAGCTGGGCAAAGTGCAGAACCGCATCTACCACCTCAAAACAGTGGCCGATTCTGAAGAACTGCGAAAGGTTCAGGAGGAATTGATGCCCCAGTGGAATGCCGTAAGTGCCGAGGTGCTGGCCAATGCCAAGCTCTGGGCTGTGCTCCGGCACGCTGCCGCCATGCCCTGGGTGCAGGAACTTTCTCCCGCCAAGCAGCGCTACGTGAAGCAAGTTATCCAGAATTTCCACGATAAGGGAGCTGACCTGAATCCGAAACAAAAACAGCGCAAAAAGGAAATTGAGGACGAAATGTCCCTGCTGGGTCTGGAGTTTGGCAAAAATGTGCAGGATGCCACCGAGGCATGGGAACTCATCATCACCAATCCTGACCAGCTCGCTGGCATGAGTGCTGACTGGATGGACAACGCCCGGGAGGACGCAAAGCAATACGTGCATGGTGATGATGCTGCCCCTGCGTGGCGCATCAGTCTTCAAGCTTCCAGCTATGGAGAGGTTCTCAAGCACTGCACGGTGGAAGCCACCCGGAAAAAATGCTGGGAGGGGACTCTTTCCATTGGAACCGGGAGGTATGATAACGCTCCCATTGTAGCCAGAATGATGGAGCTGCGCCGGGAATTAGCTGAATTGCTGGGCTTTGAAACCTACGCGGACCTCACCACCCACCGCCGCATGGTGGGCAGCGGCAAGAATGCCCTGAAGTTCGTGGATGACATGATTCAGAAGGTCAAGCCGGCATTCGATGCAGAATGCACCCAGTTACTCAACTATGTCACGCGGCGCACCGGAAAGGTAACCACAGCGTTGAATCCCTGGGACCGCGCTTACTTCCTGCGCGAAATGAGCGAGGAGCTGTACAATTTTGATGCGGAGAACATGCGTCCCTACCTTGAAAGCACGAACCTGGTCAAGGGCATTTTCAGTATTTTCTCCAACCTGTACGGAGTCTCGTTCACCGAGCTTCCCTCCCAATGCCTCAAGCCGGGAGAAACGGCCTCTCCCGCAGTCATTGAAACATGGCACCCGGAAGTAAAGGTGTTTGCGGTGTCTGATGACCGCACGGGCAACCACCTGGGTACGTTCTATATGGATCTTTTTCCCCGCGATATGAAGCGCGAAGGCGCCTGGGTCATGCCCCTGGGCTACGGTAAACCTGCTACTTCCACCCAGCCGCACACTCCTCACCTGGCCTGCCTGGTGGGCAATATGACCCCGGCCATGGGGGATAAGCCAGCCCTATTCAGCCACCGTGATGCCGTGGTGCTCTTCCACGAGTTTGGTCACATGATGCACTGCATGCTCAGTGATACTGAGTTGAAATCCCATTCCGGAACCGGAGTGGCCTGGGACTTCGTAGAACTTCCCAGCCAGCTCACAGAAAACTGGGCATGGGAACCAGAGGGTATTGCCACCTTCGGCTTCCACTACAATACCGGCGAAATGATTCCTGATGACTTGGTGAACAAACTCCGCGCCAGCCGCTACTTCCTGCCCGCCACGGATAACATGGGGCAGCTCTGCATTGCCAAGCTCGACCTGGAAATGCACATGAATTATAATGAGAAATTCAAGGGCAGAGACCTGGATGCCGCTACAAGGGAGCTTCTCCAAGACTGGCAAATCCAGACGACGGTGCCGGGTAATTCCATTATGCGCCGACTCCGTCACTGCATGACGGGTGGATACAGCGCCGGTTACTACTCTTACAAATGGGCAGAAGTACTCGCAGCTGACGCTTACTCCCGATTCCGCAAGGAGGGCGTGCTGAACCGCAGGACGGGTGATGACTTCCGCCGCTTCATCCTCTCCCAGGGTGATAGCCAGCCGGCTGCCGATTTGTACCGCCAATTCATGGGCCGAGAGCCCAACCCAGACGCCCTGCTCCAAACCCAGGGGCTCTGCCAATAACACACATTCTTCCCAAACGCCGCCCGAATGAGCGGCGTATTTTTTGGCAAAATACATGAATTAGAATTATTCCACTTGACAATCCACACAAAACATTTAGAATAATTCCAGAGAATAACATATAGAAAGCGAATTCTCCTGACCAAATTCAGAGTAAAACCAATGAATGCTCCTTGACTTATCCACTCGTGGGAGTTAGAATACCCACGTTGGTGGAGAATCGGGGAAGAACAAGCCCGATAAGAAACAACCTCCAGACCAAGCTATTTTTATGACAGACACAACATGCACTCAAGAATGCGCCTGCACTGATCCCTGGCAGGGCTTCAAACCCGGCGTATGGACAGATTCCATTAACGTGCGGGACTTCATCCAGCAGAACTACACACCCTATACAGGAGAAGGAGATTTCCTGGCTGGACCGACGGAAGACACCACCGCACTGTGGGACGAGGTGAAGGAGCTCATGAAGAAGGAAATCGATGCCGGCGGTCTGCTTGACGCTGACACCGAGGTGGTTTCCACGATTGTCTCCCACGCACCTGGTTACATTGACCAGGCACGCGAAAAGATTGTAGGCTTGCAGACAGATGCGCCGCTGAAGCGCGCCCTTATGCCCTTTGGTGGTCTGCGTATGGCCCAGAAGGCACTGGAATCCTACGGGCTGCAGATGTGCCCGCACACCGCCGAATTCTTTGGCCGTATCCGCAAGACGCACAATGAAGGTGTGTTTGATGCCTACACCAGCGACATCCGCGCCGCTCGCTCTGCCGGTATCATCACCGGTCTGCCCGATGCCTACGGCCGCGGCCGCATCATCGGTGACTACCGCCGCGTAGCACTGTACGGCACTGACAAGCTCATCGCCGCCCGCCGCAAAGACCTTAAGGATCGTGAGGCCGGCGTGATGACGGATGCCACCATCCGTCTGCGCGAAGAAATGAACGAACAGATTCGAGCCCTGGACGAGCTTGCCCGCATGGGGCAGAGCTACGGCTGCGACCTGAGCCGCCCAGCCACCAACTCCCGCGAAGCCGTACAGTGGACCTACCTGGGCTACCTGGCCGCAGTAAAGGAACAGAACGGCGCCGCCATGTCCCTGGGTCGAGTCTCCACCTTCCTGGATATCTACTTCGAGCGCGACCTGGCAGCCGGCACCATCACCGAAGCCGAAATCCAGGAACTCATGGATCAGTTCGTCATGAAGCTCCGCATGGTGCGCTTCATCCGCACGCCCGAGTACAACAGCCTGTTCTCCGGAGACCCCACCTGGGTGACCGAATCCATCGGTGGTATGGGCGAAGACGGCCGCACGCTGGTGACCCGCAGTTCCTTCCGCATGCTGCAGACCCTGTACAACCTGGGGCCGGCTCCCGAGCCGAACCTGACCGTGCTGTGGTCCACCGCCCTGCCGGAAGGCTTCAAGAAGTACTGCGCCAAGGTTTCCATCGAGACCTCCTCCGTACAGTATGAGAATGATGACCTGATGCGCCCGTACTGGGGCGATGACTACGGCATTGCCTGCTGCGTTTCCGCTATGCGAATCGGCAAGCAGATGCAGTTCTTCGGAGCCCGCGCCAACCTGGCCAAGTGCCTTCTCTACTCACTCAACGGCGGTATGGACGAAGTGAAGGGCAAGCAGGTGACCCCGCCCGCCCCGCGCTACGAGGGCGAGTACCTCGAGTACGACAAGGTGATGGAGCTCTTCGACAACATGCAGGATTGGCTCGCCAAGACCTACATCGACGCGCTCAACATCATCCACTACATGCACGACAAGTACTGCTACGAGCGCATCGAGATGGCTCTGCACGACCCGGAGATTCTCCGCACCATGGCTGCCGGCATCGCCGGTCTCTCCGTGGCTGCTGACTCCCTGTCTGCCATCAAGTACGCCAAGGTCAAGTGCATCCGCAACGAGGAAGGCCTCATCACCGACTTCGAGACCGAGGGCGAGTTCCCCTGCTACGGCAACAACGACCCGCGCGTGGACGAAATCGCCGAGGCTCTGGTTACGAACTTCATGAACAAGCTGCGTAAGCTGCACACCTACCGCGACTCCATGCCCACCCAGTCCGTGCTCACCATCACCTCCAACGTGGTGTACGGCAAGAAGACCGGCAACACGCCCGACGGCCGCCGCGCCGGCGAGCCCTTTGCCCCGGGTGCCAACCCCATGCACGGCCGCGACAAGAACGGCGCTGTAGCCTCCATGCTCTCCGTAGCCAAACTCAACTACGATGACAGCCAGGACGGCATCTCCTACACCTTCTCCATCGTGCCCGGCGCACTGGGCAAGGACGAAGCCGAGCGCGAGACCAAGCTGGTCTCCCTGCTGGATGCCTACTTTGCCGCCACCGGCCACCACATCAACGTGAACGTGCTGGAGCGCGAAACCCTCATCGATGCCATGGAGCACCCGGAGAAGTATCCGCAGCTCACCATCCGCGTATCCGGCTACGCTGTGAACTTCATCAAGCTCACCCCCGAGCAGCAGCGTGAAGTCATCAGCCGCACCTTCCACACGCGCTGAAGCTGATACAGTTTAACCCGAAACCGGCAGCAATCAACGAAAGTTGGTTGCTGCTGTTTTTATGTCCGTTTCCTTGCAATAAAGCCCGGAATATGCTAGAGTATCACCACTCCCATGAATACCCCAGAACTCCACTTTTTAGGCTGGGACAGACCTGCCATTGAACTCGTTGCAGAGAAACTTCTCGAAGGTCTGAACAACCCGCAAACCGCCGCGCAATACCGCCGCGCCACCGTGGTGGTCCCGACCGAAGGCAGCGGCCGCCGACTGCGCGAATACATGGCGGAACAGGCAGGCAAGCCTATTCTGATACCGAAAATCACACTGGCAGGACAGCTTATTCCCTGCGAACACCCTCATATTGCCAGCGAGACGGAAACGCTTGCAGCCTGGCTAAAGGTGCTGGGTGATTCCATGCCAGGCAAACCCCTTCCGTGGCTGCTAGAGGTCGCCACGCAGATGCAGAAGGTCCGAAAGCAACTGGAGCAGGAAGCCCGCTCCCCGGAATGGGATGCAGCAACCGCACGGAACTTCGTGCGCGAACATTTGCAAGAACCGGATGAAGCATGGGAAAACACCCTCCTCTACGAGCAGGAACGATGGCAGGCACTGCGAGCAGCTTTCTCCGGAGTAGACGAGCAACTTACCTGTTGGCAACGCTGCCCCGCAGAACAAGCACGAGCCGATGAACTGGAAGCGCCCCACCCACGCGGACTGCTCATCATTGCCTGTGTGCCGGAGCTTTCGCCCCTCAACCGCCTATACCTGCAGCGACTTACTGATACCAGCCGGGCCCAGGTGGAAATCTGGATTAATGCACCCGCTAGCGAAATCGCCCGCTTCGACACCTACGGTCAGCCCATTCCCATCATCTCAGTCGGTCCCAACACCGGGATGGGCTGGAGCGAATGCCCGATTTCTATTCCTTGCAAGCCCCACATCGATGACCCGGCGGCAGACATACGGGAGGAGGATGTCATCCACACCACGGGCAATGCAGCAACCTTCGGACGAAAAGTGAGGGAACTGGCAAGCGGGCGTCATTCTGATGAAGTGGTACTGGCCTCGTGCGATAATTCTCTCTCCCCCATGCTGGTAAGTGCCTTCCTCCCGGAGTGGCAAATCAACATGCCGGAAGGTCGCTCCCTGCTGGCAACCGAGGCGGGGCAACTACCAAAGCAACTGCGAAAAGCCTGCGCTGCCTTCAATTCCGATGAACCTTTTTCCAACAGCCGGATGGAAGATTTTCTCACACTGCTGCGCAACCAGACGCTGCAGAATATTCTGATTCCGGGAGGGGAACTAAGTTCTTTCAACCGCTTCCTCAACGAACTCTGCTTCGAGCATTTACCCGGAAGTCCGGCGCATCTCTGCCACCTGCTCCACCGCAAGCAGGAAACAGAGCAAAAAACACGGAATATCCGCATCTACAACCACTACACGGAGGCGGTCATCTCCCTTCTGCAGGATTGCAACGACTGCAGACTAATGCCTCTTCGGCTGAACGAACTGGCACGCGCGTTGCAGCACCATCTCTCATCCCCTGAAATGAGGCGCGCTGGGCAGTATCTTTCCGAACTTATGCACAGCACTGCAGCTCTGGTGTCAGATGCACGTATTGCCTGCTCTCCACAAAGCGCCCTGCTACTCATGTCACACATGGTCGAAAAGCAGGCGGGAGGCATGCTCGAAGGAGCCGTCGAACGCGGCAACGCCATCAATCTGCGAGGCTGGCGAGAGCTCTGCTTCACACGCGAACACCTGCTTATTATAGCAGGCATGCATGATGGCTGTGTACCCGAACGCATGCCAGCAGATGCCTATCTGCCAAAGGCCTACCGTACCTTTCTGGGCATGACCAATGATACAACCCGAACAGCTCGCGACAGCTTCCTGCTGACCGCGCTGCTGCACAGCCGCCCAGCGGGAGCAGTGCACTTCGTGCTGGCCTCCAGCTCGACAGATGGCAGCCCGATTGCCCCCTCACCCCTGCTGTTGCGCTGCAACACTCCGGCAGAAACCGCCGAGCGGGTCAGCCGCCTCTTCGCCGCCCCTCAGGAAAACGACAGCGGAGCAACATACGACCGGCTCCCCTTCATCACACCGGAGTACAGCATGCTGCCGGGTCTGGGGATGGAACCCGTTGGGCTTATAGCCCCCGGCATTGCCAATCCCTATGCTGACCCGCAAAAAACGTTCTCCCCATCGGCCATCAAGGATTTTCTGAACTGCCCGCTGCGTTTCTGGCTCAAGATGCTGCTTAAAGTTTCGCCCGGAGATGAGCTGGAAGAGAACAAATCCGAACCGAATGCCGCTGAATATGGCACCCTGTTGCACGCCATTCTGCAGGACATTACCACCCGCTACACCTGCGCCACCGAAGGTACAGATGCCGATGCACTCACCGCTGAAATGGTAAGTTATGCCGAAAAATGCACAAAGGCAAGGATTGCCGAGCAATACGGCTTCGAAAACGCCGCACTCTCCGCGCCGCTCCGTGTGCATCAGAAGAACCTCTGCAAGACCACGCAGGAATTCGCCCGCCAGCATGCTGGAGAACTATGCGCGGGCTGGGAGGTCATCATGTGCGAGGAACAGCTTGTCTTTGAACTTCCCATGGAAAACGGAGCCCCGCCGCTGCGCTTCGATATGCGGGTGGATCGCGTAGACCGCCACCGCGATGGACGCATGCGCGTGATTGATTACAAAACGAACGCCACTCCCCCGGACAACACACACTGGGAAAAGCTTTCGGATACCGCAGCATCTCTCTACAAGCACTACATGCCGGAAGCTCTGACCATATCGGCAGCAAAAGGAGCCACCCAACGCTGGGGCAGCGTGCAGTTACCGCTATATGCGGAGGCCCTGCGCCGTCGATTTAATCTGGAAACTATCCCAATAACCGGTTTTTACAACATGCCCCGCAGCAAACCGGAAGAGGTAAAATTCAACACCATGACCGTAGAGCTGCATGACCTGGCCATGCAATGCGTCCGGGCAGCGGCCACACTCATGCGCGAGGGACTCTGCCTCTTCTCTGCGGAATCCCTGGGTCGCAGCCTGAGCTTCGATAACTTCGGCGCGCTAAGCATGTACAAAGACCCGGATCCCCGTGTAATGTGCTCTCTGCCGCCGCTTACCCTGCCTGAAACAACTAACTGATTTCCCCAATACTCCCCATGAATTCTTCCTCCAAGCGAATAACCGGCAACCTGATTGCCGCCTCAGCCGGCACCGGCAAGACCTACCAGCTCACCTCTCGCTATGTGGCTCTGCTGGCTCTGGGTGTACGCCCGGAAAAAATGATTGCCCTCACCTTCACCAAAAAAGCTGCCGGCGAATTCCGCAACCGCATTTTCCAAGCCCTATCTGATGGAGCACTGGGCAAACCGGATTATGAGATACCGCGGCGCAACGGCCTGGCAGCTCGCGTGTGGGAAACCTGGACCGGGCTGCATCTCGGAACAGACTGGAGTCTCACGCCATCCTCCAACCCGGTGGCACTTTTCCCAGCAGCCATACCCATGCTGAAACGAGCGTTGGCCATGAAACGCTATCCGGAGGACCTGGAGCCCCAGCCTGGTGACCCCGCCCTGCCCCGGCTCAACACTAAGTTCTTCGCTGAGCTACTGGTACGCACGCTGAGCAAGATGTCAGAGCTCCAGCTTTCCACGCTGGATAGTTTCTTCAACCGAGTCGTAGCGGCAGATTTACGCCGCGCCGGACTCAGCAGCGTCACTCCCATGAACACCCTTCAGCAGCAGCGTGCCACCCGCACCGCCCTGCTGGCTATGCTGGAGGAAAGCGAAACATCCCCTCATTATGAATCCGCTCTCATTTCCCTGCTTTCCTGCATTGCTGAGGACAAAGGAGGCTCCCTGCTTGATTTACTGGAGCAAAATGTAAAAAACTACCTGAGTCTGTACAAAGATTTTCCGCAGGAAAGTCCTTGGGGCAGCACCGCCCCCTTCGGTCTGCCGGATTGCAGTGATGCCCCCCCTGTAACAGAAGAAGAGGCAGCAGCGTGCCAGTGCGAAATCGATGAATTGGTAGCTCAGCTCAGCTGGAAAAAACCGCGTAGCTACGTCAAAAAGACGTTTTCCAGCATTGCCGGCAACATCAGAAGCGGCTCTTTCAAACCCTCACCCTCATTCTGTTCCTGGATTGCCGGAGTTGATGATTTCCTGGCTCCCGCGAACGAAATTGCAGAGGACAACCGTCTGCGAGATATTGTACAAACCCTTCAGCTGCGATGCAGAGAGCTTTTCCTGCGCAACGTGAAGGGGCGCTCTGCCGCCATGCACCAGATGCTGCAGAAGTACTACACCGCCTATCGCGACTGCGTGCTGGCAGAGGGGCTCTGCACGTTCGAGGATATCAAGCAGGGAGCCCGTCAAGTGCTGGGGTGCAACGCCGAGGGTGAGGAATCCGGTATTGCTCTCAACCTCATCACTAAGCTGGACCACTGGATGCTGGATGAGTTCCAGGACACAGATCCCGTGCAGTGGGAAATTCTGAGCAACCTGCTGAAGGAAAATGCCCAGTATCCGGACAAGTCGCTCCTTGTGGTGGGCGATAAGAAGCAGAGCATCTACAGTTTCCGCGGAGCCTCTTCCGAGCTGTTCGAACAACTGCGCGGCTCCGCACCCGGCAGAGATGGTTTCGACTGGCAGAAGCAGGTGCTGACCAATTCCACACTGAATGAAAGTCGCCGCTCCGTGCCGGTAATCATGGATTTCACGAACATGGTGTTCCGCACTCTGCCAGAGGTGGATTCCGAATTCTCCCAGCAGAAAGCCCACCCCTGCAACAACGAGAAGAAGGGATACGTGCGCGTACAGCTTCTGCAAAAAAACAAAGCAGTGGAAACCTTACAACAAGCCTGCAAATCCATCGGCTCCATTCTGGAGGAACTCACCGAACCGGCCGGCCCGCGGCAGCGACGCCTGCACAACGGAATCAGTGTTGCCATTCTCCTGCGCAAAGGAGCGCACGCCCGCGAGATTGTCGCGTGGCTGCACCGTTACAAGCCGGAAATTCCCGTACAACTCGTGGAAGATTCTCCCATCGTAGAATCCTCCCCCCTGGGTGAAATGCTGCTTTCCTTCTTCATGTGGCTCAGGGAACCGGCGGATCAGTACAGGTACCGCGTCTGGCTGGTCTCCCCCCTGAGTGGAAATCACCCAGCAGGAAAAACATCCCAGGGAGAAATCTGGAGCATCTGGCGGCAAATGCTGAACGACCGCGGCTACGCAGCAGTCGTTCTCAAACTCGCCGAAAACCTGCCGCGCGACACGAACCGGCGCATGCTCGACGAATGGCTGGAAGAAGCCGTTGCATTCGATGCCGCTGGCGGTTCACTCGATGAATGGGTGCTGCACATGCGCACTTGCTGCCGGAAGGAAAACGGCTCTACCCAATACGTGCAGGTCATGACCATGCACAAGAGTAAGGGCGCGGAATTCGATGCCGTCATTCTGCCCTTCGTGGGAGCCCAGGCCGTAGACCAGCCCAGGTCCGAGGGGATACCCTATTTCATTTCCGATGACCGGGAGGGAATCCTCATCCACCCGGGCAGAGCAGAAGAGCGAAAGAACTGGCCGCAGCTCCTGGAATACGAAGAAAAATGGAAACGAGCCTGCCGCAACGACAGCTATAACCTGATGTATGTGGCTCTCACCCGCGCTCGCTTTGCGAATTACATCCTGGTGCCGGAAACAGAAAAATTGATTGAAAAGGAAGGCGACTGGATTCAGCATGCCCTGCAGCAACATGATTGCCAGCCCGATACAGATGGCAGAGTGGAGTTCGGACATGCAGACTGGTATCTGGCAAAAGCAGCAAAAGAAACACCCGCCATTCAGCCGGGCCTCCGGCAACCGCTCGGAGAGACCCGCCGGAACCGAGATCGAGTCTCTCCTTCTGCCATGTACGGGTCGGGCGTAGCCATTCCCCCCGAAGAACAACCGTACACAAACACCGGCGGAGCCGATTTCGGTACCCGCGTGCATGCCTGCTGGGAGGAAATCACGTGGTTGGATGCTCCCCAGCCCGCGTGGCTCGACAAGCCCGCTACTCCGGAACAACAAGTCGTAGCCGCAGCCCTGCAACAGCCGGAGGTGGCGGCCTTCTTCACCCGCCGTCCCGGTCAGGAGGTCTACAACGAACAGAGCATCGAAGCTATCAACGAAAAGAACGAGTGGATCTCCGCCACCATCGACCGCCTCGTGCTCACCCACGATGCTGCCGGCAAGGTGACCGCCGCCCACATCATCGACTACAAGACAAATAAGCTCAAAAGCACTGGAAAGCAGCCTGGTATGTATGATGCGCTCAAAACAGAATACACAGCCCAGATGACAGCCTATAAGAAGCTCATCCGGCAGGCATTCAACCTCCCCCCCGAATCCGTCTCCATCTCCCTCATTTCCTGCCCCGGTGACTACAAGAATAACCCGGCAAGAATTCTCGACCTTCCTTAACCAAGAGAAGCCTAAGGAAACCGGCATTGACAACATGCCTTCATCTGTGGTAAAAACGACCTGTACGCGGCACAGCCTGCGTGCATCTGTCTATCAAATTCAATCAAACTGTTTATCATCATTGTTATGAATACTACCTCTATTGCGGCAGGAGCCGCTGCGTTGTTGCTACCTGAGTGTTGTTGTGCTGTGCAGATGGTGCATGGTGCGTGAAGCTGAATTCCGGCGTAGATACCGCCTTGGCGGAGCTTTGCTCTGCTGCGGGTTCTCGTTTTAGCACAAATACAATCCCTCTATGTCGAACACTCAGAAACGTCCGTACCGCAGCATCAGTATCATTGTGCCGTTCAACAACCCGGACACGCGTGAAAAGCGGCAGCGCAATAAAAAGCTTTACTACCTGCTGCGCTGCCTGCGGTACAGCCTGCACCGGGGAAATGGCAATGCGTACTACCGCGTGGAGCCGCAGGAGGTGCCTGCCGCCATGCCGCACGGTGCCTACTGCTTGCACGTGCAGCTGCAGATGAAGATGGATGATTTCCTCGCATCCGCGCCGTTTGCGGGATTCATCGCCCACATGCAAGCAGAAGCTATTGCGCCAGCAGTATACCTGGTGGAACACAAGACTAACGGTGAAGATGTTGCCCTGCCGCCCATCTGCATCTGCGGGAACCAGCCCAAGCCACTTCCCCTGCCTATACCGATGCAAGGCACCGAAATCGACCGCTTCCACACCCCCTGTTTTGCCCGGCAGATGCTGACCGCACCGCTCGATAAGCCTGTGGATGAATACCCTGTAGAATAACAACACCCTCATGAAGCAAAAGAAACTGAGATACGGCCGCTCCATGTCGCGACGCGAGAAATTCATTCTGCGCCGCAGGCTTGAAGAAGAGGCAGAAGGAGCCCGACGCCACGAGGAAAAAGTGGCATGCTACCTCGAAAGCGTACGACAACGAGCCCTCAGCGTGCAGAGCAAAGATGAGCTCCGAGCTCATTGTCGAGAGGTGTGGGACAAGCGGTACTTCTGCTCCGCAGCAATCACCTTGACCGACAGCATCCTGGCAGAACGCCGCGCCGCGGGCGAGCTTTCCACGCCCTGAAACCGCCTCCGAAAATAAGGAAGATTTATGTAAATCGGGAATCTAATTCCCGATTTACATAATTTCAACCTTCATTTTGTCTCTTTTTTATGTAAATCAGGAATCCGATTCCCGATTTGCACAGATTCAAACTTGACAAAATTATGCATATGGCCCAGAATTTCACGGTTAACAGTCCCATGACAATAGCATCCCTCACTGGTCTTGTTCATTCGGTAGAATCCTGCGGCACGGTCGATGGACCGGGCATCCGTTTCATTGTGTTCCTGGCCGGGTGCAGCCTACGCTGCCAGTACTGCCACAACCCGGACACTTCGTTCAAACGGAGGGGCAAGGAGCGCAGCGTGGAGGATATGCTGGAGGAAATCAGCCGATACTCAGCGTTCCTGAAGAATGCAGGTGGCGGGGTAACTATCAGCGGCGGCGACCCGCTCTTCCAGCCGGATTTCACCCGTGCCCTGCTGCGCGGCTGCAAGGAAATGGGGTTGCATACCTGCATCGATACCTCCGGCCACCTCGGCTGCAATGCGGATGATGCTCTGCTGGCGGATACCGACCTGGTGCTGCTGGATATCAAGGCCTGGAATCCGGAGCAGTATAAGAAAGTGACCGGGCAGAACCTGCAGCCCACGCTGGATTTTGCAGAGAAGCTGGCCGCACGCGGCATTCCCATGTGGCTGCGCTATGTACTGGTGCCGGGACTCACCGACCAGCTGGAGGACATCACTGCCCTGGCGCACTATGCTGCCGGACTGGGCAATGTGCAGCGGGTGGATGTGTTGCCCTTCCACCAAATGGGCAAGTTCAAGTGGGGCGAGCTGGGCTTAAACTATTCCTTGGCGGATGTGGAACCTCCGGAGCAAGAGCTCACAAACCAGGTTCGTTCCCTTTTCCGCACGAACGGCTTTGCTGATTGCACGCATTGATTCAGAGCTATGATTCACTGCATTCCCCACCTGGAGCTACACCATTTCTGGGAAATGGAGGCTCTGGAGCGAGAATTCTACGATGCTTCATTCATCACCCCGGCAGAAGAAACCTGGAGGTGGTACACCCGCTACCCGCACAGCACCGTTGCAGCAGCATGCAACGGCAGGCTAGTGGGTTTTGTGAATCTCTTCCCGGTACAGAGGGAGGTATACGAAGCCTTAAGGGCAGGCTCATTCAATGATCATTTCATGGAGTTGGAGCATGTGGCACCCCTCACCAGAACTCCTCTGCACATGTTTCTGAGTTGCGTGGTGGTGCACCGTGAGTTCCACCGCCGCGGCATTACGCGCCAGCTCCTGCAAACCGCTGTGCAGCCCTATGCGGACTTGCCCTGCGTGGGTATCGTCACGGATAACGTAACCGAGGACGGCTGCCGTTTTTCCGAACGCTACGGCTTTACCCGTCTCTGCCGCTCCGACCACGAATCGTGGGTGTACGGTCAGGATTGGCAGAGTTTTCTGAATCGGGTCAACGGGCGTCAAGCATTCACCTGAAGAGGATGGCGGCCGTCTCCCGTATAAGTTCGCGGGCGCGGAGCACATCCTGTTCGTGCTGGGTGCCTTTGCTGCGTTCCACGGTGAACAGGGAGGCTAACTCTGCATTCAAGCGCTCAATCGCAGCGCCCGCCTCCGGGGTATCGAGTTCCTTGGCGCGTGCGCGGAGAATCGAAATTTTCTCATAATCCTCCAGGCCATCGCGCAGATGCTCGAAGCGCCGGCTACTGAGGTTTCCTGGGTAAACAAGGTAGCAATCCCCTGATGGCCAGTGCACAAAATCTGTGTTTTCAAATGGGTTCCGGTTCCACGAGTTGTACGCCCAGCGCAGGAAGCCATCATACCCACGGGCAGCGGCAAAAACCCCCAACCATTCCGCTTCGGCATGGGGGGACATGGTGAACGTGTTGGGATGCTGGGGATGCAGGCAGACATAGAACGATGTTTTTTTGCCATTCGCCTTACGTTCCGCGAGCATTTCAGAGGTGACACTATCGGCATGCGTCACAACGGGAGAAATGAGATACACCTGGCGCGTTGTATCTGAAGGTCTGTCAACAGCAGAAACGATGCGTAACTCAGGGGCGTATTTCTGCAAGGCATCCTGCGCCGCCAGCATCAGGGCATCCGGGCGCTCATCCAGCGCGATGCAGGTCTTTTCCAGCCACCCCTTGCGCTTCAAATGCTTGCGGAAATCTCTCAGGAAGGGGCCCCACATCTGCTCAAAAGAGGCATCCTTAATGCTCAGGCGCTTGGTCAGGTAGACGCCGGTACTTTCATCGAAATAACGCACGGACATGCTCCATGGCACCATGGTATAGCAGGAAATTTGCTCCTTGATGCCAATTTCATCCATCATAAACTCCACCCAGGTATCGAAAGCCGAATAATCATAGCGCATCACGCCATCCTTGCCGCGTACCCAGCGCACCAGGGAGGGGAACCAGTCGTAAGTCTGGGCATTCCAAGCCTCATCAATAATCGTGCAGGTCACCACCTTCTGCCCGGCATCTGCCAAGCGCTTCATGAGCGGTTTGAGCAAGGCCTTATGTTCAGGAGACCAGGGTTCCACCTGATGCCAGCGTGCCACGGCCTGCGGATGCTGCCATAAATCAAGGTAAATGTTCCAATCCGCAGGCTCCGGCAATTCGAGGTCTTCCACCTCAAGTTCAAACGGTATCTGCTGGGAAGCACTAGCAGCAGAATAGACGCAGATGCTGCCACGGTACACTCCGGGTTCCGCATCCTGGGGAATATCCACCTGAACCCATATACTGCGCGTCTGACCGGCAGCTAAATCACACACGTTTTCATTCCCCATCACATCAGCATACAATTTCCCATGGGCAGCGGTATACCGCAGCATGCCGGTCTTGACGTCAATCGAATCACCCTCCTCATTCACAAGCTGCGGCTGGTTGACCGTAAGCTGCGGTTCATTACCCTTGGACCAGGCTGCCAGGCGTCCGCTCACGCGCTCGCCCCGCCAGCCACGCAGTTTCAATGCAGGCTGGGTGGTACCAGGCACCTTGTCCAGTTCAGTACGGTCAAATTCCGACAGAACAGCTACCTGCAATCCTCCCTGGATTTCCACCTTCTTGGTCTGTGGCACAGACGGCTCATACAACGGATGCCGGTCTGCAGCCCCCTGCCCCCAGGCCAGAGAACAGATACCACACCATGCCAATGCCTGGAAAAGATGTAACTTCATGCATCGTATTCTAACGTTTCCGGTGCCACAATGCGAGCAAAATCTAAGTTCATCCCCATCATGACTCAGTTCAGCCCGAAAAAGCAAAAAAGCCCCACCAAAAAAGGCGGGGCTCTGGGGATAAGGAAATCAGGGGGGGGATTACACATCCACCACGACGTCATCATCGTTATCCTCGCCACCGTGGGCAAGAATGAACTGAAGGTCATTGAGGTCAAGACTGGAAGCAAATCCTTCATCCCCCAGCACATTGGTGACCAACTGGTTCTTCTGGTGCTGGAGCACACGGATTTTCTCCTCCACGGAATCGCGGGTCAGCAGGCGGTAGGCAATCACCTTGTTCTTCTGACCAATTCGGTGCGTACGGTCAATAGCCTGGCTTTCCACAGCCGGGTTCCACCACGGGTCGTACAGGATGACGTAGGACGCTGAAGTCAGGTTCAGACCAGCACCACCCGCCTTGAGAGAAAGCAGGAACACGCTCGGTTCCTTCGTGGTCTGGAACTTCTCAATTTCTGCCTTTCGGTCCTTCGTCTGACCAGTCAGATAATTGTACGGGTAATTATTCTCCTCCAGCTTGCCCTTGATGATTTCCAGCATGGACACAAACTGAGAGAATACCAGCACCTTGTGGCCTTCCTCACGCAGCTGGTCAAGCAGGTAGAAGAGCGCGGTCAGCTTGGCGCTGTCCTCCTTGGCGTACTTGGGATCCACCAGACCGGGGTGGCAGCAAATCTGGCGCAGACGCATCAGGCCTTGCAGGATAGCGAAGGAATTCTTCTTCACCGACTCGTCCGAATCCACACCGAGCAAAGCCTTCTGGATGCGGCGCAATTCAGCCTTGTACAGTTGGCGCTGGATGCCTTCCATCTTGGCGTATACCTCTTCCTCGGTACGCGGCGGCAAATCCTTGGCCACCTGCTGCTTGGTACGGCGGAGCAGGAAAGGCTTGAGGCGTGCAGCCAGGCGGTTCTGACTCTGGGAATCCTTGCGTTTGTCAAAACGCTTCTTGAAGTAGGCACGGCTGCCCAGCACGCCAGGCATGGCAAAGGCCATGAGTGACCACATATCCAGCAGGCGGTTTTCGATAGGAGTACCGGAAAGCACCAGACGGTTGAACGCGTTAATCTCACGGGCAGCCTTGGCCGCCTTGGAATCCGGGTTCTTAATCTGCTGACCTTCGTCCAGAATCACGGTCAACCACTTAATGGCATTAATCTGCTCACCGCAAACACGTAACTGAGCGTAGTTGATGACCACCATATCGTAGTTTGCCAGGATATTCTCCACATCTGCCTGCTCCTTATTGCGGATGACCATGACGCGGACACCAGGTGCGAACTTCTCCGTCTCACTGGCCCACACATCCAACACCGACTTCGGACACACGATGAGCACAGGCGGAATGCTTACCTTCTTGCGTCCCTGTTTGTTACAGCGCGCAAAATCCTCACGCAGCCACAGCATGTAGGTAATGGACTGAATCGTCTTACCCAAGCCCATGTCGTCAGCCAGAATGCCGCCGAATCCGTTTTCTGCCAGGTAGGCCAGGAAGTGGAAACCTTCAATCTGGTACGGACGAAGGGTAGCCTGCAAGGTGGAGGGAACATCCGGCTTGACGTCAATCTTGATTTCTGCCGTACGCTCCTTGATGCGCTGCCAGGCCTTCGGGTCAAACACCTCGGCTGCGCGCGGGTCGGCCAACTGCAGGGCATGCATGCGGTGAGTCTCACCAGAGAGGTCGAAGGGATCCAGCCCCAGCTTGGTCACAGCGTCACGCTGGGCATCATCTAGCTTGATTTCCAGGCGCATCCATCGCCCATCATCCATACGGACATAACCACCACGGGCAGATACGAGCGAGCGAATCTGCTCCTTGGTGAGAGTGACCCCCTCCACATCAATCACCACACGCAAATCAAACCAGTCAATTTCCTGGTTCACCACCTCAAACCGAATAGCCGCCGCCACCGGGTCAGCCAGCAGGGATTTCAGGTTCTCATCCATCTCCACCTTAATAGTCTCCGGAATCGCCTTGGCCCATTCTGCAAACTTTTCAGGGAACTGCTTGGTAATGCGGCTCTTGAAGGCTTCCACCTGGGTATCATAGGTAAAGTTCATCTCCTCCAGCAAGCCGGGAATCGGATAGAGGTAATCACGAATGAAGCGCAGCAGGGTATGATCCTTGACCGGCTGCTGCTCCAGTAGTTCCCAGTCATCCTTACCCAGACGCTCACGGCGGCGGCCGGGGTCATCCTGCGCGCTCACTTCCAGCAGCACATGCTCCGTGTCTGCACTGGTCAGGCCACGCACAATTTTCATGCTGAAGGTGGGTTTCATTTCAATATCGATGACGCGCTCCTCCATGCTGGGCGGCAGGGTGGCACCAATCTTACGCAGGAACTCCACGCCATCCAGGCTGTCAATCACCGTCTTGGGAATGGAATAGCGGGGCTCCACTTCCGTGCTCTCCAACCAGCGGGGAGGTCCAGGGAACACCGTTTCGTCAGACTGGTAAAGCTCCACCTGACCGGGCAGCTGGCGAACAGAGTGGGTCACATGTACGCCGGCAGCCGTCACAAGCTGCAAACCATAGCAATCCGGTACAATGGGGTCATCAATGCAAATCCACTTGAGCGGTTCGCGCACCACCTTGAAGTAGCACTCATCCAGGTTCACCAGGTACCCCTTGAGCGCCGGCTGGTGGAAAAGGATGTTCATCACCCGGCAGGCGGCCTCATCATCCAAATCCAGAATCACGGTATCCTGACGTTCAGCGTATGTACGCAGGACATTTAAGAGGATATCTGTCTGAGGGTCGCACTTGAGGGCGCCATTCAGGAACTCAGCCAGAATGGCATCCAGCTGGCTGCGCTCGCGGATGGAGACCCAATCCTCCTTGGGTTCAAAGCGGTACTCGAAACGAGCCTCATTAATGGTGGAAACAAGGCGCATATACAGCGGGTGGCGGGGCGGCTGCGGAGGGCGCTCGTTCACGCTCTGGATGCGCTCGTACCAGGTGCCTACCTCCTTTTCACGCTCCCATTCGGAAATGCGCTTCTGCACCTTTTCCAAATCCGTCACCACATTCATGAATTCCGGGTATGCAATACGCTTCTTTGTGAATGCGTAGGCAATGTAGTTCCAGAATTCCAAGATATTGCGCGGGGGCGTAGGCCAGAGCTCCAGTGCCTCATACCCCGTAATCTCCCAGCGGGGATTGAGTCGCACCAGGTCATGGTCATGAATTTCCTGCTCGATGGCAAAGCGGCGGTAGCGCTTCTCCAGTTTGGTCACATAATCGGACTCGCGGTCATCCAAATCTCGGTTCAGCTTTTCCTCCAGCAGGTCAGAAAGGGGTACCTCGTTCAGCTCATTCGGGCTCTCAGGCATATTGGCACCGCGGTACATGCGCTCCACCATGGTGGCAATAAGACAGGCTCCGGCAACACGCTCATCCTCCGCCGGGCAGGAACCGAACCAACGGTTTCCCTGTAAGCGCAGACTAGTGCGGAAAACGCCTACTCTCGTTTCAACGCGACCCTGGATATAGAGGTGGTTACCGAAAATTTGCGTCACGGCTCCATCTTTCTGGAGCTTTTCGCCCGCGTTTCGGACCTGCTCAGAGTAGGCATTAAGGAAATTAAGCGTTGCGCGGTCGGGATTGAGTGCAGAACTTAACATGATGAATAAAGGGAGATTAGGAGCAATGCAACGCCGCGGGTGTCTACAGTCCACCCCACTACGCGCATCGCGTGCATGTTGGAATACTAGCATAACAAAAGATATTTTTCAAGATGTCAGCTGAAGTTTTTTGTCTTTTTTACTGATTTCAGGCTAAATCTGGCATCGTTTCCTGGAGCTGACACCCCGCAGGCTTGCGAATTCAGCCTTATCGGGCTATGCTGCTGCCGTGTACAAAAGCCTCCTTCCCAGCCTGCTTTTCAGTCTTTTTCTCCTGCTCCTGAACTCCTGTGCCCAGCTACCGGAGACCAGCACCCAGGCCATTATCGGTATCAGTTCCGACTGGAATTCCTCCCATGTCACCCTCACCATGGTGGAAAAAAATGCAGCAGGAAAGTGGCAGCGCGTTCTGGGTCCCTTCCCTGGACGCCTGGGAAGAAATGGCAGCGTGTGGGGGCTTGGCATGCACCGCAATCCCACAGGTGCCACCATCAAGAAGGAAGGGGACGGACGCTCCCCCGCCGGCATTTACGCGCTGGGCGGGTTATGGGTGAACAACCCAGAGCCCGTAAAGCACGACCCAGCCATCCCCTATGTGCAAGTAGGCCCCAATGACCTCTGGGTAAGCGACCCACGCCTCCCGCATCTATACAACCGCCACCTGAGACTCAACCACCCGGCCACGACCCCATGGGAACTCCACGAGCAGATGCGCCAGAACGACTACCCGCACAGCATCAAGCTACTGGTGCACCACAACACCCCGGAAAGCACGGGCAAACCCAAGGTAGGTGCCGGCTCGTCCATCTTCTTCCACATCTGGCGAAAGAATGGTGCCGCCCCCACCGCAGGATGCACCAGCATGCAGGAGGAGCACCTGCGGCAATTCATTGCCCGCCTGAGGGCTGAGCGCAAGCCTGTCTACATCCTCCTGCCCCGCGCTGAATACCAGCGCCGCCGCAAAAGCTGGAACCTCCCGTAAAACAAGCGGATGTGCATCTATCCCATGGCATTGGGTACGGAGCAAATTATGCTTGACAAAGCCTCCCTTCAGGTGCATCATTCACGGCGCAAGCACATGAATAAGCTCCTCCTCATCGCCCGTTGGTGGTGGTCCCCGCAGCAGAACGCAGCGTAAGGGACTCAGGAGCTATTGTGCATTCATCACAGAAAACGAATCACCGGCCTGTCGAACTTACGACAGGCCTTTTTTGTACCTATTTACCCCCACCATCCAACACATATGAACACCCCCGAACACACAGAAAACTCAACAAGCCACGGAAAAGCCTTGCACCAGGAGTCAAAATGCTCTAATATCCCCGCCGACATGGATTTCCGTACCTACCTCCGCAATTATCCCGATGCAAACGGCTTCTATGGCCGTTTCGGCGGTGCCTACCTCCCCAAGGAACTGGAACCCGCATTCAAGGAAATTACTGATGCCTATAACGACATCTGCCAGTCTGCCCAGTTCATCAACGAACTTCGCCGCATCCGCAAGCAGTTCCAGGGACGCCCCACCCCCGTCTACCACTGCGAGCGCCTGTCCCGCCTGGTGGGTGGAGCCCAGATATACCTGAAGCGAGAGGACCTGAACCACACCGGCGCCCATAAACTCAACCACTGCATGGGCGAAGGACTGCTGGCCAAGTTCATGGGCAAGAAAAAGATTATTGCCGAAACCGGCGCCGGGCAGCACGGCGTGGCCCTGGCCACCGCTGCCGCCTACTTCGGCCTGGAATGCGAAATCCACATGGGCGCAGTCGATATCGCCAAACAGGCACCCAATGTCACCCGCATGAAGATGCTGGGTGCCAATGTGGTCTGCGTCACCCATGGTCTGCAAACGCTCAAGGAAGCCGTGGACAGCGCCTTTGAAGCCTACATGCGCGACTACAAGGAAGCCATCTACTGCATCGGCTCCGTTCTCGGCCCGCACCCCTTCCCCATGATGGTGCGTGATTTCCAGATGGTCGTAGGCCACGAAGCCCGCGCCCAGTTTGAGGAAATGACCGGCCACCTGCCGGATGTAGTCTGTGCCTGCGTAGGTGGCGGCTCCAACGCCATGGGCATGTTCCCTGCCTTCCTGGGAGACCCGGTGGATATCTACGGCGTGGAACCCCTGGGGCATGGTCCCACCCTGGGTCAGCACTCTGCCTCCATCAACTATGGCACAGAGGGCATCATGCACGGTTTCAACTCCATCATGCTCAAGGATGAAGCTGGCGAACCCGGCCCGGTGTACTCCGTAGCCAGCGGACTGGACTACCCCTCCGTGGGGCCGGAGCATGCCTTCCTGCATGATATCGGCCGCGTGAAGTATGATACCGTGAGCGATGATGAAGCCGTGGATGCCTTCTTCAAGCTCTGCCGCTATGAGGGTATCATTCCCGCCCTTGAAAGCGCACATGCCGTTGCCTTTGCCATTCGCAAAGCCAAGGAAATGCGTCGGGGTTCCATCCTTGCCAACTGCTCCGGCCGTGGTGATAAGGACGTGGACTACATTGCCGAGCACTTCGGCTACGGTGACGAACACAAGTTCTAATTCCCCGGCTCCATTTACCACTAAGCCCTTCCTTCATTTTCCCGCCGCAACTGCCCAAGCAGTTGCGGCTCTTTCATTTCCGAACGGCCACCACGCACATTGCATATGAGATGCGATAGTTCGCACATCTCCCCCTGTTGACCTTCTTTCCACTTGTCAGGAGCGGGGTGCTGATTTATAATGCAGCCATGAAGAAGATTTTTGCGGCAGCCGCACTGAGCCTCGTTCCCTTTGGCATGGCAACAGAAGAAGCCATGAACCAGGCGCTGAGCAATTGGAACCAGCAAGTTACCGCCTATGATGAAGCCATCAGGAATGCACCATCAGAGGAGCTGAAGGCCTCCATTACAGCCCCCAATGGGCGCGACATTGCCCCGCAGCTCTGGCAATCCCTGAACGGCCGCACCGGAACCCGCGAAAACCCCAGGGGCAAAGGCCGCATTCCAACCTACGAATTTGAGAAAAGCTGGGCGCTTCCCGGCATTGTCTGGATTCTGGAGCATCCCCAGGCATTCACCGCAGCCTTCACGGAAGACGAGCAGACGCAGCTGACCTACTTTGGGGAAGCCATTGTGGACTCCATCGGGCGCGTGCATTTCAACAACCCGAAAGTGGGCGAGGTCTGCCCCAGCCTTTCGGCCACATCCAGCGTGCGGGAATACGAATTATTGCAGAAAATCTACCAGCGCAACCAGCACAAACCCGCACGAGCCGCAGCAGCATTGGGCATGAGCCTCATGCTCAACAACCCCATGGTCAGCAGCATTGAGGGCAGTACCTCCATGGCCCGAGCCAAGCGGTTGTACTACCTCAAGCAATCCATCCTGTTGGCCGATAAGGACACCCGCTTCGGCTCCCAGCCACTCACAGAGGTGGCCATGGAGCAAGCCTACTTCCTGCGCCACCTGGCCGTAGGCTGTGTGGCACCGCTCGTCAAAGTGAAAGACCCGCAAGGGGTCAGTCATTTCTTCCCCACACCGGGGCAACTCACCCTCCTGCTGTTCTGGTCACCCGCAGACCCGGTCAGCACCAACATGCTGCGCGATATCGACAAACTCAAAGCCCAGTATCCCGGGCTTGAGGTCTGCCCCATCATGCCTCACGCTGAACCAGAAGAGCAACAGAAGGCGCTCACTGACCTGGGGATTGCCCACAGCTATGTGGATGATGCCAAAGGCAGCGTAGGCCACACCTACCGCATTGGGCAGCTTCCCTCCACTATCCTCATCAGTAAGCGCTGCCATATCCTCTATGCTGGAGCGCCTGATATGAAGCTCCAGACCGCCCTGGAAACAGCCACCGCAGACGAACAGGCAGCCGCCAAGGCCAATCGTCCCAAAGTGATGACCAAGGGCGCGGATGAGCCTGTCATTCAGCCAGGCTCAACTCCCCGCCCGACCGGGGAATCAAGCATTCCCGAACTCCGGGAAATGCCTGAATTCTAAAATTCTCCATACAAAAAAGCCCCGGCTTTGCCGGGGCTGAATGTTTACTCTGCACTATTTGCATCTTTAGTGCTTCTGCCAACCCGGCTTGTGGCGGGAGGCCAGTTCCTCAACGACCTGCTCAATACGCATTCCCTTGGAAGTGAGCAATACGATGAGGTGGTAGAACATATCGGAAGCCTCATAAATAAGGCGCTCATTGGTGCCATTGCAAGCCTCAATGCAAGCCTCAAGAGCCTCTTCGCCCACCTTCTGTGCCATGCGGTTCACGCCATCGCGGAAGAGGCTGGTGGTGTAGGAACCCTCCGGCATCTCCTCGTGGCGTTTGTTAATGAAATCCTGCAGCTCGGTCAGGAACAGCAGAGGGCTGGCCTCGTTCTTCTCGTCCCAGCAGGTATCGGTGCCGGTGTGGCACACCGGGCCATGCGGCGTAGCCTGAATGAGCAGCGTATCATGATCGCAGTCCACCTTGATGCTCACCACATCCAGATAGTTACCGCTCGTTTCACCCTTTGTCCAGAGGCACTTACGGCTGCGGCTGTAAAAGCACACGCGCCCTGTTTCCCGGGTTCTGGCAAAGGATTCCTCATTCATATAGCCCAGCATGAGCACCTTACTCGTGGCGGCATCCTGGATAATGGCGGGAACCAGGCCGCCGCACTTATCGAAGTCGATTATCATTGTATATCTATGGGTTGGCATTACAGGCGAACGCAGATACCTTCGTTGTGCAGGTACTGCTTGAGTTCAGGAATCTTGATTTCGCCAAAGTGGAACACGCTGGCAGCCAGAGCGGCATCAGCATGGCCGAGGCGGAAGGCATCTGCAAAATGTTCCTTGGCGCCAGCACCACCGCTGGCGATAACCGGGATGCTGAGTTCATCGGAGAGGCGGGCAAGGGCATCATTCGGGAAGCCCTGCTTCACGCCATCATGATCCATGCTGGTAAAGAGGATTTCACCGGCGCCGCGGTCAGCAACCTCGCGGGCCCAGTCAAACAGGGTACGCTCCACGCGGATGCGACCGCCGTTCACATAGCAATACCAGCCATCGGCATCGCAGCGGGCATCAATGGCGGCCACGCAGACCTGGGAACCGAAGTGGGAAGCAATCTCATTGATAAGCTGAGGGTTGCGGATGGCGGCAGAATTCAGGCTCACTTTATCAGCACCGGCCTCCAGCAAGCGGGCCACATCAGAAAGCTCATGAATGCCACCGCCCACTGTGAAAGGAATGGAAATGGCAGCGGCCACACGGGAAACCATATCTGTGAAGGTTTTGCGGCCTTCATGCGTGGCAGCAATATCCAGGAACACGAGTTCATCGGCCCCTTGCTCACTGTATGCCTTGCCCAGCTCCACGGGGTCACCGGCATCGCGCAGGTTCACAAAGTTAATACCTTTGACGGTGCGGCCGTCCTTGACATCCAGGCAGGGAATAATGCGTTTTGCTAACATAAAGGGAATGATTAGTGGTTAAGGAGTAATTGCTGAAGATCGATACGGCCTTCGTAGTAGGCCTTGCCAAACACGACGGAAGGAATTCCGGCGGCATCCAGTGCGCGGATGTCATCCGTGCGGCTCACGCCACCGCTTGCAATGAGGCGGCAGCCGGGGTGCTTGGTCATGATTTCCCGGTAAAGCGCCGTGTTCGGGCCACCCAGAGTACCATCGCGGGAAATATCGGTGCAAAGGACACGGGTGATACCGTGGCTCATATAGAAACTCACGAACTCATCCAGGCTCATACCGCCATCCTCACGCCACCCCTTAATCATGACGCGGCCATCGAGAGCATCTGCCCCGACAATGAAGCGCTCCGAGCCATACTTCTCAGCCCACTGGAGAAGGCGCTGGGGATTCGTGGCAGCAAGGCTGCCCACCGTCACCATAGCAGCACCGTGGTCAAAAGCAGCCTGAAGGTCGCTTTCCTGCTTGATTCCTCCGCCAAAATCCACGGTCATGCCCAATGCGGTAATTTTCCTGAGCGTTTCGAGATTCACGATATGGTCAGCCTTGGCGCCGTCCAAATCCACCACGTGCAAGCGGCGAACCCCCATGTCATAGAAACGGCGGGCCACGTCCTCAGGGTGGGCGTCATAGGTCTTCTTGGCGGTGTAGTCGCCCTTAGTCAGGCGCACACACTGGCCGCCAATGATATCAATGGCAGGTATCAGTTCAATCATGGCAGAGGTAGATGAAATTGTGGAGAATCTGCAGGCCTACATCGCCGCTCTTCTCCGGGTGAAACTGGGTGGTATAGAAATTGCCGCGCCGCAGAGCGGAAGCGTAGGTCACTCCACCATAGGTCGTGCGGGCAATGGCCTCCGGGCAATCAGGTACATAATAACTGTGGACAAAGTAAACAAAATCTCCTGCTTTGAGGCCATCGAAGAGTGGCATGCGCAGGTCTTCGATAGTGTTCCATCCAATCTGGGGGATTTTCACGCGTCCTTCATCGCAGGCAGCAGGGAAGCGCAGAACCTGGCTGTTGAACACGCCCAGACAGGGCGTATCACCCTCCTCGGAATGAGCGCAAAGCAGCTGCTGGCCGATGCAGATACCCAGCACCGGCTGCTTCAGCCCGCAAATCACCTCGCCCAGCCCGCTTTCGCGCAGATAGGCCATAGTATTGGCGGCCTCACCCTGACCGGGGAAAATCACACGGTCGGCAGCGGCCAGTTCGGCAGCATCATCCGTAACCAGCGGCTGCACCCCGATGCGGCGGAGCGCATTGATAACCGAGCAGATGTTACCGGCGTTGTATCTGACGACTGCTACATTCATACACTTAAAGGGTTCCCTTGCTGGAAGGCAGCACCAGGTGGCGCACATCGCGCTGCACCGCCACGCGGATAGCGCGGGCCAGAGCCTTGAAACTGCCTTCTATCTTGTGGTGTTCGTTATCGCCCTCGGCCTTGATGCTGAGGTTCATGAGCGCGGCATCGCTCAGGCTCTTGAAGAAGTGGTAGAACATCTCCGTGGGCATATCGCCGATGCGCTCGCGCTTGTACTCAGCCTCCCACTGCAGCCAGGGGCGACCGCCGAAATCCAGCGCAGCCTGGCACAGGCAATCATCCATGGGCAGGCAATAGCCGTAGCGGGAAATGCCCAGCTTGTTGCCGATGGCCTTACGCAGGCACTCTCCCAGCGCCAGTCCGGTGTCCTCAATGGTGTGGTGCTCGTCCACGTAGAGATCACCCTTCACGCGGATGGTCACGCCCATGCCGCCATGGTGGGCCAGCTGAGCCAGCATGTGGTCAAAGAAGCCCAGGCCGGTGCTCACCTCGCAGTAACCGGGGCGGTCAAGCTCCAACTTCACGTAGATATCCGTCTCGCGTGTGGTGCGCTGCACCTCGGCACTGCGCTCGCCCGCCACCAGAATCTCGGTAATCTTCTTCCAGTCCATGCCATCCGTACCAATCTGCAGAGCCTTGCAGCCCAGGTTCTGCGCCAGCTGCACATCCGTGGAGCGATCGCCAATGACGTAGCAGTTCTCCAAGTCGTACGAGCCGTCCATGTAGGCGGTGAGCATGCCCGTACCCGGTTTGCGGGTGGGTGCATTATCCTGCGGGAAATGGCGGTCGATGAGGATGGCATCGAACTCCACCCCCTCGCCTTTTAGCGTGTCGAGAATGAAGTTGTGCACCGGCCAGAAGGTATCCTCCGGGAAGGAATCGGTACCCAGGCCATCCTGATTACTCACCATTACAAACTCGTAATCAGTGAGTTCACGAATGGTGCTCAGCGCGCGGAAGGTGCCGGGCACGAACACGAGCTTCTCGAAAGCATCTATCTGCTCATCGGCAGGTTCCTGGATGATGGTGCCGTCCCGGTCAATGAAAAGAGCCTTTTTCTTCATACTCAGAATTGTTTGAGGGCAGCAAGGAGTTCATCATTCTCTGCCGGGGTACCGATGGTGATACGCAGGCAGTTCTCGCACATCATGATGCGGTGGCGGTTGCGGACAATGATACCCTGCTCCACCAAGGCATCATAAACGCCGCATGCATCGTTCACTTTGGCAAGGAAGAAGTTGGCATCCGAGGGGTACACCTTTTCGCAGATAGGCAGAGCTGCCACCGCCTGCATCATACGGGTGCGCTCGGAAAGCGCTTCGTCCACCCAGGCTCGGATTTCATCCATGTGCTCCAGGCGCTCCATGGCGGCGCGCTGGGTCAGGATGTTGACGTTGTAGGGGTATTTCACCTTGTTGAAGAGGGCAATAATCTCCGGGTGAGCCAGTGCCATGCCCAGGCGAATACCGGCAGAGGCCCAGGCCTTGGAGAAGGTGTTGAGGATGATGAGGCGCGGGTATTCCTCCAGCAGAGAGATGACGGAGGAACCCTCCGGGGCAAAATCGATGTAGGCCTCATCCACCACCACGATACCGCGGAAAGAATCCAGAACCTCGCGGATTTCCTCTATCGGCAAGAGGTTGCCTGTGGGGTTATTCGGGCTGCAGATGAAAGCCACTTTGGCCACATCGCGGCAGATCTCGGCAAAGGCAGCTCCGTCGAACTCGTACCCCGCCTTCAGCATGAACTTGATATAGTGTACGTTGTTGATGTCGGC
>JAZSQS010000013.1:0-105759 GCA_045538105.1 Akkermansia sp.
GGAGATTGGTTCATTTTTTTAGCACCGTCAGTTTAGTAGCTGGCACCCTAGAACTCAATCTCCATTTTTGTTTTCTTTTTTCTTCTTAGTTTTGCTTCTCTTCCCCCGGCTTTCTTTAGATCGCTTTTTGGACAGCTATGCGATTTTGGATTCTCTGTGCCAAATTTGACTTGCCTTTCATCCAAAATGCGCTATGCTAGTGCGAGCGGGGCGGCGCTACACCCCCGCGTGTACCATTATGGCCAGCGATAACCTTCAGGAACTCGAAACAAATTTCATGTGCGACCCGGATGCTGACGGCGGTTTCGTCTACACCACGGTCGAAGCAGCAATCAACTGGATGCACAAATACTCCATGTGGCCCATGCCTATGGGTACCTCCTGCTGCGCCATCGAATACATGGCTGCCTCCTGCTCCCGATACGATATCTCCCGATTTGGTGCAGAAGTGAACCGCTATGCCCCCCGCCAGGCAGACTTCATGTTCATCTGCGGTACCATCACCTACAAGATGGCAGCCCTGGTGCGCCGCATCTGGGACCAGATGCCCGCCCCGAAGTGGTGCATCGCCTGCGGCGCCTGCGCCTGCACCGGCGGTATGTTCCGCAGCTACTCGGTGCTGCAGGGTGTTGACAAGATTGTTCCGGTAGACGTGTACATCTCAGGTTGTCCTCCCCGCCCGGAGGCTCTGCTGCAGGGGCTTATCACACTACAGGATAAGATTATGGCTACTGACCACCCGCTCAAGGGCTTCTTCAAGGAGCATGACCTGCGCCAGGCTCAGAACGCCCACACCATCCCCGCCGGCATCATCACCCAGGACTAACACCTACCACCCCACGCACGACCATGCCTGCCAAAAATCTTTCTGAACTGCAAAAGACTGCCGCAGATAAAATCTGCGCGCGTTTCCCGCAAATCACCAGCAAGGAATTCCGTGGCGATATCACGCTGACCATTGCGCCTGAGATTCTGACTCAAGCCATGATATACGCCAAGGAGTCCTGCGGATTCGACATGCTGGTATGCGTTTCCTCCGTCGACCATCTGGGCGAGGAACCGCGTTTCGAGGTCAACTACACCATCACCCAGGCAGAAACAGGGGCAAACCTACTGGTTCGCACCCCGGTGAGCGAGGCAGAAAACACCGTACCCAGCATGGTACCGGTATGGCGCTCAGCCAACTGGCTGGAGCGCGAGCAGTATGACCTGATGGGCATCGAGTTCTCCGGGCACCCGGATTTACGCCGCATCATGATGTGGGAGGGCTATCCCTACCACCCGCTGCGTAAGGATTTCCCCGTTGCAGGTAAAGAATTTGAACAGGCTGGTGTTGCCTTTACCCAGAAAGCCCCCACAGGAGGCGCGCCGTTTACCACGACGCCGGGCATCAAGACCGCCGGCGAACGCGAACCGCGCTCCCGCGGCTGATACCGCCACTTATGCGGCTCATACACGGCATTTTCATGAGTCTGGCTGCAGTTATGCCCCTATTGGTGGCAGGCTGCAGCCATTCTGACCCTCGCACCCAGGCGCTGATTGACCTGAGGGATGAACTGGAAGGGTGTCTGGAAGAACTGAGTGCCGGTGACTGGGTGGTGATTGGCCCCACAACCGAAATGGAACAAGCTGCAACAGATTGCAAGGTGCAGCATATCAACGTACTGGCATCCAACGTAAGCACCCTGCGCGAAACCATTGACCTTATGGAGAGCAATGACAAGCTCTCACCAAGGCTCTGGGTCTGCCGAGAATTGGAACAAAGCACCTACAAGAACAGTACTCCCGGAAACGCCCGGCTCCGGAAGCACCTCAAAGAGCTACTCATGGGGCGCACACACTTCTCTGTAGATGAACGAGTCATTTCCCTGCAACTAAAGCTGCTAGGCACCACCCGCAAGGCACTCTTCATCCACACGGACACAACACTTCCGCATAGCAGCATCGGTATTGAGCTCGACTACGCCGGGCAGCGCAACACCCCACCCCATTCCACCACCCCCAAGCCTACATACCACCATGCCAACATTGAGTCCTGACCAAGACCCCGTAGCGCGAGCCCAAGCCTGGGTTGGAGATGCCGTACTGGCCCTGTATGTACGCGAGTGGATTCTCTCCTTCAAAGGGGAGATTGATGGAGCCCTCTTCATCGAGTTCACCAGCAACAACTTCCTGAGGCTCACGGGTAATGCCACGGGGGTTGAGGCCCAGATTGGGCGCATCTACAAAGCGGAAGGACTGGCAGCGGCCAATGCCTGGATTGAGGAGAACCTGCGCCCACGCATGGAGCAGCGTCTCCACAAACTGCGCTCCATTCACCCACACCACCGGAAATAAGTCAGCCATGAAACTCGTCAGCTGGAACGTCAACGGTATCCGTGCCACACTGGGCAAGGGACTCGCCGAAAAAATGGATACCCTGCAGCCAGATATCCTCTGTCTGCAGGAAGTGAAAGCCCGCCCGGAGCAAGTAAGCGACTTATGGCTGGCCTCCTGGCCCCACACCCTGTGGAATCCGGCCGAGCGCCCCGGCTATTCCGGCGTACTGATTCTATCACGGGTGGCACCTCTCTCCACAAGTCTGGGCATCGGTTGCCCGGAGCATGATACAGAGGGACGCGTTGCTACCATGGAGTTTGAGGATTTCTTCTTAGTAAACTGCTATACCCCCAACTCACAGAACGAATTAGCCCGCTTACCCTACCGCCAGGAATGGGATGCGGCATTCCGCTCCTACGTAGCAAGCCTTGCGGAAAAGAAGCCGGTTATCTTCTGCGGTGATTTGAATGTGGCGCACGAAGAAATTGATTTGGCGCGCCCTGCTGCCAACCATTTTTCAGCAGGCTTTTCTGATGAAGAGCGCGCTGGATTCACCGCCCTGCTGCAGGCAGGCTTTGCAGATACCTTCCGCCGCTTGCACCCCGATGCGCGAGATGCCTATTCCTGGTGGAGCTTCCGGGGCGGTGCACGGGCTCGGAACGTAGGGTGGCGCATCGATTACTTCTGCGTCTCAGAATCCCTGGTTCCTCGCGTCCAACATGCGGAAATACACGCGGATATCACTGGCTCTGACCACTGCCCCATCTCTATTACTCTGAATTGAAACCATATTGAGCAACTCATGAAACCACTGACCAAATTGGGAGAAAAATGCATGGAGGATGGCTCCACCTGGGAGCTCTGGGAGCGCGATGGAGTGCTCACCCTCCAGCTGGATGGCATGCCTTGCGCCAATTCCTTTACCTACGGCAGCGAAGAAGCCATGGCTGAACTGGCCACCTCCCCCATTACCCGCGCAGGGCAACCCTGCATCATGATTGCCGGCCTGGGCCTTGGCTATGGTCTGGCCAAAGCCATGGAATGCCTCCCGAAGGAGAAAGCCCGCTTCATTGTGGCTGAACCCGTGCCGGAAATCGTCAAATGGAACCGTGAGTTCGGTGAAAACTCAGCCTTGTGGGAAGACAAACGCGTATCTGCCGAACCCGCCAGCGCAGCCGATTTATGCCGCAAGCGCACCGGTTCCCTGCATGCTATCCTGCTGCGCCATGCCCACGCACGCTGCGAGATGAGTCTGGGTGATGCCCAGGCTTACTTTAACGCCCTGAAAGGCGGTAGCTTACTGGCTATCAACCTCTCCAAGGCAGACAAACGCCTGGAGGCCACCCTGCGCCGCGCCGGATTTGAAGTAAGCACCACCGTGGTACCTGCCTCTTCCAAGGGTAAGCAGCTGCGTCTGCACACCCTGGTACTGGCTCGACGAGGGCGCTTTGTTCCCTTCGCTGAACGCTGAAGCAGAGCAATTCCATGAACCTGCCATTCATCAGACGCCGCATACCCACACTGGAGGAACTGGAGGAGATACGCACCCTCCGTTCCCGTGGCATACGCGGCATGATTAAAGTGGCAGGCATCATCGTTCTGGTTGTGGTAGCCTTCCTGGCCTCCATGTTGCTGCTCACCCCCATGCTTGAACTGCACACGCTGGAACAGGAGCGAGAACGCGCCGCACACCAGCTGAAACGAGCAAAAGAAGTTGAATCAGAGGCATACAACCGATTCCTGTGGATGTCTGACCCGGAATACTTCGAACAACTGGCTCGCGACCGCGCCAACCAGGCCAAACCTGGAGAACACATCATCCGCCGCCCCACGGCCGAAGAACGCCGGCAAATGGAGCTGGAAGCACGCAAGAAACGCCAGCCCCGCAAACCGCAACGCAAAGACTAACCCCTTTCCATTACCATTCTGATATGACTACCTACCTGGCACCGGCAAAGGTGAACCTTTCCCTGCGCGTGCAGAACAAAGTACGCGAGGACGGCTACCACAACGTGGACATCCTCATGGCCCCTCTGGATTTGTGCGACCAGCTGGATTTCCATAACTCCCGCACCACCACGCTGCTGTGCGATACCCCTGGCGTCCCCACAGATGAGAGCAACCTGGTGTTCAAGGCCATCAGAGAATTTGAGAAAGCATACGGCCGCAAGGCTAAGCAGCGCATCACCCTGACCAAGAACATTCCCCACGGTGCAGGGTTGGGCGGTGGCAGCAGTGATGCAGCTATCACACTTTGCGCCGTCAACGAAATTCTGGGTACCAATTATGACCTTGCAGAACTGAGCAGCATGGCCGCCCAGCTGGGCAGCGATGTTCCCTACTTCCTTACTCCCACCATCTGCCGCTGCACCGGGCGCGGCGAAATTGTCACCCCTGTGCCGGAGCTGGCAGGCTGGAGCAGCCCCATCGTACTGCTCAAACCAGCCTTCGGCGTCAGCACTCCTTCTGCCTACAAAGGTCTCAAGTGCAGCAAACGCATCAAGGGCATCAATTACGGCCCCCAGAAACTTGATTCCATTACCCTGGTAAATGACCTGGAACGCCCCGTCTTTGCCAAATTTCCGATTCTGGCTCACATGAAGCACTGGCTGCTGGAGCAACCCGGCACCCGGGCAGCCCTCATGAGCGGAAGCGGTTCCACCATGTTTGCCCTTACTGAAACGCCGGAGCAAGCCCGCGAGATTGCCACACGAGCCCAGCAGGAGATTGACCCCAAGCTCTTCACCTATTGCGGCACAGTCAACCCCCAACCCAAGGCGGAATGAGGTCATTGTAAGCGCATTTCAAAATGCGGTCCGTACACGTTTCGACTTGAACCACCCTCATACAAAAAAGCACCGGGCAGAAAAACTCCTGCCCGGTGCTTTTGTTTTCCAGATAAAACTCAGATTTGGGCCAGGGCCTGCTTGATATCAGCAATGATATCCTCTGCATCCTCAATACCCACGGAGAAGCGGATGAGGTCAGGCTTCACGCCGGCCTCAATGAGCTGCTCATCCGTGAGCTGGCGGTGGGTGTGGCTGGCCGGGTGCAGCACGCAGGTGCGGGCGTCTGCCACGTGGGTCACAATGGAGCAAAGTTTCAAGCTATCCATGAACTTGATGGCTCGCTCGCGACCGCCCTTGATACCAAAGGTCACCACACCACAGGTGCGACCGGCATCAAACTGCTTCTGAGCCAGTTCATAATACTTGTTATCCGGCAGACCTGCATAATTAATCCACGCCACGTCCTCCTGGGTGGAAAGGAACTCTGCCACCTTCTGGGCGTTCTCGCAGTGGCGAGGTACGCGCAAGTGCAGTGTCTCCAACCCCAGGTTCAGCAAAAAGGCATTGAAGGGTGAAGGAATGGAACCCAGGTCGCGCATGAGCTGCACGGTGCACTTCGTAATGTAGGCTCCGGCACCAAACGCTTCGGTATACACCAGACCGTGATAAGAGGCATCCGGTGTGGTCAGACCAGGGAATTTGTCTGCATGGGCAGACCAGTCAAACTTGCCACTGTCAACCACCACACCACCCACCTGGGTGGCATGACCATCCATGTATTTGGTGGTGGAATGCATCACGATATCAGCCCCATGCTCAAAGGGTCGGCAGTTTATGGGGGTGGCAAAGGTATTATCCACAATCAGCGGCACACCGTTGCGGTGTGCAATGCGAGCCATTTTCTCGATGTCCAGCACCTGGAGCGACGGGTTGGAAATCGTCTCACCAAACACGCACTTGGTATTTGGGCGGAATGCTTTCTGGATTTCCTCCTCCGGAGCATCCTGATCCACAAAGGTGCAATCAATACCAAACTTCTTGAACGTTACGGCAAACAGATTGTAGGTACCACCATAAAGTGCGCTGGTGCACACGAAGTGATCCCCAGCCTCGCAGATATTGAACACCGAATAAAAGGATGCAGCCTGTCCGGATGAAGTCAGGATGGCGGCCACACCGCCCTCCAGCTCTGCTATCTTCTTGGCCACACACTCATTCGTGGGGTTCTGCAGACGAGTGTAGAAAAAGCCGGCCTCCTCCAAATCAAACAGGCGGGCCATCTGGTCGCTCGTTTCATATCGGAAGGTGGTGGACTGATAGATGGGCAACACGCGGGGCTCTCCCTTGCCGGGAGTCCATCCGCTCTGTACGCAAATGGTGGATGTCTTCATAACTTGCTTCGCAATGTAGCACACGAAGCTCCAAATCTCAAGATTTCTCTCCCGTAATGACGTAAAAATCTACCAAGTCGGTATGCAAATAGCAATATTCCTTGCAATTCAGCAGTCGAACCATCTTTTAGGGTTGACTCATGGGGGTATACAAGGTAGAGTAGGAGCGTGGCAATGAGAAGCAAAACCATTTTTCAATTATTAGCAACGGCGCTGCTGGCACCGCTGTGCCTCGGCACCCTGCAGGCAGAGGACGACCCCGCGCCAACGGAAGCCAAGAAAGCCAAAACCGTCAAGGGCAAAAAGGCAGAAAAAGATAAGGCACCGGCCGCGGATGAGAACTACATCTCCTCCAGCATTCCGGGTTGGAGTAACCCGGAAGCAGCCCAGCGCTCACTCGTCAACCAAATTCAGCGAGCCCTGAAGAACCCCACCCCGGAGCAGGTTGTCAAGTTCGTTGAAAGCCCGAAGAACCGGCTCATGGTCGCTCAGTTCATGCTAGCTCAGTATGATAAGATGACTCCCTCCACCATGGCCGAACAAAGCCGCAAGAAACTGACGGAGGCCATCAATCGGCTTCCAGGTGAAATTGAGCAGGACAAGGAGAAACTGCGAAAGATGCGAGGCAAGGAACGCATGGCCTTCCAGGCGGCCATCAAAGCCAAGCAAGCTTCCATCAAACAGATGGAAACTGAACTCAAGAACATGCCCTGGACCCTCAAGGAACTGGCTGCCCACCGCGATGGTCGCACCATCCTCAAACAAGCAACCGGCAACCTGGAATGGATGGAAAACATCTGTTTCTCCGGTCCCTGTGTTGCGCCGGGTCGCGCGCTGCACATCATTGCCACCATTGCCAAGAAGCACCCGGATGTATACAAGGATAAAGTGGTGCGTGACATCGCCACCGCCGTGGGTATTGAATGGGCTCGCTACAACTGGAACTTTGAAAAAGCACTCATCCGCGCTGACTACTACATTGAGAAATGGAAGGAGGGTCGCCTGAACACCATCTTCGACACCCTCCCCATGTACCTGCGCCGCATTGTCTGCGGCTGTAAGGGCGACAACATTGCCGGTGACCGTATCAGCCTCGAATGGGCTCTGGACAACGTACACGTACCAGCAGAGCGTTACATGGGCAGTCCACACCGACTGGGTTACCGCCTGTACAACCTCTTTGGCGACAGCATTCACGGGCCGGAGTACTACATGCCCTGGGATCACGTGTATGGAGGAAACCACTTCACCCGGTCTCTGTATGTGGGTTGTGTTTGCGGTGGCATCTCCCACTTTGGTGCCTTTGCAGCCCTGGCCAACGGCGTACCCTCCCTTACCTGCGGTGAGCCAGGCCACTGTGCCTACGTTCTCTGGATTAACGGCAAATGGGTACCGGGCAACTCCGTAAGCTGGGAACGCGGCCTACACTGGCAGCCAGTGCTGAACATGTGGGGTGCCTTCTCCTCTCTGCATCTAGGTTCAGAGCTCTACACCAAACTCAACAGCGACACGCACGCCTCCAACGTCTACCGCGTATTGGCTCACAATGCAGCCAACACCAAGAAAGACAAACTGGCACTAGCCTATTTTAAAGACGCCACGAGTGCCCAGCCCATCAACATTGCCGCCTGGCAGGAGTACAATGACTACCTGACCTTCAATAAGGGCAATGATATGAAACTCCTCTCCGAAATGCAGGACAACTTATGCTACAGCGTAGCTCCGCGCTATCCGGAAGTTGTCTCAGAGTTTCTCGGAGCATGGGTATACCCCAAGATGATGAACGCCAAGATGGATCCCAAGGAGCTGATGACGCGCTATCACGTTTTCTGGAATAACATCGATAAAATGGGACCTGAACGCTGGCGCGTTGAAAAATTCGGGCGTCGCCAGATTGAGTTGCTGGCCTACCAGCCCCCGCCAGATGGCAAAGAAATTCCTCCACCCGACCCCAAGAACGCCCTGCCTGTCTTCAAACTGATGATGAACAACCTGGCAGCCAAGGGAGACTACCTGCCGGTGGTCATTGGCTGGGGTGAAGAAATGGCCAAGGGACTGGGAGGAGCCTCCGCAGCCAGCATTGCAACCCTGACCAAGGAAATCTCCAAAACGGGTATGGGCGCCATGGGCGGAGGAGACAACAAGCAGGTCACGGGACAGCTCATGATGTCTGCCGCAAAGGCAAAGGATATCGCCACCTTCCAGCGCCTCGGAGCCAACAGTGCTGACCAGGTGGAAGTTCCAGGAGACATGCCAGAACTGCCAGCCATGGAAGGCAAGTTGCTTTCCGAGGGAGGCCTCCTGGCAACCAGCTCCACCTGCGGGCATGACTCTCCCGTTTCCCACTGGGGTGTACTGCGTCCCTCCGGCGGCCGTTTCCACACGGATAAGGATGAAAACGCCTGGGCAAGCGTCATGCTACCCAAGCCCGGTTACGTGAACGGCATCGTCATTGTCACCAATGGTAGCAACCACCACCGCCTCCACAACATGGTGGTGCAAATCTCAGACGATGGCGAAAGCTGGTCCAACATTAAGGATTTGGGCGAATGCAAACAGCGGGTCATCAAGATTGAGTTCCAGGAGCGACTGGGGCGCCACATCCGCATTCTCCGCAAGGGTGGCCCTGAATTCTTCCATCTCAATGGCATCTATGCCTTTGGCCGCGATGCCGCCTAACCCACCTACTTCCACAAGCAACACATGAAGAAAACACTTTATATCGCACTGCTTGCAGCCTGCATGCTGAGCCTGGTACCCGTGCAGGCAGCCAAGCAATACGCCACTCAGGAAGAAGCTGCTGCCAGTGTCACTGATGATGGCTACATCCTCGTGGTGTACGGGAAAGGCTGGGACCGTTTCAGCGAACCCCTGTGCAAAAAGGTCATTGCCGCTCCAGAAATTCAGAAAGCAGCTGGGAATGCAGCCCTCATTCTGACCCCCTTCTACCAATACGCCACCCCTGAGGAAAAATCAGCTCAGAGTGCCGTATGGGGTACCTTGGTAGAGCCGCTTGCACGCTCCATGGAAACATACCCCTGCCTACTTTTATACGACAAGAGCGGGTACCTGTACGGTCGTGTGCAAGGCCCCGTGCTGCTCCGCGGCACCATGGCAGAAATAGCAGCAGAGGTGCAAAAAAAGATGGATTCTAAGCGCAAGCAAGACGAGCTGATGAAGCAGGCAGAAGCCGCCAGCGATGGCGTAGAGAAGGCCAAACTCATTGCTGCGGCCTGCGCTGTGGACGATGGTATCGAATGGCCCAACAACGCACGCGGACTGGTCAAGGCCGCAGACCCCCAGGATGCATCGGGCATGGTGCGCCGCCTTCATTTTGACGGCTGGGGACTTGCTCAAAAGTACTGCGGTAAGGAATCTGACGGAGGTTTGCAGCTAGGCGAGGCCGCCACAGTGAAAGCCATGCAGGACATGCTGAAGGATGATGCATACACCCCAGAGCAGAAGCAGGTGTTCCACGCCATCATCATCGGTACGGTTCGCCGCAGCAGTGGCGCCGCCAGCAAGGCCCAGATTCGCACCCACGCCGCTGAAATCAAGAAGCTGAATCCCACTTCTAACCTGGGCATGACGGCAGACCAGATTCTCAAGCTCTGGGCTGGCGGCAATGATAAGAAATAAGCCACTCCCCTAATAGAGGGATAAAGCAGGCGCCCCCGGTCTGAACGGACCGGGGGCGCCTGCTTTTCTCATTACATTTAAAGCGTTACTTGGTCAGGGCAAGCACCTGCATCACCCTTGGGAAAAAGCGGCGCAGCAGGAAGAACAAAGCGCAGCAAAGAGCCAGGATAACCAGCGGCATATACAGGCACTGGGTTTCCGTGAACTTCCCCCCGTATGAGCCCGTCAGAGCCAGGCGCAAGGCATGCAGCACAATATAGTGAGTCACGTAAATGAAGAACGATGCAGGAGCCAATCGCACCACGGCCTGGCAGAAGCGCGGCAGGTACTGCTCACAAAGCGCGCCGATACCCATGGTGCAACTCACACCCAGGAGCACCAGGGCGCTGCTCTGCACCGGTGGATAAAACCCGAACTTGTACACCAAGGGAAGCAGCAGCAAGGCAGCAACAACCGGAGCCCAGGCATACTCCCTCACAAAGGCCGTAAAACGGGAAAAGTCTGCATGGCGCCGCACCCACAAGCCCAGGGAATAAAAACCGAGGGCCAGGATACTCTCATACAAGCGGAAGGGCAACCAGCCAACGTACCATGACTTATGACTCCGGGCTGTCTCAAAATCGCGAGCGCAGAGCACATCACTCCCAGCAAAGCAGAACAGCACCAGCACCAGCAGCACCTTACCCGGCAAACGCTGCAGCAACGGGCTGAACAATGCCAGCAGTATCAGCGTACGCAGAAACCACAAGGGTACATTGTCAAAATCCCAGTAGCACCAATTCAGCAGCCCCATTTCCTTGGGAATCAGCCCCCATTTGAACCAACTAAAGTCCCCGGACAGGGTCTGGCTCCAGTGAATCATGGGCTGGAGCAGCAGAATGGAAGCCACCGCCGTCCAGAACACAAAGGGAACCAGCAGCGTGCGGGCGCGCTTCCAGTCCAGCCACTGCCCTGCTGCCGCCTTGTGGGTAAAATAACCTGCAGCCAGGAAGAAAAAGAAAATCAGGCTGCGGTAATTGAAGAGGTCTATAATGTAATTGAAACTGCCATACGGCCGGTCCACGTGGCGCAACACCACGAAGAATGCCGTCCACACGCGGCAGAAATCAATCCATTGAATGCGTGAGGACGGCATAATCGTCTGATGCCTATTGGGGTAAATCAAGACTGGGAAACCTCGTCATCGTCATCCACCACCTCCAGAGCCCGGCGCATACGGCGGGTCAGGAAGGGACGCACCACCAGACCGTAGCCCAGGTAGCAGAGGAAGATGACAGCCGGGGCAATCCAGGGGAAGAGGATAAAGAGGATAATGGCCAGCACTGCCAGCAGGATGGCCATAGCAGTACCGCGCTTCTCAAAGTTGACGTGCTTGAAGCTGGGGTAAATCACACGGCTCATCATAAGCAGGGAGACCACCGTCATGACCACGGCCATCACAATCTGCCAAAGCATGGGGATAACGAGGTTGTGGCGAGTGGTCAGGTCAATGACCAGGTACATGGTGCTCACCACGGCGCCAGCGGCCATGGGCACGGGAAGCCCCACGAAATCCATGCTCTGGTTGGGTTTCTTGGGAGCAGCTGCCATGCAGTTGAAACGAGCCAGGCGCAGAGCCGCACAAAGCAGGTAGAGAATGGCTATCACATCTCCCAGGTACGGTACCGGAAGGTTGAACAACACAGCCTGTGCCAGCAGCATAGCCGGAGCAATACCGAAGGACACCACGTCTGCAATGGAATCAAACTCACGCCCGAAGGGGCCATCTGCCTTACACATGCGGGCCACTCGGCCGTCCAACAAGTCAAAAATACAAGCAGCAAAGAGGAAATACGTTGCCGTCTCGTAGTGGTCAAAAGCCTCCACGGTACCTTTATCGAAAGCCATTCCCTTGAAAATCGTGAGAATGGAGAAGAAACCGCAGAGGAGGTTACCGGCTGTCAGCAGGTTGGGCAGCACGGGAATCTTAGGTTCATCCGGATAAACCGGCGGTTGGGGAGTAGACATATTGGTTGTTTCTATTGGTTTAAGTAAGTTTGTATTTAGCAGGAAAGAGCTTCAGCAGCCTTGGCAAGCAGTTCAGCCTTGGCCTCAAGGTTCTTACCGGAACCGCGTGCCATATCAGCCTTGCCACCACCCTTGCCACCAACCACAGGGGCCAGTGTGCGGATGAGGTCACCAGCCTTCAGCCCGGCAGCCTGGGCAGCTTCACCACAGTAGGCCCCCAGAGAGAGGGAGGCACCATCATCTGCCACCAGGAATGCGGCAGCAGCGTAATGGCGCTTACGAAGCCCGTTAAAGAGCTCAGTGAGCAGCTCATTGCCACCCTCAGCACACACCACCACATTGCCCCCTGTCAGTTTATCTGCCAGCAGGGCATCAGCAGCGCCGGCAGCGGCAGCAACCTGAGCCTTCTTGAGCTGTTTCTCAGCCTCAATGGCAGATTCCTTCAGCTGATCACAATAGGCATTGTAATCATCCAGTAAGGCGTTAATGGTGTTAATTTCGCGGGCATCGCGCAGCTTGACTGCGGGTTTGGCATCTGCCGAAGGAACGGGAACAGTGGGCTGCCCCAGAGCAGCCAGTTTCCCATTAGCCTCGGTGAGCTTATCCAGCATCTCCTTAGCCTCCGGAATGCGGGCGGCCACCATATCCTGCACCACGGCATAGCCGGATGCACCGGTGGCAGCCTCAATGCGGCGCACACCGCTGGCAATGGCTCCCTCACTCTTAATCTTGAAGAAGCCCAGTTGCTTCGTACTGGCAGCATGAGTACCACCACAAAGTTCCATGGAAACGCCGTTGAAGGCTCCGGCCTCACCGCCCATCTGCACCAGACGCACCACATCGCCGTACTTATCGCCGAAGAACTGGCAGATTTCCGGGTGTTTCTTGATTTCTGTCATCGGGTATTCATTGCAGACCACGGGCAAATCCTCCTGAATCCACTGGTTCACCAGCACCTCCACCCGGCGAAGGTCAGCCTTGGAAATAGCACCGCTGTTCACATCAAAACGCAGACGGTCAGCATCCACCAGGGAGCCCTGCTGGGCAATATCTTCGCTCACCAGCGTACGCAGAGCCTTGTGCAGCAGGTGCGTGGCACTGTGGTGCGATTCGAGTGCACGGCGGCGCTCCACATCAAGCTGGAGCTCCACTGTATCCCCCACGGCGGGAGTCACACCATCGGCCGTTGAGATTAAGTGAGCGCGGGCTTTGCCTATCTGCTGCACCCCAATGACCGGGCAACTGTCGCCACCCACGGAGAGGGTACCACCATCGCTCATCTGACCGCCCATTTCGGCATAGAAGGGGGTCTTATCGGTAATCACGAACAGAATCCCCTCAGCCTCATGCACCTCAGTCACGGTAGCTGTGGTGGCGTCTTCCGTGTAACCAGTAAACTCCGTCACCTGCTCCGTCTTGAGGTCCAGCGCACGCACCACCTGCTTCTTCTGGGCAGCCTTGGCGCGCTGGCGCTGCTCTTCCATGAGCTCGTCGAAACGGGCGGCATCCACCTCCAGCCCACGCTCGCGGGCCATGAGGGCCGTCAGGTCAATGGGGAAACCGTAGGTGTCATACAGCTTGAAGGCAAAATCGCCGGAAACCTTGCCCGTGGCGGCCACCTCCTTATCAAAAAGTTCCAGCCCGCGGTCCAGGGTTTCGTTAAAGCTGGTTTCCTCACGCAGCAGCACCTCTTTAATGGTAGCCTTGCGCCCAACCAGCTCCGGGAATACGCATCCCATTTCCTCTGCCAGTGTATCCACCAGCTCGCTCAGGAAGGGCTTTTCAAGCCCCAGGGTGCGGCCATAGCGTACCGCTCGGCGCAGAATACGGCGCAGCACATAGTTGCGGCCGTTGTTGCCCGGCAAGATGCCGTCGGCAATCGAGAAGCTCAGCGTGCGGATGTGGTCGGCAATCACGCGGAAGGCCACGCTCTCGCGCAGGGTTTCCTTCTGCTCAGGAGCAGCATCCTGCGGGTAGATATCCACGTACTTTCGACCGGAAATTTCTTCAATGCGGCTGAAAATGGGGCGGAAGACGTCCGTGCTGTAGTTGGAGACACGGCGGGAGAAATCCGTGAAGCCCTGGGTGCACTGCATCATGGCGCAGGCACGCTCAAAGCCCATGCCGGTATCCACATGGCAGGCCGGAAGCGGACGGAAGGTGCCATCACTCTCGGCGTTGTACTGAATGAACACAAGGTTCCAGATTTCAATGCACTTGTCACTGTCTCCATTCACCAGGCGGCCCTGGGTATCCCCTTCCGGGGTCAAATCCACGTGCAGCTCAGAGCAAGGACCGCAGGGCCCCGTCTCGCCCATCATCCAGAAGTTATCCTTCACACTGCCGTTCACCACATGCACCTTCGGATCCATGCCCTTGGCGGTGAAGAGGGCCGCCCAGGTATCATAGGCCTCCTGGTCAAACTCACCTGGGTCACCCTTTTCCTTATTCGGGGCGTAAACCGTGGCATACAGGCGCTCCACCGGGAAGCCCCAGCGTTCCACAATGAGCTCCCAGGCCCAGGCAATGGACTCCTTCTTGAAATAGTCACCGAAGGACCAGTTGCCCAGCATCTCGAAGAAGGTATGGTGATAGGAATCCTGCCCCACATCCTCCAGGTCATTGTGCTTGCCACCAGCGCGGATGCACTTCTGCGTATCGGTAGCGCGGGCAGGCTTCCACGGAGGGGTCCACACCCCCAGGAAATATGGTACAAACTGGTTCATGCCTGCGTTTGTGAACAGCAGGCCCGGGCTCTGCGGCATGAGTGAGGCGGAAGGCACTACGGCATGCTGCTTCTCCTGGAAGAAATCAAGGAAACTCTGGCGAATCTGCGCGGATGTCATCATGATGATGTGATAATGCAATAAAGGTATACTAGTACACGCCTAGCATACACTGCTTGCGCCCCCATGTAAAGCAAATATGCGTTCCTCTGCAATCCGCGCAACGGATATCTCCTTGCCTATGGCAAGATACCGCGAAGTATTGGATATCGTCCGGCGAAGCCGGATACTGTTTCCCTTATCCCATAGATTAGTGTTTTCCAAAAAGCGTGTGATGGAATTCCTGAAAGCAAATGCGTGCCTTGCGCGGTATATCCGGCCTGGTGATACGTCTGCATTCCAGCCACTGAACTACCAGCTTGCACATATGGATGCGAAATTTGTTGGCGCGGGTTCGCCTGCGAATATGGCCAGTACGCCTGCCGCGTGGGTGATAGGTGACGAGGCCGCGAAATGGCCGCACGTGAATAAGGATGAAGCGCCGCCCATGCAACTACTGATGGAGAGAACAAAGGCATTCCCTCGCCGTTTCCACATGTTTTGCAGTACGCCCACTACGGTGGAAAACGAGTTTTGGCAGGGGTTCCTCAGCGCGGATATGCGGCAGTATTTCGTGCCCTGCCCGCATTGCGGCGGCGAATTTGTTTTCAAGTTCAGCCGGGACACGGTGCGCTGGGACAAGCCGGAAAACGGCGTAACGGATATTGACCTGGCCGCGGCCACGGTGCGCTATATCTGCCCGCATTGCCAGGGTGAGATTTATGAAGATGAAAAGCCCGCGATGCGCGGGTGTACGTGCAGGCGCAAAACGGCCAGCGCACGGTGCTGGTGCGGCGGGACGCAAGCGCGGAAACGTGGGCCAAGGAGGAGGCGTTCCTGACAAGGTGATTTACGAATTACGAATTACGAGTTACGAGTTACGAGTTACGAAGAAAAATTAACCTGCCGCTGCGCGGCAGTGGATGAGACAAAAAGCGGGACTAAAGTCCCGCGCCCCGAAAAAAATGAACGGATTACGCCCAGGGATTTGCCAGATAAGTACGCATGCGCGCGGTGTATGCGTGCATTTCGGCGGCGTCATTTTCGAGAGCTGCGCGCGTGGTGGTATCCAGCGCGAGCGCATCGGCATGCTGCAAAAGAAAGGCGTTGACGCGGGCAGGTTCAGCCATGGTATCAAGAGCAGATTCTGCGTGCCGTTGGCGCGTAGTACCCCACTGGCTGCCAGCGGTAGCCACATGCCAGCAGATATTCTTTACAAACGCGGGGCGGCGTTTGAAGTACCAGGACAGAGCCTCGGATGCTGTGAGGGTGCGAGCCATGCACTCAGATTTTAGCATGCCAGCAAGTTACGAGGCAAGATAATTTCAACAATTCAACAAAAAAAGATTATGCCAAAAGCAGATGCGAATATCAGAGTGGGGGCTGATGCTACCGCTTTTTCCAAAACCATGGATGGATTGGAAAAAGGGATAGTGAAAAAAATGGAGAAAATCGGCCAAGTGTTCATGGGTGCGCTGGGATTAGGTGCTGCGGCCAAGAGCATTGCGGGAGCGGTCAGCGCGTTTACCGAACCGGCGGCGGAGTTGGAGAACGTGGCCACCAGTCTGGGGGTAGTGATGGGGAATGCCGAGGCGGCAGAGCGGCTGACCAGCAGTTTGCAGCGCATGGCCACTAATGGCGTGGTGGGGATGGTGGTAACCGCGCGCGCGTCGGCTGTGGCGATAAAGAGGGCGGTGATAAGTACGGGTATAGGACTGGCGATATGGGCCCATCGGCGAGACGGTGGCCCGTGCGGAGCGTGATCGGACGCAGGAGGCGCAGGAGGCTGCGGATGCAGAGAAGGAGCGACTTAAGACGGTGGCGGAGATGGCGCGGGTGCGGCGGGATGTGTTGCGAAAATGAGCGATGGCCGGAGGGTGAGGGCTGGGTGCAGCTGCGCGGAACGGTGCGAAAGTGTGGAAGAAAATGCTTGACAAAGTGAGGGTAATAGGTAAAATGGAGGCACAAGGGGTGGTTCCCTTGCATTTTTGGATAAATAGCCGCGCCGGTGAAAGCTTGCGCGGCTGTTTTTTTATTTGTTTTTTTGCAGAAAATATCGCATTATCTTGACAATAAACATGTAACGTATTATAATATGCATGCCGCAACTGCGGCATGAAGCCGTAGGGCGGCATTCCAAAAATGCAAAACAAACCTACGACATCGAAAGCAGTAACCGCCCTGGTGGTGGTTGAGTTGATTCTCAGCATTATTTACCTGACGCGGGAATTGCTAAGATAAATACCAAGGCCCTGCCCGGGAAACCGGGTGGGGCTGCGTTTTTTTGCGGGGGGGGCACAAAATGTAGTGGCGCAGGCAGTCATGCTGCCAGGTGCCGCCGCCGAACCCGGCGCGGTGGCGCAGGGCGCCAAGGTTGGCGTGCAGGTTTTTGGCGGGCGTCACTAAGCCACCCGGGGCGGCATCGGCAGCGAGCCGCGCAGGTAGCAGCGCCACGGGCTTTTGACGTGTCCCTTGTATTTGTCCCTGGTGATGCTTAACTGCATGGGCAGTATTATATCACGGGCAACAGTTAAGGCAACCGCGAGAGGCCGCCCGTGGCCGCTGTATTTTTACATTCTTGCGCCACACTTTACGCATTGACGCATAACACCTTGCGCCTTATTGCTTGCTATACAAGGCGAAAAATAGTATATGATTCCCAATCATTGGGAAAACACTAAAACCTTAATCATCAGGAAACGGTATCCAGGCTCAGCCCATACGACATCACTGCGTGACGCCCCCCTGAGCCTGAGGCTCAGGACGGGGCGCAGAAGGAGAAGCAGGAACCGGCGCCACAGCCTTACGGATATTCTGCAGAGCATCAAACAGCGGGCTCACGGCATCACTCCCCACCAGGATATGGGGGAACTTAATCTTATCCAGATTGCGGATGGTTTCCACGCGGATGATGTTCTCACCAATGGCCTCATTGAGAGCCTTCTTACCAGCGGCCTCCAGAATCATACCTTCGGATTCGGCCTTCTTCATGGCCACAATGGCGGCGGCCTCCTGCTGCTTGGCATAGAGCTTGGCATCTGCCTCAGCCTTGGCGCGGAGGAGTTCACCCTGAGCTTCCTGGTTCACACGGTTGGCCTTGGCGCGGCCCTCAGCATCTGCAATCTCCTCTGAACGCTTGGCAATTTCAAGCATGATAGCCTGGCGTTCGTACTCCTGCGTAGCCTCCACCTTCTTGGTGATACCGGCTGTCACGCTTTCCGGCGGCAGCGTAGAACCAATCGTAACGGATTCCACAATGAAGGGAGTCCCCTCCAGCTGTTTACGGAGGCTGGCCTCCACCATCCGGGTAATCTCCGGAATCTTGGCAGGGGCTTCCAGCCCACGGAACTGGGCAATGGCCGTGCGGACGGCTGTGCGGAATGGCTGGCAGATGAATGAATCATAGGCATCCTTGGCAATTTCATCCGGATTATTCGGCACATCTGCAATCGCGCCGTAATTCTCCACGAATTCCTTGACCTTGTTGGCATCAATGCGGTAGACCAGATACGCCTCAGCCTTCATTTTAAGCTGATCAGCAGCGCGGATGTCATCGAATGTTTCCGTCATGGTGTACGGCGTCACGCAAATCGGTATGGATTTCTGACGCCACACATAGCCCGTACCGCCAGGTCCCTTGATGACGCCCCGGAACTCCTTGATTCCAAAAATCGGGTTGGTGTACACATAGGCAGCGTAACCGCCATCCACCTTCTCGTTAGAGCAATTCATTGCAATGACGAGCCCGGTGCCACCGGCAATCAACAACATGCCGGCTCCAATGGTGGACCATATGCCAGCTTTCTGGGGAGTATTGGGAATCATAGCCATGCTTCCTTGTAACACAGGAGGTTCCTGCTGTCAAGCATCCAGAATGCCACGTTTGAAGGAACAAAAAAAGCCCGCACCTGTAACAGGGCGGGCCTGATGATTCAGCGGAACACAATCGCTCCATCCTCCACCTCCACACGGATGGTACTCCCCTCCGGGTAGCGGCCTTCCAGAATGGCCAGGCTGAGAGGATCCAGAATATCATGCTGGATAGCCCGTTTGAGCGGGCGCGCCCCATATACCGGGTCGTATCCGTGCTCAGCAACCAGTGCGGCGGCGGCATCGCTAAGCTCCATGCGAAGTCCGCGGTTTTCGAGACGTTTGAGCACACGGTTCAGCTGGATGCCCACGATTTGCTTCAAGTCAGCTTCCTGCAAGCGGTCAAATATGATGATTTCATCGATACGGTTCAGGAACTCAGGGCGGAAATGCCCACGCAAGGCATCCAGCGCTCGGGTATTGCGGGTGGCGGCATCCGTTTCATTCAGGATGAACTGGCTACCAATATTGCTAGTCATAATCAGAACTGTATTCGTGAAATCCACAGTGCGGCCCTGACCGTCCGTAATGCGTCCGTCATCCAGCACTTGCAGCAATACGTTGAACACATCCGGGTGAGCCTTTTCAATCTCATCGAACAGAACCACACTGTACGGACGCCGGCGCACGGCTTCCGTAAGCTGGCCGCCTTCATCGTACCCCACGTAACCTGGAGGCGCTCCAATGAGCCGGGAAACGCTGTGTTTCTCCATGTACTCACTCATGTCGATACGCACCATGGCGGCCTCATCATCAAAGAGAAACTCAGCCAGGGCCTTAGCCAGTTCCGTCTTGCCCACGCCAGTGGGGCCCAGGAAGATGAAGGAGCCCAGCGGGCGGTTCTCATCCTGCAAGCCGGCACGCGAACGCCGCACGGCATCAGCCACAGCCTTCACTGCCTCTTTCTGCCCAATGAGGCGCTGAGCCAGGCGTTGTTCCATGTGCAGGAGTTTCTCGCGCTCACCCTCAGCCATACGGGCGGCAGGGATACCGGTCCAAGTGGAAACAACCTTGGCAATATCTGCCTCCGTCACTTCCTCCTTCAGCAGTCCCGCTCCACTCTTCTGCAAATGAGCCAGAGCCTCGCGAGCCTCCTTGGCCGCATGCTCAGCCGCAGGTATCTCACCGTAGAGGATGGCAGAGGCGCGCCCCAAATCCCCCTTGCGCTGAGCCTGCTCTGCTTCCGTACGCAGAGTGTCGATTTTCTTCTGAGCTTCGCGAGCCTTGAGAACCACGTCCTTTTCACTCTTCCACTGAGCCACCATGGCATCCACCTTTTCACGGGTATCTGCCAGCTCACGGGTTATCTTCTCCAGCCGGGCGCGGGAGTCTGCATCCTTTTCCTTGGCCAGCGCCTGGCGTTCCATTTCAAGCTGCATGGCACTGCGGTTCAACTCATCAATCTCACTGGGCATGGAATCCAGCTCAATCTTGAGGCGTGCTGCAGCTTCATCCACCAGGTCTACGGCCTTATCCGGCAGGAACCGGTCTGTGATGTAGCGGTTGCTCAGCGTAGCGGCAGCCACCAGGGCGCCGTCCGTAATATGCACCCCGTGGTGCACCTCATAACGTTCCTTGAGACCGCGTAGAATGGCAATGGTGTCCTCCACACTGGGTTCCGCCACATACACGGGCTGGAACCGGCGCTCCAGTGCTGCATCTTTCTCAATATACTTGCGGTACTCATCCAGAGTGGTAGCGCCAATGGTCCGCAGCTCACCACGCGCCAGGGCAGGCTTGAGCAGGTTGGCGGCATCCATGGAGCCTTCGCCTCCGGCGCCGGCTCCCACAAGAGTGTGCAATTCATCAATAAAGAGGATTATTTCCCCATTACTGGCGGTCACCTCCTTGATGAATGCCTTGAGGCGTTCCTCAAACTCTCCACGGTACTTGGCGCCCGCCAGCATGGAGCCAATGTTGAGGCTCACCAGGCGCTTTCCCTTCATGCTCTCGGGCACGTCCCCATTCACAATCCGGCGCGCAAGCCCTTCTGCAATGGCCGTTTTACCCACACCTGGTTCACCAATCAGCACTGGGTTATTCTTCGTGCGGCGGGAAAGGATCTGCAACACCCGGCGAATTTCGGCATCGCGCCCAATCACAGGGTCAATCTTTCCCTGCCGCGCACGAGCCGTCAAATCGGTTCCATATTTCTCCAATGTCTGGTATTTCTGCTCCGGATCCTGGTCGGTAATACGCTGGTTGCCGCGCACATCCTTGAGCGCTTCCATATATTTCGCCCGCGTCAGTCCGCATGACTCCAGCAGAGGGGAAAGCGTGGAATCCGCCTCAAACACTCCCAGCACAAAGTGCTCAACACTCAGGTAGTCATCCTTCATACTCTGGCGCTGTGCCTCTGCTGCACTCAAATCACGGTCCAGTTCCGGGCTGATGCCGGGACTCTGCGCCACACCACCGCGTTGCCTGGGCTGCCGGTCCAACTGGGTATCCAGCTCCCGCTTCAGTCGCGTAGCATCTACCCCTGCCCTGTTCAATACTGCGCTGAGTACCCCGCCCTCCTGGCCCATGAGAGCCAGCAGCAATTCCGCCGGGTAAATCTGCGCGCGTCCACCGGACTGCGCGGCCCGTTGTGCCGCCTGCAGTCCTTCCATAAACTTTGTAGTAAGATTATTGTTCATCATGCAGGTTATGATGACCTTCAACTGGTCATTTGTTCAAAAATATATTATGCGAAGTTGTATTTCCCTTTACTAAAAGAGCACCCCTGCCAGCCAAGGCAGGGGTGCACACTGTTTCTGGTAGTAGAATACGGATTAGAAGTCGTAGCGGAGACCGAGGTTGGCACGCACGCCGGAGTAATCCGGAGCGTAGGTGTAATCCACATCGGCATAGATGGTGGTATGCTGCTCCACCGGGATGGAAATACCCACACCGAGCTCGAAGCCAGTGCCGGAGGTATCAGCGCCATGCACCTTGAAGGAAGAGCCACCAACAAAGCCAACCTTGGCAGCATCAGTCGTATCACCGAAATCCTGGGTCACGAAGGCGCGAGCCTCCAGCACGGCATTACGCTCATGCACCGTAGTGTAGAGCACGCCCTGGTAGCGAGCACCCAGACCAACCTTGCCGTAGAAGTAGTCATCACCGGCGTAATCAATACCTGCATTGCCAATGGTACCCTTTTCCTGGTAGCCATCCACAGAGGCAAGAGTCATGCTCACATTCACCAAAGGCTGGATGATATGGGTGTAATCGTAATTCAGACCGAAGGTGTAACCCACTTCATAGTACGCGGAAAGCGAAGTACCGTCCGTGCTACCCTTGGCATTGTAGCCCATGACGTTACGCTCCAGATCCATATCATTCATACCCGCGGTGAAGATGAAGAGATGAACCCAGCGTTCAGCCTGGTGGCGTGCAAAGAGGTTCAGGTAGTAGGCATCGTTGTTACCAGAAGCCCTATCGATGCTGTCCACGTCAATCTTGCCATAAGAAGCAGAGAAGGACATACCCAGCACCGTGTTGGCCGTGAGGTCGAAATTGGCACCCACGGTAGCACCCCAGGTCTTGTAATCGTACCCCCACTCATCCCCGCTGCCGCTGGTGGAAGAAGTAGAGCCATCAGCCTGAGCCCAGGCCTGGATGCCAGCGTACTGCCAATCAGTAGTCAGGCCAGCATTGGTGCCACCCCCCATCTGAATGACGCGGTTGCGGAGGTTCCGCTGCACATCCTGCACGCCGCGGCGCTGGGAATCAGCCAGAGCAACCGTAGCAGCACCGGCAACGGCATCAATAGCCTTGAGTCGATCCTCCAGGTCATACTCATTCACAAGGCCCACATACTCATGAATTACAGCCAAGGGGGAACCATCATTGGGATTCTCCAGGCTGGCACTCATACCACCCAGGGCAGCAGAGCGGTTGCGTGTGTTGGAAAGCTCAGCCTTAATGCCCGCTTCGTCCTCATTACCCGTAATGATTACCTCACCCGTGTTCGGGTCAATGCTCATGGTAGCGCGCACATACGACTGAATATTAAGCTGGTAGGTATTGCGGTTCGGAGTGTAAGTGATATCATCCTTATTTGTGGGAGTAAGCACCTGATAGGACTCACCGTCCTTATCAAACACCAGGCTCTTGGCGTTGAGGGTCATGTGGTTCACCGTCAGCTTATCACCATCCATCTTACCCGTAATCTGCACGCTGTCCACGCCCTTGGCAGCGGTATCAACCGTAACGGCCTCGCCACTGGCACCGCCGAACTTGGCACCGTTACCAGCGAAACTCGCATTGTTCAGGTTGAGGGTGGTGCTGGTCATCTTACCTTTGACGGAAGTATTGTTCAGCGTCACATTATCTCCCATGGCAACACCATTTGCCGTTTCGATACTCACACCGTTGAGCACGGAATTTGCACCTACGGTCATGCTATCAGTAGCATTCACAGCGGCGTTGTTGAGCGTGTAATCATCAGCAATAGTCACCGTCTTGGCCTGAATGCCGCCCAGAGTTGCAGCCGTCGTGGTCAGGCTGCTTACATTGCTCAGCACAGCCTTGCTGCCAGTATCACCCGTAATCTCCGTCCCCCCGGCAGTAATCGTATCGGCCTGCAATTCCTTGGCCGCCACGGTGTAACCATCAATCACGTCAACTTCAGCAGCCGTCAGCGTACCAGCGGCGGACACACCCTTGGCAGACATCGAGACAGCGCTACCGCTGGTGGTAGCATCCGTCATCACCACGTCTGTGCCAACGGTGATATCGGAGTTCTTCATGTTGGAAACCGTCAGGGACGTAGTGCTATCGGCTGCAATGGAGACACTGGCCTCATCCGCAATCTTGCCAACGGTGGCACCATTGCCATTAATGGCCACACCTCCACTCATCAGCACACCGTGCGCCGTCTGAGCCACGGTAATATCCTTAGCGGTGATACTGGTGGCAGAAATGGTGTTGGCACTGATAGCGCCTGTGCCAGTTGTTTCAACCGTCTGAGTTTCGATAGAGCCCGCAGTCAGGCTAGCCTCAGTGGCAACCTTCACACTACCGGTGGCGGTTACGGCATCTGCAATCAGCTCAGACTTGTATCCAACTTCAACGTTATGCCCCTCTGAGCCTCCCGCAATGGGAGCAACAGTCTGACCTGCGGAAACAGCACCAGCAATCACCGTGCTCACGCCGTCAATCTCAATATTGCCGCCAGTTGTCGTAATGCTTTCAGAAACGGTTGTATTAGCGTAAATCTGAATCTTACCATTCGTGTTGCTGATGCTCTGGGCCGTCAGGGAACCACTACCACCCATCTCCTTGTTGGTCTGGATGATAATGTCACTATCCGTTGCCGTGCTGGAAATGGAGGTCAGTTTGGCGTCCTTCTCTGCTGCTGTGAATTCAAGCACCAGGTCACCCGCGCCCGTACGGGTGATCTTACCGCTGGAAACGGTACCAGCATTCAGGGAGACCGTCACCTTCTTATCAGCCGATGTATTCAGCTCCAAGGTACCACCCTCAGTCATGGTGAGACTGGAAATGGTGCTGTCTTTGTCCTCCAGGGCAAACTTCACCGTACCCTTATCCACAATGCGGACGGCAGTACCACCCAGCACGCCTCCCGTGGGGACATCATCAATTTCCTCACCGTCCAGCGCATCACGGCTGACGGTAAGCGTGGCGCCGGAAGCAGCGCCAAAACCAATACTGCATGAGTTACCGCCGTTCAGGATATCCGTCTTGGCTATCGAATCATAGGAATAAGTCGCATCAGTAGCACTGTGAATCACGCCCTCATCCCCCACAAAGGTCACAACATCACCGGCAAGCAGCGTTGTGTGGGTGCCGCCAGTGGCATCTTCATACTTATCTACAGTCGTGCCAGACAGCTGGGCCAGGTCAGCCTTGCCTGTAATGTGCCAGCCTGCCGGATCACTGCCGCTGCCCTTGGCGTAGCTGGTGGTGTGAATTTCGGAAAGCCAGATGGCATCGGACACGGAAGTAGTGAAGAAAGCATCAGGCAGCTCGACATTGTCCAGAATCGTAATCCTGTCCTGCTTGAAGGGGCTGCTATCTCCAGGAGTGACGGTTGCACCCGAATAATCATACGACCCCGCTGCATACTGTGGAGTCCAGTTAACCAGGGAGGCGCCTGTATAATAGAGGGAACCGGTACCATCACCATTGGAAATCCATTGCAGAGTTACCTGGAAGGGCTCGCGGGTGAGGGCAGAGGCACCAGGAGTCTTACCCAGCTTAATCACCTTCTTCGGGGTAATCAAATACAGGGTAAACAATTTTTCAGAATAATAAACAGCAAACTGGTTATCCTGAATCCCCAAAGGCTTGCGGATATTCTCGCTGGTGGCACTTGTACCCAAATCCTTAATCGTCACCGGGACATCAATATTACCAATAATGACCGAACCGGCAGAGAAAACGCCATCCGTCACCGTTGCGGGCCACGCCTTGGCTGCCACACTCACAATCCAGCTATCCTGGGTGCTGGGCAAGGTGACAGAGGTTGACGTGGTAGCTGCAACCGTCTGGAGATAAGTCGTATTCTCTTTAACCAGGTAATCAAACACGGCAGGAGCAGAAGCTTGCACCGTGTGGGATGCTGAAGCGAACGCAACTACTGCCAGCAAGGCAGTACGAAGAGCTTTGGGGAGATGAAGTTTCATGGCGATAGAAATAAAAACTGACTAGAGACAGCGGTGCCGCTCACTACTCACTCTACCAAAAGCCCTGCGGAGTAGCAAGGTTAAAATGCCTATTTATTGAGAAATAATAGATTTTCAGGCATCCAGCGCATATCGAGCAGCAGCCACAGCCAGGAAAACAGCCGTCTCCACCCGCAAAATAATGGGACCCAGGCTGGCTGGAAGGAATCCCGCAGACTCAGCCGCAGCGTATTCAGAGGGGGAGAAATCGCCCTCCGGCCCAATGAGGAGCACGCACTCCCGCACCCCGGAAGAACGAGCCTGTTCCAGCAATTCGCGCAGAGGGCGGGCATGCGGCACAATGGCGCACTGGATTTTGAGTTCAGGTAAGTCCCCTCGTTTCAGAAACTCAGCATATGACGAGGGGTGTTCCACCAAGGGAAGAGTATTCACGCCGCATTGCTTGCAGGCCTCCAGCACCGTGCGGCTCCACTTAGCCGTTTTTGCAGCAGCCTCCCTGGCATCGAGGCGCACAATCGTGCGCTCCGAAACAAGCGGGACAATGCGCTGCACCCCCATTTCAACTGCCTTCTGCACAATAAGCTCCATATTGCCCCCCTTGGGGATAGCCAGCGCCAGGGTGATACCCGCCACTGGAGGCATGGCCGGCAGAAGGCGTAAATCCGCCACGGTCAGGGAATGACTGCCAGACACAGCAACAATGCGCCCAACGGCAGCCTGACCGCAGCCATTGAACACCTCGCACTCCTCCCCCACCCGCAGGCGCATCACCTTCAGGGCGTGCTTGGCCTCCTCCCCCTCAATGCAGAGAGAGGCGCCGGCATGCAGCTGAATCCCTGGGGCATAGCACCTGTGCATAAGAAGGCAGAATGGGAGATTATTTCAGATAGCGAGCCGCGCGCTTACGAAAATCAGCCACCTCAGGCTGGTTGCTGTCCTTCAGTTCCTTCGCCATGGACTTCAGAGCCTTTTCCTGGGAAGAAGAAAGCTTGGTGGGAGTTTCCACCTGCACTTCCACCATGAGGTCACCACGGCCGGAGCCACGCAAGCTGGGCATACCCTTACCACGCACCCGGAAAATGGTATTGCTCTGCGTACCGGCAGGAAGCTTCAGCGTAGCAGGGCCATCCAGTGTAGGCACGGTCATCTCCCCCCCCAGTGCGGCATCAATGAAGGGAACCGGCATGGAGCAGTGCAAATCCATGCCATCACGCGTAAAGATATCGTGCGGTTTCACCTCAATGAACACGTACAAATCACCCGTTTCACCACCATGGGTACCCGCATCACCATTCCCGGTAGAGCGGAGCTTGGTACCCGTGCTCACACCGGCTGGCACGCGCAGGGGAATCTGCACATCCTGATGCACACGCCCCTCACCCCGGCACTTGGGGCATGGGTTGGTAATCGTCTGACCTTCACCGCGGCAATGCGGGCAGGTCTGCTGCTGCACAAAGAAGCCACTCTGGCGGGTAATGACGCCGGTGCCATGGCAAGTGGAGCACTCATGGAATCCAGCGCGGCCATCCTTGGAACCCGTGGCACCGCAGGCCTCACAGGGAACCAGGCGCTCCACCTCCATCGTCTTGGTGCAGCCTTCTGCTGCCTCCTCCAGGGTAATTTCCAAATCAGTACGGAGGTCAGACCCGGGACGCCGAGGGTCTGCCTTGCGGCGGGTTCCACCACCCATACCACCAAAGCCACCGAAGGCTCCGCCAAAAATCTGGGAGAACAAATCTGCCGGGTCGGTGAACCCGCCAAAGCCGCCAGGCCCACCAGCACCGCCCATGCCTCCATTCTTGAAAGCCTCATGCCCCATGCGGTCGTATGCTGCGCGTTTATCCGCATCACTCAGCACCTCATAGGCCTCACCCAGTTCCTTGAACTTCTCCTCGGCTTCCTTGTTATCCGGATTGCGATCCGGGTGATACTTCATGGCCAGTTTGCGATAGGCCTTCTTGATGGCTGCATCATCGGCATTGCGGTCAATGCCCAGCACCTCATAATAATCCTGTGACATAGCGGTAGCGTGTGTATAAATTAAGCTTCAGCCTCAGCTGCAGGAGCCTCCTCCCTGGGGGCAGCCGTCACCACATTGACCGGGCGCAGCAGACGACCGCGCAAATTGTACCCCCGGCGGAGAATGCGGATGATGGTACCCTCCGGCTGGTCGCTTGGCTCACTCATAATTGCCTCATGCACATTATGGTCAAACTCCTGTCCCGGAGCAGCATCAATAGGCTCCACTCCCTGAGCCTCCAGGAAATCAGTAAGCTGTTTCTGAACCATGCTCATGCCAATGTAAATCATGGAATCCGTCCCCTGCTGGGCTGCCATCTGCATCCCCATTTCAAAATTATCAATCACCGGGAGCAACTCCTCCAGCAGACTGCGGTTGGCATACTTGGTAAACTCCTCCCGATCCTTGACGCAGCGCTTGCGGTAGTTGTCATACTCAGCCGCAGTACGCAAAGCCATTTCGCGCCACTTGGTCAACTCATCCACAGGCTGCTGCTCCTCAGCAGTCTGCGTCTCTGGCGCTTCCATGGGTTCTTCTTCAGGTGTAGGCTTCGTTTCTTCTTCGCTCATGCCCCCTATCATACGCCCGTTATCAAGTCTGGTCAACCCCTGCGCGTGACAGTATCGAATCTCCTGCAATGCAGAAAAACATCAAAAAAGCCCCGCACCTGGAAGTGCGGGGCTTTTTTTGATTAAATGACGGAAGCAAGGGCTTCCTCCGCCAGCAACTTGCACGACCTCAGGTCGAGCTTGCCGGTGGGGAGCACCGGAATTGCCTCCACGGGGACAATGTACTTCGGAGCCCAGAGTGTGGGCATCTGGCGCTCATTCATGGCGGCGCGCACCCCTTGGAGAATCACTTTTTCCTCAGAGTTGCGCTGGTGTGCCGGCAGAGCCGAAAGCAGCACAAGAGCCTCACCCTTCTGCGGGTCAGTCACGCCGGTAATGGCAATTTGCACACCACCCTCGGCCGCCGGGTCGATGCTGAAGATTTCAGTCAGCGCCTGCTCCACACCTTCGTGAGGCACCATTTCACCACCAATCTTGGAGAAGCGGGAAAGGCGACCGCCCAGGGTAATGAAGCCGTTGAGATCCATCCGTCCAATATCACCCGTCTTGAACCAGCCATCCTTGAAGATGGTGGGGTTCATTTCGGCCTTGCCAACGTAGCCGGAGAAAATGTTGGCACCCTTGAGCCAAATCATGCCCTGCTCCGTCAGCGGAAGTTCGCGGGTATCATCATCCACATCAGTGATACGCACAGCAATACCAGGCAGCGGCGTACCGATGGTGCGGGGTACCAGACCCGGTACGTAGAAGGCAGAACCAGGAATCATGGGAGCACTTGGCATGTTCACCGCACACACAGGCGCAGCTTCCGTGAGGCCATACCCTTCCAGCAACTGCACGCCACAGCGTTCCTTAAATTCACGCTCCAAATCAGGCTGCAGCTTCTCTGCACCCACGATGAAGTATCTGACGGACTTGAAGGTATCTCCGTCCGCGCGACGCAGCATGGCACGGGCAAAGGTGGGCGTGGCGCAAACCACAGTCAGCTCATAGCGCTTGCAGAGCTCGCACAGGCTGCGGGCATCAGTCGGGTTCGGATAGGCGCAGAAGCTATACCCGGTAAGCAGCGGCAGCATCATGGTCACCGTAAGGCCGAAACTGTGGAAAATCGGCAAGCTGGCCAGGAACTTCTCCTCAGCAAGCGGGATACGGTTAGCACACTGAGCCACATTGGCCAGAATCATGCGGTGGCTCAGCACCACACCCTTGGGCTCACCACTGGAACCAGAGGTGAAGAGCATGACAGCTTCGTCATTGTTGCGGCGGGCGTCAGTATCATACATCTTACAAATGACACTGGCTGGTGCAGCCTTAGCCATGAGCACATTGGTAATGAGCGTCTTCTTATTCAATCCCTTGAGCAAATCCTCCACCAGGATGAGCTGCTCCTCCGGTGGCCAGGGGAAGGTATCCAGCTTCTGCATGAACTTGCGGGCTGTGATGAAAGTTTTAAGCCCGGCCTGGCGCACGGTACTTTCAAACGCAGACTTGGAGGACGCATAGTTGATAATCACCGGGGTGATACCGGCCAGAAGGCAGGAAAGCGTAGCAATCGTACCGCCAGGACCAGGCGGCAAAATGACACCCACGCGCTTATCTCCGCGCTCCTTCAGAATGCGGGCCACGGTCATGGAAACGCCCAGAACTTTGAAGTTCGGCAAGGAGGAATGGGTCATACCATCAATGATTTCCGCCTTTGGGTTGGCCTTCATGGACTTCACCAGAGCTGTTGCCAGAGAACCGCGCAAAATGGGCTGGGCGGCATAAATCTCACTGCTGCGCTGAAGCCAGGCTGCCATCACTCGCTCACCGGTCTGCGGACCTGGATGCAGCTGGGGCAGGATGCTCAGTTCCTCCCGGTAGCCGGCCATGGGTTCGCTGCGGAACAAGTCCTTCACCGTATCCGTATAATACCCCACAAACACCGGTACGGGTGAAATGTGCAGACTACCCACGGTGGACAGGAAGGGAGAGGGCACATCAGCATGACAACCGCGGGGCTTGGAAACCATACCCGGCAGGAATACAACGCTGAGTCCCTTCTGCATCTGATCCAGAATCTGCTCTCGCACAGCGCGGGAGGTAGTATGGCGGAAATCAAAGTATTCGATATGCACCTTCTTCTTGGTGAGGTATTCCATCACCTCCGGATGCGGGGGGAAGGTAGAATCCACCAGGTAGCATACCTTGCCATCAAGCAGTTTGTGCAGAGCCTTGCCTACCGCCACACTCAAGCGGTTCGGCATGTAGAAGCCCGGATTCACGATATTTTCTTCACCGGTGATATTGACCGGGTTTCCTTTGAGACTGAGAAGACTTACCATATATTTATTGGAGAAAAGGGGTTCTGTTATTGCCAGAAGTTTCTGACTGAAAAAGCCGCCCGACTGTAACTTGCAGCGGGCGGCTTCTCTGCCCACAGACTCCATGCTAGCATATTGTCTGCGATATTTCCAGCGTAAAACGCCGGAATATATTAGAATTTGTAGGTTACGGTCAAATCACCCACCACCGCAAAGTTGCGGAACGGCTTATACTGGTTGCCGAACACCTTGGCATGGGAGCGCTCATTGGCCTTCATACCACCCTTACCGAGCCAGTTGAAGCTCACAGCAGGAGTGATGATGAAGCTCTTATCCTCGGTGGCGAACCAGGGGGTGGCAAACTTCAGCCAGAAGGCCTGCGTACCGTTGGAACATGCGTTGTGGTTGGAGTTGTAGAAGTTGGCCGTCCAGCTCATACCGTACTCCAGGATACCGGCAAGAATGATATCTTCCGGCGTGCCGATGAGGGGAGCCTTGAAACGGGCGTGTGCCTCGAACCACCAGCCATTGATGGTGTCAAAGGTGCGGGCAACGTTCAGGTCTGCGGAGAACCAGGCTACCGGAGTCACCTCAAAGTTGGTGAAGAACTGCTGCATGCGGGACTCGTCATTGCCATCGTAATGCTTGGCAACCACGCCGGGAATACCACCATGAATGAGGTCATGACCAAATGCTACATTCCACAGCGGGCGGGTGTACTTCACGCTGTTGCGGATGATAAACTCATCCTCAATGTTCTTATAGGGCATCTTCTTGTTCTTCTGGTAGGCCTCTTCATAGGCGGCATCAAGAGCGGCGCCTATATGGGCAGAGCCGGCAGGAAGCTGCTGACCATTAGCCCATGCAGATGTCAACGTCGACGGAATTCCCTTCTGTGCAGAAGCTATCTGGGCAAAGGTGGTGCGGGGCATCTGCGTGGCAAACTGGTCGCGGCTCATCGTCGGCTGGCCGTACAGGGTGTGACCAGAGAACGGGCACTTGTAGGAAATACCACCAGCGTAGCTCCAGAAGCTCTCGCGGCCAAAGTCGTAGGCGATCTGAACGGCGCCCATGCCGTAGCCTTCACCCTGCACTACAGGACGGCTTACTACGTAGCCGTGCAGTGTGTATGCCGTACCTCCACCCACGTGCAGTGCGCCGCTGAGGCGCTTGAAATCCTGAGAGGTCTGGGAAGCCTGGTAGGAGTCTGTGGTGCTGGCGAACGTTGCTGCGCTCAGCAGAGCGGTGGCCATCATCGTAATAAGGCTCTTTTTCATAGTGTTTTTCGTGTGTGTGTTGTGTTTGGGGAAACCTTTTCTGGTGGTGTCGTCCTTCCCACCTTGCGTGGCTCCGGAGTCATCTTATCTACAAACTAGAGTAAGGTCAAGATTAAAATGTAGACCACACTCTAGATTTTACTTGAATTTTGAATACTTTTTTCAAAAAGAACCCTCTTCTTTGGGAATATTTGGGATTCTGCCTGAAAATTAAGACACAAAATGACACAATAAGTCATTATTTTGCTGAAAAATGACACATTTTTGACAAAAAGCACCCGCCAGCACTATTTTCCGAGGCAGAAGGTAGAAAAGACGCGGGAGAGGATATCCTCCGTATCAATACGGCCCGTGATGGAACCGAGCGCATCCAGCGCCGCGCGGAGGTCAACATCCAGCAACTCTGGAGAAACGGCCTCAAGCAAGGCCTGTTTGGCCGCAGCCATGAACGCAAGCGCCTGCTGGATAGCGTGACGGTGGCGGGTATTAATGGCAGCCATCGAATCGCGCTCACCGGAATCGCGAAGGAAGAGCAGCTCAATCGCCCGCTCCAACTCCTCACGTCCGGACTGATTCCGGCAGGAAATACGAATAGCAGCCACCCCTGCCCAGCTGGGGTGTTCCGGCAAATCACACTTATTCAGCAACAGCAGACGCCTGGGGCCAGGCTCAGGCCAGTCCAGCTCACAGGCAGGAGAAGACGCATCTGCCACCTCCAGCAACAAATCAGCCTCAGCCCCGGCACGGCGGCTGCGTTCCATACCGGCACATTCAAGAGCATCAGCACTTTCATGCAGACCAGCCGTATCAATAAGGCGCAAGCGCAACCCTGCCAGGGATACGCATTCCTCAATCGTATCACGCGTAGTCCCCGCCGTACTGCTCACAATAGCTCGTTCATATCCGAGCAGCATATTCAAAAGGCTGGACTTACCAACATTGGGAGCCCCCACAATGGCCGTACGGATACCCTCACGCAGTAGGCGTCCCTCATCAGCAGTGGCCAGCAGGCGCTGCAGAATACCCTCCACCTCATCCATTTGAGCCAGCAGCATTTCGGTAGTATCCGGAGCAATATCCTCCTCTGGAAAGTCAATATAAGCCTCCACATGGGCGGCAACGTTAATCAGGATATCAGCCGCTGCTGCCACCTGGGAGCCTATTGCCCCCTGCAACTGGTTCTGCGCGGCACGGAGGGCAAGGTCACTACCGGCCGAAATGATATCCATGACTGCCTCCGCCTGAGTCAAATCCAACTTACCATTCTCAAAAGCACGGCGGGAAAACTCACCAGGTTCGGCCGGACGGGCGCCGCAGGCCAGCAGCCGTTCCAACACCCGCCGCGCCACAAGCATACCACCATGGCAACTCAGCTCCACCGTATCCTCCCCGGTAAAACTGGCAGGGCCAGCAAAATATGTAGCCAGGCACTCATCAATGACCAGATTGCGCGCATCGCGCACGCGAACAAGGGTAGCCATGCGGGGCACCAGCTCCTTACCGCAGGTACACCCCTGCACCACCGCCCTCGCCAAGGCACCGCTCACCCGGATTATCGCCAAGGCTCCCGTTCCCGGAGGCGTAGCCAAGGCCGCAATGGTATCATTCAACTGCATGGACAAGATATTCCCATATCCACCAGGACGCTGCAATCCTTTTTTTAGAAAATGAAGCCAAACCCAGCCAAAAAACAGCCTCAGAAAATAGAATTGTAGACTTGTCAAGTACAAAAAAATTCATTTTAGGCTTGATTTATAGGAGAATACTGCTATAGTGTGCTTAGCCCACCGAGCTATCCTTGCTTGGTTGGGTGCATCAAACAACATCAAAACTAGTAAGATAATTATGAAGAAGATCGCTATCCTCGCTCTTACGGCCGCCGCTTTCGTTTCCTGCCAGCAGCAGCAGCAGCAGCAGGTGACCCCCGAGCCGGTTGCTCCCGCTCCTGTGGTGGAACCCGTTAAGGGCAAGTAAGTGATTTCGGAAAGTAAGACTTTCCTATTTCACACAATTACGCGTCTGGATTTCCAGACGCGTTTTTGCATTTTAGGGGAACAGGGGAGAATTTTAGGGTCATAACGGCACAATAATCATTGCCACGCGCGCGGGGAAGCGGTATGATGCAGGTATGAACTACGACCTCATTGTAATTGGTGGCGGCCCTGCCGGCTATGTTGGAGCCATTCGAGCTGCCCAGCTGGGCAAGCGCGTGGTGTGCGTTGAGCGCGAACGCGTAGGCGGCACCTGTCTGAACTGGGGTTGTATTCCAACCAAAGCATTACTCAAGAATGGCGAAGTCTACAACACCATCAACAAGCGCGCAGCTGAATTCGGCATTTCCACTGAAGGACTTAGCGTTGATTGGGAAGCTGTAATCGGCCGTTCACGCCAAATCAGCGACCGACTTTCTGCCGGTATTGCCTTCCTCTTCAAGAAAAACAAGATTGAATGCGTCACGGGCGAAGCCAGCATCCCCGCCGCCGGCAAAGTGGAAGTAAGCGCTGCGGACGGGAGCACCACCACCCTGGAAGCCCCGCAAATTCTCATTGCCACCGGAGCCCGCACCCGCGAGGTACCCGTATTCCCCTTCAATGGCAAAACAATCATTGGCAGCAAGGACGCTCTGGTCATGAAGAACCGCCCTGAGAGCATGATTGTGATTGGTTCCGGCGCCATTGGCAGCGAGCTTTCCTACGTCTACCACTGCTTTGGTACCAAGGTAACCCTGGTTGAAGCCCTGCCCCGCATTCTGCCCAATGAAGATGACGAAGTAAGCCAGGCCGTGGAGCGTTCCTTCAAGAAGCAAGGCATCACCTGCATGGCAGGAGCCAAGGTAGACGCCCTCCAGGACAATGGTGACAGCGTGACGGCCACCATCACCACCAAGAATGGCAAGGTACAGGAAATCACGGCAGACGTGTGCCTTGTGGCCATCGGCGTGGTGCCCGTGGTACCGGAAGCCTCCGGGCTGGAGCTCACTGAACGCGGGTTCATCAAGGTGAACGAACGCTATGAAACCAGCATTCCCGGAGTCTACGCAGTGGGTGACTGCATAGGCGGCATCATGCTGGCCCACACTGCCAGCTACGAGGCAGAACAAGCAGTGGAGGGCATGTATGTGGAAGGTCACACCCCGAAGCAGGCCCGCATCGTACCCGGCTGCACCTACTGCCACCCGCAGGTAGCCAGCGTAGGCAAACGTGAACGCGAGCTCAAGGAAGCGGGCGTTGAATACAAAGTAGGCAAGTTCCCCTTCCAGGCAATTGGCCGCGCCGTGGCAGGCGGGGATACGGAAGGATTCGTGAAACTCCTCTTTGGCAAGGAAAACGGAGAACTGCTGGGCGCTCACATCGTGGGCGACAACGCCACTGAGCTGCTCACCGCACCAGAACTGGCGCTGAACAGTGAGCTGACAGATGCCGACCTCAACGACATGATATACGCCCATCCGACCCTGTCGGAAGCCATTCATGAAGCCGTACTGGCAGCAGACGGACGCGCCATTCACGCCTGATTTCCCCTTCATTTCCCATGGCACGCCAATTTTACTACGACACCGGCTCAGAAAAAATCGGCCCCGTCAGCGGGGCTGATTTGGTGCGGCTGCGTGCCAGTGGGGAAATCAGCAATGATACCTGGGTGCGCCGGGCAGATAACAACACCTGGCGCCCGCTGCACACAGTCGACCTGCGGGAGGAAGAGGAAGAAGAGCGCAACCCGGGGCTCTTCACCGTGCTGAAACGCAGCGGTCTGCTGGGTCCCCTCATGATTCTGCTGCTGGGGCTGGTGGTCTTCATCTTCATTGCCATCGGCGCCATTAAGATATTCTGGCCAGTCCTTCTCATCCTCTTCATTTTCTGGATATTATCAAAAGCATTGCGATAAAGGGTCATGGACACATGCAGTCTCGATAGCTTGCAGGCCGTACAAAGCTTCAGCGACCATCCCCTCTTCTACTTCTGCTGCGTCTTTGCCACCGTAGTAGGCGCCATTGCAGGCGCCACGGCATCCAGCCGCGTGCGCATGGACATTGTGGGAGTACTCGTCTGCGGCACCATCGCCTCACTTGGGGGTGGTACGGTGCGTGATATCCTGCTCAGCGGCATGCTGACCCAGACCGGCAACCCCATCACCGTGTACTGGGTAGTCGGGCACGATGTCCAGTTCCTGTACATGGCGATCATCACCTCGCTGGTCATGTTCTACCTGACCCGCTTCTGGAACCCGCCCGTGGGCACCATCCGCGTGGCAGACGCCTTTGCCATGGCCTTCTTCACCCTGCTGGGAGCAGCCAAGGCCTACTACCTGGGCTGCTCCGGGCTGGTATGCATCTGCATGGGAGTGTGCACCGGCGTGGCAGGCGGAGCGCTGCGAGACGTACTCACCGGCAATGTCCCCTACGTATTCCGCTCCAAGGAAGTATACGCCTCTGCCGCCTTCTCCGGCAGTTTGCTCTTTGTTGTACTGCAATACTTCAACTGCCCCTACCAGATATCCTACATTCTGGGAACCATCGTCGTATTCACCGTACGTATGGTGGCCGTATACATGAACTGGCGCCTGCCCTCCTACCGCTCCCTGCTCGATGCTGTCTCACACGACGAGCAACCCACCGAGGAAGCATCAGGGAAAAGTTCCCTGCGGGCTAAGGATTAAGGCTTGCAAGCCCCACGCCTATCTGCTACAATGCAGGGCGAGTTATGACCCCCAAACACATTGTTGCCGTTATTGACTATGGCTCGCAGTACACGCAGCTGATTGTGCGCCGCGTGCGTGAGCTGGGCTTCCTTGCCAAGCTGTATGCCCTGGAGGATTTGCACGAAATCAGCGAACCGGGCGCCATCATTCTTTCAGGAGGTCCCCGCAGCACCTCCGAACCAGACGCCCCGGATATTGACTTTGAATGGCTCACCTCATTCGGCGTACCCGTACTGGGTGTATGCTACGGAATGCAGTTGCTGAACATCAAGACCGGAGGCACCGTGCGCCCCAGCAACAAGCGTGAATACGGCCCCGCCGCCCTGGTACCGGATAAACTGGAAGGCCTGTATGCCGGCATGAGCCCCTCCTCCCAGGTATGGATGAGCCACTCTGACACCGTGGACCACCTGGCAGACAACTGCCGCGTCATTGCCCGCAACAGCGAGGGTGTGCCGGTTTCCCTGCAATGGGGGGAGCAGATGTTCGGCATCCAGTTTCACCCGGAAGTCACCCACTCCCACGAGGGCCGCACCATTCTCCGCAACTTCCTTTCCTACGCCAAGAACCTGGCCAAGTTCGACATTGGTGACTTCAAGCGCGAACTTATCGATGATATCCGCACCAAGGTAGGCAACAAGCAGGTAGTCTGTGGTGTCTCCGGCGGTGTGGATAGCACCGTGCTCGCCGTGCTCCTGCACGAAGCTGGCGTGAATGTGCGCTGCATCTTCGTGGATAACGGCTTGCTCCGCAAGGACGAAGCCAAGGAGGTGCAAGCCAACTTTGCCCGCATGGGGGTTGAGATTGAAACCGTGGATGCATCTGCCCGCTTCCTGGAAGCCCTGGCTGGTGAAACAGCCCCTGAAAAGAAGCGCCGTATCATCGGCAACCTCTTCATTGACGTTTTCTGGGATGCCGTGGGCGATGCCGAGATGCTGGCCCAGGGTACGCTCTACCCAGACGTGATTGAAAGCGCCTCCAATGCCAAGAGCAAAGCCTCCGTCATCAAAACCCACCACAACCGCGTGGAACGCGTGCTCAAAATGCAGGAAGAAGGCAAGGTGATTGAACCGCTTGCCTTCCTCTTCAAGGACGAAGTACGCGAACTGGGTGCCTCCATGGGCATCTCGCACGACATTCTGTGGCGCCACCCCTTCCCGGGACCAGGCCTGGCTGTGCGCTGCCCCGGTGAGGTCACCAAGGAACGCCTCGACATCATCCGCGAGTGCGATGCCATCTTCATTGGCACCCTCCGCAAGTGGGATTGGTACGACAAGTGCTGGCAGGCCTATGCCGGCCTCATCCCTGTCAAGACAGTGGGCGTGAAGGGAGACGAGCGTTCCTACGAATTCGCCACCAACCTGCGCGCCATAGTATCCGAGGACGCCATGACCGCCGACTGGGTGCAGCTGCCCTACGACCTGCTGCGTGAAGCCTCCAACCGCATCCTCAACGAAGTATCCGGCATCAACCGCGTGCTGTTCGACGTAAGTACCAAGCCGCCGGCATCCATCGAATGGGAATAAAGCCCAGCAAGGCGGGTGCAACCACACTGCACCCGCCTTCCCTTTTCCTCTCTCCGCAGCATCACCTCTCACTCTCTGACTATCATGACCAAGTTTATCTCATGCATCACGCTCGCAGCCTGCGGTCTCCTGCTTGCAAGTGGGCTGAGCTCCTGTGACCTGCCCTACAGCCGACCCAAGGCCAAGTTATCCAAGGTGGAGGACTTGAACTCCAGCGATTTCAAACTGGGCTTACCGATGGGAGCCAAGGCCATGTATGTGGGCGAACAGAACTTTCCCAAAGCGCGCCCTGCTTACTACAACAGCCACTACGCAGCCTATGAAGCCCTGGCTTCCAACAAGATTGACGCCTACCTCTTTGACAGCCACACACTGGAATACGTAGCCGCCAACACGCCGGGATACACCATTCTGCCCGGCACGGTAGGCCGGGTGGATATTGCCATTGGGCTGGCCTCCAAGAACGTGGACCTGCTTGCCCCTATCAACGAATTCATCCGCCAGTACAAGAAAAGCGGCACCTACGATGCCATGTACACCCGCTGGATTAGCAACACCAGCAAGTCATCACTCCCTAAGGCAGACGATGATGAGGAGGAGGCAGAACTGGGAGTCCCCGCCACCACTGCACCGGCTATGCCAAAAATTGCAGCACCGGAATCCCCCACCCGCAAACTGATAGTAGGTACATGCAGCCAGCTTGAACCCCTCTGCTTCCGAGTTCCGGACAACGAAGAAATAATCGAGGAAGGCAGCACTGAAAAGAAGTACAACCTCACCGGATTCGATATTGAGCTGCTGCGCCGACTGGCTCTGTTCCTCAATGCCAACATTGAGATACGGGACATGGACTACACCACCCTGGAAAACCAGCTGGCAGATGGGAAGATTGATATGGTGGTGGCAGGCATGAATAAGACTACCATTCGGGAAGACCGCAACATTCTTTTCAGCAACAACTACATTGAATCGCGCATTGTTGCCCTTGTCAAGACTGAACGTTTTGATAAGGCTGATGACTGAAGCTTCATACAACAGGTGCAGGTGACTGCACCTGATTTTTTATTTCAGCCTCTTTTTTACTGGAAATCCAGCACAAATGGTGTAGACTCATACCAACAGCCTACTTCCACGCATGAAAAAATACATCATCCTAGCCGCCATTCTGTGCGCTGCATTCTATTTCTGCGGAACCACCTCCTCAAATGATGAGAAAGTAGAGGGGAGCCTGGAGAAGATTGATGATTTGAATGCACCCGAATTCCGCGTGGGCGTTCCCCTGGGGGGCAAATCCATGACCGTGGGAGAAACGCAGTTTTCCAAGGCTCGCATCTGCTACTTCAACAACCCCCGCACCGCATACAATGCCATCATGCAGCGCAAGGCAGACGCCTTCCTCTTCAGCAGCCACTCACTGGATTTCATCGACACCCGCCACGCAGACCTCACCGTGCTGCCCGGCTGCCTGGACAGGGTAGACATCGCCATTGCCTTCTCCCCGGAAAACGAAGATTTGCGCTACCAGGTCAACCGCTTCATTTCCAAATTCAAGGAAGACGGTACCTATAAAGACATGTACGAACGCTGGTTCAAATCCAGAAAACTCGCCACCGTTCCCTACATTGACACCCCGCACGCCCCTACACGCACCATCCGCGTAGGCACCTGCAGCCAGGTAGCCCCCCTCTGTTTCCGCACAACTGATGAAGAATTAAGCGGTTTTGACATAGAACTGCTGCGTCGCCTGGCTCTGCACCTCAACGCCGAAATCATCCTCGAAGACATGGATTTTCCCGAACTCTTCCAGGCGCTGGACGAAGGCGAGCTGGATATGGCCCTGGCGGGGTTGAACAAAGATGAACGCCGCCCAGACCAGGTCATTTACAGCAAGAATTATATTGATTCATACATCGTAGCCATTGTTCACACTGAACTGGTGAAAAAGAACAAGAAGCCATAACCCCCGGCGTGCAAGTTAAGCTTGACCAAGCCGGGAGCGTTATGCTAGGATGAAGGGCTGATAAGGAGCCTTCCAACATGTTCATCAACCGTGAAATATCCTGGCTGGAATTTAACCAGCGTGTGCTCAACCAGGCACAGCGAGCGGAACTCCCCTTGCTTGAACGCCTCAAATTCCTCTCTATCAGCGCCAGCAATCTGGATGAATTTTTCCAGGTTCGCGTGGGAGGGCTCATGCTGCTGCAGCAGACAGGAAAGTTCAAACCAGATATCACCGGACTTGCACCCAGTGAGCAGCTGGAACGCATCAGAGCCCGCGCAGGAGCCATGATTGATGAGCAATATGATTTGCTGCAGCAGACCCTCATGCCGCTCATGGAGGAAGCCGGGCTGAGCCCGCTGTCCATGGATGAGCTCACTGAGGCACAGCTCGCCGGTTTGGAAGAATACTTCAGCAGCAACATTGCCCCTGCTCTCACCCCCTTGGCCATGGAAGTGGAGCACCCCCCTATGCTGCCCAATCTCAGCCTGATTCTGGGGGTGGAACTCCAGGCTCCAGAAAGTGAAGGATCCCGTTTCGTTGCCATCACCCTCCCGGAAATCCAGCCCCGACGGGTGCAATCAGCCGTGCTGGGACGCAGGGGATACGTGATGCTGGAAGACGTAGTGAGCGCCTTCTGCCCGCTTCTCTTCCCTGGAGAGAGAGTCGTGAGCACCACACCGTTCCGCGTCACCCGCAATGGGGACATTGCCGTGGCAGAAGAAGAAGGCGGCGATTTTGCCCGCGAGATGGAAAGTGTACTGGTGGCTCGCAAATTCTCCGATTGTGTGCGTCTGGAATTACCCATCAGCACGCCGGAAGGCATCGAGAAACGCATCTCTGGCATTGTAGGGGCAGACCCTGCCTCCACCTACAAAGTACCAGGATTCCTGCGTCTGGTAGATTTTGGGCAAATGGCCTTTGAGCCGGGGAATGACCAGCACAAGGTGCAAGCCTGGACTCCCTGCTGGCCCGCCGGGGTTGATGCCACCCTCAGCATGTTCGAAAACATATCCCAGGGGGATATACTCATACACAACCCGTATGAAAGCTATGAACCCGTGGTCAAGCTCATTGAAGAAGCTGCGGAAGATGCAGATGTCATCGCTATCAAGCAAGTACTGTACCGCACGGCAGAAAACTCCCGCTTCATTGCAGCGCTCTGCCGCGCCGCCGAAACCGGAAAGCAAGTAACCGTCCTTATTGAGCTCAAAGCCCGTTTCGATGAGCGGCACAACCTGGCACAGGCTGAAAAACTGCAGCGCTCAGGTGTGCAGGTTGTCTACGGAGTCAAAGGATTCAAAACCCATGCAAAAATCATGCTCATCGTGCGCCGGGAAAATGGGAGTCTGCGCCGATACTGCCACATTGGCACGGGTAACTATAATGAAAAGACAGCCCGCATCTACAGCGATTTATCCCTTCTGACCTGCAACGAACACCTCGGCGCAGATGCTTCGCAATTCTTCAATTCCGTCACTGGCCTCACGCGCCTCATGCGCTTCCGCCGCATGTACCCGGCACCCGCCACCATGAAGGCAAGGCTGCTGGAACTCATTGCAGCTGAAACCCACCGAGCCGAAATGGGGGAACGAGCCATCATCCGCGCCAAAATGAACTCCCTCAATGACGTGGAAATGATGGAAGCCCTGGAGAAAGCCGCTGAAGCCGGGGTCAAAATCAGACTGAACATACGCGGCATCTGCTGCTGGTCCCCCACCAGCGAAAAAGCCCAAGCCTGCACACGCATCACCAGCATTGTGGACCGCTATCTGGAACACGCCCGGCTCTTCCATTTCCACAACGGAGGCAACCCTCTGGTGTATATGGCCAGCGCTGACTGGATGAGCCGCAATCTGGATCGCCGGGTGGAACTGATGGTACCCATCGAAGACCAGCAATTGGCACACCGCATTCTGGACATTCTGGATGCCTGCTTCAAGGACAACACCCAGGCCTGTGACATGGCACCAGATGGCTCCTACCACCCAGCGACTGGCAAAAAGAAAGCCTTTGCCATGCAAGCGCACCTGCAGCGTGAAGCGCGCCGCCGAGCCCGCAGCCAAGAAAGTGCCAGCATGCGCGTGCTGGAACCTCACAAACCCAGGAAACAGGGTTGATGCCGCACCTTACTCCACCACTCTGAGCTTGGGAATGGCCGTTTGCTGCAAGTGGGAATTCACGGCATCCACCTCATTCCTATCCACATAGATGGTATAGGGAGCCTTGTTGAACTGCAGGCAGACCAGGCCATTCTCCGTAGCTTCATCAAGCAAGGCCGGCAAATCCGCAAAACGGTTTACCGCCTTACCATTCACAGAAACCAGGTGGCAAAGGCGCAAATTCTCATAGCCCTGGGTGGCGGAAGTAGGCAGCACAAAGGTGAGAGCCACAGGTTCGGTATACCCAGCGGCGCGCAACTTCTCCTCCTCCTGCTCCAACTTTTCGAGCTCCAGCGGGAGCAGACCATTACTGCGGTTGCGGAATTCCTCCATGTAAGTGGAAGTGAGCGGCTGGAACAAGAGGCCACCCCACATGATGTAACGCGGCTGCACACCAGGTTCCTGAGGGCGGAAGAGGGCCTTTTCTATGGCATCGCGGTTCATTTTGACCGAAAGCTCCAACTTTTCTCCGGCGCGGCTGATGGTGATAGGAAGATGCTGACCACAATCCTTCATACCCCGCAGTAGTACAGACACATGGTGGAGGCCATAGCGCGGGTGATTGCAGCGTCCCTGGTTATCCAAAGGCATCCCATCCACCGCAGTAAGCACATCACCCACCTTCACGCCAGCTTCCTCAGCAGCGCTACAAGGCAGCACCTTGCTGATGTAAAGGCCATTGGCGGCAGCGTCCAACTTCAAGTACTGGCGGAACACATCATCATCCAGAGGAGTGAGGCGCACCCCCATGACCGGAACCCCGGCATTCCCCTGGGTCAGGAAACGCAGAATCAGCTCCGCATTCACCATCTGCATCAGATGCTCCTGCTTCTTGTAGGCAACCCCCAGCCCGCTGAGCTTACCCTCACGCACCACTGGAGCTCCCGTGGTCTGGCCTTCCGGCAGAGGGCGCTCTGAGCGCATCACCATGAGCGGTATCTGGGTTCCGTCCACATTTTCCGCCTGCAATTCCACATGCACGGGCTCCACTCCGTTAATCAAGCCGGCATAAGTAGCCACATCTCCCCTACTGAGGGGTTCCCCCAAGGGAAGCGGAGTGCGGCTTTCAAACAGGCTGGCATCCTTCTCATGCAACACGGTAAGGAGAGCCAGATTTGAATCCTCATCAAACCGCAGCACACGAGCCGGCACCCTGCGGCTGGAATCCGGCAGGGAAAGCTCCACATAAGTGGCCGATTTCACCACACGCCCTACCGTCAGTACGCGGCCCTCACCCATATACACGCCAAGAGCGCGGGACTCACGCGGTGTTTCCTTTTCCCACGGGCGCAGGGGATGGTATTCCTGCAGAGTAGAAGAAACCAGCAAAATGCTATCTGAAGGCTCCACGGGCGCAGGGGTAGGCAGAGGTGCAGGTTCAGCCTCAGCTGGCAGCGGTGCAGTTGGTGGGGTCAGCTGCTGCCCAGCCGCAGGGGTGGAGGCATGCTTTTTGCGGAGCGCCGTACGCTCTGTGGGTTTGCATGCGCTAAGTAGCAGGGCTGTCAGGGCAATGAGGGTAAAAGACCGTATCATGAACAAAAAGAGGGGAATAAGTTATTTCAAACGTGCAGGAGACGGAATGTTATAGCGTTCTGCAATGCGGGCATTAGCAGCATCCACTGCTGCATTATCAATCACAAACGGACGCGCCGCATCTGCCAGCTCAATAACGGTATACGCCGGGCGGGGCTGCCCCTCTGCCGGGTAAAGCAAGCTGTGCAGGTGGCTCAAGCCCTTCACTTCCACGCCATTCACCCGGGTCACAATGCCGCGGCCGGTATCGTACATGCGGGTATTCACCTCATCTGCAAGAGTGCGGGTCAGCAGAACCACATCATCCTTGGTGGCGGATTCCCCGCCGCGGGTGTAGCCATCCAGCTCCACCATCACATCCCCGGTGGAAATCTGATGCTCACTCACCACATTGAACTCCAGTGGTTGGAATACCAGCCCCCCAAACACCACATAGCGGGGCAACTCATCATAACTGCGGGATAACACGCGGAATGCCGGCAGCGGAGCCAGGGTAGCCTCCGTCTGCATCACATCACCGTTCCGCAAAATGGTGAACTGCACCTTATCTCCGGCAAAGGCTCGCTCTGCCAGTTCCTCCAGGCGCACGCGCACCCCCTCCAACTCAATCATGGTGGAGGAATCCACAGGCAGTCCATTCACCGCCATAATCACATCCCCCGGACGCAAGGCACCATCACAGGCTGAGCCTTTCACCACATCAGCAACCAGGCAGCCCAGGCCATTATCCGGCAAGCCGTAATGCCGGCGCATAGCCTTATTTTCCATTGACTGGAACTGGGCGCCCATGTCCACATAGCCATCATAATGACCGTCCTCCACATCTTTCAGGAAATGGCGGATGACCGGGCAAGGAATCACATATCCCGTGGAGTTTGCCTGCAAAAGCCCCTGAAAGGCCACGCCAATCACCTTATCACCCTTGAGCACAGGGCCTCCGCTGTTACCCGGATTGATGGCGGCATCCACCTGAAGAGCCAGATGCTCCACGTTGCGGGGGTGGGCATACGAAATGGTGTCAATGCGGGAAACAATGCCCCGCGTTACCGAAAGGCGATTCCCGCCAATGGGGTAGCCAATAGCGCGCACCGTGTCCTCCAGCGTGGGCATTTCCTCACTGAACTCCAGACATGGGATACCCTCAAAAACCTTGGCATCATCAATTTCAATCAACGCCAAATCAGCATCATGCGCCACAAACTTCACGCGAGCCGGAATACGGCGGGCATCCGCAAAAAGCGAGATATCAATCTTCTCAGCATTGGCTACCACGTGGGCATTGGTCATGAACACACCCGGAGCCACTAAGAACCCCGTTCCGGCACCACGCCCAAAAGAGCCACCCTGCCACGGTGTCTCATAATCAGGTTTGCAACTCACAACCTCCACCTTCACAATGCCCCGGTAGGCCTCTGCCAAAGTAGCAGGCGTTGCAGCAGGCTCCGGAGTCTTTTCCTCCACCTCTGGAGCTGGAGTCTGTTCAGCCACCGGTGCAGAATCCTGAACAGCCCCCCCTTCCGGAGCGGGTGCAGGAGTAGGTTCTTCCGCAGGAGTTGGTTCAGGGGCGGGTTCTGCCACAGCAGGTGCCGGAGCGGGTTCTGCTGGCGCCGGCGTGGGTTCTTCCGCAGGGGTTGGTTCAGAAACCGGCTCCTCTACCGGGGTCGGTACCGGAGCTGGTTCCGCTGCGGGTTCTGCTGCTGGGGGAGGCTCCGGAGCCGGAGGCTCTGCCGGCGTCGTTGCGGGGAGAGGAACCGGCTCGGCAGTGGGTTCTGTTGCAACGGATTCTACAGGAAGAGGAGCCGGCTCAGCGGGAACAACCGGTTCAGCTGCGGCACCCTCAGCCATTACAGGCAGTGCCGTCATCAGCGCAAGGAAAGTGAGTTTCATCTTCACCTCACTATTCTGCCCCGCCTGCCATGGCAAGTCAAGCAGAAATGGCGTTCTCGCCACGCATTACGCGCGCGAATTCACCCCACCGCTCGAAATAGCGCTTGCACCTTGCATACATAGCTGATAGAATAGCGCGCCGTGCAGCCAGCATCACTCTACCAGAATCCCCTGTGGCCCGATGCCGAGTGGGATGTATCAGGCGCGTTCGTCAACGACCGCGAGCTGGTAGCCTTTTTTGATTACTGCAAATTACTACTGGGTTTTGAACCCTTCCACATTGTGCATGGTGCACCGCTCTGCGAATGGAACAGCGGGCGTGTGCTCAAGCACCTCCTGCGCGATGCTGAGGAAATCCGCACCGCCGGGCTTGAATACGAAGCTCGCAACATTGCCGTTTACCTCACCTTCACCAACCTGTTACTGAAGGAACAGCACATCAAGGATGCCATCGGCAATGCCATCTGCATCTTCTTTTCGCGCCATAACCCCACAAGCAGAAACGGCATTATCCTGGCCAATGACCTCCTGCGCGACCACATCCGCAAGGAATACCCCACCCTCAAACTCATTTCCTCCATCCTGAAAATCACCAATACTGGCGGCAAGGGCAAGCTGGATGCCTACAAGCGCCTGGCAGATGAGTATGATGAGGTGATGGTACACCCGGACGATGTGCTCAATTACAACCTTCTGGAAAAGATTGAGGATAAAGAGCGCCACATTCTCCTGATTAACGAATACTGCATCCGCCAGTGCCCGATGCGGGCCTACCATTACAAGACGCTCTCCGAATCTGCGCTCTCATTCATGAGCTTCGATAACAGCAACTTTGATGCCCGGCAGGCAACAAACGGGTGCCGCAGTCTCCACACTCTGCTCACCGACGAGCATAAGAGCGTGCTCGCTCTCAACACTCCGGAAATCAAACGCCTGCGCGACATGGGATTCCGGCATTTCAAAGTCCAGGGGCGCGGCCATGCCAACGCCTCAGGAATCCTCTTTGACCTGCTTCGCCTCGTTCTGAGGAACGATGAAGCTAATGAAAACGCCATGCACCGCAACGGTCAGATGTTCTGGGAATCCATCCTCCCACACTAATAACGACATGAGCAGCCCAGCAGCATCCCCCGAACAAGCAAAGGAACTACTTCGGTTCATGACGAAGGACTACCTCCCTGAGGCCGTCTGGACCGTAGAGGGAGCCCTGCGGCATGACAACAGCCTGCTCACCCTCAATTCATACCTGGGCAATCTCTTCAGCATCAGACATTTTGATTATGTTGCAGGCAACCCACCCTGCCTGTGGTCACTGGATTGGTTTGTCCAGCGCCGCCCAGTGGCTTATGATGCCTATTGCAAGGCACTAGAGTCCTATGCCCAGCAAAATACCGGGCTTGTTCTGCAATTTGACAATCCAAACCTGGGTACGGCTGATTTGGCGGATTCCTACTGCCTATCGCTCGTATCAGAATTAGTGAACCGTGACCGAGTCCGGAAAAATGCCGTATGCGTGGCAAATGATGCCCTGGCTGCCCACCTGCGAGCCCAATTTCCGAAACTTTCCCTGCACTGCCACACCAACCGCCTGGTCATGGAGCGGGGCAAACGCACTGCAGCCCTGTACAACAAACTAGCCGCGCAGTACGACCGGGTATGCCTGCACCCATCGGATGCAGTCAAACCCTCCATCACCAACGCCCTTGAAGATAAATCCCGGTTTGACATCATCATCAACGACTCCTGCCTACGGACCTGCCCGGTACGGAAGGAACATATCAGCATGCTGGCAGACATGCGCCGCTCCCCGTACGATACGGGACTGATGCGCCGCAGGGCAGACCTCATTTCCCGCGTAGGCTGCCAGAAAACCACCCCCGGAGAACTGAAGCAGAAAACCAGCGGCAACCTGACCCGCCAGGAGGCTACCAGCCTGTATGAAGCCGGATTCCGGCATTTCATCATCCAGGGGCACCAGTTCCGCAATGAGATGACCCTGCTCTGGGATATCTTCCAGTGCATGCTTGACCACTCTCCCGAAATTTCCAACAAGGCCTCACTGGTGGCTTGTTCCGGCATGGCTGAATTCGGCAAACCCAGTGCTGATTTGCCCAGTGGGCTCAGGAACTTCCATTTTACAAACTACGAATAAAGAAAGCAGACTCATGAAATACACCAACATATTCACTTCCGAATCCGTAGGCGAGGGGCATCCCGACAAAGTGGCTGACCTCATCTCCGATTCCATTCTCGATGCCTGCCTGGCCCAGGATTCCACCAGCCGCGTTGCCTGCGAAACACTGGTGAAGGACAACCACGTAGTGCTGGCTGGTGAAATCACCACAAAGGCCGTGCTTGACTACGATAAAATCGTGCGTGATGCCATAGCAGAAATCGGCTACCGCACCCCGGCAGACGATGCCCTCTTCAACGCAGAAACGGTTGATATCACTAACTACCTCTCCACCCAGAGCCCGGATATCGCCCAAGGAGTCGATGCCCGCGAAGCAGAGGGCAAGGACGGCGCAGAACAGGGAGCCGGTGACCAGGGCATCATGTTCGGCTACGCCTCCAATGAAACACCGGAGCTCATGCCCGCCCCCATTATGTTCTCCCACCGCATCATGATGGAACTTGCCAAAGTGCGCCACAGCGGCGTGGTTTCCTGGCTGCGCCCGGACAGCAAGAGCCAGGTGGCCGTGGAATACGGAGAAAACGGACGCCCCTCCCGCATCCTCAATGTCGTGCTCAGCACCCAGCATACCGAGGAAGTTGACATCGCCACCATCCGCGAGTTCTGCACCAACCTCATCCGCCGCTGCCTGCCTGCTGAACTCATCACCCCGGAAACTGAATTCTTCATCAACCCCACCGGCAGATTCGTGATTGGCGGTCCGCACGGCGACTCCGGTCTCACAGGCCGCAAGATTATTGTGGACACATACGGCGGCATGGGACGCCACGGCGGTGGCGCCTTCTCCGGCAAGGATTGCAGCAAGGTAGACCGCTCCGGCGCCTACATGTGCCGCTGGGTTGCCAAGCACGTGGTCGCTGCCGGCCTGGCCGACCGCTGCGAACTCCAGGTGGGCTACGCCATCGGCAAAGCCAGTCCTGTCTCCATCATGGTAGATGTAGAAACCTTCGGCACCGGCAAGGTGGACAAGCAGCTCATCATCGACCGCATCAACGAGGCCTTCTCCTTCAAACCGGCAGATATGGAGCGCGTGCTGGGTCTGCGTGAACCCATCTTCCGCAAGACCACCAACTACGGCCACTTCACGAAGCCTGATTTGCCCTGGGAGCAGCTTGACCCGCGCTGCCTCAGCATCCTCATGGGCTAAAAAAAAGCGCAGCTTTTTTCCTCCCCCGCACCCGCCAGGGTGCGGGGGATTTCATATGCCCGCAGAGCGGGCATATTTCATGCAGGGCAACGCCCTGCTTTCATACCGCAGCGCAGCTGCGGTATTTCCATACTTGCGGAGCAAGTAATTCATTGAGCCGCTTAGCGGCGCCCCCTTACCGCTGCCACAGCAGCGGTACAGCCGTTTGGCTCTCATACTATGAACCAGCCCTCATTGGGAAAGTCAAGGACTATATAGGAGATATTATACTTGCTATACAGCAAACGACAATATATCATTCTAGCATGACAAAACAAGACAAATTGGCAGATTACTCACTCCTGCTCGCTAAAGCCGCGATGGCATATAGCCAGCACCTTCACGGTTATGGTGCAAAGAAAGACCAGTTTCTGCGTTCATCCTCAGGGATTGGCGCGAATATTGCTGAAGCTAAGTACAGTAATGGTGCGGCTGATTTTGTCAACAAACTGCACACGGCATTGAAAGAATGCAATGAAACCAAGTTCTGGCTGGAGCTTTTTACTCCCGAAAATGAAGAACAAGCAGAGGAATTGAAACAAATAAAGCGATTGAATGGTAATATCATGCGGATGCTGATCCAATCGATTAATACGGTAAAATCCAGACCGGATTGGAAGAGGTAATATCTCCTACATAGGCCTTGACTTTCCCAATGAGGGCTGGTTCATAGTATGAGAGCAAAATGGCTGTACCGCTGCTGTGGCAGCGGTAAGGAGTCGCCGCTATGCGGCTCAATGAATTACTTGCTCCGCAAGTATGAAAATACCGCAGCTGCGCTGCGGTATGAAAGCAGGGCGTTGCCCTGCATGAAATATGCCCGCTTTGCGGGCATATGAAATCCCTGGCCGATGGCCAGGGATTCAGTAGGACGCAAAGGCCTATTGCCGTGCCGGGGGGTGGCGTGGTATCATGAGCTCAAGATGACTCTCGAACACCCCTTTCTCGATGATACGCAGCTGCCGGCATGGTCACAGCTGAGCCCGGAAAAAGCCCGCGCAGATATCCGCCTGGCTATTAAACAAGCCAAAGCAGCCGTGGATGCCATCTGCCAGGTTCAGGAACCCACCTATGCCAATACGTTCGAAGCACTGGAAAACAGCAGCGCAGCACTCATGCGCGGATGGCAGCGGCTCAACCACCTGCGTTCGGTCATGGATTCGCCAGAGCTGCGTGAGGTTATCAACGAACTCATGCCGGAGGTGGTCATCTTCTCCAGCAGCGTGACCCTCAACCCGCAGCTCTACGCCGTGCTTAAAAATGCCGCAGCCCAGCCCTGGGTGAAGGAACTTTCTGCGGTAAAGCAGCGCTTTATCAACGAAACCCTGGCCGATTTCCGCGAGAGCGGTGCCGACCTGGCAGATGACAAGAAAGCGCGCTATGCTGAACTTTCCACCGAGTTGGCCCAGCTTTCCCAGACCTTCGGCGAGCATGTACTGGATTCCACCAATGCCTGGGAGTATGTGACCGCTGATGAAGCCGAGCTGGACGGGCTGCCCGAATCTGCGCGGGAAGCCGCCCGCCAGGATGCCTTGTCAAAAGGCCACGGCAGCGAGGATGCCCCCCAGTGGCGCTTCACCCTACAATTCACCTCAGTGCAGCCGGTGCTGACCTTTGCAGAGGATGCCACCTTGCGCGAGCGCGTGTGGCGCGCCATGCAGAGCAAGGGAACGGGTGATTTCGATAACGCTCCGCTCATTGATAAAATTCTCACCCTGCGTGCCGAAAAAGCCGCCCTGCTTGGCTATGAGCGATACTCCGACTACGTGACAAGCCGCCGCATGGCCGGCAGCGGGCAGAATGCCCTTGATTTTATCAACCGCCTGCACACCCAGGTGCGCCCTGCCTTCCTGGAGGAGCAGGAAGCCATCCGCCGCTTTGCCGAGGAACAGACCGGCACCTCCATCCCCGCGCTAGACCCCTGGTCCGTAGGCTACTGGAGCGAAAAACGCCGCAAGGCGCTCTACGATTTTGACACCGAGGAACTTCGCCCGTTCTACGCCATGCAGAATGTGCTGGAAGGCATGTTCTCCATCTATGCCGGGCTCTATGGCATCCGCTTCACCCAGCGCCCCACTGCCTGCATTCAGCCCGGCGAGGAACTACCCGCCGGGACGGTGGAAGTGTGGCACCCGGAGGTGCTCTTCTACGATGTGCATGATGAAGAGAACGGCGAGCACCTGGGCTCCTTCTACGCTGACTGGTACCCACGCGATGTGAAGCGAGCAGGCGCCTGGATGGACGCCCTCTCCACCGGTCTGCCTCCCGTGAATGGACAAGCACGTATTCCCCACCTGGCACTGATGTGCGGCAACATGAGCCGCCCGGTAGGTGACAAGCCCGCTCTGCTCAGCCACTACGAAGTAGAGACCGTATTCCACGAGTTTGGACACATGCTGCACCAGGTGCTCAGCAATGTGGAGGTCCGCTCGCTTTCTGGTTGCAACGTGGCCTGGGACTTCGTAGAGCTGCCCAGCCAGATTAATGAGAACTGGACCTGGGAACCTGAGGCCATTGCCCGCTATGCCCGCCACTGGCAGAGCGGCGAGCTGATGCCCCGCGAGCTCATGGACAAGATGCTGGCCGCCCGCAACTACGGCGCCGCCACCTTCTTCATGCGCCAGCTCTGCTTCGGCAAGATTGACCTGGAGCTGCACACCAACACAGCCAGCTACCTGGGCCGCGATATCGAGGAAGTGGATCGCGAAGTTCTGGCAGATTACCGGGTTGCCACCACCGAGCCAGGCATGAGCGTGCTGCGCGCCTTCTCCCACATCTTTGACGGCGGATACGAAAGCGGCTACTATTCTTACAAATGGGCAGAAGTGCTGGATGCAGATGCCTTCTCCCGCTTTGCCCAGGAAGGCATCTTCAACCCCGCCACCGGACGTGATTTCCGCCGCTGCATCCTCTCCCAGGGCAACTCCCGCCCGGCAGCTGAACTCTACCAAGACTTCATGCACCGCGCCCCGGACACCGCCGCCCTCCTCCGCCGCAGCGGAATTGAATCTTGAAAGTGGGATTTTGAGTCCAAAATGAAATTGCACTTGCGGTCGTAATAACGTTAGAGTAGAATGAGGAAAACTATACCATGACTGACGCAGAACAGAAACCGGTTGAGGAATTCACGAAGGTAGAATCCATCTTTGTGCGGCAGCGCAACTGCCTACTGCTGCGGGCAGATTTCTCGCCCATGTTTGTGGACTACTACCTGCACCTCATGCAGCATGGTCTGAGGAATGAAGAGACAGAGGATACCGTTCTCAAGAAACTGCTGGCCTACTTCACCCTGCACCTCGTCTCCCGCCCCTGGCAGGAGTACCACGCCTGGACCTTCAACGTGTGTACCCCGCGTCTGGCTAACTACTTCATCTCCGGCTCCTCACTCACAGAGGACGTAGTGGGGCGAGCCTTCCGCGAAGGCGTGCGAGAGACGGATAAGAACATGCTCTTTGCCCAGAACCTGCTGCCCAACAAGGAACCGCAGACCTCCGTCATCACCCTGCCATCCGGAACGGTGGAAGATTGGGTGCAGGATTTCTACCGCCAGAGTGAGCAGCGCCAGTCCCGCGCCTTTGACCTGGGAGAAGACAAGTTTGCCCTCATTACCGCCCAGCCGGATGCCGACCACGACTGGCTGCAGGAACTCACGGCTGATGACGTACGGTCCATTTCTGAAACGGAGCAGACCAAGTTGCTGGAAACCCGTAAGTTCCAATTCCGCTGTGGTTGCACCGTAGAGAAGATTCTGCCAGTGGTGCAGGCCATGAAGCATGATTTTGCCGATCTGCTTTCCGAGCAGGGATTCCTGGAAATCTCCTGCCCGCGCTGCGGTGCCACCTACAAGGTGACGCCGGAGCAGGTGCTCAATAAGGACAATTAAGCCCCTCCCCCCTTTCCTTCCCTTGCTTCATGCTGCCCCGTCTGCTCACGCTTGTGCTTGCTGCCCTGCTCTGCGGTTCGGGGTGTACCCCGGTGCGTACGGTGTACGATGCCAATGGCAACGAGGTAAAAGATGATGATTCAGGCGGTGAAAAGGATTTGATGAGCACCTTTGAGAAACGCTTTGATGCGGCCTTCTCTGAGAAAAAGACGGCCGATGGGGTACCCCAGACCACTTCCTCCAAAATGAGCTCCTTCCAACGCGAACTGGATGAAGCCAGGAGAATTGATAAAGCTTTTGCCACCAGCAGGTTTGATACAGGTCGGCATTTGGATTTACGGAGTGATTCCTACGCTGGTGCCGCCAAAAAATTCATCAGCGGCAAAGATAGTCTCGAACGCACCCCATCCTCACTCTATTCCACCGATTTACGCCCGGATTTCATGAATGAAAGCCACGGCATCAGCCACAACAAGCGCTACGATGTCCAGCGGGATGCCCGTTCCTCCATGGAAGGAAAGGTTCTCAGTACAAACAACTACCAGCTTTCAGACTACGAGCCCTACACCACCTCGCAGGAGAGTGGCTATATCGAATCACGCCGCTTCAAAACCGAGCAGCCAACCATCATCAAGCACACGGAATACTACCGCCAATACAAACACGGCATCCGCGCCCTGCTAGGGCGCGATAATGACCCGCTCTAATCGTCTTTTCACCCCACTCGTCCAGCCATGCGCTACCTCCTCATCTTCGTTCTCGCCCTCTCATGGTGCATGGTCAGCAGGGCGCAGGATTTAAGTTCCAGCATCCAAACAGGTGCCTTCTGGCTGCAAGAAGCACGGGGAATCAGCCTGGGGCGCTATGTCCTCCAACTGCGCTGATGCATCTACCCGATTCCGGCTCATCCTCCACTGTCCCAGAATGGCAAAGTAGCTTTTCCTCCATTTCCCCATGAACAAGTATCTCCTCATTCTCGCATTGATTTGCACCGCTACCGCGCAGGATATCTCGGAAAGCATCAAATCAGGGCAATTCTGGCAACCAGCCGGGTTACAAGCGCTCCAGGGAGCCGGCATTTCACAGCCTGATGCCGAACATCTACGGACCTCCGGACTCTCCCTGGGGGACCTCCGCACGGGAGAGGTCATCATCACGGTGAAAGAGAAGAAAGCCACCATGCTCCAGGCCCTGCTGTACAACAAGGGGGATAACGGCAGCATCAGTGCGGAAGACTTCAACAGCATCCTGGAAGAAGCCAGAACCACCATGGATGACCTCAGTGGTTCCCGATCCAAGTTCCGCGGAAGCTCCAAACGCGACTCAGCCGTTAAGCTCAAATCCTGGGATTGGAGCTGGGAAGGCGGCGCCGCCCGCCTGGAAGCCAATTCCTCAGGTAGGAAAAAGAACTTTGAGGGCGAATTCATCCGCCTCCTCCTGGCTGCAGACAGTAAGGATTTCAGTGGTGGTGGCGCACGCGACAACATCAGCAAGCATGAGCTCCGCAGCAGTATCACCACGGAAGATGACGGCACTGTATGGCTCAAGGGAGTCCCCATGGTTGACCAGGGAATGAAAGGTTACTGCATGCCTGCTACCCTGGCCCGAGTCTTTGCCTTCTACGGCATGGACAAGGTAGACCAGCATGCCCTGGCAGATCTCTGCGGCAGTGGTGAGAGCGGCACCAGTTCGCTGGGTATGGAAACCGCCATGGCCAATGTCTGCAAGAAATTCCACACCAAGTTCACAGTGCTGGAGGATTATGCCAGCACGCTCAAATCCATCATCGACCCCTACAATAAGCTCGCCAAGCGGGAAGGCAAGCCCACCCTCTCACGCCGCGATGATATTTTCGGCCTGGCTGATGCCGCCATTCTGAAGCAGGCACGTGCCGGCAAAAACTCCCAGGTGAACAAATGGCTCAAGGATATCAAGAAAAGTATCGATGCCGGCTCTCCCGTCATCTGGCTGGTCATGGTGGGCATCTACCCTGAAGAAATCCCCCTGCCCCAGCAGCGAGGTGGTCATGCCCGCCTCATCATTGGTTACAACCTCAAGGAAAAGACCATCATCTACACCGATTCCTGGGGAGCCATGCACGCCCGCAAAACCATGTCGGCAGCAGATGCCCTCAGCATGACCACCGGCCGCTATATCATCAAACTCCGTTAACGTCCCAACCTCTCCGCCAAAGCGAACATCCCCAGCGGCGTTTGCGGTACAGATTGATTTTTGTGCCTTTTCCTTCCGTTTCAGCTTGATTTAAGCCATACCTGAGAGTAAAATACGAGCGTGAACGAAATCAACATGCAGGAAGCAGCTAGGCGCGCGTACCACGCCATGGTTATGGCACGAGCCTTCGATACCAAGATTTCTGCGCTCTATAAGGCTGGTAAAATCTTTGGCGGTGTGTTCCTGGGGCGCGGTCATGAGGCCGTGGCAGCCTGCGAGGCTGTCTTTCTGACCCGGGGAGAAGATGTGTACAACCCCTTTATCCGCGAACAAGCAGGCCGCTGCGCCTGGGGTAACAGTGTACTGGACAGCGCACGTTCCTACCTGGGCAGCGTGGAGGGCTACATGCGCGGGCGCGACAGCAACGTGCACTGGGGTGACCCCGCCAGCGGCAATCCAGCCCCTATCTCGCACCTGGGCGCCATGGTTCCCGTGGTGGCCGGCATGATGCTGGCCAAACGCTTCAAAGGAGAAACCGGGCGAGTGGGCGTAACCTGCATTGGAGATGGCACTACCTCAGTAGGCGCCACGCATGAGGGCATCAACCTCATTGCCGTTGAAAAACTGCCCGTAGTCATCGTAGTGACCAATAATCAATTTGCATACTCCACGCCGAATGAGCAGGAATTTGCCGCCAGCCTCATGGACCGAGGCAGGGGCTACGGTCTGAGCTGCCATGAATGCGACGGCACAGACTTCATGGAAACGCTCCGCACCATGGAACGAGCCATCTCAGCAGCCCGCGCAGGGGAAGGCCCCCAGTGGGTGGTGGCCAATACCCTGCGTATGTGTGGCCATGGCGAGCATGATGATGCCTCCTACATTCCTGCTGAACTCAAGGAAGCCTATGCCGACCGCGACCCGCTGGCAGTTGCGCGCCGCCAAATGCTGGAGGCGGGCTGGCTGACTGAACAGGAAGCCCAGGCATGGGATGATGAATGCCGGGACGAGGTGCAGCGCCTCGTGGCCCAGGCTCAGCGGGAAAAGACCCCGAACCCAGCAGACGAGGACTGGACTGCAACCTCGTGGAAACCCGAATATTGATTTGCCGACCATGAGCGTAACCTACATTGATGCCATTCACCAAGCGCTGGATGAACTGCTGGCCGAAGACCCCGCCGTCTTCCTGCTGGGAGAAGACATTGCCGGCAAATTCGGCGGTGCATTCAAAGCCACCAAGGGGCTGGATGCCAAGTACCCGGGCAGAGTCATGAATGCCCCCATTGCAGAAGATGCCATTGCAGGCGTCGGTATCGGAGCTGCGCTAGGGGGCATGAAGCCGATTATTGAAATGCAGTTTGCGGACTTTGGCACACTGGCACTCAACCAGGCAGGCAACAACGCCGGCGCCCACTTCTACCGCACCGGCATCCCGGTTAATCTGACCATGCGTATGCCCTGCGGCGGCACACCGGGTGGCGGCCCGTACCACAGCCAGAGCCTGGAGGCTCTGTTTGCCCACTATCCGGGGCTGCATGTATTCACCCCTGCCACCGTGGCAGATGCCTATTACATGCTTAAACAAGCTGTGCAGATTCCAGACCCGGTCATCTTCCTGGAGCACAAGTTCCTCTACCGCTGGCTCAAGGCTGAAACCTGGGTGGATCCGGAGCCCCTGCCCATTGGTCAGGCCCGTATTGCACGCCCCGGCAAGCACGCCTCCGTAGTGGCTTTCTCAGCCATGGTACCAGAAGCCCTGCGCGCCGCAGATGAGTTAGCCGCCACCAGTGGCTATGAGCTGGAAGTGGTGGATTTACGCAGTGTCAAGCCACTGGACACAGCCACTATCATTGATTCCGTGGCCCGCACGGCACGCCTGCTGGTGGTAAGCGAAGACTTCCCCTGGGGTGGCGTGGCAGCCGAGGTAGTGGCGCAGGTCTCCGCCCAGGGATTCCACCTGCTGGATGCCCCGCCCCTGCGGCTCAGCTCGCATGACACCCCCATTCCTGCCCACCCGGATTTGTGGAAGAACCACCGACCAAGTGCTGCCAGCATTGCAGAAGCCGCCCGTTACCTTATTTCCCTTTAACACCCAAGCACCATCATGCCGAAAGTTCCTATTCTCATGCCCCAATTGGGCGAATCCATAGCCGAAGCCACAATCATGCAGCTGCTGGTGCAGCCGGGTGACACCGTTCAAACTGACCAGGAAGTCTTTGAGGTAGAAACCAACAAGGCGGTCATGGGGGTTACCACTGTATGCGGCGGCACCATTGTCTCCCTTGATGTGAGCGTAGGTGAAACGGTGCCGGTAGGCGCCATCATGGGCATCATTGAAGCCACTGAGGAAGAAATTGAGCGCTCCGGCGCCACCCCGCTGGATGAAAACGCCCCCGCAGCTGCCCCCACTGCACCCACCACGGAAAAATCCACCACACAGGATGGCGCCCACTTCCGCACAGAAGGAGAATTCCGCGAAGGAGCCCCCGCCGGAGGCACCCGCAAGCCCCTGGGAGCAGGGGGGCGCGGCCTGCCCGTTCCCATGGGGACTCACGGCACTCGCTTCCTTTCTCCCCGTGTCCGCGCCCGCATGGACGAAATCGGCATTACCGAGGCTGATATGGCGTATGTGATTGGCACTGGTCCGAATGGCCGCATCACGATTGATGATTTTGAAAACTTCGTCAACTATGTGGATGGATGGCCCTCCCACCAGGCATCCCCCATGCGCCGGAGCGTGGCCAGCAGCATGCAGCGCACCTGGCGCCGCCCCATTGCCAGCTGCGCCCGCCCCATCTTCATGGCGCCCATCATCCTGCACCGCAAGAATCACCCGCAGAAGCCGGGCATCACCCTGTATTTCCTGCGGGCCCTGGCTCTGGCCCTGGCTGAGCACCCCGACTGCGCCGGCTACATGGTGGGTGGGCGCATCCTGACCCCGCGTCGCATTGACCTGGGCGTGGCCGTCCAGGTGGCAGACGGCGTGATGGTTCCCGTCATGCGGAATGTGAACGAGTACACTCTCAATGAACTCGTCGACGAATACAACAAGGTCGTGCAGCAGGCGCGCGACCGCCGCCTTGACCCGGCCTATCAGGGTGGCGGCATTGCCACGGTATCCAATTTCGGAGGATTCGGACTCACGCATGCCACACCCATGCCCCTGCCCAGTGAAAGCCTCATCCTGGGTGTAGGAGCCGTGCAAAAGGTTCCCGTGTGGAGTGATGAAGTGGAATGCTTCCTGCCGGTGGAACAAGCGCACATTGTGGCCTCATTTGATCACCGAGTCATGGATGGCGGCGATATCGGGCGTCTGATGCTGCGTATTGCCTATTATCTGGAGCACCCGGAATTCTTATAAGTCCAATCCTTTCATGAGCACGGATTCCAGGGATATGGTATTGGGCGTCATTGCCTGCGCGGGCGAGTTTCCGCGCAGGGTCATTCAGGGCGCCCGCCGTGCCGGGGTTCGCGTGGTGGCAGCAGGTATCCGCGGAGCAGTGGGGCGGGAAATTGCCGGCATGTGCGATGCCTACCAGGAATTCCGCGTAGGCGCCATAGAAGCACCAGCCGCCTTCTTCCTCTCCCAGGGGGTCACACACGTGATGCTGACCGGGCAGATTAAGCCTGCCTGCATCTATACCATGTGGCCTGATGCCACAGCACGCCGCCTGCTTGCCCAGCTGGATCGCCGCAATGCCCACACCATCTTCACAGCAGCCTGTGAGTTCATCCATTCGAAAGGAATGACGGTTCTGCCCTCCACCACCTTCATGGAAGAACAACTCCCTGCCGCTGGACACATTGCCGGGCCGGAACCCACGGCCGAACAGTTGGATGAAGCCCGCTTCGGCCTTTCCCAGGCGCGCGAAATTGCCCGGTTGGATATTGGACAGAGCATCATTGTGCAAGGGCACAAAGTCGTGTGCGTGGAGGCATACAAGGGAACGAATGAGTGCATGCACGCCGGGGGACACCGGACGCATGGCGTCACCCTCTGCAAAGTGACCAAGCCCGGCCATGATATGCGCTTTGACGTCCCCTGCATTGGCACCGGAACCATTCAAAATGCCATCAAGGCCAATGTCAATCACATTGTCTTTGAAGCAAACCGCACCATTCTGTTCCAGCAGGAGGAAGTGGTTCGCATGTGCAACACCCACGGTATTACCCTGCACGCTATGGAAGTCCCCCTGCCGGAACAGGAAGGCGCCACCCCCGGACACATGGCAACAGATGCCGAACACGCTGCCGCCATGGCCGCAGAAATCAACGCACTGGGAATCGGGTGCTGCGCTGTGGTATGCGATGGAGTTGTCATTGCAGTGGATGATGCTGACGGACCGCTGAAATGCATCCGGCGCGCTTCGGCCTACATGAAGCGGCTGAGGCTGGCCCGGCTTTTCAACTGGTTGGCGCGCATCCTGCTGGGTCGGGCGGGTTCACCGCCTGCTCCCATGGTGCTGGCCAGTACACGACCTCTGCAGGCCGAGGAAGCCAAAGCTGCACGCAAGGCTGGTATCCTATACCGTGAAGGATGATGAAATGATTTAACCTTGAACTCCCCCGATTCATCTGCTAGCATACCCCAAGCCACCATGAAGACACGAACTATCTCATTCCGTTGCCCTGAAGAACTGATTAAGGAAATGGAACTCCTCAGCGAGCACAACCGCGTTGACCGCAGCGGGTTCATTGTTCAGGCCTTGCAAAGTTTCTTTACCGGACTGGCGCAACAGGGAGTGTGCAAGCCCATGCCCACCCTGCCCCCCTCTCCCGCCGCAGAGGAGGAAAAGTAACACCAGCCAGCCATGGCGCGTATCCTGACAGCTCTGAGCGGCGGCGTTGATAGTGCCGCAGCGGCTGCCCTGCTGGTAGAACAAGGGCATGAGGTGGTTGCTGCCTACATGAAAAACTGGGTCAATGAGGAAAACATACCCGGTGAATGCCCTTGGGAGCGGGATATTGAAGATGCCTTGGGAGTGTGCCGCAAACTGGGTATCGAATTCCGGGTTGTAGATCTCATTGAACAGTATCGCCAGCGCATTGTCAACTATCTGATAGAGGGATACCGCACCGGTTCCACCCCCAACCCGGACGTACTCTGCAACCGGGAAATGAAGTTCGGAGTCCTGCTGGATTACGCACTGGAACAGGGCTTTACCGGCGTGGCAACCGGGCATTACGCCCAGCGGCTCGATGTTACCGGCGAAGGCAGCTATATCCTGCGTGGCGCGGATTACAATAAAGACCAGTCATACTTCCTGGCCCTCATGCGCCCGGAACAGGTGGCTCACGCCATCTTCCCTGTGGGAAATATCACAAAACCCCAAGTGCGCGAAATTGCACGCCGCTTCCATCTGCCCAATGCAGAAAAGAAAGACTCCCAGGGAATCTGCTTTATTGGGCAAGTGAAGATGAGTGACTTCCTGCGCCATTACCTGCCAGACAATCCAGGTGATATTGTGGATTTGGAGGGACGCAAACTGGGGCGGCACGATGGGCTGCACCTTTTCACCATGGGGCAGCGCAAAGGGCACCACATTGCCTCCCCCAGGGAGGGTGTTGCCTACGTTGTGGTAGGGAAAGACTTGCAACGAAACCGCCTGATTCTTGGTTACGAAGGTCAGGAAACTCCCGGTTTGTACACGCGCCGTGCCATTGTGGGCAGCATCACGAACACACTCAACCCGCTGCCTGAGCGGGTCATGGCCCAGCCCCGATACCGGGCCGCTGCGGTGCCAGCCACCTGCACCCATCTGGGAAGCGGCAAGGTTCAGCTGGATTTTGACACCCCGGTACGCGCCCTGGCCCTGGGGCAGGTCTGCGCGTTTTATGAACCAGATAACCTCCGTGGAGAAAAGCTCCTGGGCGGTGGTTTCTTTGAATCCCTGGGCTGAAGCTCCCACCTCAAGCGTGGAGTTCACAAACTCCAATCCACTTCCACTTTCTCTGCCTGCCCCTGCTTGTTTTCGTAAAACACGTAGCCATTTTCTGCCCCGAACCGGTACACCTCCATAGTGACTTTCACATCAAAGCAGCAATAACGGGCAATATCCAGTAGTTTCTGAGTATCTCCGGTCTTCTCATATTCAGCCCACCACTTGAGGGCATCTGTTCCCTCAGCCGTCTTGGAATTGCCCCCCAGAGTCACTTTCGCCACAGAGTCCAGCTTGAGGCGGTGCCCCAGGCGAGAGGTCAAATCCGCGCAGATATCGAGATTATTCGTCACATCTGCCACGGTCCAGAACGTATAGGCCTGCAAAACACCGTAGTCAAAGTTGACATGGTTATAGCCCACTACTAAATCAGCCATACGCAGCTCTTCAATAAGCTCCTCCATGCGGTCCTCAGTATAGATATGGTAGGCGTTATCACGCGTGGAGAACGTAACGGCAACGGAAACCCCCATCTTGGCGGTTTCATGCCAGCCGCCTACCTCAGCAGCCGAACGGCGGGTCTCCAAATCAAAATAGACGATATTCTTCATAACTGACCAGTTGGCAGGGTACGGCGCAACCCCTCATAGAGCATGATGGCAATGGAGGTGGAGAGATTCAGCGAACGGGCGCGCTCACCCGGCATGGGGATGCGGAGTGCCGTTTCCGGGTGGGCACCAATCCAACGCTCCGGCAGTCCTTTCGATTCCGGGCCAAAAACCAGGTAATCGCCATCCTGCAGGGGGAGTGAGGGTTCCCAGATGCTGCGGGTAGCCTTGGTAGAAAGATACCAGAACCGGGCACCAGGTGCAGCGGCAGATTCCAGCTCATCCAGAGAATCCCAAAGCTGCAAATCCACATGCTTCCAATAATCCAGCCCCGTGCGGCGCACATGCTTCTCATCCAGGCTGAATCCCAGGGGCTTAATCAGGTGCAGCCGTGCATCCGTTGCCACGGCAAGCCGACCAGCTGCTCCCGTATTGTGCGGGATTTCAGGATGATAGAGAACAATGTGAAACATGCTTTACTTCGCGCCTTTGCGGAACAAGACGGCAGGAATGGTGCGGAAGAAGAGTTTGACATCCAGCCAAAGGCTCCACTCATCAATATAGCGCAAATCCTTATTGACCATGTTATCAAAATCAGCATTATCGCTGCGGTCCTCAATCTGCCAGAAGCAAGTGAGGCCGGGTTTCACGCTCAAGCGGCGGCGGTGCTCAATTTTAGGGAAGGCCTCCGTTTCGTACACCGGCAGGGGACGCGGCCCAACAATGCTCATATCACCGCAAAGGATGTTGATTAACTGGGGCAACTCATCAATGGAAGTCTTGCGGATGAAGTGACCGAACTTGAAGATACGCGGGTCATTGGTCAGTTTGAAGATTGGCCCATTCATCTCATTACCGTACTTTGCCTTGACCTCCTCAAGCCGAGCCTCAGCATCCACATACATGGAGCGGAACTTCCACATGTAGAATATGCGGCCATAAACACCTGATCGACGCTGCCGGAAAAAGACCGGCCCCTTCGGGTCGCTTATCTTGATGCCTATGGCAGCCACCAGCCACAGGGGAGAGGAACACACCAGGATAATGAGTGCTACGATACGGTCGATAACCGCCTTGAACATGCGGGTCCAGGAGTATACGGGAGTGGAGCTCAATACAAGCATGCGGTTGTCCCCCACCTCGTTAATATCAGCCCGCAGGCTCGTACCCATGCGGTTCCCCAGAATCAGGTTAACATCAATACCCTGCACCTCACACTGGGCAATCACACTATCAAAATCATGATGTGCCGCCAACCCACCGAACACGTACAGACCGTTCACACTGTGCTCCTGGATAATTCTCTGGACTTCTTCCTCACTGTTGCGAGGGTCTACGATCCGCCCTACTACGTTAAAATTCTTTCTCCAATAGGCAGGGAAGGAATTCCACCCCTTCTCCACGGCTTCCGGAGTTCCTGCCAGTATCACCTGGCGGCGGTACGCTTCATCATTGGCATGCCCCAGGTTATACAGGCGCACGATGATATACCGCACAAATATCACCAGCGGAATACCCACCAGATTCACCAGCAGCGTCTGGCTATGGTATGGAGAAGTCGGCTCAAGGGCCACATACAGACCAGAGGCACACAAGTAGTACACCGTAAAAATGAGCAACTGGCGCAGTGCGGTACCCAATCGCTGCATGTTCAGCTTGTGGTAGAAGCCAACCTGCCGCAATATAATGGGAACTGCCACCAAAGCAGCGCCAGCAAGGAAGGGAGAAGCCGTCAGAAGATTGAAGAATGGTCCCTGCTCCCACCCCAGCAACGGAGCCACCAGATTGGTAATATAAGGCGAATAATAGGCGAACACCCCTGCCAGAATCAAATCAAGAATGGGATAAAAACTGCGGAGATAAAATTTGCTATTCCGTGTCATGACTCGGGAAAAATCATATCACACAAAAAGCATACTAACAAGTAAAATATCCCTGACTGTCGCATATGAAATATCTTTTTCCTTGAAAGAGAAAGCGAATTTCAGTAGTATTTATCTTGTATGAACTTGCTTAAAAGCATGACGGCAACTATTGCAATAACCGGAGCCCTCGCTTTGGGACAAGGGGTTTATGAGCCTCACCCCGACTGGGAAAACCCGCAGAACCTTTCCCAGGGTCGCGAAGAAGCCCGGGCGTTCTATGTTCCGTTCGCCAACCGCAATGAGGCGTTGAAAGGGCACCGCAATGATTCCTCTCTGGTGCTTTCTCTCAACGGAAACTGGAAATTCCACTGGGCTCCCAGCCCTGATTCACGCCCGCTGGATTTCTACAAGCCCGAAACAGACGTAAGCCACTGGGCAGAGATTGACGTTCCCAGCAACTGGCAGATGCGCGGCTACGGCACTCCCATTTACAGCAACCAGCGCTATACCTTCGTGCGTGATTGGCCTCGGGTCATGACTAAACCGCGCAATGCCAATGAAGAGCGCTACACTACACCAAAGACTGAGCCCAACGCAGTGGGCAGCTATCGGCGTGATGTGGAACTGCCGGCTGATTGGAACGGACGCGAGGTCTTCATCCGCTTTGATGGCGTGGATTCCTTCTTCTACCTCTGGGTAAACGGCCACAAGGTCGGTTTCTCCAAGGACAGCCGCACCGCTGCCGTATTTGATATCACCCGTTACCTGCAACCAGGTAAGAACGTGATTGCCGCGGAGGTGTACCGATACAGTGATGGCTCCTACCTGGAATGCCAGGATATGTGGCGCCTTTCCGGTATTTTCCGTGATGTCTACCTTTACACCACCCCGAAGATTCAAATCAGGGACTTCTTTGTGCACACGGACTTTGAAGGCGCCCCTGGCAAGAAGGATTACAGCAAGAGCAAGCTGAGCATTGAGGTTGACGTGGATAACCGCAGCGAAGCTACCGGCAAAACCCGCGTGGAAGGAGAACTGATTGACGCTGCCGGCAAGACGGTTGCCACCCTGAGCAGCCCGGAGCTCAGCCTGGCAGCCGGAACCGAAACCAAAACAACACTGGTCACCTCCATCAGCAATCCTGCCTTATGGAGTGCCGAAAAGCCTAACCTGTACCGCTTACTGCTCACTCTCAGAAATGAGAAAGGTGAAATAACGGAAACGCTCTCACGCAAGATTGGCTTCCGCGATGTGCAGCTAGTAGATGGCCGTTTCCTGGTAAACGGCATGCCGGTAAAGCTCAAAGGCGTGAACCGCCACGAAAGCCAGCACGCCAATGGCCACACCGTAACTGAAGAGGAGTGCCGCCAAGAGCTCATCCTCATGAAACGGGGCAATATCAACCACATCCGCAACTCGCACTACCCGCAAGTAGACCGTTTCTACGAAATGTGCGATGAACTGGGCATTTATGTGTGCGATGAAGCCAACATCGAATCCCACGGGTACTACTACGGCGAACTCTCCCTCTCCCACCCAGCAGAGTGGAAAGCCCAGCATGTGTGGCGCAATAAGAACATGGTGGAACAAAGCAAGAACCACCCCTGCGTTGTCATCTGGTCATACGGCAATGAGGCCGGTCCCGGTGATAATTTTGCCGCTGTACGCGACTGGATTAAGCAGCGTGATACGTCCCGCCTCACCCAGTACGAGCGAAACAACGAACTGGCTGACCTCTGCTCCAACCAGTATCCAAGCGTGAACTGGACACGCAATATAGCCAGCAGCAAGCTGCAGAAACCCTGGTACATTTCCGAATATGCCCACATTCTCTGCAACTCCATGGGCAACCTGGCCGATTATTGGGAAGCTATTGACAGTAGCGACTCCATCATCGGCGGTGGTATCTGGGAATGGATTCACCAGAGCTATGACCAAAAGGTCACCCTGCCCGATGGCCGCACCGTAACCCGCCAGGCATATGGTGGCGACCATGGTGAATACCCGCACGATGGTATTTTCTGCATCAAGGGTGTCATTTACAGTGACCGCACCGTCACGCCGCTCTATGATGAAATCCGCAAGGTTCAGCAGAATGCTTCCTTCAAACTCAAAGGGCTCACAGAAGATGGCAAGGGACTCACCGTTACCACGCGCAACAAGCACCTCTTCACTAGCCTGGCGGAATATGAAGGCAGCTGGAAACTCTGCGAAGAAGGCAGCAAGGTTGTGGTCGAAGGACTCTTCACCACCAGTGCGGCACCGCTCACCACGGAGGAGGTCACCATCCCGCTTTCTGCTGAGCAGTTACTCTCTCTCAAGAAAGACCGCCGCTACCACCTCACGGTGGAGCTCAAGCTCAAGCAGGATACAGACTGGGCCAAGAAGGGCTACGTGATTGCCTCAGAGCAAATGACCCTGCCGGAAGAAATGACTGGCTACGATGCCCGCAACAATCTCATGCAACTGAGCGATGCCAAGGTCGACGTCCGCAACCAGAGTGGACACATGCTAGTCATCGGGCCAAACTTCTCCCTCTGTATCGACAAAGCCACAGGTGGTATCAAGAACTACATTGTGAACGGCCAACAGCTGCTGGGTGAGAAGGCCACGGTGCATCTCAACGCCTTCCGCGCCCCGGTTGCTAATGACAAGTGGGCCATGAACCAGTGGCTCAATAACGGCCTGGGCAACCTGACCCACAGTGCCACCCCGCTACTGGTGGAGCGCCTCAATCACGGCATTGTGCGTATTTCCTGCGATGTCACCAGCCAGGGTACCCGCAAGGAAAACCTCAATAGCGGTGAATACGATAACGGCAAATTCAACGTGAAGGATATTGGCCCCGTCACGGAAAAGGACTTCAAGTTCACCACACAGCTGGTATACACCATTCTGCCCAACGGCTACATCAGCGTGCAGGCTGGCATCATCCCGAGCATCAATAAAGTGGTGCTGCCCAAGCTGGGTTATACCATCAGCATGCCGGAGCGTTACGCAAACGTGCGCTGGTATGGACGCGGACCTGGCGAAAACTATACAGACCGCAAAGCCGGTGCCCATATGGGTATCTGGAACAACACCGTTGAAGGAATGGTGGAGCGCTACCCCTTCCCCATGGAAATGGGCAACCGCATGGATACCAAGTGGGTTTCCATTACGGATGAACGCGGCGTGGGGCTCCTGATTGCCGCAGAGCCGCACGAGAATTTCAACTTCTCTGCCCTACCCTACACGGCGCGTGATATCTTTGAAGCTGCTCACCCGGAAGAAGTGAAGCGCGCCGGAGCCACTGTTGTGAGCGTGGATGTCTTCACCCTGGGTCTGGGTGGTGCCGCCTGTGGTCCCCTGCCCATGGATCGCGACATCCCGCTTTCTGGCCCAACCACCTTCGTATTCTCCCTGCGTCCCGTGCACCAGGGTGAAGACCCTGCCGAAATCGGCCGCAAAATGCTGCCGCTCACCGGCGCCGTAACCATCTCCCGCGACAGCGTGGGGTACGTACACGCCAGCTGCGGCTCACGGGATGCGAAGATTGAAGTCACCCTGCCTGATGGTTCCCGCTTTGATTACACAGAACCTTTCTTGCAGCGTGAAGACGGCATTGTGCGGGCCTACGCCAGCAGCCACGGCTGCATGGATAGCGTCAGCGCCTTCCAAAGTTTGCCCGAATGGAAGCCAGACAATGTGATGCGCGTCACCTACTGCTCCAGCTACGCTGGCAGCAGCAACTCCCCCTGGAATCTCATTGATGGCCGCCGCGATACCTTCTGGCACTCCGAATGGCGCAGTAACCCCATGCCTCCGTATCCTCATGAAATTGTTATTGATATGGGCGCTCTTTCCGAACTGCGTGGCTTTGCGTTCACCCCACGCCAAGGTCGTTCGTCCTCGCGGGCCGGAAAGATTGATATCTACCTCTCCCAAGACGGCAAAACATGGGGAAACCAGCCGGATTGCTCCATCAACATGGTCGATGAGGACAACGAACAGCGCGTGATGCTCAAGGAAACCACCACGAGCAAGTTCTTCAAGATGGTGTTTGTTTCACCTCTTTCAGGCAATGACCCCTACGCTGCTCTGGCTGAGGTAACGCCCATTGTTTCCCGTGTAGTTGGCGAGTACCCGCCGCATGCTTTCTTCTCAGTGGCCTATGTGAGCTCTGACCTGCCGGAAGGCGGACCCGCCCGCAATGTGCTGGATGGCAACCCCGATACATACTGGCACACGCTCAAGGGTGTCACCCTCGCCAGCTACCCCCACGAAATCCACCTGGATATGGGAGGTGAACACAAGGTGAAGGGAATCATCTTCCAGAGCGCCAAGCTCGAAGAAGCCCGCGTGAAGAATTATGAGGTCTATGTGAGCATGGACGGCAAGAACTGGGGTGATCCCGTGGCGCGCGGTACCATGGCTAACACTGAAGAACGCCAGGAGGCTCTGTTCTTCACACCGGTTACCGGCAAGTTCCTCCGCTTTGTGGCTCTCTCATCGCACGATGGCGGCGACTCTGCGGCCGTGGCTGAGCTCAATATCATCACTGACTGATATTCCGCCTGCCCATTCGCTTTCATCCCCAACTTCCCTCCTGTGGAAGTTGGGGATTTTCTTTAACTACACCCCGTTTCTTGTTTTAATTCCTATATTTCCTGTCATTATTGTAGTTTTTATATTGAAATATCCCCTTTTTATGATAGGATTTGTATAAATTAAGGCATTCACACTCTTTTCACACATAAAACAGGTATCACAAGAACAATGAAATTACAGCTCAACATCTCTCTGCGCCGCGCCGTTCTAGCCGCCATAGCTCTGGCAAGTCTGCATTCCGCCTATGCAGAAACATCCACCATCAGCCTCCGGATTGATGACAGCACTGCGGGTGATACAGACATCTCCGCGAAGGACTCCATCATAGTTGAGATTGATGCCAGCAGTCCTGAATCCTTGCTGGGAGCAGACAAGACATTCCTTTCTACCGATGATACCGCCCTGAGCCTAGCAACGGAACAATTCAAACTGACGGGTGATGCCAATGCCCAGATCACCTGGGACACGGGCTATGGAGAAATTACGACCCATCAAAACGGCCGCTCCATAACAATCGGGTTTGCAGCTGCTGGCACACCAGATGACGGCTACTCCTACATACGCTTTGACCAATGCACCACCACCCACGGCAATATCCAGGAGGTATACGAACTCCGGAACCTCGAAAGCAACTCTGGATACGCAGGCAACCAAATCAGCGGGTCGGACACGGCCATCTATGTCTATGATGGGAACTATGGTCTGATAGGTAAGAATGTTGACATGAGCGGCCAGACGGGAATCAGCGCCAAAGTACTCAGCATCTACAAGAATGGCAGCCACGTTGCCTCAACTGGAATTGGGCTGACTTTCCGTGGTAATACCGTCCTGCACGGAGAAGCTGGTAAAGAGGCCGTACTGGGCTTCCAGGAACCGTTCTTCATCGAATCCTCTCCCTCCAGCGCAGTCTGTTCAGCAATGCCGATAGAAACCATCGCCCTTGAAGCCGGAGCGAACGCAGAGCTCAAGGACACGGAGGTCAACGCGACACACGCCCTGCAAATTTCCGGTACCGCAACGAACAAGGCCCAGCTCAAGCTCGATAACACCACCATGAACATCGGCACGGACAGCCAGGCAAACCCGCTGAGCAGCTATGATGGTGAAGTCATGACAAAGCACCACGTAACCCCCGATTCACACATTAAGCACGCCTCCATCAACCTGACGAACGGTGCCAGCCTGAACTTTGTGGGCACCGGCCGGGCGTATTTTGAACACAGCACCCTGAAAGGCACAGGCACCATTCAGAACGCCGCCATAACCGGAGGCGCACTCATTGCCGGCAACTCGCCCGGAGAGCTGGAACTGAACAACACCATAGCCAGTCAGACGGAAGTATCCATCTACTTCATCACCAATCCCAGTGGCAACACCTGGAATACCAGTGGCAGCAACACGGATACAACCAATCTGCTTTCCAACTACAAGGTGACGAACTCCGTCACGCTGAACAATGTAAACTTCAAGGTTCTGTACCAGAAAGAAACCGGCAGCGGCTATGCAGACACCACCAAGGCAGACATGCAGGCAAACTTCCAGCAAGGAGCCAGCATCACGCTCCTTACTGGCAATCTCGCCGCGCTGAGCGGCAGCTATACTTTTGATACCACCACCCTGCCCAACCTGGATAACGGTCTGGTCTGGGATACAACCCAGCTGCTCACCACCGGAATGATTTTCGTGGTTAGGAGCATTCCGGTTCAAAAACTGGGTGAGCCGGTGCGGATAGCCAACACCCTGGTAAGTGCGGGAGAAACCCTGCTGAGCTTTGGCAACCTGGCAGAAAAGCAGGCCGTCCTGCGAGCCAAGGGCACCACCCGAACCTGGGGCAGCGCGTTGAGCACCTTCCATCGCGTTGATACCGTCGGAAACCGCACAGGATACAACTATGACTCCTGGGGTGGTGCCGTGGGCGTGGACTACGCCTTTACGGACCGCACCCTGGCCGGCGCTACCTTCGGCATCAGCTACGGCGAAAACAAAGTTGCCCGCGGCAGCAAATTCTACACCGGAGGAGAAATTGACCAGGATGGCCGGATGATTGGGCTCTACAGCGCTCACCAGTTCAGCAGCAAAGGTCCCCTGGACAAGATGCAGCTCAACCTCTTTGCTGCCTATGGCTGGTTTGAGAACGAAAGTACGCGCAGCAATCTGCAAACAGGCAGCACCGCGGCGGGAGAATGGGATTCCGAAGCATGGATGCTCAGTGCCACGCTTTCGCGCAACATCGCTACCGGAAATGGCTGGGCATTCACTCCGTTTGCCGGGCTGGAGTACCTGCACGCCAGCATGGACGGCTTCACCGAGCGCGATGGCGCCACCCACGCCCGCTATTCTGCTCATCAAGATTACAAGAAACTCTCCCTGAAACTAGGGCTAGGGCTCAGCAAGGCTATTGGTCGCTTCACTCCGTATGCCAGTATTTCCTATATAAACGACCTCAAGCGGGACACCCCCTTCGTAACTGTCCGGAGCCATGGAAATCTCACCGATAAAGCCTGCATGCCTGGACGCGATGCAGTGAAGCTCAATTTAGGGACCACGGTAAAGCTCAGTGATGCCTGGGATGCCTACGCTGACTACTCAGTTGAACTCCGCAACCACGCCACCGAATCCCGCATCAATGTAGGCGTTGGATACACGTTCTAACAGGCCATCATTACCGAAAAACCACCATCCTCCCAGGTGCAAGAATCCGGGAGGATGGTGCGCTTTTACCCTATCGCCGACAATGACGATAATAAAGCTTCACCTGAGAATAAAAAACCGCTATAAAGAATGGCATGCCAATTTGCCCCAAATGTTCCACCACCATTCATGCCGGCGCTGAAGATCAGTGTCCGGCCTGTGGTTACAACATTTACCAGGCAGATGAAATCTTTGGTGACGGGCAGGTGGAATTCACCCGCGTGGTCGACGCTGCCGGAGCCCTGACCCACCAGGAACGCCAGGAACTCATGCGAACCCTGGAGCGGCTCGAACGCCGCATCCGCCCGGTGGCGCTCTGCATCTACATCACGGACGTGGGGCAAGCCCAGGAATTACGGACACACGCCCACTGGATTCTCAACCACGCCCGCATTCATCACCCTTCCTTCGGTAAGCGGGAACTCCACAAGGCTATAGAAGACGCAGAGCTGCACGAACGCCGCCCGGGCGAACGAGCTCAGGAAATTCCCCACCAGAACTGGCTGTCAAGCGCATGGCAAGCGGTCAAGGATTACATCATGGACGCCCTGCATCCCTTGCCACCACCCGTGAAACATGAATGGATGCTCATCCTGGTCATGGATGTGCAGCTGGAGATGGCCTGCTTCTCATGGGGCTACAAGCTTGACCCCTTCATTGACCCGGACCGCATCAACACCTGCATCAAATGCGCGAAGCTGCAATTCCGCGAGCGCGCCATGGTGACCGGGCTCAAACGGGTCATGCGTGCAGCCGCACGCCGTCTTTCCACCAGCGCCCGCACCGTCAACCGCAAGCTGCGGATTGCCCAGAAACTCCTGCTCCTCTCCACCGCACTGGGGCTCCTGGCCAGCGGCAGCACCCAGTCTCAGGAAACCCCACCCGCACCCACAGAAACCACCCAGGCAGCACCAGCCGAACACTCGGAGGATTCCGGCATGCCGCATTGGCGCACGGAGGACTACCGCCACCTGATGGCAGGTGAGCTGCTTACGGGTTACCTCTCCCTCTTCCCCCCGAAACCCACGCCGGAAGAAATCAAGGCTGAAGAAGAACGCCAGCGCCAGCTGCGACGCGAACAACGCGAACTGCGCCGCCAGCAGGGGCGCCAGATGCCCCGCACCCGTACCCCGGAAAAACCAGAGGAAAGCGATACCCGCATCCTGGGGCGCTATTACGACGCCTACACCAAGCCCCCCAAAACAACATGTCTGAATGACCCGCAAGGGCTCCTCAGCACCGTGGAACGGGAGGACGCCGAGCACGTTCTGCGAACGCTGAACGCCAATGCTCCCTTCCGCATCTATGTAACGGTTTTCAAGGGAAGCCAGCAGATTCCAAGTGACCTTTCCGTGGATATTCTGGTAACCGCCACCGCCCAGCCCTGCGAATACGCTGTGCTGATGCGTTATCCAACTGGAAATCCCACTGCCATTGAGCTGGGATACCAGGAAATCAAACCAGCTGATGAGCTGCGCCATGAATGGCTTCAGAAAGTACGCAGTGCCGCTGATGACGGCAGCGCAGAGGGGCTCCTGCATGCCCTGCGGCGACTCAGCGAACTCATCACTCCTATTTCCAAGGACTTCACCCCCATTGCAGTTGCAACCGGTGGCAAAGCTCCCCTCATCGGCATCAATTTCAAGGAAACAGAAAAGGTAAAGAAGCGCAACATCAAGGATAGGATTCAGGAAATCATTGATAATCCTACCATGGTACGCTCCATCCTCTACCCCATCCTGACCCTGGTAGGAGGCTTGCTCATCTACCTCTTCCTGCGCTGGCTCCGAACCTCCTCCAAATTGGAAGACAGCAAGGCAGACCTGCGCCTCGCTTCACCCTACGGCGCCGGAGTAAGCCGCTATGTACGTTATCTTGAAGGCACAGAGGCCAGCAAGGAAAAACGCCTTTTCTAAGCAGCAACCCGCAAAAAATAGCGGCAGAAACGCCGTTTTTGGTTGCTTTTGCCCCCTTGCAGGTGTAGTATATTGCCAGTGAAGGCAGCTTTCACAGCTTAGGAGCACTGTCTCCAGATAGCAACATTTTCAAACCATTGTACAACATGAACACGACATATAGCACTATTGACGCCAACGAGGCTGTGGCCTCTGTAGCGTACCGTTGCTCTGAAGTGGCCGCCATCTACCCCATCACCCCGTCCTCTCCGATGGGTGAATCGGCAGAGGCCTGGACCGCTGTAGATCGCAAGAACCTCTGGGGAACAGTCCCCAGCATTGTAGAGATGGAATCTGAGGCTGGTGCAGCTGGTGCCGTTCACGGCGCATTGCAGACTGGCTCCATGGCCACAACCTTCACGGCATCCCAGGGTCTGTTGCTCATGATTCCCAACATGTTCAAGATTGCAGGTGAGCTGACTCCCTGTGTCTTCCACATCGCGGCGCGAGCCCTCGCTGCCCAGGGCCTTTCGATTTTCGGTGACCACAGCGACGTGATGAGCGCCCGCTCTACCGGTTTCGCCATGCTCTGCGGCGCCTCCACCCAGGAAGCACCGGATATGGCCGCCATTGCCCACGCCTCCACGCTGGAGAGCCGTGTTCCCTTCATCAACTTCTTCGATGGTTTCCGCACCTCCCACGAAGTAGGCAAGATTGCCGATATCACCGATGAGCAGCTGCGCGCCATGATTGACCAGGACCTGGTGGATGCCTTCCATGCCCGAGCCCTCACGCCGGACGCCCCCGTCATCCGCGGTACCGCCCAGAACCCGGACGTGTACTTCCAGGGTCGCGAAACCGTCAACCAGTTCTACAATGCAGTACCCGGCATTGTAAAGAAGGCCATGAAGAAGTTCGGCGAACTCACCGGCCGCTGCTACGACCTCGTGGAATACATCGGCAACCCCACAGCCACCCGCGTCATTGTCATCATGGGTTCCGGCGCTGAGGCCTGCCTTGAGACCGTGCAGGCTCTGAGCAGCGAGGACATCGGCGTGCTGAAGGTGCGCCTGTACCGCCCGTTCCCGGCAGAGGACGTAATTGCCGCCCTGCCCAAGACCGTGAAGAAGATTGCCGTGCTTGACCGCACCAAGGAACCCGGCAGCCTGGGTGAACCCCTGCTGCAGGATGTGGTGCAGAGCCTGAGCGATGCTTCTGTGAAGGGCACCCTGCCCTTCGCCATGCCCCTCATCGTGGGTGGCCGCTATGGTCTGGGCTCCAAGGAATTCACCCCCGCCATGGTGAAGGGTGTGTTCGACGAGCTCAAGAAGGACACCCCCATGACCGGCTTTGCCGTGGGCATTGAGGATGACGTGACCGGCAAGTCCATCGCCTACGACCCGAGCTTCACCACCGAGGCCGACACCGTGACCCGCTGCATGTTCTACGGTCTGGGTTCCGACGGCACCGTGGGCGCCAACAAGGACGCCATCAAGATTATCGGCAAGCACACGGACCTGTATGTGCAGGGCTACTTCGTGTACGACTCCAAGAAGTCCGGCTCCTCCACGGTATCCCACCTGCGTTTCGGCACCACGCCGATTCACAGCACCTACCTCATCACCAGCGCGAACTTCATCGCCCTGCACCAGCCCAGCCTGCTCAACACCTTCGACTTCCTGAAGAACGCAGCACCCGGTGCCACCTTCCTCATCAATACCCCGGTGGCCGCTGACAAGGTGTGGGACAGCCTGCCCGCCCGCATGCAGCAGCAGATTATCGACAAGAACATCAAGGTCTACTGCATCGATGCCTTCAAGGTGGCCAAGGCCACGGGCATGGGTGGTCGCATCAACATGATTATGCAGACCTGCTTCTTCCACCTCTCCGGCGTGATTCCCTCCGATGAAGCCATCGGCTACATCAAGGAAGCCATCAAGAAGACCTACGGCAAGAAGGGTGACGAAGTAGTGGCCAAGAACATCCAGGCTGTGGATGCCTCCCTGGCCAACCTGTACGAAGTACCCCTGGGTACCACCATCACCGGCCACGAGCTGCCCCCCGCCCTGGCTCCCGGCGCGCCCGACTTCGTGCGCGACGTGCTCGGCAAGATTGTCATCGGCGAAGGCGACAGCGTGAAAGTCTCCGAAATGCCGGTGGACGGCACCTTCCCCAGCGGCACCACCCAGTACGAGAAGCGCAACCTCGCCCTCGAAATCCCGGTGTGGACCCCGGAGAAGACCGAAACCAGCAAGGCCTGTATCCAGTGCGGTAAGTGCACCACCGTGTGCCCCCACGCTGCCCTGCGCGCCAAGATGGTAGACCCCGCCGAGCTGGAAGGCGCCCCGGAAACATTCAAGAGCGCCGATGCCAGCAAGATGCACAAGAACTGGCAGGGCAAGAAGTTCATCATCCAGGTATCTGCCGCAGACTGCACGGGCTGCACGCTCTGCACCCGCGTATGCCCCACGAACTCCCTGACCATGACCCCGGCAGCCGAAGCTCTGGAACCCGAAACCAACAACTGGAACTTCTTCGAGAAGCTCTCTGATGCTGACCGCACCAAGCTGAATCCCGGCCAGGTGAAAGACCAGCAGTTCATGCGCCCGCTCTTCGAATTCAGCGGTGCCTGCGCCGGCTGCGGTGAGACCCCCTACATCAAGGCACTGACCCAGCTGCTGGGCAACCGCCTGGTAGTGGCCAACGCCACGGGCTGCTCCTCCATCTACGGCGGCAACCTGCCCACCACCCCCTGGACCCACGACACCGATGGCCGCGGCCCCGCCTGGGCCAACAGCCTCTTCGAGGACAACGCCCAGTTCGGTCTTGGCTTCCGCGTCTCCCTGGACAAGAAGCAGGAATACGCCCTGGAGCTCCTGGAAGCTGCTGCCGGCAAGATTGGCACTGAGCTGGTGGAAGCCATCAAGAGCAACCCGCAGAAGACCGAGGCCGAGGTGGCGAACGCACGCGAAACCGTGGCCGCCATCAAGGCAGCCTGCGGCGACGACCCCGAGCTGGCCGCCCTCAAGGCACAGGCCAACTACCTGGTGAGCAAGTCCGTGTGGATTCTCGGCGGCGACGGCTGGGCCTACGACATCGGCTACGGCGGTCTGGACCACATCCTCGCCTCCGGCCGCAATGTGAAGGTGCTCGTCATGGACACCGAGGTGTACTCCAACACCGGCGGCCAGTGCTCCAAGGCCACCCCGCGCGCCGCTGTGGCCAAGTTCGCCACCCGCGGTAAGGACCAGGTGAAGAAGGATATCGGCTACATGGCCATGACCTACGGCAACATCTACGTGGCCTCCATCGCCATGGGCTCCAACGATGAGCACACCCTCAAGACCCTGGCTGAAGCCGAGGCCTACGATGGTCCCGCCCTCGTGATTGCCTACAGCCACTGCATCAACCACGGCATCAACATGGCACAGGGTCTCGACCGCCAGAAAGACGCTGTGGACTGCGGCCGCTGGCTGCTCTACAACTTCAACCCGGACAACATCAAGCAGGGCAAGAACCCGCTCACCATCAAGAGCAAGGCTCCCAAGATGTCCGTGCGCGATGCCCTCATCGGTGTAGACGGCAAGGGTGGCGAAAACCGCTTCAAGATGCTGGCCAAGACCAACAAGGCCAACTTCGAGAAGCTCCTTGCCCTGGAAGAGCAGGATATCCAGCGCCGCTGGCGTCTCTACCAGGCCCTCGCTGCCATCGACTACAGCGCCGAGGCCGAAGCTGCCCCCGAGGCTTAAGTCCCACCGGCAGCCCACTAACTTCAACGGCGTGCGGTTCACCACCGCACGCCGTTCTTGTGTTTTCAAGTCCTTGCTTCACTATTATGCCATGCACACGCACCCCAAAGTGTGAATACTCGAACGACAAATTGGAATTTGTCGAGTAGTTTGCGGAGCGTCAGCGTAGCGGAATTTTGAGCCCGTCAGGGCGGCATAATAATAGCCCAGCGTGGAGCCGCCACGCGGCGGAACGCTGGGTTTGGTGTTAATTATACCCGGAACCCCGAGCGAAGTGAGTGGGTGGCAGGGAGGCCGATGATAGCAATTTACCCATGCAATTCTAGTATCGCGACATGGTTATTTCTCCAGACTATTCTTTCTGAAGTCCGTGTTTGCACAGGAATATGTTAAACTCTTCCTGTGCGCTGTACTGGCGATGATGTTCCTCTTGCTTGAGTATGTAGTTAATCACTGAAGCCTTATTCGATTCACTCACGGAAAATACGCCATATCCTTCCTGCCATGCAAAATGATGGTATTTCGTGTCAATTCCTTTTATCCAGCGGCTGGTGTTCGCTTTTATTTCACGCACAAAATCTGACACTGATTTCGTTAAAGGTAATGTGGTAAGAATGTGTATGTGATCCGGTCGACCTCCCACGATATAGGCATATCCCGATAACGAGTGTATCAAACCACCGATATAGCGAAACACGCGTGCCAAATCGGATTCATCCATAATGCAGGTGCCGCTCTTGGTATGGAATATAAGATGCACATTCAGATTGGAAAAGCTATGCGACATATTATTTACAACACGCTTGCATAATACCATTGTAAGGCAGGCAAATCAAGGCGAAAGCGGTGGCCTCCCTGCCACCCCTCCACGTTGGTCGGGGTTCCGGTTATGTTTTATTCCAAACCCAGCGTTCCGCCGCGTGGCGGCTCCACGCTGGGCTATGATTCTGTTGCCCTTGCGGGCTCAAGTTTCCGCTCGCCGTTGGCTCGCCAAATTCCAATTTATCGGTCTTCGCACCCTCATTAAAGTATACTTTCATGTTATCATAATCCTTTGTTTGTCTATTCTTTAAATCATCATTAAAGTATACTTTAATGACGATTGTGGAAATATGACTTTTTTGCCACAGAGACTGTGGCTTTTGAATCACGCAGCGGAACTTGAACCAGCAGGCGGGTGGTGGTATACCGGAAGGCAAACAGAACACCACCATGCAACGAACCGACACCTTGTTCCGATACACCTGCCTGGGCGGGGCTGCGCTGGCCCTGCTCCTGCTGGCGGGGATTCTGGCGCAGCTGGGGCTACACTCCGCACCGGCCTGGCAGCATTTCGGCCTTTCCTTCCTGTGGGGGAGCGACTGGGACCCTGCCGCAGATTCTTACGGCGCCCTGCCGCACATCCTGGGCACACTGCTCACCACGGGTATATCCCTGGCGCTTGCCATACCACTGGCACTGGCAGTTGCCCTGTTCATCACTGAAGTGCCGGAGTGGCTGAGCCGCCCGCTGAGCCACTGCATCGATCTTTTGGCAGCCATTCCCTCCGTCATCTACGGCATGTGGGGGCTCTTCGTGCTGGTGCCGCTCATGCAGGAACATGTGCAACCCTTCCTGGCAGAAACCCTGGGATTGCTTCATCTGCCGGGTGGCGCCTGGCTGCTGGGCGAAGATGGCTACGGCAGCGGATTCGGATTCCTCACCGCCGGGGTGATTCTGGCGCTCATGGTGCTGCCCTATATCAGCGCCGTCATGCGCGATGTGCTTCGCATGACCCCGCCCATGCTCCGTGAATCAGCCTATGGATTAGGCTGCACCCGGCTGGAAGTGACCCGCGATGTCGTGGCCCGCTATGGCATACGCGGCATCATCGGCGGCATCTTCATCGGTCTGGGGCGAGCGCTGGGCGAGACCATGGCGGTGCTCTTCGTCATCGGCAACCTCATGGAATCCCCTGCCGGGCTGTACTCCTGCGGCACCACTATTGCCGCCACCCTGGCCAACAACTTTGCAGAAGCCACCGGGCTGCAACAGAGCGCCCTGTTTGCGCTGGGGCTAGTGCTGCTGCTCATGAGTTTCAGCATCCAGTTGCTCACGTGTTACTACCTGGGGCGCACCGCTGCCCGCCGGGGTGAAAACCACTGATACCACCATACCATCATGAAAAAACGTTCTGCAATATTCCGCAAAGCAGGCAACCAGCTGCTGAATCTGGCTGCCGTCCTCTCCATCGCCCTGGCACTGGGCGGCATGGGCTGGATTCTTGCCACCGTGTTCAGCCACGGCTGGAGCGCACTGAACTGGGAGTTTCTCACCGCTGTCTCCAAGCCATACGGTGAACCCGGCGGCGGCGTGGCCAATGCCCTGCTGGGCACGCTGCTCATGACCCTGGGGGCCACGGTGCTGGCAGTGCCGCCCGCGCTGGCCGGCGGCATCTACCTGGCCGAATTCGGCAAAGGCAGCAAAGTGGCCGATGCGCTGCGCTTCTGCGCCAATGTGATGATGGGGCTGCCCTCCATCCTGGTAGGTCTGTTCGTGTATGCCCTGCTGGTGGTACCCACGGGCAATTTCTCCGGGCTGGCCGGCACGGTGGCCCTGTCCATCATCATGTTCCCGGTCGTCCTGCGCACCACGGAGGACATGCTGCTCATGGTACCCGATACACTACGGGAATCAGCCTTGGCGCTGGGCATGAGCCGCATGCGAGCCACCCTCTGCATCGTAGCCCGCAGCGCTCGCAACGGCCTGGCCACGGGCATACTGCTCTCGCTGGCGCGGGTGAGCGGTGAAACCGCCCCTCTGCTTTTCACCGCCCTGTTTGCTGATACCTGGCCGAAGGATTTCTTCACCGGCCCTACCGCCAGCGCACCGGTGCTCATCACCGAATACACCACCAATTCCCCCTTTGAAAGCATGCACGCCATGGGCTGGGGTGCTGCCCTGGTCATGGCTGCCTTCATCCTGATTATCAACATAGCAACCCGCTGTATTTTCCATGAAAACAAACATTAAGATATCTGCTCGCAATCTGAATTTCTATTACGGAAACCACCAGGCTCTCTTTGAGAACAACCTGGATATCCACGCCAACCGCATCACAGCCGTCATCGGTCCCAGCGGCTGCGGCAAATCCACCCACCTGCGCATCTACAACCGCATCTTCGAGCTTTACCGCAACCAGAAAGCCACCGGCGAACTCCTGCTGGATGGGCAGAACATCCTGGCCCCCGGGGTTGACCTGCTGCAACTGCGACACCGCGTGGGCATGATTTTCCAGAAACCCACCCCCTTCCCCATGAGCATCGCGGATAACGTGGCCTACCCGCTGCGCCTGCACTACAAGCTCAGCCGCAGTGAAATGGCCGACCGCGTGGAACAGGCCTTGCGCGGCGCCTCGCTCTGGGATGAGGTGAAAGACAAGCTGCACTCCAGCGGCATGGCGCTTTCCGGCGGCCAGCAGCAGCGCCTGTGCATTGCCCGTGCTCTGGCTGCTGAGCCGGAAGTGCTGCTCATGGATGAACCCACCAGCGCCATCGACCCCGTGGCTACCCTACGCATCGAGGAGCTGGTGCTGGAGCTCAAAAAGCAATACACCATCGTCATTGTAACCCACAACATGCAGCAAGCCGCCCGCATCTCCGACCGCACCGCCTTCTTCTACAAAGGCCGCATCGTCGAAGAGGGCGAAACCTCCCGCATCTTCACTAACCCCACCCACAAACAGACCGAGGACTATATCACAGGCCGATTCGGTTAACCTCTACACCCCACCACCAACCATGAAACAACACTTCATCAACGAACTCAATTCCCTGCGTTCCCAAATTTATGCCCAGGGCGCACTAGCCGAACGCGCCCTTCACAACGCCATCCAGGCCTTCAGCACTGGTGATACGGAACTGGCGCGCCGCGTTATGGCGCACGATGAAATCATCGACCGCGAGGAAATCCGCATTGAGGAAGAATGCCTCAAAATCCTAGCCCTCTACCAGCCCGTTGCGGGAGATTTACGAACCGTCATCTCCTGCATTAAAATAAACACCTCTATGGAGCGCATGGCTGATTTTGCCTGCCACATCGCCGAGCGTGCCATCCAGGTAGCCACCCTGCCGGTTCTACCAGAGCAGGAACTATTTGATTTCGGTCCCATGGAAGTGCTCACTCTGGGCATGCTGCACGATACGCTGCTGGCTATTCAGCACACTGATATTCTCCTGGCGCACAAGGTCATTGACCGCGATGACGCGGTGGACGCCATGCGCAGCGATCACCGCACCCACGCTCGCGCAGCTATCATCAGCTGCCCCGCAGCCGTGGAATACTACGTCTCCTGCATCGGTCTTGCCCGCGACCTGGAGCGTATCGCCGACCTCGCCACCGATATCTGCCAGCAACTCATCTACCTCCGCACCGGCTGCATCACCCGCCACAGCGGAACGGTGCCTCCGACCCGCGCATAATCTCCCCCTGGTTCCTGGTCAGAAAAAACGCTTCCGGTTATCAGCCGGAAGCGTTTCCATTATTTTATTGCTCCGGCAATTAAAGAATATTGCTTGGACTCAACGACAAACTGGAATTTGGCGAGCCGCAGGCGAGCGGAATTCTGAGCCCCGCCTACTGGCGGGGCGGTAAGTTCAATAGCCCAGGGCGTAAGCCCTGGGGTAAAGTGAAAATAGTAACCGAACCCCGAGCGGAGCGAGTGGGTGGCAGACGTGGATGCGCGTTGATATTCAAATAATCAATGCTTAACATAAACAGAACGCTCATGCGAATCTGCCACCCCGCCAGCTGGCGGGGTTCCGGCTTATTTTTTCGTCAAACCCAGGGCTCACGCCCTGGGCTATGGAAAGTGTCGCCCTGACGGGCTCGGAATTCCTCGGGCTTTCAGCCCGCCAAATTCCAATTTGTCCGTCACCACTAATACGGATAACACATCAATCTTTAATTGCCGGAGCAATAAATCATCCCAATGCGCGCTGCTGCTTGCGGCGGATATGTTCCCATTTCTCGCGGGCAAGCTGCTGCATATCAGGCGCGGGATCATTCTCACCGACTATTTCCACCCCGAGCATGGTTTCGATAACGTCTTCCATAGTGATGATACCCCGCAGGCCACCATATTCATCCACCACGGTGACGATATGCTCTTTCTTTTCGATAAGCTGCTCCCAAATCGTGTAAACAGAAGTATTTTCACCAAAGGAAAGGATAGGACGGGTAATATCTGCCACCTTGCTTTCAAAATCATCCTCGGCCAGTTTCTCCAGCATGGTCGTGCGCAGTAAATAGCCGGTTATGTATTCCTTGCTTTCTGCATACACCGGTATCCGGGTGAACAGAAGCTCAAGAGAATCATATGCTTCCTTCAATGTCGCCGATTCAGGCAGAGCCTCCACAATCACACTGGGGGTCATGATATCGCGGGCCTTCACCTGCGAAAGCTTCATGCAGCTCTGCAGCACAAGGCTCTCCTTTTCGCGGAACACTCCCTCTGCCGCCCCGATTTTGACCATGGCGTGAACTTCTTCACGGCTGACCGTATTCTGCTTGTCGGAAGGCGTAAATACCCGGGTAATCCATTCAGAAAGCCACACAAGAGGCCAGGTGATGACGATGAGAACGCGTATGATGGAAGTGCAGGGCATGGCCAGGACACGCCAGTAGGACGCGCCGATTGTCTTGGGTATAATTTCAGAAAAAACCAGGATAAGCAGTGTCAATACGGCTGAAATGATACCAAAATACTCTTCACCGAATATCCGGGTTGACTCAGCGCCCACCCCGGCGGCACCAATAGTGTGAGCAATGGTGTTGAGTGAAAGGATGGCCGCAACAGGGCGGTCAATGTTGCTTTTGTATTCCTGCATCAGAAGCGCGGATTTGTTACCCTCGGCCTCCTTCATGCTGATGAAGGAGCTCGGTGTAGACAACAAAACAGCTTCCAGAACAGAGCACAGGAATGACAACGCAAGCGCACAGAATAAATAAATGAACAGGAGTGCCATAGATTAACCTATTCTACACAATTTTCCTGCCTTTTCTACTTGTCATTTTGTCAGCACGGTCGGTTGAAGCAATTATTGCCAGTACAAGAGGCATCTGATTTTGTCCTTTGTGCATCCCGCTAAATTCCGGTTTTCCGGGCAAAAAGGCTTGCATATCACGGCAAATGGCGTACACTGGGCGCCCGCAAGCTGCACCATGAACAACACCACAAGACAAGCCTTTGTTGCCACCATTCCCGTGATGACGGGGTATCTGGCGCTGGGGTTCGGTTTCGGAATTATGCTGAATGCGAGCGGTTTTCCGGTGTGGCTGGCGCCAGTGATGAGCATCACCATGTACGCCGGGGCCATGCAGTATGTGGCCGTGGGGCTGCTGAGCAGCGGCGCCTCCCTGCTCACCGTGGGGCTCACCACCTTTCTGGTAAATGCACGTCACTTGTTCTACGGCATTTCCATGCTCGATAAATTCAAGGGTACCGGGAAGCGCACACCCTACCTGATTTTTGCGCTTACGGATGAGACCTATTCCCTGCTGTGCCAGGAGACACCCCACATCCCGCTGACGGAGCGGAAGCACTACTATTTCTGCATCTGCTTCTTCAACCACTGCTACTGGATTACCGGCTGCACGCTGGGAGCGGTGACCGGCTCCCTGGTGAGCTTCAACAGCCAAGGTATCGATTTCGTACTCACCGCTCTCTTCATCACCATCTTCATCGAGCAGTGGCGCAGCATGGAGAAGCACTACCCAGCCATCATGGGTGCAGTGGTCACGGCGGCATGCCTGGTACTGTTCGGCAAGGAAAATTTCATGATTCCCGCCATGTTCGGCATACTGCTTTTACTCTGCATCCACAAGGAGGAGGTAAGCCATGGTTAACGCCCATACCTTCTGCGCCATTGCCGTGATGGCGCTCATCACAGCCCTGCTGCGCTTCCTGCCCTTCCTCATCTTCAAGGGCAAAGCCTCCACCCCGGAAATTGTGGAGAAACTGGGGCGCCTGCTGCCCAGCGCGGTGATAGCCATGCTGGTAGTCTATTGCCTGAAGGATATACACTTCTCTGCCGCTACCGGCTACCTGCCCGTCATTATTGCCAGCCTGCTGACGGGTGGGCTCCATGTATGGAAGAGCAACAGCCTGCTGAGCGTCACCTGCGGTACCGTGTGCTACATGCTGCTCGTGCAGTTTGTGTTTTAATGATGAGGTGCAAGCGCCTGAACCATGCGGCACGCAGTGCTGCTTTCATACCGCTGCAAGCGGTATTTCATGTGCAGCGACAGCTGCACTTTCGTACCACAGCACAGCTGTGGTACTTACACACTTGCAAAGCAAGTATTTCATTGAGCGGAGCGACAAGTTACCGCTGCATGAGCAGCGGTACTTCCTATGGCGCTTTATACCAATTTAGTCGTTTTCATTGGGAAAATGGGGCTAACGCTTTTTATATCCCAACGTTTGGATAATCTCGTTCCGAGGTTAAACAGGCAGTACCGCTGCTCATGCAGCGGTAACTAGTCGCCGCTACGCGGCTCAATGAATTACACCAGCTCCGCTGGTGTATGTAAATACCACAGCTGCGCTGTGGTACGAAAGTGCAGCTTACGCCGCACACGAAATACCGCCTTCGGCGGTGCGAAAACGGCACTGCGTGCCGCATGAGGCAGAAACATACCCCCCCGCCACGCACGAGGCGTAGCAGGGGGTGTACTCTCTCTATGGACTTGTGGGTAGTTTAAAGGGTAGGCTCAACCAGCTTCACCACATCCTGCGGAAGGGCCACATAGTTGAGCTTCGTGGCGGTGGCAGCACCCTTGGTGTAGCACCAGATGAAGTAGTCGCGCAGGGCGGCTTTCTTCTCCGCCGGGGCATCCTGGCGGGTGATGACGTAGGTCACGCCGGTAATGGGCCAGCTCTTCGCGCCGGCCACATTGGTAAGCTCCATGTAGAAACCAGGGGCATTCTTCCAGTCTGCTGCGGCTGCAGAGGCCGAGAAACTAGCCTGGGTGGGGGCAATGAACTTGCCATCTGCATTTTCCAGCTGGGCGCAAGCCAGCTTAGCCTCCACGGCGTAAGTATACTCGGTGTAGCCGATAGCGCCGCGGATACGGGCCACATTGTTACACACGCCGGGGTTCTTCTGCCCGCCGATGCCTACCGGCCACTTCACCGAGGAGCCCTGCCCCACCTTCTTTTTCCAATCGGCAGAGATTTTGGAAAGGTAGTTGGTGAAGATGAAGGAGGTGCCGCTGGAATCCGCACGGCGCACCACGGTAATCTTCATCTTCGGCAGACGCAGCCCGGGGTTGATGGCCTTGATGGCGGGGTCATTCCACGTGGTGATTTCGCCCAGGTAGATGCGGGAGAGTACCGCCTTGCTGAGCTTCAGCTGGCCATCCTTCACACCGGGCAGGTTCACGATGACCACCACACCGCCCGTGAGCATGGGCACCTGCACCAGGCCGGCCTCCTTCTGCTGCTCCAGGGTGAGCGGGTTATCCGAGCCGGCGAAATCCACCGTACCGGCCTTAATCTGGTTGAGCCCGGCGCCGGAGCCCATGCTCTGGTAGGTCACCTGCGTGCCGGGGTTTTCCTGCGAGTAGGAATAGGTCCATTTCTGGTAGACCGGGGCGGGGAAGGAAGCACCGGCACCGGTGAGGGTGGTTTCCGCCTGTGCCAGCGTGCACAGGCCCACAGCTGCTATAAACAGATTCTTGAACATAATCGTATCTTTCTATATATGGGTTAGGGGTTAATCATCAGAAATCGAAGCGTACCGCAGAGGAAAACTGCCAGCCGGTGAAGCCCTTGTTACCCTTGGCATCGGTACCTGCGGAGTTGAGGTATTCGGCGCCAAGCATCAGCTTGAGCATGTGCGGGTTTTCCGGGCATACGTAGTAGTTTGCACCCAGGTACACGCCTTGCAGCAGGTCGCTCGTGCCGGAGTATGTGGAGTTGGTGGTGTAGTAGCGGCTGTCGACCTTCACAGCATTGCTGCCGCTGGCCAGCTGGTAGCGCAGCACACCTTCCCAGTGCGGGGAGAACCGGTAGCTGGGCATGATGACCAGGCCAAACACATTTTCTGCCCCCTGAGCACCGCCGTATACATCAAACCCAGCCAGAACCTCGGTAAGCAAGCTCAGGTTGCCCTGCTTGCCCTCCCAGCTGAGAGCTACCACGTCCACCGCGCCGGGGCCGGCATATTCCGTGCCGCTCTGCGTGCGATTCTCATTGCGGAAGCTGTGCATATAATCCAGGGTGACTCTGCCCTTGCTGCCGGTGGCACGGGAGATACTCATACCCAGGGTCACATTGTCTGCGCTGTTAAAGGAGGGCTCCAGCCAGGTATTATCCCGCTGGCCGTTCACCCACAGCCCGGCATTCCAGCCCCAGTCGGCTTTCTTATCCGCATTAGCCACGGATACACCGTAGAGTTTCTCGGCCTTCAGTTGGTTCACCAGAGCCGAACGCTCCAGGGTGAGCAGCTTACCGCTGGAGGTGCGGTACTCTGCCATGTAGGCGGGTTTGTGCTTACCCACGGTAAGGGTTACCGGGTCGATATTCGTGGAAATGGTCAGTTCATCCAGCGTACCTTCGGAGTGGGAGCGATCCCAGCTGCCATTGGAATACTTGCTGCGGGTATCCAGCCCGCCGATATTCCAGACCCCCTTCACCGTGAAACGGTTCAGCACCTTGGCCTGGGCACCCAGGCGGAAGCGGCGCCACTCATTGTTGTCCTTGCGGTCACCCTTCACCCGGGAATCGCCACCGGCAGGGTCCACATAGCCCCACTGGTACTGGCCGCGCAGTTTCAGACTGAACTCCTGCAGGTACGGGTTCTCTGCGTTGTCGCGCTTCGCATCAAAGAGCTTGAAGGCATCCTTGGCGTGGTTGGCCAGATTGAAATCTGCTGCCTGGGAGAGAGGAGCGGCACTCACGGCGAGTGCCAGAGCCATGATTGTATTCTTTTTCATATCGTTCTTTGTTTCGTTCGTTTGTCGCCTGTTTCGGTCGACACCTTCAGTAAAACCATTTTTCTCACTTTTTTCAAGCTACTCATAGTGAGTCAAATGTCACACAAATTGTGGCTTTTCTGTCACAATTCCCAACTTGCAGGTAACTCGAAAAAATGCTTCAATAACAGGCAGAAATGCCAACTCATATCACTATCGTTGAAGATGATGAAGACATAGCTGCCCTGGTAGCGTTCAATCTCGAACGGCAGGGCTGGCAGTGCAAGCTGGTGCATCACGGCACCGAAGGCTGGGAAAGCATACGCCGCGAGCTGCCGGATTGCGTGATTCTGGACATGATGCTGCCCGGTATGGATGGACTGGAGATTATCCGCAACATGAAGGAAAACAAAGCCACGCGGGAAATCCCCACCCTGTTTCTCACTGCACGAGCCGAACTGGATGACCGCCTGGAAGGTCTGCGACAGGGGGCTGATGACTACATCAGCAAACCTTTCAGTAGCAAAGAACTGGTGCTGCGCGTCCGCAATATCCTGAAACGAGCCAACAGCGGCGCTACCCGGATGCTGATTCAGCAGGGCCCGCTCGTTCTGGATAAAGTTTCCATGCACGCTACGCTGGAAGGTGAACCGCTGGAGCTCACCACTGCCGAATTCAAGCTTCTGGCCTACCTCATGGAACGCCCCGGCAAGGTGCAAGACCGCTACGAGCTGCAGCACATCATCCTGGGCCATGCCGATACTACACAGACACGTGCCTTGGATACGCATATCAAGCGCCTGCGCCACAAACTGGGTACTCACGCCTCTTGCATCGCCACCGAGCGTGGCTACGGATACTATTTTGACCCTCATGTTGCGGCGCTCTCACCAGAGCGAATGCTATTGACAAAGCCGCTGGGGCAACGTACAATGTGCGCGCCCCATGATACAGATTCCCCCACATGCGCTCACGGTGGTTGAGCGATTAGAACGCTATGGCTATGAAGCCTACGTGGTGGGTGGGTGCGTGCGGGATTCGCTGTTGGGGCGCAACCCGAAGGATTGGGATGTCTGCACCAACGCCCTTCCCCAGGAAGTGCTGCGCGTATTCAAGCGTTTCCATGTGATTAAGACCGGCTTGCAGCATGGCACCGTCACGGTCATGGCAGACCACCAGCCTGTGGAGGTAACTACTTTCCGGATTGATGGAGATTATTCTGACAACCGCCACCCGGACAGTGTGAACTTTGTGAGCCGCGTGGAAGAAGATTTGGCACGGCGCGATTTCACCATCAACGCCATGGCCTACAACCCCTCCCGCGGGCTTGTGGATGCCTTTGATGGTCAGACCGACCTGCGCGCCGGAATCATCCGCTGCGTAGGCGAACCAGATGCCCGTTTCAATGAAGACGGCTTACGCATTCTTCGCGCGCTGCGTTTTGCCGCCCGCTACAACTTCGGCATTGAGACAGAAACGGCATTCTCCATTCACCGCAACCGCCACCTACTGGAAAATGTGAGTGTGGAGCGCATTTTCTCTGAGCTGAAAGGCATCCTGGCTGGCGAGGGGGTACTGGGCATGATGCAGGCCTTTCCAGATGTCTTTGCCATCATCATCCCAGAACTTGCCGCAACCATCGGGTTTGAACAGCACAACCCCCACCATTGCCATGACGTGTGGACCCACACCGCCCATGCCGTTCAGGCTGCACCGGCAGATGAAATCGTGCGCCTGACCCTGCTGCTGCATGACATAGCCAAACCGCTCACCTTCACACGGGGAGAAGATGGCAAGGGGCATTTCTACAACCACGGCAAGGTCGGGGCTGAGATGGCGCGTACCATCATGCTCCACCTCAAAAGCGACACCGCCACCCTGCAAGCCGTAGTAACCCTGGTGCGCGAGCATGATAACACCCTGCCCACCACCGCCCCTGGCATGCGCCGCCTCATCGGGCGCCTGGGACTCGATACACTCAACAAGCTGATCGCTGTCAAAAAAGCGGATATGGAGGCGCAATCCACCTACGAACGCCAGCAAAAGCAAGCCGTATTGCGGAATGCCTGCCTGCTGCTGGAAGACGTGCTGGATGAGCCTCCTGCCTACTCAGTCAGTGATTTACAACTCAGTGGCAGGGATTTGATTCAGCTAGGGCTCAAGCCCGGTCCCGCCATTGGCAACATCCTGAAAACCCTGCTGGAAGAAGTGCAGGATGAAACCCTCCCCAACACCCGTGAGGCGCTGGAATCCCGCGCCTGTCAACTCATTCAACAACAAAACACCCTATCATGAGCCACTGTCCCGACTGCAAATGTCATTCTGACCGCTCCCGTTTCACCCTTTTCCTGCTCAGCCTGCTGATATGCTGTGGTCTGGCCGGTATGCACCGTATCTATGCCGGAAAGGTCATCACCGGTCTCATCCAGCTCTGCACCGCAGGGGGCTTTATCATCTGGCAGGTGATTGATATCATTCGTATCGTCCTGGGGTGTTTTGATGATAAGCACGGCCGTACAATCTAAGTCCGCACCTGCGGTGCGGATTTAAACGCACATAGAAGAGCGCAATGCCGGCACCTGCTCGCCCTTACCCAAGGCGGTTCCCAGGGCAAAGCCAAACTCCAGCGCAGCACCCGGGCCACGCCCCGTCACCAGCATACCATCCGTCACTGCAGGTTCAGCCACCACCTCAGCGGCTGATTTCAAATCACCCTCCACACCAGGATAGCAGGTGCAGCGGCGCCCTGCCAGCACACCTGCAGCCTCCAAGGCAATGGGTGCAGCACAAATGGCAGCCACCAGCTTTCCGGCCTTGTGCATCTCACGCACCAGACCCAGCACGGCCGGGGTATCACGCAGCAACCAGGAAGCAGGTCCACCGGGGAGAATGATACCGCAGTAATCATCCGGATTCACATCCACCATGAGCATTTCCGCGCTCACCACCATACCGTGAGCCCCTTCCACATAGCGACCCTTCACCCCGGCGGTCATCACAGGAATCTCCAGACGGCGCAGAATATCAATGGGTGCGGTAAGCTCAATCTCCTCAAATCCAGGAGCCATCAACACGAGTACGGGTTTCATGAATGCATGATACCTGCCCCTCTTCTCCTTGTCAAGCAAAGGTCACTGCATCCCCCCGCATTCCCACACAGCAGAAAATATCGAATTCAAATCACCCAACCTACAATATATTGTACCGACTTAAAAAAAGTTATAGAAAATCTTGCGAATTTACGAATTTAGGCTTGCATGGACTGGAAGGAATCGGTAAAATATGCTCAACAAAGGAGGTTACCGATGAAATTTTCACTTGCAAAACAAGTTCTGCTCGACGGCATCAACAAGGTGGCTGGCGTTGTTTCCACCCGCCCCAGCATGCCCATTCTTTCCAACGTGCTGCTGGAAGCTGCCGATGGTGAACTGAAACTCACCACCACGAGCATGGAACTGACCATCGTCACCAAGGTTCCCTGCATTGTAGAGAAAGCGGGCTCCATCACCCTGCCAGCCAAGAAGCTGCAGAGCATCATCCGCGAGCTGCGCGATGGGGAAGTGAGCATCGAGGTAAGCGGTACAGTGGCCACGATTCGCTGCAACCGAGCCCAGTTCAAGCTCAACGGCCTGCCCTCCAATGAATTCCCGGGGCTGCCGGTATTCAAGGAAGCACGTGAATTCAAGGTGCAGCAGGGGGTGCTCAACAAGGGGTTTGCCTTCACTGAATTTGCCATTTCCAATGATGGGACGCGCTATGTGCTCAACGGTATCTACACCTGCTTCCAGGATGGCAAGCTCACGCTGGTAGCCACAGATGGCCGCCGCCTGGCACTGTTTGAGAGCGAGCTTGAGTTCCCGGAATCCCAGGAGGTGTGCATTGATATTCCCAGCCGCGCCGTTGCAGAAGTACACCGACTGCTCAGCGACAACGGGGAGGTGATGATTCGCATCACCAGCAACCAGGCCTCCTTCGATTTTGATGATACCCTGCTCATCACCAAGCTCATTGATGGCAACTATCCGAACTACCGCCAGGTAATTCCCAGCCGCTACAACGAGCGCGTAGTCATTCCCGCTGCAGAACTGCAGAGCGCCGTGCGCCGCGTCTCCCTGCTCTCCTCCGAGAAGACCAACACCGTGAGTTTCCGCTTCACACCCGGCGTCATGTCCGTACAGTCCAGTGCCAACATGGGCGAGGCTAATGAAGAAGTACCCATCGATTACGATGGTCGCGAAATTTCCATCTCCTTCAATGCCGACTATGTGCTTGCCCCGCTGAAATCCGTGGGTGACCAGGACGTGTGCATCGACCTCATCGACACCTCCAGCCCCGGCGTCATGCGCGTGGCCGATGAGTTCCTGTATGTGCTCATGCCTATCCGCGTATAAACGCCCCCAAAAAAGTTTTTTTCAAGGTGATACAGCTGAGGAGTGGCCGACGAAAGTCCGCCGCTCCTCTTTTTTTCTCACGCGTACCCCGGTACGAGTTTTCACATTTCACGGAGCACTGCTCTTTTCACTCGCCCGCAAAGCGGGCATTTTCACCTCAGAAAAACAACCTGCCTTTGCGGCTAATTTCCGGCTAATTTTAGCTAAATTAGCCGGAAATAGTTGACTTAGCCCCAGAAGTTGCTAAAATAAAAGCACATGAAACCCCGTCCGAAAGCACCGAAAGTAGAGGAATACATAGCCCGGCCAGGCATCGACCTGGTGCAAGTGCTGCTGCATTCGAGTGCAGAAGCCAATCGCACAGACCGCTACCTGAGCTGGGACGAACTGCGCTACCGGCGGGCACCAGAGTCACTGAGCACCGAAGCCTGGTGGGTGGGGGTCAAGCTGCACCGCATGCAGGCCCGGCAGGTCATTCAGCTGCGCGATAAAAAAGGCGAGGCATTCAGCTATAGCGTAACACGCATGATGCAGGCGCTGCTGCACCAGATTGATATGAAAGGTGGTGGCTGTATCCACACCAGCAACCAGGGTACACTGAATGAGGCAGACCGCAACCGCTACCTCATGACCTCGCTCATGGAGGAAGCCATCATGTCCAGCCTGCTGGAAGGAGCTGTGGTTACTCGGACAGAAGCCAGAAATCTGCTCCGCAGCAACCGCCGCCCCATTAACGACCACGAACGCATGGTTGCCAATAACTACCGCACCATGCAGCTCATCCTGGGCTGGAAGGATGAACCGCTCACACCAGAACGCATCCTTTCCCTGCACCGCAGCATGACCGAAGGCACCATCACCCCCGCAGAAAAAGCCGGAGCCCTGCGCAGCGCAGCAGACAACGTACGTATCGAAGCCTCCGTATCCGGAGAGGTGGTACATTTTCCCCCACCAGCAGAGCAGTTACCGCAGCGGCTGGAAGCCCTGTGTACCTTTGCCAATAGTGCCGATGGCGAGTACATGCACCCCGTACTGCGAGCCATTGTGCTGCATTTCTGGCTGGCGTATGACCACCCCTTTGTGGATGGCAACGGTCGCACTGCCCGTGCCCTGTTCTACTGGGCCATGCTCAAGGCCGGATACTGGTTGTTTGAATATATCTCCATTTCGCAGGAGATATACCGCCACGCCAAAACCTATTATCAGGCCTTCATTAACAGTGAGGAAGATGACAACGACCTCAACTACTTCCTCATCAACCAGCTCAGTTGTATCAACAACTCCATCACCTCTCTGCTCAATTATCTGCACCAGCGAACCGAAGAACAAAACAAGCTGGCTACACAAATCAGAAACAGGCTGGATTTCAACCACCGCCAGAAAGCTCTACTAGCCCAATTCCTCAAGAACCCGGAGCTCACCACCAGCGTGACGGCTCATTGCCGGGAATTCCAGACCGTGCGACAAACCGCCCGGACCGATCTCAACGCCCTGGTGCAGGCCGGATTACTCGAAACGCGCAAAGTCGGCAAGGAGTTCATCTACTCCCCCGTGCCGGATTTGAATGCTCGCATCAGCTAATTTCCGGCTAATTTTGACCAAATTAGCCGATGTTTGATTATTTCCCGATGGGGGGGGTAGCTAACTCCCGGCGGAGCACGCCCAGGAGCGTTTTGACGTTTCATGGAACGCGACGCGCGCGCATTTCACAGCAGGCTCAGCCTGTTTTCACCCGTTAAATTTTCTGCGCCGACAGGTGCAGGAACCTTCCCCAATGAGCGTTGGGATTTTCCCACCTGCTCCACTGGGAACGATATTCTCGCCTGCGGCGAGGATATTATTCTCCAAGGGCGCAGGCAAGTGTCTGGGCCACCCCTTCAAAGGCAGCCGCCACGCGGTTAGAGCCGGTATCCTCCAGCGCCACCGGGCGTCCTTCATCCCCCCCCTGGCGGGTGCGGATATCCAAGGGAATCTTACCCAGCATCGGCACACCGAGGCGCACGGCCTCCTTATCACCTCCATGCTGACCGAAAATATAGTGCACCGTCTCATCCGTGGGGCAGATGAAGTAGCTCATATTCTCCACAATACCCAGAATCGGCGTATTGGTGCGCTGGTAGAGGCCAATGGCCTTGCGGGCATCAATCAGTGCCATTTCCTGCGGGGTGGTCACTACCACCACGCCATCCATATCCACCGTCTGCACAATGGTAAGCTGAATATCGCCCGTACCGGGAGGCATGTCCAGAATAAGGAAGTCCAGCTCACCCCAGTCCGTTTCCTTGAGGAACTGCTGGGTATAACGCGTGGCCAGGGGGCCACGCACCGCCACGGGAGAGGCCTCATCCATCATGAGTCCCATGGAAAGCAACTTCACCCCATGCGCCTGCACAGGAATGAAGCGTTCGTCCTCACCGGCATCCGGCAATTCCTTGGTGCCGAACATCAGCGCCATGGAAGGACCGTAAATATCCAGATCCAGCAAGCCGGTGCGGTAACCCAGGCGGGAGAGCGCCACGGCCAGGTTTGCCGAAACCGTGCTCTTGCCCACGCCGCCCTTGCCGGAAGAAATACCAATGATATGCTTGACGCCCGGCAGCCTGGTCTTCCACTGGGCAGGGTCATCATGCATGGCAGACTGGCGTTCCACATCCGGGTTGTGGTATTCGATATCCACATCTATGCTCTTCACGCCGGGCATCTCCTTCACCTCAGTCATCACACTCTGGTATACAAAGCGCGGCACATCCTCATTCTTGCTTTCAATGCGGAGCTCAATACGCACCGCTCCCCCGGCTTTCACCTCAATATTCTTAATCAGGCCGAATGAGACGATATCGCGGCTGAACCCCGGGTATTTCACCGTGGTCAGCGCAGCACGAATCAACTCCGGCGTTACGTTTGCTTCACTCATATTCTCAGACTGCCCGCTGGCCTTGCTACTATGCGCCTTCCACCCCGCTTTGTCAAGGTGAAAGCCAGGCAGCACCGAGCATCGGCACCCCAACTTCGCAGATACAACCAACGGGGTGAACTCCACCCAACCTGATTAACGTTGTCAACGGCGGCGGCGCGCCGCCAAGGCAACCAGAGTCAGCAGGCTCAGGGTACAGGTGGCAGGCTCCGGCACCAGTGCAAGACCCCAGGTGTCTGAAACAGAAGTGTAGAAGAATTCAAATCCGCTCAAATAGGTATCATTCCCATACCAGCCATGTTCCGTGGTAAGCTGGTAGTAATCCTTCTCTTCCGTGGTACCGTCCGTATAAGTGCTGGTAACGGTCACAGGTGCTTCGCCTAGCGATGCGTAAAAAAGGCCCACATCCTGATACTGGCTGTATTGGTTATCATCAGAATCAGTCAGCCAGAGTCCCGTCAGCATGCCATCATCGCTGAACTCAGCCCCCCAGAGTGTGGCGGCATGTCCGCCCTGATTCCCTAACAGACTCACCGTCACGCCCGCACCGCCGGCAATGGCATCCTTCAGTGTGGTACTCACGCTGGCATGCAGAGCCTCAAGGTCGCCCACCTGGGCGCTGGCATTCTCGTACCCCATGAAGCGCTGCAAGTTGTCTGCCCAGGGATTGGAATAATCAGAAATCAGGGAATCCTCCAGATAGCGGTAATAGCCTTCAAAGTATTCTGTCTGATGAATGGTCTTATTCGTGATGGGAGTGCTTCCCATATTCCAACCGGCATACTGCTTAGCATCCTCAGAGCCATCATAAGAGTACCAGCCTGTGAGCCACCACTGCATGGCGCCCAGCGCATTACCGCCCGTATCAGCATTAACGCTGCTCTTGAAGGTAGACCATATTCCCTCCCCAGTGGGTGCATTGGCGGGGATGACATAGCGGTTCTGCCACCAATTAATCACGTTACTGGCAGCAGCAGCCCAGCACAGGAAGTTATCACCATCCCCCTTATCATTGGGGTTCACCTTATTGTAATCCGACCAGCCGCCACTCTGGCTCACCCCGTCAACCCAGAGGGTTTCAGCCTGAGCCAACCCCATTGCTGCAACAAAAATCAGAGAGAGAAACGTTTTCATATTCGTGCAAAAAATATCCTAGCCACCTCATATAGTGGCACCATCATTCCCATTTTTCAAGAAAAAAAAGGTGCGATTTCAATTTTTTCATTGCAAATGGAGCATGCGTTGCTACAATGCACAGCATGTTTAAGAACCTTCTCACCCTCTGTGCACTGACCGGAGCCCTGCTGCCCAGCTGGGGTGCCGGGGAGGCCAAAGCCCTGCCGGCACCGGTAATGACCGGTGGCATGCCGCTCATGGAAGCCATTGCCCAGCGCCAGAGCGCACGCGCCTATGATACCACCCGCACTATCGATGACCAGACCCTGGCAGACATACTCTGGGTGGCCTGGGGTGTAAACCCCCAGGGCAAACGCACTATCCCCACCTCCCGCAATCTGCAGAACATGCAGCTCTTTGTGCTCACCCCCACCGGCACTTGGGAATACGACGGACCCGGTCACAAGCTCATCAAGGTGAACGATAAGAACCTCATTCCCCTCTGCGAACGTCAAGGCTTCGTGAAAGACGCCCCGCTGCACCTTCTCTACACCATCAAGAACGACCGCGGCGGTGAGAACCACGTGGGCTCTGCCTACCAGAATGTTTACCTCTACTGCACCTCCCGCGGGCTTTCCACCGTCATCCGCGCCATGATTGACAAGGAAGGTCTCAAGCGCGAAATGGGTCTACCGGAAAACCACAGCGTCATTGTTCACCAGTGCATCGGCTGGCCTGCTGCAAGCAGATAACAAGCCACAACGAAGGCGCGGCATCCATCCGGAAGCCGCGCCTTTCCCGTATTTTCCAACAACAAAAACTTGCCATTGACGCCGGAATGGTGTAGAGTACCGGGTAGCACAAGCCTGTTCCCGCACGCTCGCGCGCGAGGCGGTGTGCGCTTCCCCGCACGCCCGAGCTGTGCTGAGAACACAAATCGAACAGTTATGTCTCAGGTAACAAAAACAATAATCAAGTTGTTGGTCGTGCTGCTGATTAGCGGCAGCATGATGTTCATGCCCTTCGAGGAGTGGGGCCTACCGGTGAACCCGATTCAGACGCGAGTCATCGCCCTCTTCGTGTTTGCCGCCCTCATGTGGATTCTGGAGGTCATTCCGATTTGGACCACCTCTGTGCTGGTGATTACGCTGGCACTGCTGGGTACTTCCAATACCTCCCTCAACTTCCTGAAAGTTGACAAGTTTGACAAGCCCGCCGTGGAGGCCATTGTGGCTGATGCCTACGGTCCCGGTGCAGATGCCGCCGTGGTGAAGACCACCCAGGCCAGCGTCTTGGAGTCGCTGAAGAAGGTAACCAACCTCACCCCGGATGCGGTACGCAGCGCCATCAACACCGCCATTCTGAAGCCCGTGGTAGCCGGCAAGGCTGATGCCGCTGCTGCCACCGCCCTGAAGGAAGCCGCCGGCCGCCTGTACGATGGAGAGGTAAGCGCCCGCATCTCCAAGCTGGACCTGGTGAACCAGACCCAGCAGAAGAGCATCTTCGCCACCTTTGCCGACCCCATCATCATCCTTTTCCTGGGTGGTTTCTTCCTGGCCGATGCCGCCACCAAGTTCCGCCTGGATATCAACCTGGCCCGCGTGCTTCTCAAGCCCTTCGGCACGAACCCGAAGTATGTGCTGCTGGGTCTGATGAGCGTGACCGCCCTCTTCTCCATGTTCATGAGCAACACGGCCACCGCCGCCATGATGCTGGCCCTGCTCACCCCGGTGCTCGCCCTGTTCAAGCCGGAGGACCGCGGCCGCGCTGCCTTTGCCCTCTGCATCCCGATTGGCGCCAACGTGGGTGGTATCGGCACCCCCATCGGCACACCGCCCAACGCCATCGCCCTGAAGTTCATGCAGGAGAACGGCTGGAACGTGACCTTCGGTGACTGGATGATGTTCGGTGTTCCCTTCGTCATCATCATGCTGCTCATCGGCTGGTTCATCCTCCTCAAGATGTTCCCCATTGACCAGAAGAGCCTGGATCTGGCCAAGGAAATGAAGGGCAAGTTCATGACCACGCCCAAGGCCTGGGTGGTGTATATCACCTTCATCGTGACCATCCTCCTGTGGGTGATTCCCAAGCAGTACCACGGCCTGGACGCCAACAGCGTGGCCATCGTCCCCATCGCCGTGTTCTCCGTGACCGGTGTCATCACCAAGAAGGACCTCAAGTCCATGAGCTGGGACGTGCTCTGGCTGGTGGCCGGTGGCTTTGCCCTGGGTGTGGCCCTGGGCGAAACCAAGCTCGCCAACGACCTCATCAACTCCATCCCGTTTGCTGAATGGAACAGCATGGCCCTCATCGTAGGCGCCAGCCTCATCTGCCTCTTCATGGCCACCTTCATGAGCCACACGGCCACCGCCGCCCTGCTCATGCCCATCATGGCCAGTGTGGCAGCCGGCATGGTGGCTGGCGGCTCCATGGATGCTCCCGGTGCCATTGGCCTGCTGGTAACCATCGCCTTCGCCTCCTCCCTGGGTATGGCCCTGCCGATTTCCACCCCGCCGAACGCCATGGCTTACGCCACCGGCCACGTGGAGCAGAAGGGCATGGCCATTTCCGGCACCATCCTCTGCCTGATTGGTCTCGCATTCTCCATCGGCCTCATGGCCCTGCTGGGTGCCATCGGCTTCTTTGGCTGACAATGCCCCCATACGCACATGCACCACATACCTGAACAGATTATCGAACCACTCGAGCGCATCAACGCGGTGTATTTCAGCGACCCCGGCCGCACCATCGAGCTCGCGGAAGGCGAGCGGCTGGTGGACCAGGACGAGGAATGCCGCCGCGTGTACTACGTGCAGAAGGGCAGCTTTGCTGCTTTCCGCCGGGCCGACTCCTACGCCGGGGTCGACCTGCCGGTGGAAAGCAGCACCCGCGGCTACGAAGTATTCCGCGCCGAGGCCGGTTCCTACGTCTGCGTTCAGGCATTTTTCTCCCGCTCCTACCGCAGCTCCAACCACATCGTGGCGCTGGAAGACTCCGTGGTGACCTATGTGGATGACACCACGGAGGTGGTGGAGCCGGAGAAATACGGGTGCTTTGAGCGGCAGTTCATCCCGGTTCTGGTGCATGAACTGGCTGCCCGTAACTCCCGCATCTTCACCAAGACCTCCGAAAAGGAGGAAGCACTGCGCGTGCTGCAGCGGGCAGAGATGGCCAGCTCCCTGGCCCAGCTTTCTGCCGGCATTGCCCATGAGTTGAATAATGCCGTGGGCGTGCTCTCCCGCCGCACCGAGTTTGTGGCCGACAGCCTTCAGGAATACCTGGAAGATGAAGATAAGTACAACGCCCAGCTCTTCTCCTACGGTTTCGAGGATAACTCCTTCATCTCCGCGCAGGAACTGCGTAGTGCAGCCCGCTACTATGAACGCGAGCTCAAGCTGCCGCAGGAGGCCGCCAAAGTGCTGGCACACATCTATCCGGACACGGAGGATGGCAAGAAGCAATCCGGCCGCTTCATCCGCAACGTGAAGAAGAACTACCGCTTCTGGGAGCTTGGGCACGACCTGCGGGATATGCGTATGGCCTCCAAACTGGCCACGGGCATTGTGCGCGCCGTGAAACTGCTGGGCGGTGGAAACAGCACCCGCGAGCCTGATACCAGCGTGGAGCAGAGCGTGAACGATGCCCTGAACCTGCTGCACAACAAGCTCAAGCGAGTCTCCGTCACCACCCAGTTCAGCCCCATGCCCGGCATCAACGCCGATATCACCGAACTGGTGCAGGTGTGGAGCAACATCATCAAGAATGCCTGCGATGCCATGGATCAGGGCGGCACAGAAGCTCCGCTCATCCGCATCACCGGCGAGTGCTGCCATGTGCAGGGGGTGCAGCTGCTGCCCACCGAATACGTCTCTGTGACCATTGCCAATAACGGCCCCGCCATTGACGAAGATAACCTCAACAAGATATTCAACCCCAATTTCACCACCAAGAAAATGGGCCTGGACTTCGGTCTGGGTCTCGGTCTGGCCATTGTGCGCCGCGTGGTAGATAGCTACAACGGCACTATCGAAGTACGCAGCAATGACCAGGAAACATCCTTCACCATCAACCTCCCAACCTCTCAGATAAATGGAAACAATTAACATCATTTGTGTAGACGACCAGCAGGAAGTGCTGGACTCCGTAATGCGCGACCTGCGTCCCCTGACCTCTCACGTGCGGCTGGAAGAAGCCTCCAGCGTGGCAGATTGTATGCAGCTCATCGACCAGATTGACGATGACGGTGACCATGTGGCCATCGTCATCTCAGACCAGGTGATGCCCGGCGAGACGGGTACCGAGCTGCTGGGCAAGGTGGCCGCAGACCGCCGCTTCACCAAGACCCGCAAGATTCTGCTCACTGGCCAGGCCACGCACGCCGATACCATCAATGCCATCAACGACGGGCATATCGACAACTACATTGAGAAGCCCTGGCAGCCGGAGAAACTACTGGCCACGGTGAAGCGCCTGCTCACCCTCTATGTGTTGGACGCCGGTCTGGACCACACGGAATACATGCCCGTGCTGGATACCGTCACCCTGTTCACCAAGCTGCGCTGACCAGCCATGAAGTCAACTGCTCTCACGCTTCTGCTCGCAGGCACCGCCTGTGCAGCAGATGCCATCACCCTGAACACCAAGCCCGCTCCCACGGACTGGGTGGATGCCGTGAAACAAGCCCTCATTGTCTATGAGAATGAGGACTCCTACGTTCGCAAAGTGCGCCTGGCATGGAGCCAGCAGTGGCAGATGGCCTCTGTGCAGCCCAATGGCAGCAACGGGCTGCACCTCAAGGATGGTGCTACTCCGTATAACCACGAATTCCGCCGCAGCTACCTGGGCGTGAATGTGGATTTTGCCGGTGGCACACAGTTCCACACCTGGATTCGGCCCGGTGGTTTACCCAGTCGCTTCACCTACAGCAACGGTCGTACCAAGCGGAATTTCACCTACTTCAACTTCTATGATATCTGGGTAAGCCAAAAGATTGAAGCAGTGAAGGGGCTGACCGTGAAAGTGGGTAAAATCTGCCCGCTCATCACCACGGAGTACAGCACCTCCTCCTCCACCCTCAAGTGCATCGAGCGCTCCGTGGTGGGTAACCAGTTCGGGCTGGACTCCAACTGGGGTATTGATGTGACCTACGCTCCCAACAAGACCGACAAGGTGTACTTCCAGCTCATGGCCAATGACCGCGCCCCCTCCAGCAAGAATCCGAATCACAAGGATGTCTACGGCGACGGCAAAGGCTTCAAGGGAGAGTTCGGCTGGGAGGACAAGTGCTTTGCCATCATTGGCGCCGCGCACAAGTTCAACGTGACCGACGAGGGTTACCACCAGGTTTCTGCCCAGTATGGTCATGACTTTGACAATTCCTATGATAACGACACGAAGCGAGGAGCCAACTACTACGGGCTCAACGTGAAGGATGCCATCTCGGTTGGTTACGACTACGTGCAGGGTAAGTTCCACTTGCAGACAAACGTGGTAGCAGCCTTTGACCAGGTGGGCGCCCAGGGGCACAAGAACATTGGCCTGCAATTCCAGCCCATGTACAGTCTCACCCCGAATATCGACCTCGTATTCCGCTATGCCGGCATGACGGGGCATGGTTCCTGCAAACTGGGAGCAGACCGCTACATCTGCACGCAGACTACCGCCTCCTCCTGGGTTGACAGCATCAACTCCTTCTACTTTGGCGTCAACTTCTACGCCAACAGTCGCGTCAAGGATGCCGCCAAGCTCATGTTTGGGGCAGAATACCTCACCGCCCGCAAGGACGGCAAGGACTGCTACAATGGCTGGGAGTTCATCACCGCCATCCGCAGCGCCTTCTAATAGCGCTCATCGCCCCCCCCATCTTCAAAAGCCCCTGCCCGGTTTTCCCGTGGCAGGGGCTTTTTCGCTACCAGGCATACATTCCTCACCCCACCAGGGGGAAGAGGAGGGACACAATGAAGATATCTGCCGCCAGAATGATGATATCCATAGGCAGGCCCACTTTCAAGAAATCAGAGAAATGGTAACCACCGGGGCCGTAGATAAGCATGTGCCGTGGGGAACCGATAGGGGTGGCAAAACAACAGGAAACCGCAATCATGAGTGCCACACAGAAGCTGAGCGGGTCTGCCCCCACTGCCAGCGCGCTCCGGTAGGCAATGGGGAAGAAGATGGCGGCAGCTGCCGCATTACCAATGAACTCAGTAATCAGGAGGGCAACAGCACACACAGCAGCCATCACCACCAGTGGTTCCGTGCCGCATACACTCAGCAACAGGGAAGCCACATCTGCCGCCACGCCAGTCTTATCCATGGCAGTCCCCAGACAAATGGAACCAGCAAAAACCATGAGGACGTTCCAGTTGATACTCTCACGCGCCTGCTGCACACTGCAGCAGCGGAATAGCAGGGTGGCGGCAGCCGCCAGGAATGCGGCTTGCAACAAAGTGAGCAGGCCAAAGGAAGTCAGCAGCATCATACCCAGCATAATCAGGCCTGAGGCTAACGTGCGCCAGCCCATGGGGGCTTTCTGGCGTTTCGTGACATAGTGCACATCCGGCCCTAAATCAGGTGGGGTACTACTGTCACTTTCCAATAGGAGGGTATCACCCGCACGCAGTTGCACCTGCCCGGCCTCCATGGTGAGACGGGTACCGCGCCGCTCCACCCCCAGCAAGTGAATGGAAAACTGGGCTTCCAGGCCGGAATCGCCCAATCGTTTACCAATCAGGCGGCTGCCAAAACGCACATACGCCTTGTGGCGGTACTGCATGCCCGTACCAAACACCCGGCGGGATGGACGGCGCTCCGGCAGCCAGCGCTGCAGCACCTGCATGCCCACCAGCCCGGTAAATAAGCAGAACAACCCCGCCAGCGTCGGAGTAAAAATGCTCAGGGAAATACCTGTTTCCTGCGTATAAAGTCCAGAAATAATCAGATTGGGCGCACTACCGATAAGTGTGCACACACCCCCCAGCCCAGCAGCATAGCTCAGCGGAATCAGTAAGCGGGAAGGTGCTATCCGCAAGCGGCGTGACCAGAGTTTCACCACATGGATGAACAGCGTGGTTACCGTTGTATTCCCCAAAATGGAAGACATACCGGCCACAGGCAGCATGAGCCGCACCAGAGCCTGCCGGTATCCTTCCGGCCGCCCCAGCAAATGGCGCTCGGCCCAGTGCAACACACCCGTTTGCACCAGCCCGGCCACCACCACGAACAACAGAGCCACCACTATCACGGAACTGGAACTGAACCCCGCCAATGCCTCCCGGGCATCCAGGGTACCGGTGAGCAACAAAACCGCCATGCCCCCCAGAAAAACTAATTCAGTCTGCAGGCGGGTACACAGCAGGAGTATAAAGATGCCCAGCGCTGTTCCCAGGGTCACCCATTCGTGAAATCCTAATCCTGTGATTACCCAATTCTCCATTCCGTACCCTGCATTATAGAATGCAAAGGGGCTCAAAGTCAATTAAATTGCCAGAGTTAACAATTTTGGTGCATTGGTGAATCTTTTGTGCTTGACTTAACTCCACCTATACGGTAACGTGTACTCAAGCATTATGACAGACCGCCGCATAGTTATTACAGGTATGGGTGCCCTTTCCCCCCTTGGCAACAGTGTTGAGGAAACTTGGGAAGGCATGAAGAACGGGCGTTCCGGCATCGATAAAATCAGCATTATCGATGACAGCGCGCTCAATATTCATATAGCCGGTGAAGTGCGCGGTTACGACCCCGCACCTTTCTTCAAGAAAGACCCGAAGGCAGTGCGCCGCTGTGACCGCTTCGAGCAGCTCACCATGGGTGCAGTAGCAGAGGCTTTGGAGAACTCAGGCCTGGATCTCGATGCGGTGGACAAGACCCGCGTGGGTGTCATGATTGGCTCCGGTATTGGCGGTCTGGGTATTCATGGCGAAGGCTGCGAGGCTCTCCTCAAGTCCGGCCCGCGCCGCGTGAGCCCCTTCTGCATCCCGTACATGATTACCAATATGGCCTCCGGTATGGTCAGTATTGAATACGGCTTCGGCGGTCCCAACATGAGCATTTCCACTGCTTGCGCCACTGCTAACCACAGCATTGGTGAGGCATGGCGCATCATGAAGTTCGGTGATGCCGACGTCATGATTTGCGGCGGTGCTGAAGCCTCCATCCTGCCCGTGGGCATTGCTGGTTTCGCCAACATGAAGGCCCTTTCCACCCGCAACGATGACCCCGCCACAGCCTCCCGTCCGTATGATGTGGACCGCGATGGTTTCGTGATGGCAGAGGGTGCCGGCATCATCATTCTGGAAACGCTGGAGCACGCCAAGGCTCGCGGTGCCAAGATTCTGGCTGAGCTTGTGGGTTACGGTCTGAGTGCAGATGCCTACCACCTCACCTCCCCCATGCCTGAGGGTGAGGGTGCCGCCCGCTGCATGAACATGGCGCTGAAGCATGCTGGTCTCAAGCCCACGGATGTGCAGTACATCAACACACACGGCACTTCAACCCCGCTGGGTGATATCTGCGAAACCAAGGCCATCAAGGCCAGCTTCGGGGACTACGCCACAAACGGCCTGGTGGTGAGCTCCACCAAGTCCACCACAGGTCACCTGCTGGGTGCTGCTGGTGCCATTGAGCTGCTGGCCTGCGTCATGGCCATTCGCGACAATTTTGTACCGCCCACCATCAACGTGTTCAACCAGGATCCCGAATGTGACCTGGATGTATGTCCGAATGTGGGCCGCAGCATGACTGTGGATGTAGCACTGAGCAACTCCTTCGGCTTCGGTGGCCACAACGCTTCCCTCATCGTGAAGCGCTACGTAGACTAATGCTTAGAAAATAACATAATTTTGCACGGCGGCTGTGGGCACCCACTGCCGCCGTGTCTTTCCCTCCCATCGGTCATGAAGAAGCTACTCACCCGACTCTGGAAGATGAACCGCACCGACCACAAGCTGCTGCGCTGGGCCGGGCTGAGCTTCAGTGTACTGGTGCTCATTGTCATCCTCACCGCAGCCGGGGTCATGGATTACCTGGAACTGGAACAAATCCGCTTTCTGGGAGGCAGTCCGTTCTACATTGGGGCAGAAGAGGCACAAATCAGCCTTCTGGGGCCGGCAGGCACCTTTGCCCTGTGCCTGGCCATCACTTTTTATCTATCACTGGTCCTGCTCCGGGAGCGCCGTTTTACCGGACGCATCCAAGTGGGAGTCCTGGCGGTGACCGCCCTGGCGCTACCCGGAATCCTCTGCGTGCTCTGGGGAGGCATCCTGAATATGGCAGCCCCGGTCATCTGCGTCCTGGCCTGCTGGTTCGGGGCTGAAATTCTGCACCTTGTCAGCCGCCGCTCATGAAAGCCCAGGATTACCCCCGCTCCGTACTGGAACTGATTGCCGCCCTCAAGCGCATGCCCGGGGTTGGCACGCGCGGAGCTGAAAGACTCGCACTCTGGTTTCTGCAGCAGGGGCGTAATGAAGCCCGCCAGCTGGCAACAACCCTGACCACAGCGGCAGATACCGTGGGAACCTGCCCGGAATGCGGATTCTTTGCCGAACAGGGGTGCCGCTGCACCGCCTGCGATGACCCCACGCGCGATTCTTCCCTGCTCTGCGTTGTAGAACAGCCCACCGATGTGCTCCCCATTGAGCGCTGCGGCTCTTTCCGCGGGCTCTACCACTGCCTGGGCGGAAAAATCTCTCCGCTGGATGGAGTGATGCCAGAGGACCTGTCGGTTGACAAATTGTTGGACAGGGTACAGTCGCACCCCGGATGCGAGGTCATCCTGGCCGTGGGAAGCGATGTAGAAGGTGAAGCCACTGCCCTCTACCTGGCTGAAATGCTTGGCAAGCTTCCCTGCCGCTGCACCCGCCTGGCCCAGGGCATGCCTGCCGGAGCCGGTCTCGGCCATGCAGACGCCATTACGCTGATGCGGGCGCTGGAAGGTCGCCGGGGCGTATGATTTAGATTGACAGCAAAGGGGAAAGCCTGTATACTCCCGCGCGTTATGGAGAACCAGACGACCAATATCGATCTCTCGGCGCTCGACACGGAAGCCATGCGCTCCCGTCTTTCCGAGCTCGGGAGCTATCTTTGACCTCGGAAGCCTTGAATCAAAAGTAGCAGAGCTGGATGAGCGCATGAGCGCCCCGGATTTCTGGGATAACCCTGAGGCTGCACGCGCCCTCATGAACGAGGTGAATCCGCTCAAGCGCCGCCTGGAGCAGTTCCGCTCCCTGGAAAGCGGGCTGGAAGATGTGGAAGTAGCCGTGGAAATGGCCGGTGAGGACCCCGATATGGCCCCTGAAGCCAAGGTGGAATACGATGCCTGGTTCAAGCGTCTGGAAGAATTTGAGCTTCTGACCCTCCTCAATGGGCCGCATGACAACGCCGGCTGCTATGTCACCATCCATGCCGGAGCCGGTGGCACAGAGGCCTGCGACTGGGCCAGCATGCTGCTGCGTATGTACCTGCGCTACTGCGAGCGCCACGGTTTCAACACAGAAATCATGGAAAGCACGGATGGCGATGAAGCCGGCATCCGCTCCGTCACCATCAAGATTGATGGTGAGTACGCCTACGGATACCTGAAGAATGAGCGGGGCATTCACCGCCTGGTTCGTATGAGTCCCTTTGACTCTGCCGGCAAGCGCCATACCTCCTTCTGCTCACTGGATGCCACCCCGGATATTTCTGATGATATCGAAATTGAGGTAAAGGAAGCTGATGTGAAGATGGATACCTACCGCTCCGGCGGCAAGGGTGGACAGAACGTGAACAAGGTAGAAACAGCCGTGCGCCTGACCCACCTGCCCACCGGCATCATCGTAGCCTGCCAGACCCAGCGATCCCAGCTGCGCAACCGCGAGGAAGCCATGCGCATGCTCAAGGCCCGCCTCATTCAGCTCGAGGAAGACCGCAAGCGCGCCGAGGCTGACCGCCAGTACTCCGAGAAGGGTGACATTGCCTGGGGCAACCAGATTCGCTCCTACGTGTTCCAGCCCTACCAGATGGTGAAAGACCTGCGCACCGGCGTGGAGTCCGGCAACATTCAGGATGTGATGGACGGCAATATCGATGCCTACATCGAGGGCATGCTCAGGCATAATATGTGATTTTGATTTACAATCTACTATTTACAATCTACAATGTAAAGGTACGGCTCGCTTTCGCTCGCAAAGATACGCGAAGCCTATTAACACCGTGTGTTCGTCGCCCTAGGGGGCGGGG
>JAZSQS010000027.1:0-46368 GCA_045538105.1 Akkermansia sp.
GCCGGGCTCATGGGATTCAAGTTTATCCCCCTTGAAAAATATTGTAAAATCAGCTGATTTGATGACATGGAAACGAGTGCATTCCGTATTTCCTGTTGCCCGCAGCAAGTTCAGACGAGGTATGGTTCGGCATCCTTCCGCAGACGACGGTTCCACCAGGATATAACGATACGGCTCACGGTCGGAACAAGTACTGGGGTTGAGCGCCTCATCTTCTGTCAGAGCATGCAGTACCACATGCAAGCCCATATTGTGCCGTGCATGCATCTGCGCTATCTGTTCCTGCGCCGGCAAATGTCCTATGCGCATATCCCACCCCTCATTACAACGCCACAGGTAGAGCCAGGTTCTCCATGTCTCGCCTTCCTCTTCATCCACGCTCGTGAGGGTGTAGAGATACTCCGGCTTGCGCAGCAAACGCTCCCGCACCTCCTCCGGGGAGTATGGCAACTCCACCCCGAAATAGTAATGTTCATCATCCGGCAAAATAAGATTTATAGGCTCCGGCATAACTCGTCAGATTGACATATTTATACCATTGTACAAAAATGAAATCAAATCTTATTACTCTTTTTTTCGTCACCGGAGGCGGCTGCATGTGAAGCACCTCCATCCGGTGCTCGATGGTCTGCTAGAGGTGAGCATATCGCGGATAGTGTGCAGAGTCAAGGAGGAAGCAGAATGCAAGGGCGATATCTGAGAGCGTTTGTCAAAATGAGGGTAGTGCATCAGTATTTGTAACGTACATTCCCGCCCCGTCACTATGTCGAAATTTTACAATAGCGCAAAATGAATGAGTTATGTGTAGGCTAATTATCACAGATATAGTGATGCATAAAATGGTGTCACTGATGCCTAATTTGCATAACTGATACATCTCTCAACGTTTTTATAAAATATAGTGTGACGTTTTCGGAAATATACGTTACAAGGGCGTACGAAATGAGTTCGGATTTATGCAACGCGGGTGTGGCCCGGCTTCGAGTCTCGCTACCGCTCGCTTTCTACGCCGAGGCTAGGCTTCGTTCTCGTTGCATCATGAGCGAAGCTCAGATGCAACTCGTCTACGCGCCGTCAGGCCTAATCGGCCTGCCTGGGCGTAGAAAAAAAGGGTATCAGGTGACCTGATACGCTGTTTTACGAAGCCTGGAGCATAGGGGATTCGAACCCCTGACCTGTTGCGTGCGATGCAACCGCTCTACCAACTGAGCTAATGCCCCGCGGGTGGTGCAGGGGCATTTTACACTGAGTGGGGCGGGGTGACAAGGATAATGTCAGAAATATTTGTCAGTATGAACTGGGGGGGGCGTGTGGGGTTCTTGTTGTATTGTTATTGACTTTTGATGGAGTATGGTCTAAGATGCTGCTATGGAGACGCGTGTGATTGAGGTGGATCCGCTTGAGGATTGCCGCAGTTTGTATAAGGAGGCCGCAGCGGTGCTGGCGGAGGGGGGCTTGGTTGCTATCCCGACGGAGACGGTGTATGGTCTGGGGGCGGATGCGTTTAATCCGGCTGCGGTGGCGAAGGTTTTTGAGGTGAAGGGGCGTCCGAGTTTTGATCCGCTTATTTGCCATTTGCCGAATGGTAAGGCTCTCAAGGATATTGCAGAGGTTCCTGCCGAGTTGCAGCCGCTGGTGGATCGCTTGGTGAAGGAGTTCTGGCCGGGGCCAATGACGCTGGTGCTGCCGCGTAGGGAGTGTGTGCCGGATATTGTGACGAGTGGCTTGCCTACGGTGGCGTGCCGCGTGACGAGTCATGAGGTGATGCGCGCGGTCTCCCGTGCTCTGGGGCGTCCTATTGCTGCTCCCAGTGCGAACCGCTTTGGGCATATTTCTCCGACAAGTGCTCCGGCGGTGTTGAAGGAATTGGGGGGCTCGATTCCCTTGGTGCTGGATGCCGGGGCTTGTTCAGAAGGTTTGGAGAGTACGATTCTGCAGCCTTGTCTGGATGAGAAGGGGAATCCTGCCGTGCGCGTGTTGCGTGAGGGCCCGGTGACGCGTGAGAAGCTTCGCAAGATTTGCAAGGTGGTGAAGCCGGGGAAGGGGAGCGATGCTGAGGCTGCTTCTCCTTGTGCGCCCGGTATGTTGAAGAGTCATTATGCTCCTACTAAGCCGCTGGTGCTGCAGGATCCGAAGGTGCCGTTTGTTCCGCAGGAGGGGGTGCGTTATGGCTTGATTACGTACCAGGGTGATTCGCTTCTGGCTGAGCAGGATTGCTGGACGGAGGTGATGCCGCTTTCTCCGGGGAGTGGGCGCCTGGCTGAGGCTGCCGTGCGTTTGTTTGCGGTGATGCGCGCTATGGATGAGTGCCCTGAGGTGCAGGTGATTGTGGCGGAGGAGTTGCCGAAGATGGGGCTGGGTGCGGCGATGATGGATCGTTTGAACCGGGCTGCTGCCCAGCGCGGGGAGTGAGTTGTATGAAGCTTGCGTTGCAGAAGTGGACGGTGGCTGTTGTGCTGCGTGTGGTGCATGCTGCCTTGGTGGAGCTTTATGCTCTTGATTCGCGGGTGCGGGCGGAGTTTGACCGCATGCCGGAGGGGATGAGTTATGCCTTGCAGACGGGGTATGATGCACCGCAGCTTTTTGTGCAGTGGAGGGGGGGGGACTTGCGGCGTCTGGATGGCTTGGAACGGCCTGTTTGCGCGTTGCGCCTCAAGTCGGTCGGGATTTCTTTCCGCATGTTTACGGGGCAGATGGGGCTGGCTCAGGCATATGCCCAGCATGCGTTTAGCATGCAGGGTGAGATTGCGGATGTGATGAAGCTGGCTCGCCTGGTGAACCTGGTGGAGGGGTATTTATTCCCGAAGTTTATTACGAAACATATTTTGACGGATATTCCCACCTTGCAGGTGAACCCGCTGCGAGTCTATGGGCGCGTTCTTTGCGGGTTCCTGACTGGTCGATATAGTTGATTATGAATAAATATTTTGAATTCCAGAATGCGGTGAAGCTGCTTTGTGGTGATTCTGCCCTGGAGCGGCTGGCGAATGAGTTGGAGCACTTGGGTGCCAAGGCGCCCATGCTTCTTTCGGATGCCGTGCTGGCCAAGATTGGGCCGATGCAGCTGGTGGTGGATGCTATGGCGGCTGAGGGGTGTTCCCCGGTTTGTACCTATACGGATATTCCTGTGGATTCTTCACTTAGGGTGGTGAATGAGATTGCTGCCCTTTTCCGCAGTAAGGGGTGTGATTCCCTGGTGGCTGTGGGTGGTGGTTCGGTGATTGATACGGCTAAGGGGGTGCGCCTTGTGCTTTCGCAGGATGCGGAGGATATTCTGGCTATTGGCGGGGTGGAGAATCTGGTGCGTGGTAAGTATATTCCCTTTGTGGTGGTGCCTACTACGTCAGGCACGGGGTCTGAGTGCACCGGGGTGGCTGTTATCCGCAATGATGCCAATGGTGTGAAGATGGAGTTCCTTTCCCCGTTTGTGGAGCCGGATGTGGCGGTGATTGACCCGTGTATGACGGCGGGCTTGCCGCCTAAGACTACGGCCAGCACCGGGTTTGATGCCATGGTGCATGCGATTGAGGCATGCACTTGTCTGCAGGCGAATCCGATGAGTACGGCTTATGGTACCACGGCCATTAAGCTGATTTGCGAGAATCTGGAGGAGGCTACCCGCAACGGTTCTAACAAGGAGGCTCGCGGGGCCATGGCGGTGGCATCGACCATGGCGGGCATTGCGTTCTCGAACAGCATGGTGGGTGCGGTGCATGCCATCGGGCATGCTCTGGGTGGTGTATGCCACGTGCCGCATGCCGTGGCTATGACGATTTTGCTGCCGCATGTGATGCGTTTTAACCTGGAGCGTTGCCGTGGGGCTTATGCGGATTTGCTGCCCTGGTTGGTGGGTATGGATGCCGCCATGGCAACTCCTGCAGAAAAGCGCGCTGAGGCTGCCATTGAAGCAGTTACGGCGCTGGGGCAGCGATTGAATGCCATTTGTGGCCTGCCTCTTACGTTGAAGGACGCCGGGGTGAAGCCGGAAGACTTTGCCAAGGTTGCTGAGTTTGCGGTGAATGATGGTGCGCTGATTGTGAATCCCCGTTCTGCAGATGAGGCTCAGGTGGTTGAAATCCTTAATGCCGCTTATTGATATGCACGGAATTGTTGAGAATCAGCGTAAGTTTTTCCTGACGCACATGACGCGAGATGTGAAGTTCCGCATCCGCGCATTGACGAAGTTGCAGCAGACAATCCGCGAGTGGGAACCGCGCATTGCGGAGGCTCTGCAAGCAGATTTGGGCAAGTGCTCCACAGAGGGTTACATGTGCGAAATCGGGTTGGTGCTGGGTAGTTTGCGTGATACCCTGAAGCATATCCGCTCTTGGAGCAAGCCTCGTCGGGTGATGGCCTCGCTGGCGCATTTTCCCAGTTGCTGCCGGGTTGAGGCTGACCCATACGGGGTGGTGCTCATTATGAGCCCGTGGAATTATCCAGTGCTGCTGTGTTTGGATCCGCTTATTGCGGCGCTTTCTGCGGGAAATTGCTGCGTGGTCAAGCCTTCATCCACCACGCCAGCTACTTCTGCAGTGCTGGCCGAGATGCTGGGGAGCATTTTCCCGCCTGAGTATGTGAAGGTGGTGCTGGGCGGCCGTGAGAATTGCAATGCCTTGCTGGAGGAGAAGTTTGATTATATTTTCTTCACCGGTAGTCCGAGCGTGGGGCATGGAATCATGGAAGCCGCATCCCGCCAGCTTACGCCGGTTACCTTGGAGCTTGGGGGAAAGAGCCCGTGTATCCTGGATAAGACGGCGAATGTGAAGGTGGCTGCCCGCCGCATAGCCTTTGGCAAGATTCTCAATGCCGGTCAGACCTGTGTGGCGCCGGATTACCTGCTGGTTCACAGCAGCCGGAAGCAGGAGTTTGTTTCTGAGTTCAGCGATGCGGTGAGGGAGATGCTGGGTGAGCATCCTGTGCAGAATGATCAGCTGACCCACATTATCAATCGCCGTCATTTTGAGCGTCTGATGGGGCTGATGAATGATGCCTCTATCGTGGTTGGCGGGCAGGGGGTACCGGAGACTCTCCGTATTGAGCCTACTTTGTTGGATGAGGTTACACCGCATTCTGCCTGCATGCAGCAGGAGATTTTCGGGCCACTCCTTCCCATGCTTTCCTGGGATAAATGGGAAGATGTGGAATCTTTTGTGCTTTCGCGCCCGCGCCCCTTGGCTTCCTACCTCTTTACCACGGATAAGGAAACGGAAAAATGCTTCCGGGAGCACCTGGCCTTTGGGGGTGGTTGCGTGAATGATACCATTATCCACCTGGCGGTGCATGGCATGCCATTTGGCGGTGTGGGTAACAGCGGCATGGGCTCCTACCATGGGAAAACGGGCTTTGATACGTTCACGCACTACAAGTCCATCCTCAAGAAGGGGAACTGGCTTGACCTCCCGTTCCGTTACCAGCCTTACAATAAGATTAAGAGCTGCCTGCTGCGGCTGTTCCTGAGATGATGTGGCGCCCACTCACACCAGATGAACAAGCTCGTCTGACTGCGGTCCTGCGGCCGGGCGAGCAGCCCCTATGGCAGGGGAAGGGGGGTGCTGTGACTCGTCCCGTGGGGGTGCTGGCCCGTCTGTTTGGCAAAAAGTCGCCTTCCGAGGCTGCTACTGTGTTTGCAATCACTCCTAAGCGCGTACTGGCGGTTTCCCCAAAGGGTGTTGTTCAGGAGTGGTTCCTGATGCTGGGCCTTATTCAGAAGGTTGAGGAGCAGCAGGATGGCAGCGGCAGTATTATCTTTGACTATGAGGAAGTGGATGGGGTGAAACTGCCGCGCGGTATCATTGCCGTGCCTCAGGTGGCAGAGGTGAAAAACCTCCTTGCAGATGCCATTGATGCTGCCTACAACGCTTCCCCCTGGTCTGTCTAGTCAGCGTGCATGGATGTGCCTCGGTGCTTGAAACGCATGGTGCACCGCTTCTTTCTGGTGACAGAGCAATCCTTTTTTTGTTATTTAGGTGCCATTTGGGTGAAAAACATATTGCCATGATAAAACTTTTAGAGTATACTTAATGCACATGGTTGAGAATATTCTGTACATCGTTGCAGCCTACCTGATTGGTTCTGTGCCCTTCGGTTACATCGCAGGGCGCCTGAACGGTATTGATTTGCGTGAACACGGTTCCCGTAACATAGGGGCTACCAATGCCGTGCGTGTTCTGGGTAAAGGGTGGGGCATCCCAGTGTTTTTTATGGATTTCCTGAAGGGGATGGTTCCCTTGCTTTGCATGAAGTACCACCTGGGTGGTAGTTTATCAGCCTTCAGTCCGGTGGATATGGGGTGGTTCCTGGGGGTCATGTTTGCGGTCATTATGGGGCATACCTACACTTGCTTCCTTAAGTTCAAAGGGGGGAAAGGCGTGGCAACGACAGGTGGCTGCCTGTTTGCCCTTTCGCCCTGGATTGGTGGAGCTGCTTTGCTCTCCTGGTTGCTGAGCATGGTTGCAACCCGCTACGTTTCTTTCTCCAGCATCATGGCTGGATTGGGCATGATTGCGGCGGCCGCGGCAGAGTTCTGGCTTCAGGACGGTGTGTACTCAGCGGCAGATTGCATGGTGCTGGGGCTGCTTTTTGTGATTCTGTTTCTTGTTACCTACAAGCACCGTGCGAACATCGTGCGTATTCTGAATGGTACAGAACCCAAGGCCTTTTCTTCCAAAAAATAATTCGGATTGACATATGGAACGAACTTTCAAGAAAACCGCAGTCATTGGCGCCGGCGCATGGGGAACGGCGTTAGCCTATACAGCGGCAGTTGCCCAGCCGGAGGGTGAGGTGGTACTCTGGACGTATAAGGAGGAGGAAGCTGCCACTATCCGGGAAACACGCATGAGCCTCATCCCAGTCAAGGGAGCCCGCCCGCTGCCGGAAAATGTCACGGTGACGAGCGATTGGGCAGATGTTGCCGGCTCCCAGCTGGTGATAGTTGTGGTGCCGAGCGTTGTGATGCGTAGCGTGGCAAGCAGCCTGGCGAATGTGGGACTGGCAGAGGATGCGGTGATTGTGTCCTGCTCCAAGGGAATTGAAAAGGACAGCCACCTGCTGATGAGCGAGATTCTGGCCGCCAACGTGCCGTATCCTGTGGGTGCTCTTTCTGGTCCGAACCATGCAGAGGATATTGTGCAGGGCCTGCCCAGCCTTACCTTGATAGGCTTTGAAGATATTGAAATAGCCAAGGCCGTGCAGAAGCGCATGAGTACCGGGTTCCTGAGAATCTATACCAGCAGCGATGTAGTGGGTATGCAGATAGGCGGCGCCATCAAGAACGTATTTGCCCTGGCTAGCGGAATTTGCGCGGGACTGGGGTTGGGGGATAATGCCCGCGCGGCTCTTTCTACCCGCGGCCTGGCAGAAATGACCCGTCTGGGCATTGCCCGCGGTGGCCGCATGGAAACCTTCATGGGGCTTTCCGGCATGGGAGATTTGGTTGTTACCTGCTATTCGGATCACAGCCGCAACCTGACTGCCGGCCGCATGCTGGCCAAGGGCATGCCGCTGGATGAATGTCTGAAGCAGATTGGGCAGGTGGTGGAAGGTGTGCCGAACACTCTCTCAACCTACCAGATGTCCCGCAGCCTGGGCGTGCGTACTCCTATCGTGGACGCCATGTATGAGATTCTGTACAATGGCAAGCATCCGAGTGAGGCCTTGCAGGAGCTCATGGTGCGCGATTTGCGCGAGGAAAACGTGACGGATTGATTGTTCCGGTTTATGTGGATTCTGATAGGCGGTCTGCGTTCCTGGTTCAAGGGTAATACGGCAGACCGCCTTTTTTAATGCCATGAATGAAGCCCCTGAGAACCTGTGGTTGGCTGAGGTATGGCTGGAATACCGCGAGCGTTTGCTGCATATGTTGGCGCTGCGGATGCCTGCCGTGCTGCAGCGCCGCATGAGTGCAGAGGATTTGTTGCAGGAGACCTACCTGGCATGTGGGCGTCGGCTGGACTTTTTGCAAGCAGCACCGGAGGTTCCCATGTATGTGAAATTGCGCCGCATAGCATTGCAGACGCTTACCGACATGGAGCGTCACCACCTGGCAGCAGCCAAGCGGGATGCTATGAAGGAACGCAGCCCGGAAGATGATGAAGGTGTGGCTGATGCCTGGGCGCATTTTGCTGATACCATATCCAGCCCGCGCACGCATCTGGAGCGAATGGAACGGCTAGCTTTGGCTCGCCGGGTGCTGGCCCAGCTTTCTGAAAAGGATCGTGAAATCCTGGAGCTGCGCCACTTTGAGGAAATGGGAAATGCAGAGTGCGCTGCGGCGTTGGAAATTGAAGCGAAAGCGGCCAGTATACGCTATGTCCGCGCTTTGAAACGATTTCAGGAGCTGGTTTATAAGGAAAATCCCTATGCCTGAACCATCGGATAACGAAGAGTTGCTGGCAAGTCTCGTGGAGGATTACTTGGCTGCCATGAGAAACGGCGATGCTCCTGCATTGGAATCCTATGTGGAGGCTCACCCGGAATGCTCTGCTGAACTGCGCGAATTACTCAAAAGCGTGGTGGAAATGGAAAGCCTGAGCGCCAGTACTCATAGTACCACTCCTGGAATCTCCCATTATCCGGAATCTCTGGGTGGATACCGCTTGCTGGAACGTATTGGCACAGGGGGAATGGGAACGGTCTTCCGCGCCATGCAGGAATCCCTGCACCGCGAGGTTGCCGTCAAAATCCTCTCTCCTGCATGGAATGCAGATGAACGCCACTGTGAAGCCTTTGAGAATGAATCCCGCGTGATTGCTGCTTTGCACCATACCAACATCGTGGAAGTGTTTGGTGCTGGTCAGGAGGGAGAATACCGCTACTACGTGATGAGCTTGGTGGAGGGGCAGGGGGTGACACCCGCCTGCATCCGCAAGGCGTTTCCCGGCATTCCCTATGAGGAGGCCGTGGCACGGGTGGGGTTGCAGGCGGCCCAGGCTCTGGCTTATGCCCATTCCTGCGGCGTACTGCACCGGGACGTTAAACCAGGAAACCTCTTGTTGAACACAGAAGGTATCCTGCGCGTGAGTGATTTTGGACTGGCTACCCTGCTCAATAGTGGTGAAATGGCTCCGCTGGTTACACAGAGCCATGATGGTACCCTCCGCTATATGCCTCCGGAGCGTTTGTTAAAGGGGGTGAATTCTTTTGCTGGTGATCAGTACAGTCTGGGCGTCACCCTTTATGAGCTGGTAAGTAACAAGCCTGCCTTCCGTGAGACTGAACCGGGAAAACTGATTCAGCGGATTTGCAATGAACCTCTCAAGGCTTTACGTGGAGAGGGTGAATTGGGTGCCATTATCAATAAGAGCATCTGCTTTGATCCGGCTGAACGCTACGCCTCCATGGCTGATATGGTAGCAGATTTGCGCCGCTATCTGAACGGGGAGCCGGTGCTTGCCCGCCCCGCCTCATGGTTGCGGCGCTACGGTATGTGGATGCGCCGGCGTCCGGCGGTTGCGCTGTGGAGCCACGCTGCGGCTCTGCTGGTATTTCTTTTGTTTGGCAGCATTTTATGGGGATATGCTGGTGAGAATGCCCAGCGCAGGCTGGCAGAACGCAATGCGACCATTGCAGATGCCGCATTGCAGCAGATTTTCACCAATATGGCTAATCGCGATTCCGGCGATGATATGCTCTGGCAGCCTACGCGGGCAGACGCCCAGCTACTCCAGCAGCTCATGCCTTATTATGAGGAAATAGCAGCCTTGGCTGATAGCAGAAACAATAAGATGGCTGCTGCGAGTTATACGCTGGCCATTATTGCTCTGCAAATCCGGGATTACCCCATGGCCAGGAACTATTTTTTGCGAGCCCGTGAAAATACAACGCCTGCTTCCCTGGATTATGTCCGCGCAACAAACGGCCTGTGCTCTGCGCTCTACGCTCTCAATGAACGCGAGCTGGCAGAATCGTATCTCAAGGAGCTGGTGAAGGATGTGAAGCCTGACTGCGATGCAGAAGTAAGACTGGAAATAGTGCGCTCCTTGCAAATGCTCAGTGCAGGTAATCGCTATTCAAGGCGCTGGCAGCCTGGTCTGAATGCACTCCACCGTGGTTTTGGGGGGGATCGGCCTCCTCATCGCCACATATCCCGGCGCCAGGAGCAGCACCGCGAGCGTATGGCCTATATGCAGCAGGCCGTGGAACTGATGCAGCAGCTAGTTATTGAACTTCCTGACAATGAAAGTGTTCAGATGCGTCGCGTGGAATTGCTTTCCCAACCCATGCGCCCGGAGCTTCGCCATATGCTGCTCGCGGAGGGGGAGCGCATGGAGGAACTGCTCGATTCTCTTTTGCTGCGCTATCCCGATAACCGCCTCATCAAACGAGCCTATGTGCAGTGGAGCATGCGCCCTCATGGGGAGAAAAACCTGGAAATGCTGCGGCGGGCTGCCCGGTATACCCGCAACCTCCTGGCTGAGGACCCCGGAAGCTCTGAGATGTTGATGCTGTACCTTGCTACACGTGACAGGTATTCTTCTGCCTTATCGGCAGAAGGGTATCAAGAACACGCGTTGCGCGAAAACGAAATGACCTTGGGGGTACTTTCCTTGGTCACATCTCGCGGTGAGTACACCGCTGAAATGCGCGAGCGCCTCGCCATCCTGGTTTCCATGCATCCCCAGGCTGAGGAGGACCGCTCCCAGCAGGAGGCTGAAATTTCCCTCTTGCTGGAAGACCATGATAGCAAGCGTTTGCAGGAGGTGCGTGACCGTATACAGGAAATGCGCCGCCAGTGGCGCCATCGTCACCACCATCGCCCGCCACGTCCCTTCGGACCGTTTGGCCCCCGTGGACATCGCCCGCCACCGCCGCCTCCTCACGAGCAGATGTAGCAAACAAAAAGACCTGCTTTTGGGCAGGCCTTTCTATTTGAGAGCGGATGATGGGATTCGAACCCACGACATCAACCTTGGCAAGGTTGCGCTCTACCACTGAGCTACATCCGCGATGTTATTGGTGAGAGCGGATGATGGGATTCGAACCCACGACATCAACCTTGGCAAGGTTGCGCTCTACCACTGAGCTACATCCGCGTGTTTTGGGAGAGCGGATGATGGGATTCGAACCCACGACATCAACCTTGGCAAGGTTGCGCTCTACCACTGAGCTACATCCGCTTTTTGCTTATTCCGCATCCCCGTTTCCGGGTGTTGCGTGGAAGCGGAGCCATTATACTCATCTCCGCGCCGGACGCAAGCCTTTTTTTGCACAAAATGCGTTTTCGGTGGAAAAATCTGTTTTTTCTGCCTTTTTCAGTGTTTGGGGGAGACTGAGACCCGGATGGATGGAATTCGCGGGAGGCGGGGCGGAAAAACGTACAATTTGCTTGGTTTGGCACGCTGCTGTGCTAGAATACGGAGAGGTATTGTTCTATGAAACGCATGAGATTGATTTCCAAGGTTCTGATGGCATCTGTGCTGCCTGTGGCGGCGGGGGATGAGGTGCCGAGTGTGTGCGAAGACCACCGGAGTGTGGAGCTGACATACCCCCAGCCGCTGGTCAGCATGACCGTGGTGGGCAATGGAAGGGGATATGACGGATACCATTACAGTGATGAAGACCTGGGGCGGCATCTGTTTACCATTACCGGGGATGATAAGCACAAACCCATTGCCCGGTGGACGGACCAGGATGAACTTTGCATCAGTTTCCCGAAAGGCACCTCCTGCGCCACGGAGTATACCTTCCGGATAAAGCCCGGCACCACCTACCTGGGCGGTGAGCCTGTGCCGACGGAGCCGGTGAAGTTCCGCTGTCCGGCTGATAAATTGGAGGGCAAATCCTTCATGGATGCCCGGGGCCTGGGGGTTGTGGTGTGCCCGCAGCAGTATCGTACGAAGGAAAGCATGGAGTTCTCGCCGTCTACCCCGTTGCGCTTTGTGTTCCGAAAGGCAAAGTCGAGCTTCTGGACGGGGAATACCTATTACGTGGGGCGCGTTGAGGCCACGGTGGAACCCGCATACCTGAAGCAGGGGATTACCGGCGCATCGCTGGAGCAGCTGCAGCAGCGGGGCAGGAAGGTATGGAGCAAGCTGCGGGAAGACAGTCCGCTGCCGGGGCATGTGGTGGTGCGCCCGTCCAGACCCCTGTCGGCAGATGATGAGTGGCACCTTCTGGTACAGCCGAAGGAGGGGCAGGGGTTCTGCGGTGATTCTCCCGTGTGCCGTGAGGTGACCCCGTTGCCTGAGCTGGGTACCGGCGTGAAATGGCTGACCGATGCTGACAAGGGATACCGGCTGGAAGTGCGATTCAGTAACCCCATGTCCACGGTAGATATGCCGGCGCTTTTCGACCGCATGCAGCTGGCGGTGGGAACCAATGCCGCCAAACCTGCCGGAACCGGGAAGAAGAAGCTCAAGCTGGAGACCGGGACCCTGGAGTTCCGCTATGCCGGGGTGCTGGAGATGGAGCCGGTGCGGCAGGGCTGGCGCTATGATGATGACGAGGAAGAAGAGGAGGAGGAATCTGCTTTCCTGGGCTATGTGCCGCAGGGGCAGTGCATGGGCTTTGTGGTGGAGGTATCGGCCACGGCTCCGGCTCTGCTGGATGTGGTGCTGCCGGCGGATACCCAGTCGCATCTCGGCTTCAAGGTGGCTGGTGAGCACCGCCACCGCATTGCGCTGAATCCTGCCTGGCCCCGGCTCCTGCCGGAATCAGATGTGATTGTGCCGCTGAAGGGAGAGCGCCGGCTGCGTATTCCTGCGGCCAATGTGAGCGGCGTGCAGGTGCAGGCCTGGCGCCTGGCGCATGACATGACGGCTTCTGCTTTCCGGCATGAACTGCACGATACTTCCGGCGTGGCCGAGAGCAAGCTGAGATATGATATGGTGAAATCCCGCTACAGGCGGGGGATGGAAGATTCTGAGGCTGAGGAAGCGGCTGATGCGAGGCTGTCTGCAGCCCGCAAGTCGGAGAAGTGGGCAGCTGCGCGAAGCCGCATGGTGTTGAAGAATGCCACTCCTTTCCCGGGTTGCCGGGTTCCGGCGCTTTCCGATGGCATGCTGCAGAGTGGTGAAGCCGTGCTGCGGCTCGATGATGCCATAGGTCGCGAGCCTCTGCCCGGTATGTACCTGCTGCGGCTTGAGTCTGAGTCCAACCCGCAAGTTCGCGATGCGCTCCGGCAGCTGAAACGCGCGGAGGAATCTCTCGATTCCCGGCGCGATGTGGTGGTGCAGGTGACCGATTTGAACGTGAGCTTCGGTGAGGACGCCATCCTGGTGAATCACTATTCGGATGGCAGCCCGGTGGCAGAGGGCACTATTTCCTGGCTGGATAGCGCGGATAAGCCCCGGCAGCTTGATATCCGCAACGGTATCGTCTGGCTGCCGCAGGATTGGCATGGCGGTGTCAAAGTCTGGGTACGCTCCGGGGCCGATGTGGTGCTGGTGCGGGCTCCGTTCAGTACACGGCGAGAGTTTGATGACCCTGCGCTGTCTTCGGAAAAGGCATCCGCCCTGCTGATGCTGGACCGCCCCCTCTACCGCCCGGGTGATGAGGTGCATGTGCGTGGGGTGCTGCGCAGGTTGCAGACGGACGGCAGCGCTGCCCTTCCTGAGGAAAAGACCGTGAGCGTAAAACTGCTCCACCCGAATGGCGAGGAATTGGAAAGCCGCGAGCTGCCGCTCGGGGATTTCGGTGCCTTCGAGACCACATTTACGCTGCCGACCGGTGAGGATGACGTGACCGGCAGGTATGAAGTGCAGGTGAAATGCGGTTATTTCCGCGAAAGCGCAGCGGTGCGCTGCGAGGTGTTCCGGCGCGATGCGTTCAAGGTTGAGCGCAAGCTGGATATCGACCCGGTGGCGCCGGAGTCATTCACGCTGCGCGTGTCGGCGGTGGATTACAGCGGCACCCCGCTGTCCGGTGCCCGTTGCAAATTGGTTATCTCCGGTGAGCAGAAGGAAATCACGCTGGATGCAGAGGGGAAGGCGGTCATCCCCTGCGCGGTGACGGAAACCATGCGGCAAAGTCAGCATATCGTGGTGCGCGGCGATGTGGTGAACGACCGCGAGGAATACGTGAAAATCAAGGAATTGCGGCAGAATATCTACCCTGCTGATTTCTGGATCAAGTGCGAGGGCAAGCGCATCAAGCTGATGGATTCCCGCACAGGCAAGCCGCTGAATCGTGAGCAGACGGTGCAGCTGAAGCTGGTGGATAATCAGGAACAGTGCACCCCTGGCCCCAACGGTCTGGGCTATTGCAAGGAACAGGAGGTTGCGCTCTGGAGCGGCAGCCTTACCGTGCCGGCTAATTGTGAGCTGGGATTACCGTTCCCGGAGGAATTGGAAGCCCTGCTCGGAAAGGCAGACTGGCTGGTTGCTACCGGTCGTGATGCAGCCGGGCGCTGCTGTGAAACCAGGAGGCGGACATGGAATTTCAGAACCAGGGATGAGGTCCGTCCGGAGCTGAAAGTCACGGCCCTTGATGGCGCGGCTGAGTTGCTGGCGGAGCTGCCGCATGCCGGGCATGCCCATGTGCTGGTGGGTTGCGGGCAGAAGCTGCGCCACCTGACCCTGCCGGTGCAGGCGGGCAAGCAGACGTATCGTGTGCCGCTTGCCGAGGGCGAGGAAGGAACCCTCAGCTTCACGCTGGTTCTGCCGGGGCAGAAGCCAGGGGATAAGGCTGTTTGCACGGAATCGACCTGCTTTGTGCCCATCCACCGCTATCATCTGGCGGTATCGCTGAATCTGCCCCAGCAGGTCTGCCGCCCGGCAGAGACGATTACGCTTTCCGGCCAGGTGCAGGCAGACGGCAAGCCCGCAGAGACCGAGGTGACCCTTTATGCCGTGGATGCCGGCATGCTTTCCGTAGGTCATTATGATTACCCCGACCCGGAGGCTTATTTCTTTACCGGCGATGCCCGCAGATTCCCGCTGGTGCGTTCATCGAGCTACGGCTCGCACGCACGTGAATCCCTGCTGCAGTTCATGCCCGGCTTCTGGCAGGGTGACCTGGTGGGCAGGGGGTATTCGCTCAGTCCTTCGTTCCGCATGCATGGCTTCGGAAGGGCTTCCCGGAAGAGGAAGGGCATACTGACCATGTTGGACGATGCTTTATCTTACGGCGAACAATATGAGGCCCGTGCGGTAGCCCCGGCTCCAGTTGTCCCCCCGGGTGATGAAGAAGCCGAAGAGAGGGAGGGCGCGGAGGAAGGCCCCCTTTATGCCGCCTTGCCGGATGCACCCGGGGCGGCTCCGCGGCTGCGCACCAACTTTGCCCCGGTGGCGGTGTGGAAGGGGGCGCTGCGCACCGATGCCAGTGGCCATTTCTCCGCCCAGGTGACCCTGCCGGACACGCTCACCACCTATGAGGTGATTGCCGTGGCGGTGGACAGGAGCGGCAAGCGCTTCGGCTCGTCCAGGGGTGTGTTTACCGTGGCGCAGCCCGTGATGCTCACGCCCGGCACGCCGCTCTTCATGAGCCTGGGCGATGAGCTGCGCCTGCCGCTTTCCATCGTGAACAATACCGATGAACCCGGCACTTGGTGTGTCACGCTGGAGGGTGCAGCCGCCCCGCAGGAAATCACGCTGGGCGCGCGCCAGAGCGGCACGCTCTTCTTCGATTTCAAGGCCACAGCGGAAGGTGAGCAGAAGCTGCGCTGGACCGCGATTGGCAAACCCGGCAGCGATGCGGTGCAGGGCGAGTTCGCCGTGCGTTTCCCCGCGCCGGTGCTCAAGGAAACGCACCGCTTCACCCTCGCTCCGGGCGAGGCTGCGGTGCAGCTGGCCACGCTGCTGGGCAGCGAGGTGGGTACCGCCACGCGTGGTGAGCTGGAGCTGGTGGCCTCGGCCAATCCTCTGCTGCATCTGGCCGGGGCTGCGGATTTCCTGCTGGAGTACCCCTACGGCTGCACCGAGCAACGCGCTTCGGCGCTTATTCCCTGGCTGCTGTATGAACACCTGGCCCCTTTCTGCCCGAAGATGGCTCAGACCCGCCCTGAGGATGTGAAGAAGGTAGTGCAGAAAGTGATTGATGAGCTGCTGCCCCGTCAGTGCGAGGATGGAGGCCTTTCCTACTGGGGCGGGTGGAACCACTCCAGCCTGTGGGCCACAGCGCATGTGGGCTATGTGTTCAAGCTGGCGCAGGAAATGGGATACGAGGTGCCCGAGGATGCCATGGACAGGCTCTACAGCTACCTGTGGTGGACCTCTGCTGCCAAGGAATCGGCCCGCACTCGCTTTGCCATTGCCCGCACCCGCGGCAAGACTGGGCAGATGAAGGATATTCTGCGTGAGATGCTGAAAGAGGATGAATCCCGCGACTGGATTCTGCGCGAAACGAAGTCCAGCCTGCAATTCATGCTCAGCATGCTGGAGAACCCCGATGCGGCAGATGCCGCCTTCCGCACCTGGATGCGCAGCGTGGGCCGCGACCATCGCCACGGCACCACCCAGGGCAATTCCTGGACGCTCTTTGCCCTGGTGGAATACCTCAACCTCAAGAAGGAGCAGGGAGGCTCGGCCATACTTGCCTTGCAGGATGGCTTGCAGATGCAGCTGGGCAAGGAAGCCACCGTGGTGAAACTGCCCTGGCAGCCCGGTCAGGAGATGAAGTCGCTGCCCACCACACTGGCTGCTGCCGGTGGCACGGTGTATGCCACGCTGCGTGTGCGGGCTCTGCCGTCTGCCTCGGATTACCCCGGGGTGACAGAGCGCGGGCTTCAGGTCACCCGCCTGTATGAAACCCAGGGGGTGGATGGCGTGTGGCGCCCTGCCTCCAGTTTCAAGGTGGGTGATGTGGTGCGCGTCACGCTCACCTGTGCCAAGGTGGCAGATGAGCTGAAGTACCTGGTGCTGGAGGATTATCTTCCCTCCTGCATGGAGGCCATCAACCCCAATGTGCCCGGCCAGTCTGCTGGTCTGGAACCGACCCGCTGGAGCTTCTGGTTCGATCACCGCGAGTACCTGGCCGATCGCGTGCGTGGCTTCTGCACCCGCTGGGAGGGCCGCGACCTGCTCAACATGCAGTACTACGCCCGCGTGAAGCGCGCTGGCACCTCTGCCGCGCCGCCCGCCCAGGCTCAGCTCATGTATGAGCCCCAGGTTTACGGTCTTTCCCCCAATACCCGGATTGTATCTGAACCATGAGTAAATACCTGAGCACCTTGCTCTTCGCCTTGTCTTTTCTGTCTCCCTGCATGGGGGCTGCGCATGCCGCGAAGCGGGGTTCAGGGCGCGTCCGGAGATGTGGAACTGGCCGGCTTTTCGGCTCCGACGGCGCGGAGTGTGTTGAGAATGCGCTGGCAGAGCTCCCGGTGCTGGGGAAGCTCTGCCTGTTCCAGAGCGGAGAGAACGATGTCTGCGGGTAAATCATCACAGGCGCGGGTATTGAGCAACCGCTCGTGGTATTCATTATCACTTTCGCCGGGGCGTTGAGCTTCTGCCTCTTTCGGAAGCAGGGCCGGGACGACGCCGGCGGCCAGCAGCATATCGAGCCGCGGCTCTATCTGCCGCTCCTGGAGTTCCTGCCATGCTTCATCGTCCGGCACATATCGCAGTGGGTGCAGAAGTGCCTGCAACGCGGTTTTTGTGCCGCTCACATCATTGATATCAATGCGTTTTTCGCGCAGGATGCGTTCGAGAACGGGCATGGCACCTTCTTCTGCCACGATGTTGCAGAGATTTTCGATACTCATGGTCTTGCCGTGGTCGAGAGCCCAGAGCCAGGGTGCACTTTCACCATGCAGCACCAGGGGAAGGTCGCAAGCGAGCCCGATAACGCGCTTGGTGCCATTGATATCGGCTCCATGCTGCAGCAGGAAATCCGCCGTTTCTCGCCGTTTCTCCCAAGGTATACGTTCGCCGTTCAGGAAGCAACCGTTGATGACCGGCGTGAGTGGGGTATCCATCTCGGTGCCTTTATCGTCATATAGGAGGGTGTTCGGATTGGCACCGTGGGCAATGAGGGCTTCCAGTGCGGGCAGATTGCCGGTTAGTGCCGCCCAGATGGCTAGCGTTGTCTGGTGGGCTGGGTTTGTGCCATAAGTAATCAGCTCGTCATCTGCTCCATTGGCATTCCCGGCCACCCGGTGCAACTGCTCGTGGAACTTTGCGCTCAGCTCCCTGCCGATATAGATGGTGTGAAGTTCATCTGCCAATGCTTCCAGATTGTTCTGTCCCTCTAGCAACCCGAAAAAATCCGGTCTGGCATCCACTGAGGAAACGGTTTCCTGCAGAGCCTGGCGGAGCTCGTCGTCCAGTTGCAGCAGTGCGGCGCGCTCGGCTTCATTCCAACTCTCATGAAACACCGGGGCTCCATCCCAGCTCCAGCACCAGAGCCATACCGTCCCTCCTCCCGTGAGCAGCAGCATGGCCAGTGCGGCACTGCCAAGGAAAATGCCCAGGCGCTTTGTCCATCTGCGAATTCGGGGGTGCTTCATGTCCAGAGTGTAGCAGATGCGATTCTGCCCGGCAAGTGAAATGTACCCGGGCTGGTAAATGAAACCGGGAGAGGCCACACACTTGCCTCTCCCGTTCGCTTTTCTCTCTCTATGGTTTGTTGTCTTCTGTTTATTAGCCTACGGGCTATACGGCCCATGTCCAGGAAATCTTCTTTTCTACGCTGGGTGCGATAGCGGCACCAACCGGACAGCCTTTCACGGCTGCTTCCAGTATCCGGCGGGAGGCTTCATCCACTGCACCTGGTACGGTGATGTGGAAGTTCAGGGCGCTGATGCCTTTCTTTCCCTCTTCATATCCGGCTGCAATGGAGATGCCTTCGGTGCTGATGCCGTGACGTGCCCCCATGTACCCCATCATACTGGCCATACAGGAGGCTACTGTTGCTGCCAGTAGCTGGGCCGGTGAGGGGTGTTCTCCAAGGCCGCCAAGGGCTGTTCCAACATCTGTGCTGAATACGGCACTACCCTGTGGAAATGTGCTGGTGCAGCGCATGGCTCCTTCTAGTACGGTTGTTGAGGTGTACTGGCTCATTGTTTTCTGTGTCCTTTCTATCTTGTTGCTTGGAACGGTTCTAAATTAACACAAAGATAAAGCTGTGTCAATAGTAAATTCTACCAATTTTGCAGGAAATGTAAAAAAACTTAAAATTCATGTCAATAGGAGAGAATTGGCAAATTACGTCTTGACAATGAGGAAAAGCTGAGTAAAATCCCAGCGCGCTGCGACGGTAACGCAGCCCCAAAGACTATGAAAGCAGATATCCATCCTAAGTACAATCCTGTAGTGTTCGTGGACATCACCACGGGCCGCCGCTTCATCACCCGCTCCACCGCTACTTCTGCCAAGAAGGAAGAGATTGATGGTGTAGAGCACTATGTGATTTCCTGCGGTATCACCTCTGACTCCCACCCCTTCTTTACGGGTAAGAACCAGTTCGTGGACACCGAGGGTCGTATCGACAAGTTCCAGAAGCGCTTCGGTGCTGTGCGTCGTGCCAAGAAGCCGACCTTGGGCTAAAGATAGCTGCCTGAGAAATTTCTTTCTATTGGTTTGGAAACCCTGGAGCCGCGAGGCTCCGGGGTTTTCTGTTTCTCTGAGAAAAAAATCTGAGACGGAGCAGGCAGGTAGTAATAAAAATTTCTGATGCCATGTTTTTCTGCTTTCTTTGTGGGGAAAAGGGCGTATAATGCCTCCGTTCACAAAAATTTCAAAATCATGAAAATCTGGTTTGATGGAAAGCTGGTTGACCGGGACGAGGCCAAGGTCTCTGTCTTTGATCATGGTGTGCTGTACGGGGATGGCTGCTTTGAAGGTATCCGTTTCTATTCCGGCAAGGTATTCCGTCTGGAGGAGCATATAGTGCGCCTGTTCAACTCCATGCGTTACCTCATGATTGATTTGCCCTGGAGCTTTGAGGAAGTGTGCGCCGCCACGAATGAGACGGTGGCAGCCAGCGGCATGGAGGATGGATACATCCGCCTGGTGGTGACCCGCGGCGTGGGCGACCTGGGGTTGAATCCCCGCAACTGCCCCAAGGCCAGCATGTTCATCATCGTGCAGAATATTGCCCTGTATCCCAAGGAAATGTACGAAAAGGGACTGAGCATGATTACTTCCTCCTTCCGCCGTCCGAATCCGGATATCCTCTGCCCGCAGGTGAAGAGCCTGAACTACCTCAATGGCATTTCCGCTAAGATTGAGGCGGTGGCTCAGGGTGCTGGCGAGGCGCTCATGCTTAACCAGCGCGGGAATGTGGCCGAATGCACCGGCGATAACATCTTCATTGTGGTGAACGGTGAGGTGCAGACCCCTCCGTTGACCGAAGGTGGCCTTGGCGGTATTACGCGCCATGCCGTGATGGACATTTGCGCTGAGCTGGGAATTCCCTGCGTAGAGAAAGTGATGAACCGCTTTGACATTCTCTGTGCCGATGAATGCTTCCTTACCGGTTCTGCTGCTGAGGTGATTGCTGCCACCTCCCTGGATGGTCGCAAGATTGGTGCTGGTGTGGCCGGCCCTGTGACGAAGCGAATCCTGGCCCGCTTCCAGCAGCTGGTTCGCGAGTAATACTGCCAATGAGAATTTCCACGGGGCGGTAGGAGTTCGCGCTTACCGCCCCATTTTATTTTTTATGAAGGAAACATTGTACCAGGGGAAGTTCCTCAACATGGTGAGAGAGGGGCGCTGGGAGTACTGCGAGCGCGTGAATAACACGAGCGCCGTGATGATCTTTGCCTGCACCCCGGAGAATAAAGTGCTGCTGGTGGAGGAATTCCGCCAGCCTATCGGGCAGCGTTGCCTTTGCTTCCCAGCCGGACTTAGCGGTGATGAAGGACCTGAGAGCGATGCCACTGCCGCCCGTCGTGAATTGCTGGAAGAGGCAGGGTACGAGGCCGAAGAATTGACCTTCCTCTTTCATGGCCCGTCTTCACCAGGGCTGACATCGGAGAGTCTGTCCTTCTATCTGGCCACAGGTCTGCGGCGAGTGGACGAAGGAGGAGGAGTTGATCAGGAGCGTATCACGGTGCGCGAGGCGCCGCTGGAGGATATAGATGCATGGCTTGCTACCCAGGTGAAGCAGGGGATTGCCCTCGACCCCCGCATTTTTACCGGGCTCTATTTCCTGAAAAAAATACAATCAGGCGTGAAATAAAGCGAACACTTTTGTGAAAAGCAACTCTCCTGCTGGCCAAGGGCAAGAGAACATCCGTAGCTGGTTCTCCTTGACAATTTTCAATCCCTGGTGTATACGCTGCATATGATTATCGATACGCATTGCCACTTGGTGCATGATAAGTATGAGGACCTGGAACAAGTGCGGGCCGATTCGCTCGCGCTGGGGGTGGGGCATTGCATCTCGCAGGGTACGCACCCGCAGGATTGGCTGCCGCAGCTGGAGCTTGCCCGCCGCATGCCCGATTTCATCACTTCCTGCCTGGCGGCGCACCCTTCGGAGGTTACCAATGTGAGCGATGATGATTTCGATTACATGGCCGACCTTTGCCGCAAGCATCCGCAGGCTGCCATTGGTGAAACCGGTCTGGATTATTTCTGGGATGCCCCAGAGGGCTGGGAGGAGCCTGTGTACCACGCCCGTCAGAAAGTGCTGCTGGAGAGGCATTTTGCGCTGGCTGAGGAACTGGGGCTCAATATCTCGCTCCACACGCGCGATAAGGAGGGTACCGCTTGTTTCGATGATGCCTTTGCTATTGCCCGCAATTTTCCGAAAGTTCGCCCCGTGTTCCATTGCTTTATTGGCTCAAAGGAGCAGGCTGATGCCATCTTTGAGCAGCTGGATGGCTTGGTGTCGTTCACCGGTATCATCACCTTCAAGAAAACGACAGCAGTGCAGGAGGTTGCAGCCTGGGCTCCGCTGGAGCGGGTGATGGTCGAGACCGATTCGCCCTACCTCTCACCGGAACCTCACCGCGGCAAGCTTAATATCCCCGGCCGCACGCGCTTTGTGGCTGAAAAGCTGGCAGCCCTGCGCGGAATTTCCCTGGAGGAGGTTGCCGCAGCGACAACGGCGAATGCCTGCCGCTTCTTCAGATTGCCCACCCTGGGATGATTAATCCCCGTATATCTGGCGGCGGCGGTGGAAGAGGTAGAAAGCCATGCAGTTGACGCCACTGAGCATGCCGCAGCACAGGCTCAGGAACATGGCCGCCTGCTGTACATGCTTGATGGCCTGTGCCCAGAATGAGTTCTGCCATGGAAAGACCAGCTGCAGACACTGAGGGTCAGGCTGCGTGCTCTCCACGAGGGTGATGAAGAAAAGCACCAGGCAGGATACCAGAATCACAACGTTGGAAATCAGCAAACCCACCCGGAACCAACGCAGAATGCGGGGCTTGTTGAGCAGGAACATGCAGGTCACCGCTGCCGCCAGAGCCATTGCTGCCAGTATCAAGTTGAGTGTTCCCACGCCTGTGTTGAAACTCTGCTGGCTGAGCAGGAATGCCTCCGCTGCCTTAGGGTCTATAACCTGGGAATACGCGTCTTCTCCGGGGGGCAGGGGGTCTCCCGTGGCAATCAGCTGGGTGGAGAAAAAGAGCAGGCAAAGCAGCGAACAGATAAAGAGCAGTGTGGATTTCATGCGGCATCAGCAGGTGTGCCGTTTTATCCTACATGATGCTCCATGCCTTGTCAATCATCCCCAGGGGAGCCTTGCGTGTCATGCACTCGCAAAACACCCTTGAAACTCACAGAGCTTCAAGGGTGTCCTGCTAACGGATGGGGTGGGATTCGAACCCACGGAAGGGATTAGCCTTCGGCGGTTTTCAAGACCGCTGCATTCAACCGCTCTGCCACCCATCCGGGAATGTTGCAGGCTTGATTGCGTGCTGGGGGGATACTAGCGTATCCCCCGCAGCAGTGCAAGTATTTTCTGTTGCATGATGTACAAAATGATTTTTTTTTCCTTTTTTCGGGATTTTAACCAGTTTTGTCTTGACGCTGCTTGGGCGTGGGTGTATACTGCGCCTGCAGTCAATCTGTGAGCATCATAGATGTCCCCATCGTCTAGGGGTTAGGACATATGATTCTCAGTCATAGAACCGCGGTTCGAATCCGCGTGGGGATGCTCCAGGAACCCGAGGTGAAAACCTCGGGTTCCTAGCTTTTACAGAATAACCGTTATGAAGATACGCCCTGTCAGCCCAGATGATGCACCGGCTATTGCCGCCATTTACAATTACTATGTGCAGGAAACGGTGGTTTCCTTCGAAACAGAAGCTCTGAGTGCGGAGGAAATGGGAACGCGTATCAGAAACATTGCTCAGGAGTATCCGTATCTAGTTTGTGCAGATGAGCAGGGACGCGTGCTGGGCTATGCCTGCGCGCACCGCTGGAAGGAACGAGCTGCTTATAGATACACATGGGAGACAACTATCTACCTGCACCCGCAGCATCGGGGACAGGGGCTGGGAAATATGCTGATGGATGAGCTGCTGCTGCGATGCCGGCTAGCGGGGTGCCGGGTGCTCATTGCCTGTATCACTCAGGGGAATGAGGCGAGCTTGTCCTTCCACCTGCGGTGGGGGTTCAAGCAAGTCTCGCATTTCCCGCAGGTGGGATGCAAGTTTGGGCGTATGTTGGATGTTGTGGATATGTGTCTGCCTTTGCAATAAAAGCAGCCCCGGCTTGCACCGGGGCTGCTTTGTTTTTGAAAATGGCAGTGAGGAAGGCGTTACATGCCAACGATCTCGTAACCTCCGTCAACGTAAAGCACCTGACCCGTCATGGCGGCGCCTCCATCGCTGGCAAGGTAGGTCGCTGTGGCGCCCAGTTCTTCCAGCGTGCAGGAACGCTGCAGCGGAGCCTTTTCCTCGTACACCTTGAACATGCCGGTAAAGCCGGATACGCCACGGGCTGCGAGCGTCTGCACGGGACCTGCAGAAATACAGTTGACGCGGATGGGCGCTTCGCGGCGTCCCAGGTCAAAGGCAAGGTACTTGCAGCAGGTTTCAAGGGCTGCCTTGGAAACGGCCATGAGGTTGTAGTTGGGCACGACCTTCTGGCTGGCGTAGTATGTGAGGGCTGTGATGGAACCTCCGTTGACCATGAATGGAGCTACGGCGCGGGAAAGGGCAATGAGGGAGTATGCTGAAACCTGCAGGGAGAGATTCCAGGCATCGCGCGGAATATCAGAGAAATGGCCATCCAGGGTGCCGGGTGCCTTGGGGGCAAAGGCAATGGCGTGCAGCAGCATGTCTACATGGTCCGTGTGTTCGCCCACAAAGGTGAAGAAGTCTGCAATGGACTGGTCATCGGTTACATCCAGGGAGCAAACCGGGGTGTCTTCTCCGAAATGCTCTTTTACCAGCTTGATGACGCCATCCTTAAGGCGCTCGCCCTGATAATTGAAGATGAGCTTAGCTCCGGCTTCATGCCAGGCTTTGGCAATGCCGAAGGCAATGCTGCGGTGGTTGGCTACGCCGGTCACGATGCCGACTTTTCCTTCTAAGGGTTTTGCAAGGGACATATGTGTGTTTCTTTGTTGTTGGGTATGGAAAATCAGTAAAGGGGGAATTCCTGCATGATGATGCGGGGGTAGGTGTGCGCCATGCTGATGCCTACGTCCTCCATGTGCTTAATCTGGGCGCGGATGTCTGCCTCGCTCACGTTGTAGTCTGTGACCACGTACTTGAGTCTGTAGTACACCAGGCCACTCTCCATATCGATGAGTAACTGGCCTTCGGGGAGGTTGGCGTTCAAGGTCAGGAGTAGCATGCTGACCTCTGCTCGGTCGGCCGGGGTGATGCGGTAGGCAAAGTTGACGTCAAACACCAGGCTGCAAGGGTCTTTCAGCTCAGTGAACATGAAAGAACAGGGAATCTCGGTGTTGGTGACTGGCAGGTAGGCCAGGCCAATTTTCTCATTTTCTGCACCCATGGTGACCCACTGGTAGGATTCTCCATGGCTGATAAGGTGCTGGCGTACCTGCGCCAGTAGGTTTGGTTGGTTCGGCATATGAAGAGGTGGCTGTAAGTGATGCTGCGGAAATAGTTGACCTGTCGGGGTGGCGTTCTATTCCGCGATGTTTCTTGTAGCATGCTACACGAAAGCCGGACGGGAGTCAAGTTTTAGTGTGCAAAAAAGGAGGAAACCAATAGGTAACAAGGTGTTTTCATCCCTGCATTTTATCCACAATGCTGGCAAAGGCATCCAGTTCTTCCTGCGTCAGCGCCTTGGCTCGGCGGTCTACTTCCTCGTGGAACTGGTAGTAGACATTGTTAAAGATATCTTCTCCTTTAGTGGTGAGTTTGATGCAGACTGCGCGGCGGTCTGTCGGGTTTGCCTCTCGCATCATGAATCCTTTGCTGACCATGGCCTCCACCAGCAGGGACGTGGCGGGAACCGTCATCTGCATGCGTTGGGCAAGACTTTTCAGGGATACTCCTTCCGGGGTTTCCTCAAGCATCAGTCTAAGCTGGGAAATGGCAGAACCCTGGCGTACGGTAAGGCCGAACATCTTTTTCTTGTCCGCTTCCTTGATGGCCTTGATGCTGTCGCGGCGCATGTCATCTAGGATTTCAAGAATTTTGCGAAAAAGCAAATGTGGAGGTTTGTTGTACGGCATACAAGTATGATATTCAAAAGCTAGAGTTATGTCCAGCAAAAAATGTCTAAAATGATTGTCGCTGTTTCCATTATTTACACAATCCTCGGACTGCGTGTGGCGAATAAGTGGGTACTGGGGAAAACGCCTTGCAATTCGTGTAAAGAAAGGGTAGAATGAGCTTGCTATGACAGATGCCAAGAAAGAACTTTTGAATATCCTGCTTGCGAAGTCCATCAAGACTGGTCATTTTATTCTTGCTTCCGGAAAAGAGAGTGATTTGTATTGCGATTGCCGCATAACCGCACTTGATGCCCGCGGTGCTAATCTGATTGGCCAGGTGGGTTGGAGTCTGGTGCAGGATGAGATTATGCCCCAATTTCCCGGTGTTACTTCCATCGGAGGAATGACTATGGGTGCCGATCCCATTTCTCTGGCCATTGGTATGTACTCGGTGGAGGCTGATGAGCCATTGAAGGTCTTTACGGTGCGAAAGGAGGCCAAGGATCATGGCCGGGGCAAGCGCATTGAGGGGAATTTTGAAGCAGGCCAGGAAGTGATTGTGGTGGATGATGTCATCACTACTGGAGGGTCTACGTTGAAGGCTATTGATGCCATTGAGGCAGAAGGCGGCAAGGTAGTGGCAGCCCTGGTGCTGGTTGACCGGCAGGAAGGTGGCCGCGAGGCTATTGAGAGCCGAGGTATTCCGGTGTTCCCTATGTTTACCCGAGCCTCCATTTTCGGGGATAAATAAGACCAATTACCATGCTGCCAGTTATTGTAGGTGTGGAGGGATGCACGCTCAGTAATCAGGAGCGTGAGCTGTTTTCCCGCTTGCAGCCGGCTGGCTACATCCTCTTTAGCCGCAATATAGAGGATTATGAAATAACCCGTGAGCTGACGGATGAACTGCGCCGTCTGACCACGGGGGCAGATGAACCTATCATTGCTATTGATCAGGAAGGTGGTCGGGTTGTGCGTACCGCCGGAATCGGGGTTGCGCTACCCTCGGCCTCGGCTCTTGCCCGCATGGGCAGCAGTCATTGCATCCGGCAGGCGGCCTACTACTGTGCCAACTGTCTGCATACACTGGGCGTGAATACGAATTTCGCCCCTGTGCTGGACTTAGCTTCGCCGCATGCCAATGCTCTCCCCAGTAGGTGTTGGGGAAAGGGAACCCAGGAGGTCATTTCCCATGCGGGAGTGTGGAACCGCGCCCTGAGCGGTAGGGGAATTCTCACTTGCGGGAAACATTTTCCGGGAATGGGGGCGGCAGAAGTCGACCCCCACCACGATTTACCCGTGCTGCATGGAACGAGGGAATCTTTTTTGAAAGATGCATCCATGCCCTTTACCGCGCTGATGCCGGAGCTGCCTTCCCTGATGATTGCCCATCTGCTGATTCCGGAGATTGATGCAGAGAATCCAACCTCCCTTTCGCCTTCGCTGGTGCAGACTTTTTTGCGTGACCAGCTAGGTTATGAAGGAGTTGTGTTTACTGATGATCTCTGCATGGGGGCTATTGCTAAGCGGTACACTCCCGCCGAATCTGCGGCGCTGGCGATACGCGCCGGGTGTGATTTGCCCCTTATCTGTCATGATGCAGTGGCTCATCTGGAGGCCGCTGCTGCCTCCATTGAGGCTCTTCCTGCCGAGCTGCTTCAAGCGGTGGAGCGGCGTGTGGAGCGTTTCCGGCTGCATATAGCCACCCAACGCCCCATGAGTTTTATTGAGTGGAATGACTATCTGAAAAACGTGAATGCGTTTACGTCCGGTATTGCCGACCGGGGGGGCTCGCCCGGCTCCCCCGTGCAGGATTATTGAGCTTTCGCTGCGGCGGGAGCCACGCCGAGTTCGGCTGCTGTTTTAGCTCCAGCCAGGCGCAGCAGGTGTGCCACGTTGATGTTGTTGGTATTCGGGAAACTGCGGAGCCTGCCGGTCTTGTCTTCCTTGCGCTCCTGGGGCGTACCGTGGGCAATGAGGTCAAGCCGTTTGAATTCTTCTTCGTAAGTGGTGGCGGTAGTTATCTTTTCACCTGGTGCGGCCAGGGCTTCATCCAGCACAGTCCTGCCTTTGCGGATGTAGTTAATATCAGCCTTGGCTTTGAGCAGGGCGTCAATCGTATAGATCCACTTATTGCGAACCGCCATGCCCAGGGAGCGGTCTCCATCAGCCTGGTGACGGATGCGGCTGATAAGAATATAGCGCTTTTCCAGTTCTGCATCAGGATTCAGGCCTTGCTTTGCCAGGTAGGTGACTCCTTTGGATAAATTCATGCACGCACAGTCAATCAGCCTGGTGGAAGCCCAGTCTGTCTTCATGTTGAGGTTCAGCCCGCGTTCATTGAGGTATTTGAGTAGCTTTTTTGCGAGCTTGGCATCCCCTCTGTCCATTTGGCGGAACATTTCATTAACCAGGACGTTACCATGCTGGTTGATGCAGCATCCGTGGGCAATGAGCAAATCGAGCGTTTTGAGGTCATGCTTGCGGCTGATGCATTCAAAGGGGCTGATTTTCAAACCTTTAGCACCTAGAGGCCTGTCGATATCCTCCACCTTGATACAGACGCGGGGATCCGCTCCCTTCTTGAGATAACGCTTGACAATGGCAGGTTTGTATTCTTCCAGCATGACCTTGCCCATATTCCCGGGCAGGGTCTTGATGCCCTTTGGTACGGCTGCCGGGTCGTGCAGACTGGAAGGCCCTTTCTGAGTGACGAGGAACAAGTAGGTACACAAGTCTTCTGTGGCCTCTTTATTGTAACCTTGTTTTCTTTTGATTCTCTTCACCTTGCGTTTGGCATGCCCTTCCATTTTCCAGAGCTTGTCCGTGGCAGTATCTCTGCCACTTTTGCTGGCATGGGCATACCAGTACATAGCCTCATCTTTGTCCTCCTCCACTCCACGCCCTTCTGCGTAGATATCTCCCAGTTCTTCCATTGCTGCGGCATCGCTCTGGTGGGCTTTGGTTACCAGGGCATCCGTTTCAGGGCTCACGTTGGTGTACGCGGCGTGAACCATGCCGGGTATGAACATGAGGTAGGCTGCAAGTGCCCAGTGGCGCAGGTGGAGAAGCTTGAATTTCATGGTGGTGCGAAAACGGTGGGGGTTAGCAATTGTACATCTTCACGTAATATTCATCGGCCATGCGATCCGAATCAAAAGCAGGGCAGATATCATGCAGACCATTGAATACTAGGTCCATCCACTTATCCCGATTGTCGTAGTACAGCGGAAGAACCTTGCTTTCCAGCACGCTGTAGAAGTTATCGCGGTCAGAGCGGTCGCGAGCCTCCGGAGTGAGCCCTTCCTTGGCCTCGGGGATTAGGAAGCAATTTTCGCCATTGCGGGCAAATTCTCGTACCCAGCCATCATTGGTCGAGATGGAGATAGAGCCATTCATGGTAGCACTCATGCCAGAGGTACCGGAGGCTTCGCGCGTGACAACCGGGTTGTTTAACCAGATGTCGGAGCCGTTCTTGAGCAGGCGGCTAAGGCCGAGCTCGTAGCCGGTGAGTACGGCGCAGCGTGGGTATTTTTCGCTCAGTTTGTTGAGCTTGTTGAAGATATCCACTGCCGTGAAGTCTGTGGGGTAGGGCTTGCCCGCCCAAATCATCTGCACCGGGCGGTTCGTGCGTTGCAACATGCGTTCAAACATGACCGGGTTCTGCGTGATGAGCCCTGGTCGCTTGTAGGCTGCAAAGCGGCGCGCCCAGACAATGGTGAGTGTATCCTGGTCAAAGAGATGCCCGGTCTGCTCGCCTACAACACGGAACAATTCCTTCTTGAGGGCACGCTTTCGGTGCAGGAATGCCTTTTTATCCCGCATGGCGTATGCCTCGGCCAGTTCGGGATCCTGCCAGTATTCGCGGTTCTGGGCATTGGTCACATGGGTAATGGGGCAGATATCACTATACCCTTGCCACATCTGGCGGGAAACTTCACCGTGCAGGGCAGATACGCCGTTTGCCATGTGGGATAGCCTCAATGCGGCCAGTGTGTAGTTGAAGGTTTGTTCGTTCGGGTCAAGCTTGAGCATGGAGCGCACCTTATCAAGGTTGAGCCCGTCAAAGAATGAGAAATTGGCCATGAGGTTGATATCCATTTTCTCATTGCCTGCCTCCTCTGGGGTGTGGGTGGTGAACACGAAACGCTTGCGGACTTCATCCACGTTGCCGCCGTTGCGGGCGAGCATATTGAAGGCAGCGCCAATGGCGTGTGCCTCATTCATGTGGTAGATTTCAGGCTCCACGCCGAGTTCTTCGAAAAGGCGGGCTCCACCCTGACCCAGCACAATGTACTGGGAAATGCGGGTCATGGGGTTGGAGTCATACAGACGCTGGGTGATGGAGCGGGAAATGTCATCATTTTCCGGCAGGTCGGTAGTGAGGAAGAACATGGGGGCTGTACCGAAGGTTTCCGGCCGCAGGTAGTAGGCCTTGACCCACACCGGAGCCCCGCAGATGCGGATGAGGAACTTGATGTTGTGGTCCTCCAGGAAGCTGTATTCCTTGCGGAGGTACTGCACTGCCATGGATCCGTCCTCTGCCCGGATCTGGTTGTAGTAACCATAGGACCAGAGAATGCCTACGCCCACCAGGTTCTGGCGCAGCGCTCCAGCAGAGCGCATGTGTGAACCAGCCAGGTAACCCAGGCCGCCAGAGTAAATCTTGAATACGTTGTCAATGGCATACTCCATACAGAAATAGGCCACGGACTTGCTGTACTTTTCATCAATTTCGTACGGGTGCGCGTACTGCGCCGGCAGGAATGACTTGCTCATAGTGTCGATTATTGAATGAGTTGAAGATTATCGGGTCGCGCAACTGGGAACAGGCACGCCGTGCGCGACTCTCGATGTTATACACCGAAAATCCCTTATAGAAAAGAAAAAAATGGGCCGCTTGACGCGGAAAATTGCCCAGGCTCCACTATGGGAGAAATATCAGGCCTGTTCGCGGAACAAGGGACCCTCGCTGCTGGCGTCAATATCATCCACCAATTCGAATAGGTTTTTGTGGCAGATGCGTTCTTGCTCCGCGTAGGTGAGGAAGGCTTCCAGCGCTTGGGTGATGAGGTCGGTTCTTGTGCAGTCCAGAAATCGCATGGCTTCTGTGAGGCGGGCGTGTTGCTGCTGGGAGCATCGGAATGTGACTGATTTCATGTTCATGGCAGGGCTATCATAGGACTCCAGTCATACCGATACCAGCTATGTTAGTGGTAATACAACTAATTGGTGATAGGTTGCCTAGCGGTTTCTTGTATGACTTCCTAATATAGTTCGCAATGAATCTGCATATATGGTATGCTTGCATCCATCATGAAAACCATTCGCAATATTACCCGCTTCACCTATGAGTTCACTTCATTTCAGGGATGGCGCGTGACACTGTGCCGAAATCAAGTGCATTTTACGCGCTACTTTTCAGATAAGCAGTACGGTGGTGAACAGGCGGCGCTGGAAGCGGCCTTGGAAACCCGCAACCGGGTGTTGGCCCGGTTGCGTGAATTTCCTGGTAACCCGGAGAGGGCTTTCGAGCTTTGCCGCGAGGAGCAGCAGCACACCTGCTACCCCCGCGGGTTAAGACCTCGCAAAAATATGGGCTGAGTCAGGGGATTATGTGTGTTTGAACATCATGGCATCCCCCTCTTTCAGGTGCTCCTTGCATCCGTGTGCCTTCAGGTAGTCAATGGCTCGCTTCATGTCCTGAATCAGGAGACTGGCCATATCCATGGTGAAACCCTGGCGTACCATGACCCTCATGACGATTGTTTCCTGTACATTGGCGGGGAGTGAGAATGCTGGTACCTGCCATCCTCGCAGCCTCAATCGGTCGGAGAGTTCGTAGAGGTTGTAGCAGGCTTCATCCGGCTGCTTGAAGTGGAAGCAAACCGCCGGAATGTCCTTTTTGGGGTCACCAGAGGCGATGAATTCAAAATCACCCAGTTTGGCGATTTCCTGAGCCAGGTAGGCTGCCACCTGGTAAGCGGCGGTGTGAATCTCACGGTATCCCTTCATGCCCAGACGCACAAAGTTATAGTACTGGGCAATGATTTGCCCGGCAGGGCGTGAAAAGTTGATGGCTATGGTAGGAACGCTGCCACCCAGGTAATTAACGGCAAAGGTGAGGTCCTTGGGAAGTTCGCTTTCATCTCTCCAGATGACCCAGCCGCAGCCCAGGGGTGCCAATCCATACTTATGACCACTTGTGCTGATGCTCTTCACTCGCTCAAGCCGGAAATCAAATGGAATGTGCGGGGCGCAGAAAGGTGCCAGGAAACCACCACTTGCCGCGTCCACATGCACATCCACATCCGGGCCGCCGGATTTGGCCAGCTTATCGAGAATGCGGCATACTTCATCGGGAAATTCATATTGCCCCGTGTAGGTGACGCCGAAGGTGGGAACTACGCAGATGGTGTTTTCATCTACCCGCTTGAGGACTTCAGCTTCACTCATGCAGTATTGCCCCGGTTCCATGGGAATCTCCCTGATTTCAACACCCCAGTAGCGGCAGAACTTATGCCAGCAAATCTGCACGGGACCGCAAACCAGGTTCGGATGCTCACAAGGTTTTCCTGCCGCTTTTCGCTTGGCCCGCCAGCGCCACAAGGCTGCCATTCCACCCAGCATGCATGCCTCACTGCTGCCAATGGTGGAGCAACCAATCGGCTTGTTTCCTACCGGCGCATGCCAGAGGGCGGCCATCATCCGCACGCAGCGCATCTCCAGCTCTGCGCTCTGGGGATACTCATCCTTATCAATCATATTTTTGCTGATGCTCAAATCCATGAGCTTATGAATTTGCTCATCATCCCAGGTCTGGCAGAAAGTTGCCAGGTTCTGGCGGGCGTTTCCATCCAGCAGAAGTTCGGCCTTGATGAGTTCGTAAGCATCTTGCGGCCGCATTGAGGCCTCTGGAATGCTTTGTGTGGGGAGCGGGCTTGCCACATCTGCGGCACCAAACAAGCTGGTTGTTACATTATCACAATGGTTGGTCATAGTGCAGGTATTGACACTGATGCAAGATAAAACATCGTAAAAACAGGGGGATGACAGGGATTCGCCCGAATTGTCCCGTAGTCTTTAGGGAAGTAATCGTTATCCGTTGATAAATAGTCAAGCACCATTCTTGGTGCCTCCTTTATGTCGCATGATGTGCTTTTCAAACGGGAGCCCCCTCGTGTATAATGAGGGAATGAAGCGGATGCTGTTATTCCTCCCTCTGTTGTTCTCTCTTGCTTGCCAGCCGGAGCAAAGCGCTGAGACGCTTTCTCCCCAGGCTATGTACGATAAGGCTCAAGCCTTGCTGAAACCCAATGCCGAGCACGATGAATCTGATTTCACCGGGGCTCTGTCCTGGTTGGTGAAGGCCGCTGAAGGTGGGCTTATGCGTGCCCAGCTGGATTTGGGCGGAATTTACTTTGCCGGGGGCAAGGGAGTACCTGCCGATATGCAGAAGGCCTACAACTGGTTTTCACTGGCTGCCGCGCAAGGAAGCAAGGAGGCAGAAGTGTTCCTTGGCATCCTGCACTATGATGGCTCCCTGGGTAAAGTTGATAAGGCGGCAGCCATGAAACACTGGAGGGCAGCTGCCGATGCCGGTATAGCGGAGGGGCAGTACCGCCTGGGGCGTGTACTGGCTCAGGATGCGACCACCCGGAAGGAGGGTGTCGAATGGCTGGTAAAGGCTGCATACACAGTGCCTCAGGCTGCAACAGCCTTGGGAAATTTGTACTATAAATACCTTGATGATGCCTCCACCTCAGCCGCATGGTTTGAGAAGGGGGCTATGGCTGGAGACCCTCTGGCCCAGCATATTTTTGCCGAAATGCTTCTGCTGGGTGACCCTGTTGAAAAAAATCCGGAACGTGGCCTGGCTATGCTCCGCATGGCTGCTGGTCAGGATTATCAACCTGCCATGGCCCGCCTGGTGAATGTGTTGAGGAATTCCAAAAACGCCAAGGAAAATGAAAACGAAGCTGCCGCCTGGGATGCCCGCCTGCAGGAACTCCTGAAAGCCAGCCGGGTTCAGGAACAAAAGTGATGCATATGGGCTGTGCCGCACGGGTTTTGTATTGACTTGAACTCATTTTGCTGGTATAAAATCCTCACCGCGTTATGTTACAGGAATACTTTTCAGCTCTCATCCAGTTGATTGCCGGTTTCGGCTTTGCCGGTCTGATTATCATTCTGAGCATTGCATTCGGGCGCCGCTCTAAGATGCGTTCCGCCATGGACGTGCCATATGAGTGTGGTAACGTTCCTGAGGGTGATGGTGCTCCCTCCTTCTTCTCCATCAAGTTCTACCTGGTGGCTATCCTCTTCCTGGTGTTTGACCTTGAGGTTATTTTCCTGTATCCCTGGGCTCTTGGTTTCCAGGATATCGTTATGAACAATGGTGAAGCCTTTGCTGCCATGACCGCCTTCATCGCTGTGTTGATGGTGGCATACCTCTACGCTGTGGGCAAGGGTGCCATTACCTGGCATCGCAATCCGGCTCCCCGCCGTTGATTCCCGTTTGCATGAATTAATCCTTTTCCAACTGCCGGCTGGGGTATTCACCCTTCCGGCAGTTTCATTCTTTACCAGCAAGTCAGATATATGAGAACAACCGCTTCCCAACGCCGTGAATTCCTGACCCAAACACTCCAGAAGCGCATCCTTATCCTGGATGGCGCCTGTGGCACCATGGTTCAGAAACATCAGTTGACGGAATCCGATTACCGGGGGAGGCGCTTTGCAGATTATTCTCGTGATTTATTGAATAATAATGATTTGCTCGTTCTGACCCAGCCCCATGTTATCCGTGGTATTCACGCCGCGTATGCTTCTGCTGGGGCAGATATCATCACCACTTGCACCTTTTCAGCCACCTCCATCGGGCAGCATGAGTTTTTTCACCATGCTCCGGAGGGAGAACGAGGTCAGGCCTATTATGATGGCGTTTTGGCAGATGATGCCCTGGCAGCCCTCGTGCGCGAGATGAATCTGGCAGCCTGTGCTCTGGCTCGTGAGGCTGCCCAGGAAACGGAGGAGCGGGAGAACAGGCCGGTGCTGGTAGCTGGTTCCATAGGACCCATGGCCGTTACTGCTTCCCTTTCCCCCAAAGTGACGGATCCCGGCTACCGTGCCGTCAACTTTGAGCAGCTGCGCCGGGCATACCGGGAGCAGGTGCTGGCTTTGGCCGAGGGCGGGGTGGATATCTTGCTGCTGGAAACCATTTTTGATACGCTGAATGCAAAGGCCTGCCTCTTTGCCATTGATGAGCTGAGGCAGGAGCTCGATTTACCCCCAGTCATCATCAGCTTCACCATTACCGATAAGGCAGGGCGCACGCTTTCCGGACAGACGGTGGAAGCTTTCTGGAACAGCGTGCGCCACGCTTCCCCCCTGGCCATCAGCATTAACTGCGCCCTGGGCGCCGACCTGATGAAGCCCTTTGCAACCAGATTGGCAGAGCTGGCAGATTGCGCCGTGTGCCTGTATCCGAATGCAGGTTTGCCCAACCCCTTGAGCCCCACTGGTTACGAGCATAGTGCCGAGCATATGGCCGGTATTCTGCGTGGGTATGCAGCAGAAGGGTTGTTGAACATGGTGGGTGGGTGCTGCGGCACCACTCCGGAATATATTGCCGCTATCCGTGCTGCGGTGCAGGACTATGCACCACGCGTTATTTCTCCTCGTTCGCGGAGTGGAGAGTTGCGCCTCGCGGGTTTGGAACCCCTCAACCACCACCGCAGTCAGGGAACCCTCTTCATTGGGGAGCGCTGCAATGTGGCTGGTTCTCCCAAATTCGCCCGCCTGATTCGGGAGGGTAAGTTTGAGGAAGCTCTCGAAATTGCACGCCAGCAGGTAGAGAAGGGCGCCAGGGTGTTGGATTTCTGCTTTGATGATGGCATGATTGACGGCCCTGCCGCCATGACCCGTTTCCTGAACCTCGTAGCAGCTGAGCCGGATATTGCCCGCGTACCCTTCATGATTGACTCCTCCGACTGGGAGGTGATAGAGGCCGGTTTGCGATGCACCCAGGGTAAGGGAATCGTGAATTCCATCTCGTTGAAAAATGGTGAGGCTGAATTCCTGCATCACGCAACCCTGCTGAGGCGCTATGGCGCGGCGGTCGTGGTGATGGGGTTTGATGAAAATGGCCAGGCGTGCGGACGGGATGACAGGATTGCCATTGCTCACCGGGCATATGATTTGCTGGTGAACAAAGTAGGGTTCCCAGAGGAGGATATCATCTTTGACCCGAATGTCCTGACCGTTGGTACCGGCATCGCCGAGCATGCCAACCACGCCCTGCATTTCTTCCAGGCTGCCGGAGAGATTTATGCAGCGCACCCCAACTGCCATATTTCCGGCGGTATTTCCAACGTGTCATTCTCCTTCCGAGGCATCAACCCGGTGCGCGAGGCGATGCACTCTGCCTTCCTGTACCATGCAGCCCAGAATGGCCTGGACCTTTGCATCGTGAATGCGGCACTCATGGACGATTATGCCAACATCCCGGCGCATCGCCGCAAGATGGTGGAAGCTGTATTGCTGAATCGTGATGAGGACGCCACCGAATGCCTGATTGCCTATGCCCAGGAACTGGCTGCCAGTAAGGAGAAGGGGGCAGCCCCGGCTGCTAAGGCTCAGGCTGCACCTTCCGCCTGGCGGCAGGAACCGGTGCAGGACAGACTGGCGCACGCTCTGGTGAAGGGTATCACCGAATATGTGGAGGCTGATACACGGGAGGCACTGGAATCTCTAGGTTCCCCCCTGGCCGTTATCGAAGGCCCGCTCATGGATGGCATGAAACGGGTTGGCGAATTATTTGGCTCTGGCAAAATGTTCCTGCCGCAGGTGGTGAAGAGCGCCCGCGTCATGAAGTCGAGCGTGGCTGTACTCACTCCTCTGCTGGAACAAGGGCAGGGAGAGCGGCATGCTGTCGGAACCGTGGTGCTGGCTACAGTGAAGGGGGATGTGCATGATATTGGTAAGAATATCGTGGGGGTGGTTCTGGCTTGCAATGGGTTCAAGGTGGTTGATTTAGGCGTCATGGTTCCCTGTGATGATATCATCGCTGCTGTTCAGCGGGAAAAAGCAGATTTGGTGGCCCTTTCCGGGCTCATCACCCCCTCTCTGGAGGAAATGGCCAAGGTGGCCGCGGCTATGGAGGCCGCTGGTTTCTCAATTCCTCTGCTGGTGGGTGGAGCTACGACCAGCCCGCTGCACACGGCGTTGAAACTGGCTCCGCATTATCCATCCGGCGTAGTGGTGCAGACGGCTGATGCCTCTACCATTGTTCCCGTGGCTGCCGCCCTGGTGGGGCCGGAACGGGGGGCTGTTATGGCTGCCCACCGTGAGGAACAGGCTGGAATCTGTCGCAATTTTGACAGGAAGGAAACCCCATTGCTTTCCCTGGCCGAGGCGCGCGCCCAGGCTTTGAACATTGATTGGCAGCTGCAGCCCCAGCCCAGACCCTTGCGTACGGGGCGCTTTACCGCTGCTGTGGTGCAGGGGTGCAAATGCTGCCAGTCTCACCCGGATTTCGAACTCAGCTGGAATGATTTGGAAAAGCACGCTGATTGGAGCATTTTGCTGCGCTATTTTGAAATGCAGGATGTGTGGAATCCCGCCCGCAATGCGCTTCATGAGCATGCCCCCGCAGATAAGGTGGCAGAGGCTGGGCAACTACTGGCTGATGCTCGCTCCCTGCTGGCCATGGCTCCGGAGCATTTGCAGGCTCGCGCGGTCTTTGGTATCTGGCCTGCCGCCCGGAAGCAGGATGATATTGTGCTGGAAAATGGCACGGTGCTGCACTCTTTGCGCCAACAGAAGCGCAGCAGCAGACCCCGCCTGGCGTTGGCTGATTTCGTGGCTCCCGCTGGTAGCTCCGGCTACGTGGGCGCGTTGCAGCTTTCCGTAACCGGGGGGGATGCCTGGGCTGCCGCGTTCAATGCGGAGCATGATACCTATCGTGCTCTGCTTTGCTCGGCCTTGTGCAGCATGCTGGCTGAGGCATTGGCTGAGTGTACCCAGGAGTGCATCAATTCAGTCTGGCCTGCGAAGGGTAGCCATTCCATACGCCCGGCCTGTGGTTATCCCAGCCAGCCGGACCACCGGGAGAAGGAAACGGTGTTTGCTCTGCTTGATGCCAGTGCCTACACTGGCGCCACGCTGACCGAAACGGCTATGATGCAGCCTGCAGCCTCCGTTTGTGCTCTCCTGTTCAACCACTCTGAAGCCCGCTATTTCGCCGTGGGTGAATGCGGAGATGACCAGCGCTCCGACTACGAGCGGCGCAGCGGTCATGCTCTGAGCTGGTCATAAAAGCCCAATCCCGCTTTAACCGCGGAACTTGGCTTTCTGGTGCTGCCATATGGCGAATGCAGTGCAGATGACATTGGGCAGCCACAGGACAATATAGGGTGTAATACCACTGGATTTGCGTGATAATTCGCAGAATACCAGGGCCAGGAAGTATACCGCTGCCACCATGATGCCAATGGCAAACCCTGTGGAGGTATCCTTGCGGCGGGCGGTGATGGCCAGCGGTACGCCAATGAGGGAGAAAACGATGCAGGCGCAGGAAAATGATGCTCGCTGAACCCTTTCGGTTTCAAAGGCAAGCCTGTTCTTCTTGCGGTTCATGCTCGAATTGTAGTGGTGGGTATCATTGCGAACCTCTGCCCAAAGCTGCTGCGCGCAGGGGAAGGCCGGATTGTTTGCCGCGTTTGCCTCGTATTTGTCCAGCTGGCTCATATCCAGCTTCATCGTCACATCTGTATGTTTCAGCACGTAGACAATCTCACTGTTGGTGTACCGGTTGGGCTTGAGTCGGCGCTTGTTCTTGAGCGGGATGTGGATACGCAGCGGCATGACTGCTATGGCTGGCATATCGGTCAGGTGCCCATCGGAGCGTTCAATACGCGCATTCTTGAGGGTGAGGTGCAGTAGGCGCGTCTTGAAATCAAACTCTCCAATCACGGCGGTTTCTGCATGAATGGCATCGAAATCCGTTTCCATACCCGCTCCGCGGCTGATGGGGTACACGTGCAGCCCCTTCAGTTCATCCCCTTCGCGGTGCTCGATGTACAGCTGCACCTTGTCCAGCTTGGTCATGCTCTGGCTGGAGTTGAGCAGGTTGCGCGGGTTATCCATGGCGGCTTTCATGACCAGCTCACTCATGGCATTTTTTCCACGCGGTGCTATTTCGATGTTAATGTAATAGCACATGGCGGAAAGGGCAAGTCCCATGCCTATGGCCGGAGCACTCAGCCGCCACAGGCTCAGGCCTGCCATTCGCATGGATGTCAGCTCATTGTCTGCTGCCAGTCGCCCGTATACCAGCAATACTGCTGTCAGGAACCCCCACGGCACTGAGAAGGTGAGGGAGAAGGGTATCACCTGGACAATGAAGTCAAAAACAATGCTGGGTGGTGCACCGCTCTCAACAAGAAGCTCATGCAATTGCTTGAACAACTGGCCAAGCAACAGTAGCATGGTGAGAGCCAGCACCCCTAGAAAGGTGACTGATATCAGCTGCTTGAGTATATAGCGGTCGATGGTCTTCATTGCAACGCCCACTATTCTAGCATAGATGAATCTTCTTGCAAACAGGAAAATCACTTTTCCGTGCTTTTTTCACATGTGTGCTGAATTTCCATCTGTTTGCTCCGCGCTGCCACGATACCAGCTTGACCTTTTGGGGGGAGTCGCTAGAATAGCGGGCAAAGCATTATTCTGACAAGACTATGGCCCAAACGCATCAGTTCCAGACGGAGGTCCGGCAGTTGCTGGACATTGTGATTCACGCCTTTTATAGTGACCGCGAGGTGTTTGTGCGCGAGCTTGTTTCCAACGCGTCTGATGCGTTGGAGAAGTTGCGCCTCAAGCTGCTGACTCAGGCTGATATATATGAACCAGCACGGGAGCTCCGCATTGCAATCAGTACCGATGAGGAGGCTGGTACGCTGACCATTGCTGATAGCGGCATTGGTATGACCCACGATGAGGTGGTGGAGTTCCTGGGTACGATTGCCCATTCTGGCACAAAGAAGTTCCTGGAGGCTATGAAGGAGAGCCAGGGTGGCACGCAGGATTTGATTGGTCAGTTCGGCGTGGGTTTCTACAGTGTGTTTATGGCTGCCGATAAGGTGGAGGTGACGACTCGTTCCTGGCAGCCTGAGGCTACCCCGGTAAAGTGGGTGAGCGATGGCCAGGAAGGGTATGAGCTGGAGAACGCCGCCGCTGATACGCCCCGCGGTACAAGTATTAAGATTTTCCTCAAGGAGGATGCCCGGAATTTTGCCAAAGGTGACCACACACGCTATATCCTTTCCAAGTACAGCAACTTTGTGGGCTTCCCGATTGATTTCAACGGTGAGCATCTCAACACGGTGCAGGCTATCTGGATGAAGAGCAAGAAGGATGTGAAGCCGGAGGAGTATGAGGGCTTCTACCAGTTCATTGCCCATACGGAAAGTAAGCCGCTGAGTTATATGCACTTCAGCGCAGATGCCCCGATTGTGCTCAACTCTGTGCTTTTTGTGCCGGAGGAGAACCCGGAGGCTATGGGCTTTGGCCGCTGCGAGCCTATGGTGTCACTGTATTGCCACAAGGTCCTGATTGACAGCAAGCCGGAGAAGCTGCTGCCGGAGTGGCTGCGTTTCCTGGCGGGTGTGGTGGATAGCGAGGACCTTCCGCTGAATATCTCCCGCGAGATGCTGCAGGATAATTCCTTGCTCCGTAAGGTAGCGGGTATTATCACGAAGCGCTTTATCAAGCACCTGGAGGGTGTGGCTAAGAATGAGGTGGAGACGTATGAGAAGTTCTGGCGCACCTTCTCCCGCTACATTAAGGAGGGTGTGGTAACGAGCTGGGAGCATAAGGATGCCCTGGGTAAGCTGCTGCGCTTTGAGTCTACCTTCACGGAACCGGGCAAGCTCACGAGCTTTGAGGATTATGTGTCCCGTATGAAGGAGAACCAGAAGGATATCTATGTACTTTATGGCACCAGCCGTAGCCAGCTGGAGAATTCTCCGTATCTGGATGCACTTAAGGCTCGCGGCTTCGAGGTGGGCTTCTTCACCGAAGGCGGTGACCAGTTTGTGGTGGAAAGCCTCATGAAATTCGGTGAGAAGGAGATTAAGTCTATTGACCGCGCCGGGCTTGAGCTGCCCCCGCTGGAGGCTCAGCCTGACCAACCCGGATTGGATGACTCCGAGGCTGAGGGGCTTACCAGCTGGGTGAGCGAGACGTTCAAGGACCGTTTCAGCAAGGTGACAACGAGTGAGCGCGTCAGCAGCGCGCCGGCTATTGCCCTGCAGGGTGAGGGTGATATTTCCCCGGAAATCAAGGCGTATCTGCGCGCAATGGGACAGGAGATTCCGGAAACTCATCCGGAGATTGCCTTTAACCCGCATAACCCGATTGTGATGAAACTTTCAGAGCTCCGCACTCAAGATGAAGCCCTGGCTACGCTGCTGGCTGACCAGTTGATTAATACGGCTCTACTGCGCGCCGGTATGCTGGATGACCCCGCCAAGCTGGCTGATAATTCGCAGGCTCTGCTGGAGCGTTTGCTGAATAAGTAAACCTCCGCTGGAGCTTTTTGGTGTATTTTTGATGCCCGCCATACATGGCGGGCATCTTTATTCCCGCCGGTGGGAGAATACTGGCGCTGCGGTGGAGTGGTCAGAGGATGTAGCGCATCTTTTCCTCTGTGTTGCGGTAGCGCAGCACTGTGTTGAGCCGCTCATTTTCCAGCAGGGAGACAAAACGCCCCTCTTTGACCATGGTCCGCATGCCGGGGTCTCGGAAAAGGTCGAGCAGGCGGGTGGGCTGAGGAATGCCCCGGTTTCCGAGCTGGGTGTTGTAGAAGCTGGTGAAGGTGGGTTCATCCAGAGTGCAGCCAAAGGCTACCAGGCAGGCCAGGTTCGTTTGGGCAGGATTATCCAGCGGGTCGATGCTCTGAACCCAGCCGGTGATTCTGGAGCTACGCAGTGCTGTGGAAAGACGCGTGAACCAGGGAATCGAGGGCATGGTGATGCCAGGGTTGGCGCTGCGCTGCATTTGTGCCTGCGCGAGTTCGTGGTAGTATCGGATGCGGCAGATGTTGCCGTAGTAGCAGATACCCATCATGGTGACCCAGAGCATGAGCAGGCTCATCAGCACGGTGGTGAGAATACCCCCAAGACCGGCTTTTTTCCTGAAGTTGAAGAGCTGGGAAATCCAGGTCATGCCGTGGAAGAAGACCAGGAAGATGAAGATGGAGGCTCCCCATGCCAGCGCCTGTACCATCCATGGCTCCGGGGTATCGGTAATGAAGGCTATGTAGGTGTAGCCGTTTTTTTGCAGAAAAATCCACGCGGCCACAGAGCCGGTGACGGCGAGGGCCAGCAGTATCATCCTGATGAAGCCTTTGATGAGGGAGAAAATGAAGATGGCACCGATGATGATACCCAGAATGCTGAGGATGATGTGGGAGGTTTCCATGGCGTGAAGAAGATTAGCGGAGGTACTGCCGGAGTTGCTGTTCTGCCTGCCGGGCGGCATTGTGCTGCGGGTTGAGCTTGAGGGCTTTTTGCATGGCACGCAGAGCTGGGCGGTACTGCCCTAGTTCGATGAGGCTCAGCCCCAGCCGATACTGGACCTCCGCATTTTGCGGGTGTTCGCGGGCGCAGGTCAGCATTTGCCTGAGTGCATCTACCGGGCGTTTCTGGCGCGCGAGGAAAACAGCGTAGTCCATGCGGGGAACAATGCTGGCGGGGTCGCGTTCAATGGCCCGTTTGTACTGGGTTTCGGCGGTGGCACTATCGCCAGCCGCGCTGGCAAGCATGGCCAGCTGCATGGCTCCGGTGGGCTGGTCCGCCTGGTGGGTGGCCGTCTCCATCATTTCTGCCAGAACCGGGTGGTTGGGAGGCAAATTCGGGAACAGTCTCCACCCTGCTGCGTGACGGACGCTTCGCACTTTATCAGCCAGGGCTTTCCGGGCTGCATCTCCCCCAAGCAATTCAACTGCTGCTGCTCGCACCAGGGCATCGGCATCCTGTGTAGCGCCCAGAGCCACAGCCTGAACTTCAGGCGTCAGCGGAAATCCGGCCATCAGCCCAAGCAGCGTGGCGCGCCAGGCTGGAATTTCCTCGGCAGCATAAGCGGCCAGGAGTTCCTGCACACTGCCTTTGCCCTGCATGGCGTGTCCGGCAGCGCGGAAACGCTGGCGGTATTTGCCAATGCGCTCTTCCTTGTAACGCTTCTCCAGGTATTCCATGCACCACTGGTGGTCTTTGTCCTTGTGGCAGTTCAGACAGGCATTCGGTACGCCGAGTTCAATGCTCATGCGCGGATCCGGCCAGTGCAGGGCATGATCCCGGCGCGGGTCGCGTCCCATGTAGGTCATTTTGGGCATGTGGCACTCAATGCAGGGCATGGCTTTGCCTCCGCAGAGCTTGTTATGCCCCACCTGCGGAGCCAGCACGCCATTCACCACCTTGTTGGTCCCGTGGCATTGGAGACAGAGTTCATCATTCTCTGTAGGCTGGGTTACCTTTCCGGAGTGAGGATCGTGGCAGTCGTAGCAGGTGACACCCGTGCGCCCCATCTTGTGCAGCCGGAAGCTGGTTTCGCTGTAATCTTCCTCCAGCTGGAGGCCGTTCGGATGAAATACGCCGGGTATTTTGGGAAGCTCCAGCCGGAAATGTTCATCGAAGGAATCGCCCACTGTGAAATGGGGGGTGAGCTCTTCCCGGCGGGCATGGCAGCTCGCGCAATTATCATCATGCTGCGCCGGGCTCAGCTTGCGGTCTGCCTTGGCAACCAGGCAACCGTCTTCCGCATCCGGCTTGTCTGATACCTTGTGGCATTGGATGCAGGTGATTCCGGGTTCCTTCCAGGTGGCTTTGAAAGTATCGCTTGCCTGGTCATAATTCTTCCGGAATCCGCTCATGTGGCACCACGCGCACTGGGACTCCCAGTTCATGCCGCGCCCCGTCCAATGCCCCCATTCACCAGGCTTGCGGTCTGCACCACCGCGTGCCTGTTGCAGGGCATCATCCCGGAACACGTCAAACCACTCTTTTTTTTCTACATCCCAGGCGGCACTGGGAGTTTGCAACCCGCCATCCTTCCACTTGAGGAGATATTGTACCAGCGGCTCCCGACCAATCACGCCGCCCACCGTGTACACCTTGCCTGTGGCTACATCCCGCATCTGTAACTGCCCCTGGGCATTCTTGCTCATCTCAAGCTCCATGCCGTGTGCCTTCACCCGCTGCCCGGAGAATGCCTCTGTATCCAATGCAGCCTGCGGGTACCGCCAGGCCCAGGCGTGGTCACTGCCTGCCCACAAATCGTATTCCTTGCGGTGGCATTCTGCGCATTTTCGGGAAATATTCAGTGCCGATTCATCCCAATGCTTCCGCAGCTCCTCTGCCGCAGGGCAGGGGAGCAACCCAGATAAAACCAGCACAGGAATCAGCCTCCGCATGCCCGCATTCTACCACAGCTCCGCGCCCCCGCGCAAATGCAATCCTTCCCCGCCCTTGTCATACCAGTGGGGTACCCCTTCTATCTGACTTTTGATTAAGTTACTTATTCCTATCAGCCTTTCAATCTCTTATCGCGATTTACCCTGCGATGGCAAACACGTATGGAAACTGGGCTGATTTTTACTAAATGAAACTTTTTTAATTTTAGTCTTGCCTTTCAATCCTATCTCTGCTATACTCTCTGCACACGCACGAGTAGCTCAGTGGTAGAGCGGCTGTCTTACACACAGTTGGTCAGGAGTTCGAATCTCTTCTCGTGTATTCACCGAGCCTGCTTTCCGACACAATTCGGAAAGCGGGCTTTTTCTTTATTCCCCCTATTAAGGGAGCAAGAAGAGGCAAGCCCAATTTTTGTGGAGCTTGAATAAGAAAAACATATTGACATTTATCAAAATGTCCGTATAATAACGCTTGTCATGAGCTCTGTTTTATTTCTATGCTCGGGTAATTCCTGCCGCAGTCAGATGGCTGAGGCTTGGGGGCGGAGTTTTTTTCCCGATGGTTGGAAGGTGTATTCTGCCGGGATAGAAAAACATGGCTTGAATGCACTCATGCTCGCCGTTATGGACGAGGTCGGGATGGACATGAGCAAGCATTTTTCTAAAACGGTTGACGAGTTGCCGACCGACATTCAATGGGACTTGGTCGTGACGGTCTGCGACCGAGCCGCTGCTGCTTGCCCCTATTACCCCGGGGGAAAACTCATTCACGTTCCTTTTGATGACCCTCCTGCATTGGCAATTGGTTTGCCTGAAGCGGAGGCTCTGACCATATACCGCCGCGTGCGCGATGAAATACGCGCAGAAATCGAGAATTTAGCAAAACACTTACAGTAATATACCTATGGATTGTAACTGCAACAACACGGAAAAAGTAAGTCTGTCGCACGAAGCTGCAGCGGCGGTTTTTAAGGCGCTTGGTCACCCGGTTCGCTTGCATATCGTTAGAATGTTGCTGGCGGGAGAGCGATGTGTCTGTGAGTTACACAAGGGTACGGAGCGCGATTTATCCACGATTTCCAGCCATCTCAATATACTCAAGAATGCTGGGGTGGTCACAGCAGAACAAAGAGGAAAGAACATCTATTATCGTCTGGCTATTCCCTGTCTTTCTACGGTCTTGAATTGTCTTATCGACTAATGAAAAATCACTCAAACAAGGCTTTTTACGCTCTTATTTTTAGGTTTGTCCAAATATAAACACATACCAACAATGAAAACAACACACATCACAATCTATGGTCCGGGGTGTATGCGCTGCACAACCTTGGTCAATAATGCAGAAGAGGCTGTACGCACGCTGTCGGGAAGGTTCGAAATCGAGAAAATATCCAATCCGCTAGAGATAGCGAAAGCCGGTATATTCAACACCCCTGCGATTGCAGCCAACGGCACAATTGTTCGGCAAGGAAAGGTCTCGTCTGTGGAACAACTCAGAGAGCTGATACAGGATTCGCTTGCTCATGTGCAGGCATCTACCGTGACCGAAAAAGCGGTAGTCACCACGTGTTCATGTGGTTGCGGATGCCAACAAGCAGATAGCAACAGCAAATCCCCCACAAATCAGGAAATCAAAACGGAAAGATCCCCCGGCAAAGGGTTGAAAACAGCTTTACGTCTCATCGGTTTCGGCGCATTGGCTGTTGCCACGCTCAAACAAATACAACAAGAAGCCCCGGTTGACCCGTTAAGCACACCCACACCAGTTGTGGCAGAGGCCTCTGCAGAGCTTGTGTATTTCACCTTTGGAAAACGCTGCCCGACATGTAGGAGAATGGAGCAATGGGCCAGTGATGTTGCCATGGACATGGGGATTGCATTTGTACAGAAAGAAGCGGATGCAGACCAGGTTAATCTCTATGGCCTCACGACGAAAAGCCTCATATTGCGCAATGGGCAGAATGGGAAAGAATGGGAGAAGCTGTCACGCATCTGGGAATTGAACCAAGACGAAACAGCTTACAAACAATATGTAAGAGAACAAATTAACGCTTATATATCGAGATGAGTATACTTTATCTTGTGCTTGCCGGAATGGCTGCCGCTATTGCACCCTGTCCGTTAGCATCGAATCTGGCCGCTATCGGCTATATGAGCCGGCATGTGGGCTCACATCATCGAGCCCTGATGGCGGCGGGGCTTTATACTTTGGGGCGCATTTGCTCATATGTTGCAGTAGGCCTGCTCATAAGCCAGGGATTGTCCGGAGCCCCAGCCGTATCACTCTGGCTCCAGGAAAGCCTGCCTTTGTACATGGGCCCCATTCTCATCATCTCCGGACTCGTGGTGCTGGAGTGCATCCGTATTCCCGCCATTGGCCGCCATCCCGGCAAGGAAGTCACTCACCAACTGTCCAACAGTGGCTT
>JAZSQS010000014.1:0-30504 GCA_045538105.1 Akkermansia sp.
TGTATTTGAAGTACTTGAAGATTACAGGAGAGGGCGTGGATAGTCAAGGCAAATTTTATTACGCCACGTGTGATGAAGTGGAACTACCGGTGTGTCCGCATTGCGGCAGTCATGAGCTCTACGCGCATGGGTACTACCATCGAAACGCCAGTGCCATAGGACGCGATGCTGCAAGGAAGCGACTAAGAATTAAACTAAAACGATATAAATGCCGATGTTGTGAAAAGAGCGTTAATTGAATGTGGTCACATTGTGATATGAAAATTCGAATTCCACATTATTTGGGCTTGACCCGATTCGAACCCCTGACCTGACGACCCCACTCGCCCCCGGCTGGGGCCGGGGTACCGGCTCGGAGGTGTCCTCGCCTCTCGGGGCGCGGGAGCCCACCGGGCTTCCGCGTGTGCTCAACAACCGCTCTCGCCCTCCGGGCGCCCGGTGAACCGGGGAGCTCATGCACCGCACGCAACAGGTCTGGGGGTATGACGCTCTTGTACCATAACGAAAAAGGCACCATGAAGGTGCCTTTTTCGTTATGGAGCATAGGGAACTCGAATCCCTGACCTGTTGCGTGCGATGCAACCGCTCTACCAACTGAGCTAATGCCCCGGGGGATACCGGCTGTGGGACTCGAACCCACACTCTTTGGGGAACTCGATTTTGAGTCGAGCGCGTCTACCATTCCGCCAAGCCGGCTTGCTTGCGTTGATGTGCGATGATTAAACCGCTATTTGTGTGGGGAGTCAAGAGAAAAGCAGAATTATGCCAGAATTCATCACATGTGTCCTGAAGATTATGAAAAAAAATAGTCCTAAATGACACAAAGTCACAGTGTTCTGTATAAAAAACCGTAGTGGAGTATCCCCCGCCCCACCATCGGCAGAAAGTATTAATTCCCGGCTCTATCGGCGTAACCGCCAGATTTCAAATCGTCAATCGTAAATTGTCAATCGTCAATCCAAGTGTCCCGAAACCTTCGGGACACTTGTGGGTGATTCCTTTTTCTGACTGGTTTCGAGCTTGCAGGATGCTTAAGAATCGTGTACTATATCCGCAATTCATGGAAGCCGAATACACAGAGGACGATATTCAGACACTTGACTGGCGCGAGCATATCCGTTTGCGCCCCGGTATGTACATTGGCAAGCTGGGCGATGGCTCCATGCCGGATGATGGTTTGTATGTGCTGCTCAAGGAGGTCATCGATAACTCGATTGATGAGTTTGTGATGGGCATTGGTAAGAAAATCCTGGTCAGTATTGATAAGGATGGTCTGTGCGAAGTGCGCGATTTCGGCCGCGGTATCCCCCTGGGCAAGTTGTACGAATGCGCGGCCAAGATTAACACCGGCGGCAAGTATGATGGCGAGGCTTTCAAGAAATCAGTGGGTCTGAATGGCGTGGGTATCAAGGCGGTGAATGCGCTTTCCGCGCATTTTGAGATTCAGGCCTACCGCGAGGGGCAGACCCGCCGCATCCGTTTCCAGTCGGGGGATATGGTGGAGGGCAGCGATGTGACCGAAGCTACCGACCAGCCGGATGGCACCCGCGTGGCGTTCATGGTGGACCGCAGTATCTTTGCGGCAGATGCCGCTTACAACCTGCAGTTTGTGGAGCGCATGTGCCGCTATTACTGCTATCTGAACACCGGGCTCACCATCAATCTGAACGGCCGCAATATCTCTTCAAAGAATGGTCTGCTTGATTTGCTCCGGGAGGAGATGAAGGAGGAGCCGCTCTATGCGCCTGTCCACATTTCCGGCAATGATATCGAGATTGCCATCACCCATGGCGATGACTATGGCGAGGAGTACTATTCCTTTGTGAACGGCCAGCATACCACGATGGGCGGTACCCACCAGGCCGCGTTCCGCGAGGCTATTGTCAAGACGCTGCAGGGCTATTTCAAGAAGAGCTACGAGGGCTCCGATATCCGCAACGGCATTCAGGCGGCCATCAGTATCAAGGTCATCGAGCCGGTATTCGAATCGCAGACCAAGACCAAGCTGGGCAGCAACACCATGGGACCCGGCAAGGAAACCATCCGCACCTTTGTGCTCAACTTCCTGGCTCGCGAACTGGATAACTACCTGCACCGCCACCCGGAAATCGGTGAGGCCATGGAGGAGAAAATCAAGGAGAGCGAAAAGACCCGTAAGGAGGTGGCCGGCGTCACCGGCAAGGTTGCCAAGGAACGCGCCAAGAAAGCCAAGATTCATACCCGCAAGCTGCGCGACTGCCGCGTGCACTTTGACTCGAAGCACAAGCGCGCCAAGGACACCATGCTCTTCATCACCGAGGGTGACTCTGCCTCCGGCTCCATTACCACCGCGCGCGATGCCGAGACCCAGGCTGTGTTCTCCCTGCGCGGTAAGCCAGCCAACAGCTTTGGTCTGAACCGGGCTGCTCTCTTTGAGGAAAAGCGCAACGAGGAACTCGATTTCCTGCACCTCGCGCTCAATATCGACCGCAGCATGGATGATTTGCGCTACAACAAGGTCATCATTGCGACGGATGCGGATGTGGACGGCATGCACATCCGCCTGCTGCTGCTCACCTTCTTCATCCAGTATTTCCCGGACCTCATCCGCGAGGGGCATCTCTTCATCCTCCAGACCCCGCTTTTCCGCGTGCGTAACAAGCAGAAGACGCTTTACTGCTACTCCGAAGCCGAGCGCGACCGCGCCGTGAAGCAGCTGGGCCGCAACCCGGAAATCACCCGCTTCAAGGGGCTGGGGGAAATCTCGCCTTCCGAGTTCAAGAACTTTATCGGTGAGGATATCCGCCTGGAGGAAGTGACTCTCGAAAACGCCCACAACCTCAAGGAAATCCTGCGCTTCTACATGGGCGATAACACCGATGACCGCCGCCAATACATTGTTGATAACCTCCGCATTGAAGAAGATTTAGCATGAAAAAACTCTTTCTCTCTACCCTGGCCACCCTGTTCATTCTGCCCACGCAGGCCGAATGGGAAGAAACGCCCTACGGCAAGTACTGGACAGGCGCTGGCAAGCCCAAGCCCATCTCTGCACTGAAGGGAACCTTCTACGATTTCCGATACAAGGCCAATGGCAAGGAACAGCACACAAGCATTCCCAAGCAGCCAGATACGTGGTGGAACCTCATCACCGTGCGTACAGTCATCATTAGTGCCCTGAATGAAGCGATTAAAGGCAAGAAGACGGAGATTTCCAAGTTGCTCCGCTATGATGGAAACCTATATGCCTCTCACTTCTACATCCCAGCCCGCCACAAGGAGTGCATTTCCAAACACCTGCCAGACAAGAACCAGAAAGCATACGAAGCCGCCAGCGAAGATTCTGACTTCATCACAGAAAAGCCGAAGGTGGAAAAGGGATTACCCGGTGGCTGGGTGGCCGTTTACCGGGGGAAAGTGACGGCGCCCAAGAGCGGCAAGTTCCGGTTTGTCGGCACGGCAGATGACTGTATCATTGTGCGTTTTGCCAACCGCCTGGTTCTGGAAGCAGGCTACACCGTACCCAGCAGCATGGAGGCCGGAAATGCAGACAGTATCTGGGACGCTGCCGAAAAGGGCCTTTCCAAGGGGTATCACCAGAAAATTCGCATGGGGAAAGACCCAGTGCATCGCAAATACGAATTCCTGCGTCTGAAGAGCACCCCAAAACTCAATGATATGATGGGAGGTTTCACCGCAGGCACACCCTTCACCGTCAAAAAGGGCGGTTCCTATGCCATTGAAATCATCCTGATGGATTCGATTAATGACGCCCGCTTCTTCCTGCTGATTCAGGAAATGAGGAAGGATGGCAAGCTGGCTCCGCTTCACCTTTTCCGGACAGATGAATCGCTCCCCAACGCGGCGCTGTACTCAGCCGGTATGGAAATGCCGGATTACGAAGAAGACTCCCTTATCTGGAAAACAGCCCAGGAATAAAGCGTATTCAGCCCCCATTCCTAGAAAAGATGAAACTAGCCCACTTATTCACACTTTTCCTCCTTGCAACCGCCCTGCCCACCCTGGCTGAGTGGGAACCACGCGGCTTGTGCTATGTATGGACAGGTGACGGCAAACCCGATTCCCCGGGCGACATGCTCACCGGGGAAATATACGATTACAATCTCAGCAAGGAGGGGAAGCACTTCACCTACTCCGAAATCTATTACCCGGATGAACTATTCACAAAGAAGCAATTAGACGTTGCAACCGCACAAAGATTCCGAAAAATCAAAGCAGAAATTCAGAACCAGGTGCTGGCATCCAAGGCAGACAATCCAACCAACAGTCCGGATTTCCGTGGTCATTATATATCCACGTTCAAAGAAGTAATGGAAGGCAGAACAGACGTTCTGAAAAAGTGTTACAAATATCCTCACCGTATCGCTGCCCCGCATATCTTTATGCCGGCAACCAGATATCCTTCTCTCGATGCAGGGTTGGGGAAGTCTGCCACTTCATCCGATATCATTGCGCCAGCTGCAGCTCCTGGCAGAACGGCAAAGTCCAAAACGATTCCGAGCTCATGGATTGCCGTTTTCAGAGGAAAAGTCATAGCACCCAGAAGTATGACCTTCCGCTTCTTCGGTTCTGCGGAAGATAACATAGCCGTGCGATTTAATGGAGAACTAGTTCTTGAGACGGGTATAAACCAGCCTCTGATTTATATGGGTAACGGTTTTCGGGGAAAGGGAAGTTCGATAGATTCTTCAAAGGTTTACAACCAGGAAGTCGCTGCTGGGAAATACCCGGAAAGGAAAGATTACCTGCTCCTGATGCTCAAAAGCACCCCCTATATCAATGAGGTGCACGGCGGTCTCATGGGCGGCACTCCTGTCACCGTCAAAAAAGGTCAGACCTATCCTATTGAGATTATCATCGGCAATGAGGGCGAGTACGCTTTCTACTTTCTTCTTACGCAGGAAGTCACCCCTGATAACCATGCCCCGATGCACCTGTTCCGCACCAACGGAGCCCACCCCACCACTCCTTCATATCGGGAACATGAAGACTGGAAGAAACGCCACTTCGATTCAGGCCCCAATTTCATCAATAACTCAGACATCTGGAAGATTGCCCCCAAGGATAAAAAAAAGAAGAAAAAGAGCAAAAGAACATAACCCACATCCCCCTGCTATACCAGGGAAGAGCAAATCGCATAAGAAAAAAAGGGTTGAAACGTTTCCGGGTTCTGGACTAGGATACGCACCAATTTCAAAAAATAGACAATCGTCAATGGTCAATCCATATTGACAATGGTGGCGGTATCGTGTAGGATACAGAGAATACCACTTTTATTATGAAGACACTCATTATTGCCCGCCATGGCAACACCTTTGCCAAAGGAGAAACGCCTACCCGCGTAGGCTGCCACACTGACCTGGAGCTCGTTGAAGAAGAGCGTGGCCGCGGTGTTGGCCTGTATCTCAAGAAACTCGGCCTGGTGCCCACCCGCATTCTGGCAGCTCCGCTGAAGCGCACCATGGGCACCGCCGCCTTGGCTGCTGAAGCAGCAGGCTGCACCTGTCCGGTGGAACCCGACCACCGTTTCATTGAGGTTGACTACGGTCCCGATGAGAACAAGACGGAGGAGCAGGTGAAAGCCCGTCTGGGAGCCGAAGCCGCCAAGGACGAAGGCATCGACCCCGCTACTCTCACTGCCGAGGAACTGGATGCCAGGGGCGAAGCCATCATCGACAAATGGAACGCCGATGCCACCGTACCGAAAGGCTGGAAGGTGGACGTGCAGCAGATCCGCGACAACTGGATGAGTCTGGCCTCTGAGGTGAAGGACGGCGAAATCATGCTCTGCGTTTCCTCCAACGGCACCATACGCTTTGCCCCGGTCATCACCGGTGATTATGCCGGATTCTGTGCCGAGCACGATATCAAGGTGGCCACCGGCGGTGTGTGCATCTTCACCAGTGAGGACGGCACCACCTGGACCTGCACCGAATGGGGCACCAAGGCATTCAAGAAAATCTGACCACAGTAGATAACCATGATTAAAAACCTGAAACCCGCCTGGGTAGACGAATTCAAGAAGTTTGCCCTGAAGGGCAACGTGGTGGACATGGCCGTGGGTGTCATCATCGGTGGTGCTTTCGGCAAGATTGTCACCTCCCTGGTGAATGATATCATCATGCCGTCGGTCTCCATGCTCACGGGCGACACCAAGAACCTGGCCGAGCTCTCCTACGCGCTGAGTGCAGAGGAAGGAGCTCCGGTCATTAAGTACGGTGTATTCTGCCAGACGGTGCTGGATTTCCTCATCATTGCACTCACCATCTTCTGGGCAGTGCGAATCATCTGCAAACTGCGTGCCAAGAAGGCAGAGCCCGCACCAGAGCCCCCTGCACCCGCGCCCACGCCGGAAGATATCCTGCTGCTGCGTGAGATTCGTGATGCTTTGAAAAACAAGTGAACAAGAAACAACTCATTGCCCGGGTCCAGCGTCATATGGGGCCGGGCGCCACACGAGCCACCGCCTCTGCTGCCGTAGAGGCGGTGCTTGCCTCCATACGCCTGGCCACTCAGGCACCAGGAGAAAAGCTGCATATCAGCCATTTCGGCACCTTTGAACGAACTGAACGGGCTGCCCGGAAAGGGTATGATATCAACACAGGCGGCATGCGCGACATACCGGCCAGAAAGGTTCTGGTCTTCAAGCCCGCCGCCGGATTGCTTCCAGACGAGTAGGTCAGGCATTCATTGTAAAACGCCAGCGGCATAATCTGCCGCCATGAGGCCAGCTCCTATCAGGCCGGAATCAGCGCCGAAATGGGCAGGCAGCAGCTGCAGGTTACGATAATGCACAGGAAACAGTTGCTCCTTGAGGCGGGCTTGCAAGGGGGTAAAGAGTAAATCTCCCGCCTTGGCCACACCACCGCCGATGATGCAGGCTTCCGGAACAAAAGCATACATCATGTTCATGATGAGGCAACCGAGTTTCTCCGCAAAGTCACCATACATCTGCAATGCAATGGCATCCCCCGCACGCGCGGCCAGTTCCAACTGGTATGGCGAGCAATCATCCAGACTTTTCCGGATTCCAGCCTCCGCATAACGGGCTACGGCATCAGCCGTGAATTCATTATGCCCAATGTATTCCTCCACCGCACCCCGGTTACCGAACGGCCCCACACGTCCCTTGAAATCAATGCTGGTCTGCCCCAGTTCCGCACAGGAAACATTACGACCACGCAGCATGCGGTTATGCACCACAATACAACCGCCAATCCCTGTTCCCAGGGTCAGGCAGAGCAAGCTTTCCTTTCCACGCCCGGCACCGGCCTTCCACTCAGCGTAGCCCATGCAGTTGGCATCATTATCCAGCACCACGGGCAGATTCAATTCGCGTTCCATGACCTCACGCACCGGCACCTGGTGATTCCATACCGGTACGTTGGTGAGCTGGTAGAGCACCCCCTTATGGAAATCCACCCAACCGGGCATGCCAAGGCCTACAGCAGCTACGCCTGGGTGCTTGCGCTGCAAGTTTTTCATGCTGGCGCACATGGCTGCCATGATGGCAGCAGGGCTATCATATTCAGGCGTTGGCAGCGGGTCGGCCTTATCCACCAACTCCGCGCCGCAGGTCACCCCGATTTTGATACTCGTTCCCCCAAAATCAACAGCTATGGCTAAAGGCTCACTCATGCCGCCATTATAATGCCTGCTTCCGTACCGGGCAAGCTCTTTATCCGAACAGATTGTTCCCGCAACGGCTACCGCAAATCACACCATACGGCTCGGTGGTCAGAGGCCTTGACCGTTGCGGGGATATCAACAATACCACCCTGCCCCCGCATGCGCCGACGCAGAGTGTGGTTCACAAAAATCTGGTCGTACACGCAGTACTCCTTACCGCGCTTGTAATAGAGCGTCCATTCTTCCCCTCGTGAATCCTCAGGGGCGAGCCGCTTCAAGGAAGCATCGGTCGAAAGACCTTTCTGGAGAATCTGGGGCGCAGCATCTGTGGGGCCGTCATTCCAATCACCGAACACCAGTATGGGCATTCCCTTCTGGGCGCGAACGGCATGCTGGACATGCTGGGCGAGAGTGTAAGCTTCCTGTTTGCGGAGGGCGGCAGCGGCTCCGGCGTTATCCGACACACGGGATTTGAGGTGGGCACCCATAATGCGGAAAAGGCGGCCATCATCCAACTGCACTGTGATATCCAGAATACCGCGGAGCATCTTGCGGCGCTTCTGGTGGAACAGCCGTACCGTTTCCTGCGAATGATCCTGCACAATAGGGTGCATGGAAAGCAAGGCAAGCGCCCGGTCTTCGCCCTTCCGGGGAAGTACCCGGAAATACGGGTAATCCAGCCCCCTGGCAGCCAGGCGCTGCCGCAAATCTCGCAAGGCAACGGGGCCACCTATTTCAATGAGGCCCACAATCTGGGGACGAGCGGAGGCAATGACATCTGCCACGGCTTCCCGTGAATCGGTTGATTTGAATTTCAGCAGGAAGGGGGATCGGAAGCGTTCGCCCTCCACAAAGTAATTCTGCACATTGTGCATCAGGAATCGGACAGGCTTACCAGGTTTGGGGATGGCTGCTGTGTTTACCTGGTTAAGCAGCGGAGCCGTGTGTGCCACGTCTGCGGCAAGCGCGGGAGCACCAGAGGCAGGCACGTATGACTCCTGCTGGGCAGCCGGAGCCGCCCCCAGCCAGCGTAGCATGGTGGTATCACCACCAAAACGCTCCACCAGCAGGGCTGCCGCCAGCAGAACCAGGAAGGCTAACAGGGAATCCTTGCGGATAAAGCTCCGGAACCAGGACATTGTAACCAGGGTCGTTCGATGGAGGAATTCAACATCCGGCCATTACAGGGAGCCGCCTGCCAGCCATTCAGCAACCTGCGGAGCGGCATAGGTCAGAATCATATCAGCCCCGGCGCGCCGAATGGAAAGCAAGGCCTCCAGCATACACTGCTTCTCATCCAGCCAGCCGGATGCAGCCGCAGCCTTCAGCATGAGGTACTCACCGCTCACGTGGTAGGCAGCGATGGGCAAAACAGTGGCTCGCCGCATTTCTGCAATGACATCCAGATAAAGGGTAGCGGGCTTCACCATGAGGAAATCAGCTCCTTCGGCTGCATCCAAGGCCGCTTCACGCAAAGCCTCGCGCACGTTGGCCGGATCCATCTGATAGGTTTTCTTATCCCCAAACTTGGGAGCACTGCCAAGAGCCCCGCGGAACGGGCCATAGAAGGCTGAGGCATATTTGGCCGTGTAGCTCATCAGGGAGACACCGGTGAAGCCCTCAGCATCAAGAGCTTCCCGGAGGGCTGCTATGCGGCCGTCCATCATATCACTGGGTGAAATGATATCTGCTCCCGCACGCGCATGGCAGAGGGCCTGGCGGCAGAGAGCTTCCACGGTTTCATCATTCAGAATTTCATAGGAACCATCCTCATATTCACGAACCAGTCCGTCCTGACCGTAGGTGTTGAACGGGTCCAGTGCCACATCCGTCATCACGCAGAGTGCCGGCACCGCAGCCTTAATGGCACGAATGGCGCGAGGCACCACCCCCTCCGGATTCCAGGCCTCCGTTCCTGCAGCATCTTTCTTTTCTTCCGGTACAACGGCAAACAAATCCACACAGGGGATTCCCAGCTCATACAAACGCCGGCACTCTTCCACAATACCGCCTACACTCCAGCGCGTGCAGCCTGGCAGCGACTCAATGGGGGTATTTTCCTCTCCCTCCTGTACGAACATGGGATATATGAGATTGGCTGCACTCAAGGTAGTCTCTCGCATGAGGCCACGCACGGCGGCAGATTTGCGATTGCGGCGGGGGCGAATGGGCAGGTTCATCATGGCGGTCTGTAGCGTACCATGTTCATGCCCATTTGTAAAGCCCGACTCACGCCTCACATGCTGATTCTTCCACGCTTCCGAACCTCAATAGTAGTTATTCCTTGACACCCCCGGAAAGCAGGCGTACCATGGCCGCATGCCCAGCAAGGCACATGACCCGGCACGTTTTTTCCTGCTTCTTTCCAATGGTGAGCAGGAAGGTCCGTATTGTCTGAAGGAATTGAGGGAAATGCTGCAACGGGATTTAATCAACGCCGACACCCTGATTCTGGAACAAGGGCACCAGGCACCCCGGCACCTGGATGAGGTGCTCAGCGACACCGAGGGCAATGCCATTGATGACTTGACGGGGCTGCGGGGTATCTCCACCTTTTCCCTGGGTCATTTCTTTTCTGATGTCTTCCGGCACCACAACCGGGAGGAATTACTGGAAATTTTCTGCTGTGGGACTCCGGGAACAACCCCGCCACTGCATGCTGTGAGCAGCAACTGGCCAAGCCCCTGGATTTTTGCCCGCATGCTGCTGGGCTGCCTCGTGCTCTACTTCGGCTTCAACTGGGCCAGCACCACCTTTCAGAATCCCTTCCTGATACCCGGGCTCATGTTCGTGGGGAACTTTGCCATTCCCTTCTGCGTGGCGGTGTTTTTCTTTGAGCTGAATGTACGCCGGGAGGTTCCCTTCCTGGAGCTGATGAGGGCCATGTTCTACGGCGGCATGATTGCGCTCATCTTCACGCTGATTCTCACCTCCCTGAGTCCCACCCTCGTGGCATGGATTGCCGGACCTATTGAAGAACCGGCCAAGTTGCTGGCCGTCATCGTCATTGCCGGAAGCAGACGCAACGGTCGAATCCTGACAGGACTTCTCCTGGGTGCCGGAGTGGGCGCGGGTTTCGCAGCTTTTGAAAGTGCGGGCTATACCTTCGCAGAAATCATCAAGCTGGTGGGCAGCTCCATTGCTGCCCAGCTCATCACCCCCATCAACCCCGCGCAGGGGCATGCCATTGCCCACAGTGCCAGCCACATCAATCCGGATGCAGTGATGCAGGTCCGGGCCTTGATTACGCCTTTCGGCCACATTGTCTGGACCGCCATTACCGCCGGAGCGTATTGGCTTGTGCTCAGGCTCCGGATTGCGGAAGGCTACCGGGATTTGGCAGATACCCGCATTGACTGGTCTGTTTTTGGAGATATACGATTCCTTCGCATTGCGCTGGTTCCCGTGTTGCTCCACATGGTCTGGAACACCCCCTGGCTGGCAGGGTTCGGTCTGTTGCGCTTCCTGGTGCTGGGCGTCATTGCCTGGGCGGTAGCCCTGCGATTGGTTCAGGCGGGGCTCCACCAGATTCGCGAAGAAAAATTATTCAAAGGACTGCCGGAATCATGAGAAAATCCGCCTGAGCGCTATTCTTTGTAGAATTTATTGATAATCAGCGCGATAGCTCCATCTCCCGTCACATTGCAGGCAGTGCCGAAGTTGTCCATGGTGATATAGAGCGCAATCATGAGGGCCTGCTCCTGCTGCCCAAAGCCCAGCATGCTTTGAAGAACTCCAAGGGCTGCCATAATCGCTCCGCCAGGAACACCGGGTGCTGCCACCATGACCACACCCAGCATCAGGATGAAGCCGGTCATCTCCATTAGTTCTACGGGAGTTCCCTGCATCATCATGATAGCAATGGCACAGGCCACAATCTTGAGAGTGCTGCCGGAAAGATGAATAGTGGCACAGAGAGGAATCACAAACCCGGCCACATCCTTGTTCACCCCATTGCTGATAGTCTGGCGCAAGGTTACGGGAATGGTGGCTGCGCTGGACTGGGTACCCAGGGCCGTCAGGTAGGCCGGCAGCATGGTCATGAGCAGTTTGAGCGGATTACGCTGGCTGAACAACCCTGCCACGCTGTACTGGAAAAGCAATACTGCTATGTGCAGGACAAAGATGACGCCTATAATCTTGATGAATACAGAAAAGACAGATGCCGCCTGCCCGGAGTAGGACATGTTGAGCGCAATACCAAAAATAAAAATAGGCAGGAGCGGAATAATGACCTTTCCTATTGTCCGGTAGATAATCTCCCGGAAATCATTGAAAACGCCATGCAATGCCAGGCCTCTCACATTGGCCATTCCCAAGCCCAGAATGAAGGCCAGGATAAGCGCGGTCATCACCCCCATAAGCGGCGGAATCTCAATAGTGAAGTACGGAGCCGCGTCGTTTGCCTGGGTCATGGATTCTGTCAACGCTCCCTGCTCGATAAGCCCCGGGAAAATGCCAACGCTGGTAAAATACGAAGCAAAACCCGAAATCAAGGTTGCAACGTAGGCAAGTAGGGTTGTTGCCAGCAACATGCGCCCTGCCTTCTTGCCAATATCTGCAATAGCCGGAGCTACAAGGCCAACGATGAGCAGAGGTATTATGAAGCCCAGAAACTGGCTGAAAAGTCCGTTAAAGGTGGCAAAAACGCGAGTCACTTTCAGCGGCAGGACTCCACCCAGGAGGAAGCCCAGTACCAATGCCATGATGATGCGCCCTACAAGTCCTATCTTTAGCTTCTTCATACAATCTTCATACTAATACATCAATCACCAGTTATCAAGATTTTTCTCTCTTCCCTGAGTTGAAAAGATACGCTCTCCCGATTCCTGCGTTTAAATCGCAGCCAAATCGCTTCCTGCCTCCGTAAAATAGCAATTTTTCGGTCAATTCCTGCACTGTTTGATTGACGCGGGGGAGGATTTGGTGTAGACTGCAAGACGGGCGTAGACAGCGCCCATAACGCGTTAATCATTTTAACTTCCTACTTCCGTGTACTCGAACGAAGACTTTCTCCTGCAGCTCCTGGTAGAAGCCGGGGCTATCGATGAGGGAACCCTCGATTCTATCCGCATGCAGCTCTCCCCGCTGGATAACATCATTGATTACCTCATTGAAAACAAATACCTTACTCACGAATACATTGCCCAGGTTGCAGCCAATAACTCCGGTCTGGAATATGTGGATGTAACCGCCTTTGAGATTGACCCCAGCATCATTGCCTCTGTCAAGGGGGAACTGGCCCGGCGGGTCAAGTTCCTGCCGCTGGGTGATGACGGATTCTCTCTGCAGGTGGCTATCATTGACCCCTTCGACATGCAGACTATGGACAGTCTGCCGCAGTTCCTGGGGCGCGATGTGAGCTTCTTCGTGACCAGTGAACCGGCTCTCCAGAAAGCGCTGGATAAATACTATCCGGAAAAGAAGGAGTTTGCTAAAGGTGACACGGAGGGGCCTATTATTGAACTTGTGGACAACATGTTCAACGATGCTCACGAAATGCGCGCTTCCGATATTCACATTGAGCCGATGGAAGACCGCGTGCGTCTGCGTTTCCGCATTGACGGCCGCCTGGTAGAGGTGGCCAACCACCCCAAGAAGCTGCTGGGGCCGATTGTGGCACGCCTGAAGGTGATGAGCACCTCCATGAGCATTGCCGAAAAACGCGTACCACAGGATGGACGTATTGAAATGGATTTGCGTGACGGCGCCCACATTGACCTCCGTGTCAGCACCGTACCCACCAACCACGGTGAATCTGTGGTAATGCGTATTCTGGATAAATCCGCACTGGCACTGGGGCTGCCTCAGCTGGGCTTCCTTTCCGATGACGAAGCAACCTTTGACCGACTGGTCACCCTGCCTGACGGTGTGATTCTGGTAACAGGTCCTACCGGTTCTGGTAAGACCACCACGCTTTACGCCTGTCTGAACCACCTGAACCGCCCCGATAAGAAGATTATCACCGCTGAAGACCCGGTGGAATACGAAATGAGCGGTATCAACCAGGTGATGATTCGCACAGAAATCGGCATGACTTTCGCTGCAGCCCTCCGCGCCATGCTGCGCCAGGCTCCGAATATCATCATGATTGGTGAAATTCGAGACGGGGAGACCGCAAGCATTGCCATTCAGGCTGCCATGACGGGTCACCTCGTGCTCTCCACCCTTCACACCAATGACGCCCCCTCCTCCGTGGCCCGTCTGGCCGATATGGGGGTGGATCGCTTCCTGATTGCGTCTGCGGTGCGCGCCATCATGGCCCAGCGTTTGTGCCGCAGCCTGTGCTCATGCAAGATTAATGGTCAGCTGACCGCCAAGCAGGCCACCACACTGGGTATCGACATCAACCGCCCGGTGATGGTTCCGAACCCTGGCGGATGCGACCGCTGCCGCGGCAAGGGTATGAAGGGTCGTCTCGGCATCTTTGAAATCTTTGAGGTCACGGATGATGTGCGCGGGCTCATCAACTCCAATCTGACCTCCGCACAGCTCCGTAAGCGCGCCCGCGAGCTGGGTATGCGTACGCTGCGCGAGGACGGCATCCGCAAGGTTCTGGCAGGCCTGACCTCCGCCGAAGAAATCATCCGTGTCACCACTGGCGATGCCAGCTAATTTCCCACACCACACCCATTTACTTTAGATATGAACAACGATGTAGCAATTGATGTTTTCATCAACAACGGCATGCTGGATCGCTCCGTTGCCAAGGACATTGCCGATGAAATGGCAAACAGCGGCAAGGAGTTGTGGGAAACGCTCATTGATTTTGGCATTATCAGTGCTCCTGAGGATTACTGGAACGTCATCGCCATGGAAGTGGGCGCCCAGTATATTTCCCTGGCAGACTTCACACCTCCCCAGGATGTGCTGAACATGTTGCCGGCGGGTCAGGCGCGGTTGCATGGCGCCCTCCCCATTGAGTACCGCGAAGGCGAGGGTCTCTACGTGTGCCTGGAAGACCCGCTGAACCCGCAAACCGTGGACGATTTACGCGTGGCCACTGGTCAGGATATCTACCTGTACGTTGCGGCTGATTATGAAGTTCGCGCCCGCATTACAGAGTGCTACGGAGGTGCAGAGGCCGCTATGGGTGATTTGCTGGCCGAACTGGACAACATGAACGTGGGCAGCAATGATGGCGCAGAGGAAGCCAATGCAGCCCCCGTGATTAAGTTCGTGAACCTGGTGATTATGCAGGCTATTAAGGAAAAGGCCTCAGATATTCACCTGGAACCCTTCGAAACGGAATTCAAGATTCGCTACCGAGTGGACGGTGCGCTTTATGAAATGGCGCCGCCCCCCGTGCATCTGGCCAATTCAGTAATCTCCCGCGTTAAGGTGATGGCTGGCATGAACATTGCCGAGCGCCGCGTTCCCCAGGATGGACGTATCGTGATGAAGGTGGGGGATGCCGGTGTGGATATGCGCGTCAACTCCCTGCCCACCCAGTATGGTGAATCCGTGGTAATGCGTGTGCTGGACCGCAACAGCGTGAGCCTTAACCTCGACAACCTGAACCTTTCACCCCACCTGCACGAGTACATCATCGACACAGTGAACAAGCCCAACGGCATTTTCGTGGTAACCGGCCCCACCGGTTCTGGTAAGACCACCACGCTCTACGCCGCTCTGCGCGAAGTGAACACCGAGGACTCCAAGCTTCTCACCGCAGAAGACCCAGTGGAATACGACATCGATGGTATCGTCCAGGTTCCCATCAATGAGGCCATTGGTGTAACCTTCCCACGAGTGCTGCGTGCCTTCCTGCGTCAGGACCCGGACCGTATCCTCGTGGGCGAAATTCGTGACAAGGACACCGCCCAGATTGCCATTCAGGCAGCCTTGACGGGTCACTTGGTGCTTTCCACCCTGCACACCAACGATGCTGCTGGTGCCGTGACCCGATTTGTGGACATGGGCGTGCAGCCCTTCCTGCTGGCCGCCACCCTGCTGGGCGTTCTGGGTCAGCGACTGGTGCGTACTATCTGTCCGTACTGCAAGACGCCGTACCGCCCCTCCAACACGCTGCTGAACCAGCTCGGAATTAATCCGCAACTCATTGGCAACCAGCAGTTCTTTACTGGTTCGCGCTGTGATAAATGCGCCAATACGGGTTACAAGGGTCGTAAAGGTATCCACGAGCTGCTGAACGTAACGGATCCCATCAAGGAACTCATCACGCAGAATGTGCCTTCCATTGTCCTCAAGCAAAAGGCAGTCGAGCTGGGTATGACCACCCTGCGAGAAGACGGCATCCAGAACATCTTTGAAGGCAATACCACCATCGAAGAAGTACTCAAGTACACCTAATGGCTTGACGCAACAGTATACATCTGATATCTTTGGAACATAACAACATTTTCCCTTTAACTTACTAAACACTATGCCTAATTTCAAATACACTGCGCTCGACCAGAACGGCGCTGAAAAAACAGGCTTTGTAACGGCCGACAACAAGATTGCCGCCATGGAAATGGTGCGCGCCCAGGGTTTGCTCGTACGTGAATGCGAGGAAAGCAAGGGCGGCCCCTCTGCAGTCAAGCAGAAAGGTGGCGCCAAAAAGGAAGCAAAAGGCAAGAAGAAGAAGGAAGGCGGAGCCAAAGGCAAAGCTGGTGCACCCGTGAAGCAGAAGGAGCTCATGGTGTTCACCCGCCAGCTGGCCACGCTGATTGATGCCGGTCTTCCCCTGCTGCAGAGCCTCAACGTGCTGAGTAAGCAGGAACCCAATCCCAACCTGCGCGCCACAATTGTGGCATTGGGTGAATCCGTTCAGGGTGGTTCCACCTTCTCCGAAGCCCTTTCCACTTATCCCAAGCTGTTCAACAAGCTCTTTGTGAACATGGTGAAGGCTGGTGAGATTGGTGGTGTGCTCGAGGTCGTGCTCAAGCGTCTGGCCGAATACCAGGAAAAGGCAAACCGCCTGCGTTCCAAGATTGTTTCTGCCATGGTGTACCCCACCATCATCCTTGTCATTGCAGTGGGTATCCTTACCTTCCTCATGCTGGTGATTGTGCCCAAATTCAAGGAAATGTTCGAAGGTCAGAACATGGAACTGCCGGGGCTCTCCCAGTTCGTGTTCAACTTCTCGGACAACTGCATGGCTGACAGTCTTATCCCCATGGTACCCAACGCCGTGCTCTTCCTCGGCCTTCTGGCTGGTGCCATTGTGGGCATCTCTATCTGGAAGCGCACCCCCAAGGGTGGCCGCGTGGTGGATGCCATGGTGCTGAAGCTGCCCAAGCTGGGTGATTTGACCAAGGTGAGTGCCGTGGCTCGTTTCTCCCGCACCTTCGGTACTCTGGTTTCCTCTGGTGTGCCGATTCTGCAGGCTCTGCTCATTACCCGCGACACTGCCGGTAACGTTATCGTGGCTGATGCTGTGACCAAGATTCATGACTCCGTGCGTGAAGGTGAATCCATCGTCACCCCGATGAGTACCTGCAACGTATTCCCGCCCATGATGATTTCTATGGTGGACGTGGGTGAAGAAACAGGTCAGCTGCCTGACATGCTCATGAAGGTGGCAGAGGTGTACGATGAAGAAGTGGATAACTCTGTAACCGCTCTGACCGCCATGCTGGAACCACTCATGATTGTGTTCCTCGCCGTTGTGGTGGGTAGTATCGTGCTCGCCATGTTCATGCCGATGATGGAAATCATCAAGAACGTGTAATCTCTGCACCAGGCAAACGCACATGAAACTGATTCGACAGACAGCCAAGGGGTTCACCCTCATAGAGATTCTCATTGGCGTGGCGATACTGGCCATGTTAGCCTCCGGTATGTGGGTGGCTGTGGCCAGTGTGCAGAACAAGAAGCTGGTAAAGAAGGCTGAGACAGAAATCCAGCTTCTTGAGGCCTCAATGAATGAATACCGCACGGATAACGGTGGTATCCTGCCATACGGCCGCGGAGACGAGGAAAGCTCGAACATTCTTTACAGCGCACTTTACTGCGACTATAACAACGATGGTGAACCTGATGATGAAAACGGCGTGACCCGCATGCCCTACTGCCGCACGCTCAATTTCATCCGGAACCCCAAACAAGCAGAACAGGGAGAGGGCATCCCGGTACTCCGCGCCAGCATTCGCACCAAGGCCAAGGGGCGCCGCAAACTCCTGGTCATCATTGACCCCTGGGGCAAGCCATACCGCTACCGTCTGGGCTGCGAGGCCGAGGATGAAAAAGGCAAGGTGGGTGAAGGCATTAATGCCGACTTCGACATCTTCTCCCAAGGTCCTGATGGTCTGGGCGACAGTTCCAACAAGGATGCAGAAAACCAGGATAACATCTCTAACATCAAACTTCTCTAAATAACACAACATGAGCTCCCGTAACCTTACGGCGTTTATGGCAGCAACCAGCACCCTCACGGTGCTGGTTGCTGCATCTATGCCCCAGACTTATGCCGCTGAAGAAATTCATCCAGTTATGCAGCTGGTGGCGCGTGTCACACCAGACTACGTCGAGAAGGTAACGTTCAAATTGAATAGTAGCAGCAAGCAACCCGTCATCAGTACCAACGGAGAAAAGCTTCTCATTACGGCGGCAAACGTGCGGGAATGTGCGCGGGCATACGGGTATTACCTCCGCAAAATTGCCCGGGTGCACCACTCATGGAATGGGGATAACAATACAGCAGCAGAGTTCAAGTTACCTGAAGCACCCATCACAGTACCGGCGGCACTTCCCATCAATTACGCCTATAACTACTGCACACTGAGCTACACCGCTACACACTGGAGCCAGAAACGCTGGGAGAGGGAAATTGACCTCCTAGCGCTTTCCGGTTACACCCATGTACTGGTAACAGCAGGTCTGGAGCGGGTCTGGGAAGGATTCTTACGGGAAATAGGCTATCCCGCCAATAAAATTGCTGGTTTTATTCCCAACCCTGCCTATGCAGCCTGGTGGAACATGGGCAATCTGGAAGGCGAAGGAGGCCCAGTCAGCCCGATTATTATCAAGAATGAGGCCAAACTGGGAAGATTCTTAGTAAAGCGCATGCGGCAGCTGGGCATTGAGCCTGTTCTTCAGGGTTACGTGGGCTTCCTGCCGCACGACATGCCTGCTGATAAAATTAATGGTACCATCATCCCGCAAGGTGAATGGTGCAGGCATTACAACCGACCGTCCGTGTTGCAACCCACTGCTGAGGATTTCCCCAGACTGGCAGCAATCTGGTATAAGCACCTCAGGAAAGTGTACGGTTACAGTGGAAAATACTTCGGTGGCGATTTATTCCATGAAGGGGGGAAAACCGGAAACACGCCTCTGACAGAGGCAGCCAGGGCAGTGCAGACGGCCATGCAGAAAGCCTACCCCAGCTCCGTATGGTTAATTCAGGCCTGGGGGCATAACCCGCACGCAGATTTACTGGCAGGCACCATGCCTGAGCACACCCTGATTCTTGCCCTGGATAAGGACATGAGTCCCGGCCACAATATCAACCGCAACTACCAGGGGCGCCCACATGTCTGGTGTGAATTGCTCAATTTCGGCGGAAACCACGGCCTGTACGGAGGCGTGGAACTGCTCGAGCAAATGTCTGGACCTGCCCCTGGAGGAGCTGTTGGAATAGGCCTTATTTCTGAGGGGCTTGAAACGAATCCCCTCTACTATGCTCTGCTCACTGAACGCATCAACAACCGTGAAACGATTGACCGCGACGCGTTCCTGAAAGAATACACCCACGCCCGCTACGGAGTGCTGGATTCGGATATCATAGAGGCGCAGGAACTGCTGATTGATAGCGTGTATGCCCCAAAGCGCCTGCAGGAAGGATGCCAGGAAAGCATTCTCTGCGCCAGGCCTAGTCTCACAGCAAACAAAGTATCCACCTGGTCCAAACCTGAGGATTACTATGACCGGGAACTCGTTATCCAGGCGGCTAAACTTATGCTGAAAGCAGGACGCAAGCATAACTTGGGCAAGCTCCGTACCTATCGCAATGATATGGCAGACCTCTGCCGCCAAGTGCTGGCAGACCATGCTCGCGTCATCCTGCCCAAGGTGAACGAAGCGTTCATCAATAATGATTTGGAAGCGTTTGAGAAGGAAAGTGAGGCGTACTTGCAACTCATCCGGGATACAGCCGCCGTGCTGGCCACCTCTGAAGACTTCCTGCTAGGGGCATACTTGGAAGGTGCTGAAAGTAAGGGAGGTAAAAACAAAGTTGCCCGTCAGCAGATGCGAGATGCCCTGCTCCAGCTCATCACCACCTGGACTCCCATGAAAGGCATGCTCAACGACTATGCCCACCGCCAGCTTTCCGAGCTCATGACCCACTATTACCTCAAACGCTGGGAGGCGTTCTTCAAGGTTAAAAAGGCAGAACTCCAAGGTGCTAAACTGGCGGGTGAGGGAGGCCGTTCAGCCTCACAGACCACAGAGAATAATGGAGAGTTGGTCAGTACCAGTTATGAGTTAAGTAAGTCCGTTGACGAAGTGGAGCAAGGCTTCCGCAAGGCTAAGATTCAGTTCCTTACCAATCCCACAGGAAGCGTTACCAAACAGGCCGCCCGTATCCTGAAGCGGTTCTGATTCTCCAGTCCTCACAAAAACAAGAAGCGGAGCAGTCCCCTGCTCCGCTTCTCGTTTTTCTGGTAAAATCTCATCGGGCTATTTTCTTGAACCGTTTTACAGCTTCAGAAAAGGAGGCATCCTCTTCCTCGCTGGAGCTTTCTTCCGGCTCTTCGACCTCTCCGTAATCAAAAGTCACGTAAACGAAAACATCATCCCCGTCTGCACCTGGCATCAAGGTATCAGAAACAGCCAGCGATGCCCCTTCAGCTATATAGCTGGTCAACACCTGCTTCAATTCCTTCCTCCCAGGGTACGCAGCCACAATAGCGCTAAAGTTCTTTTTACCCGCTTTGTATGCCTTCTGCGCCTCTTTCCAAAATGCCCTGGGGCCAGCGCAAACAGGTAGTTCCACTTGGAGTTCCTCAGGTGTTGCAGGGTAAAGGGAACGCTCCCATTTCATCTGTTTTTCAACGCTCTTATCTGCCATCAATCGCTCGCGGCGGTTGGACAGGGACAAATGATACCAGCTGCCATCCTCCAGCTGCACCATAAGCCAGGATGTAGACTGCCCTCGCATCCTGTGAGTGGACCATTCCCCACTCACCACCCTCGTGGGAATATCAAGAGCTTCCAGAAAGAGTTTGGTACAACGCAATGTTGACAAATGATCCTTTCCCCGCTTCAGCAGCATCAGGGTGCAGCGCCCATCCTTCTGAATAGTGGAACACATTCGCGGCACTTCTTCAAGCACTGCTGCAACCATTTCTGTACGATTCATTCCCGGCACCCGGAAGCGCTCTATGCGCTTGCGGAATATCTTGAGCGCCCGCTTTTCCTCTCCTTTCAGTTCCTTTTCTAACTTGGGGTCCTTGTAGGCCGCCAGAAGCAGGATATTATCCGGATAGGTTACGGTTAAATCTATCAGACTCTTATTCTTCTTATAGCGGTAGCGCCAGCTCGTTATATAATCTACATAATTAGCTCGCTTAAATTCGTCCCCTATATTATCCACACTGATAAAACCACCCAGTCGGACTTTCTTGTACGTCTCAAGGGATGTAGACATATCCTTGAGTAAGCGGCGGATATCGCCCGCACTCTGAACCTCCACCACTTCAATCCTGGCTTGTGCCGGGCAAAAGGCAAAACAAAATAACAGGAAAGCAAAAAGCAGTCTGTTCATTGTAACTACTCCTTCATCTTTTTCATGAATCCATCCAGCATGGACTTGCTGGTCTTCTTGAAATCATCAGCAGTTTTATCAAAATCACGGACTCCCTTTTCTGCGGCATTGATACCTTTGAGTAAAAGTTTACTTCCCCCGCGCACTACGCCATCCATGCTGAGGGAGGGAGTCACTTCCTTCCATATCTTCCGATCCAGCCACTTGGGCACCTCTTCTTCCTCAGGCGGTTCCGGATTATCTTCCTGCTCAGGGAAATCATCTGCCAACGAGGAAGAAGCATGGTTATCCGGTTTCAATGCTGACTTATTGGCTTTATCCTGTTTCTGGCCGAACTTAATCACAACCACACCCGCGCGGCGGTTATGCGGGGGAATCCAAGAGCGAATGGGGGCACTTCCCTTCTTTTCTAGGTATAATTTCAAATTTTCTTTGAAAGTCTTTTCATTACGGTAGCACCCCAGGTAGGCATCATGTTCGGTTTTACCAGCGCGGTGAGCCTTCTGAACATCTTTCCAAAAAGCTTCGTATGTGCCAAAATAGCGGTCATTCTTGCGGTAGAAGGCGGCGTCACGCCGGGGCGTGGCCGGGTATTGATCCACGTCCCACTTATGGTCTGTGCATATCTCAGCATCCGACAAACAGAAATAATCATGGCGCAGGATGTTCTTACCCATCTGACCAGGAGGGTCGTCCCAAGTTGCATCCACGTGATACCACTCATCATCATCCATCTGCACAAGATTCCATATGTGAGCTCCTCTAGCCTTGCCCACGACCATGTGACAGGGAATTTCTGCAATTTGCAGCATCAGGTACATGCAACGGCTGTATGCATCACACACACCTTTGTTTTCAAGTATCATTCTCGTACACTCCGGCCCAGCACCGCGGTCATACTTCACGCGCCTGATAAGGTCATCATGTATGGCCTTCACGATATCCATACGCTTCATCCCGGCGCGGGAGCAATTCTTGACCCGTTTCTGAGCCTCCACAAGAGCGCGGATTTCATCCTTCTCCAGCTGGGCGAGCAGCTCTGGATTACGGTGGGCTGCCAGCATACGCGTACTATCAATGTAATTAAGCGTCAGCTGGATTTCATGATTCTCCTGCAGGCTGTAGTGGTAACTCCGCATGTGGTTGAACAACTGGCTGCCCGCCATTACCTTACGGAAGTTTTTCTCAGCCAGCTTCTTGCCCAGGCGGATTTTCACCTTCTTCTCCAACTTCATGGCTGATTTTTTCAGCACTGAGTTGAGCTGAGCCATATTATTCACCAGAGGAGGCTCCTCCGCTGCCAGGTGGTGAATTCCCGACACGCAAAGCCCCATGCACAAAACCCATCGAATCTGATTCAAAAGAGAACGCACGCCACAAATCTAACACGCAGAGACATGAAAATCAAGGCAAAAAAGCAGACAGCCCCACGCAAGAGGCTGCCTGCTGAGAAAATGCTATTTCGCCAGTCTTAACCAATCTGGGCGCGACCGCTCAAACGGGCGCCTTCGTCCATGGAAAGCACACTTGTGGTAATATCACCCGTAATGTTGGACTGAGCGCTAAGGTGGCAGCGGTTGCTCTGGATGTTACCATCTACGCGACCGTAGACATGCACCTCGCCGGCTTGGATATCGCCCTTGATGTTGGCCATTTCTCCAATGGTGACCTTGCCGGTATCGGACTGGATTTCACCCTCGATATGACCATCAATGTGCATATCGTTCTGGAAGCGAATGGAGCCGATAATTTCGATTCCAGAGGAAAGAACGTTCGTGGTGTTTGTGCTCATGTTATCTATAAGAGGTTTGAGGTTGAAAAATTACACCGTCATGATTTCCTTCTCCTTGGCAGCCACCAGGTCACCCACCGTCTTCACATACTTATCGGTGAGCTTCTGAACCTTGTCCTCAGCGGTACGGACACCGTCCTCGGTCAGGACATTGTCGGCCTTGAGCTTCTTGATGCCATCCATACCCGTCTTACGGACGCCGCGGATACGCACGCGGGTCTCCTCACCCAGGCCGGAAACATACTTGCAAAGCTCCTTACGGCGCTCACCAGTCAGCTCAGGAATGGGCAGACGCACGGAACGGGCATCAATAATGGGAGAAATGCCCAGACGGCTTTCAGCAATGGCCTTCTTGATGTCATTGAGGGTACCCGGATCAAACGGCTGAATCAGAATAGAGCGGGAATCCGGAGTGGATACCACAGCCAGGCTCTTCAGCTTCATGCTGGAGCCGTAGGAGGCCACGTAGATATCCATGTTGTCTACCAGGGAGGGGGAAGCCTTACCTGTGCGAACACCTGCAAATCCCGTCTGCATATGCTCAACGGCTTCTTCCATACCCGTTTCTACTTCGAGCAAGAGTGTCTCTTCGTCCATTTTTGTGTATTAATGTTAGTGTTTTGTAAAATCTGTTTATCGACCAATGATGGTGCCAATCTTCTCACCCAGCAATGCGCGGGTGATATTGCCCGGCTGGTGCATATCGAACACCATAATGGGCTTGGCATTGTCCTTGCAGAGAGTGAACGCCGTCTGATCCATCACCTTCAAGTTGCGGGAAATGCACTCCTCGTAAGAAATGGCGTCAAAACGGGTTGCAGTGGGATCCGTCTTGGGGTCGGCAGTGTACACACCGTCAACGGAGGTAGCCTTCATCACAACCTCTGCATTAATTTCACATGCACGCAGTGCTGCCGCAGTATCCGTACTGAAGAAGGGGTTGCCTGTGCCGGCGGCAAACACCACCACCTCACCAGCGCGCAGCTGCATGCGGGCTTTATTCCGGACATAGGGCTCAGCCACATTCTTCATCTCAATGGCGCTCTGCACGTGAGCCGGCACACCGGCTTCCTGCACAGCAGAACAAATAGAAAGCGCATTCATCACCGTGGCAAGCATGCCCACGTAGTCTGCCGTGGGGCGATCCATCCCCCTCACGCTGGCCTTGGCGCCGCGCCATATATTGCCGCCGCCCACTACAATGGCAATCTGCAGGTTACCCTTCTGCTGAGCCTCGGCAATTTCCCGGGCAATGCGAGCCACAATCTCCGGCGAAATGTTATCGCGGCTACCGGGAGCACGCAAGGCTTCGCCACTAAGTTTCAAAAGAATACGTTTGTACGGAGGCTGTGTCTGTTCGCTCATGTTTCCTATATAGGTTCAGTTCCTCATAACTCTGCCACTTTTACCCTCAAAAAGCGAGCTAAAAATGTGCCAGTTGGTAAAAATTTGTATGGAGCATATACGCCCTGTACCATTTTCAAGTCTGCCCAGCCTACCAATTCTTGAAGCTTGCCAACTGAGGTATTTTAAGCTAGAATACGGTGCACATGAACGCAACGCAGATTCGGCAGGTACTGGAAGAAACCGGAGTGAGTCCCTCCAAGTCACTGGGGCAGAATTTCCTGGTGGATGAGAATATTGCCCGCTGGATAGTGAACCAGCTGGAAATTGAGCCCGGAGATTGCGTGGTGGAGGTAGGTCCCGGCACGGGTGCCCTCACTGAGCATATGGCGCCGCTGTGCCGCAAGTTGATTCTTGTAGAGTTTGATGCACGACTGGCAGAATACCAGCGCCGCCGCTGGGCGGGTACACCGCATGTGGAAGTACACCATGCCGATGGAGCCAGCTGGGATCCTCGTCCATTGTTTGCTGAGCAGCCAGTCAAATTCATGGGAAACCTGCCCTATTCCGCCGGTGGAGCCATCCTAGCCAATTTTCTGACCTCGCCCTGTGCAGTTTCGCGCGCAGTGGTCATGCTGCAGAAAGAGTTCATTGACCGTATCCTGGCACAGCCTGGAGATGAGGCCTATGGTCTGCTTTCCCTGCGTATCCAGATGGATTGGGTGCCGAGGGCGTTGAAGACAGTGCCGCCAGAGGCCTTTAATCCGCGCCCGAAGATTGATTCAACAGTCATGCTACTTACCCCTCGGGACTCGAGGAGCCTGCCTCCGTATGACCACCGGTTCATGGATGAACTGATGCGCCGCTGCTTTGCCCAGCGCCGCAAACAAATGCACAAGCAGCTTCCCAATACACCCGCATGGAGCGAAGTTTCTGCCCAACTGGGGATTTCTCCCACTGCCCGTCCTGAGGAACTAGGGTTGGAACAGTGGGTCCGCCTTACGAACGCCTATGACCCACACCCGCTGGCAGCCGTGGCTCAGAATGATGATGAGCTTTTTGATGTGGTTGATGAGCAGGATATGGTGCTTCGCCAGGCCACCCGTAAGGAAGTGCATGAACAGGGGCTCATTCACCGCGCCGTGCATGTCCTGGTGTTCAACAAGAACCATGACTGCCTGTTGCAGCAGCGCTCTCTGCTGAAAGACCGCCACCCTGGCGTGTGGGATTCCAGCGCCGCCGGTCATCTGGATGCAGGCGAAGATTACGAAAGCGCCGCCCGGCGTGAACTGGAGGAAGAACTGGGTATTACCGATACCAAAATCATCCGTCTTGGCACCTTGCCCCCTAGCGCAGAGACGGGAATGGAGCATGTAGCGCTCTTTGCGGCTCTGTATAATGGCCGGGTTCATTTCCCAGCTGCGGAAATCAGCGGCGTTATCCCCTTCCCCGCAAAACTGATTGACTGCTGGCTGGCAGCCCGCCCGCAAGATTTTGCCAACTCCTTTGCCGCTTGCTGGAGCATTGCCCGCACCATGCTCGGCCAAGGATGAGTAATGTTTGTGAACTGCACCTTTTTTGCTTGCAGGCAGGTGCTCTGATTGTTATATTGGAGAGCATGCGTAAATACGTCTTGCTCCTCCTGTTCACAGCAGTTGCGCTTATGCTCGAGAGCTGCACCTATATCACCACCCACCGGCGCATTGCCGACCGCGGCCAGCAGTGCCAGGCCGTGGTAATTCCCGACCAGGAGAACTTGGTTATCTTCCAGCACAATGGCAAACTTTACCTGCAGGGAGTGCTCACTCAAGTACGCCGTAGCGGACGCAATATTCTGGGCAAGGCCGCAGCAAGAGAGTATACCAGCGGTCAATATGTCCCGTTGAAACGCGCCAAGAACCACTATGTGTACCGAGAACTGGCAGAATCCGACATCGTAAGGGATGACCTTTTCGCCATCTCTGGGAACAAACCTATACCAAAGGGAGCAAAAAAGGTTCAACCTGGCATCTACCGGATTGATTCCGTCAATCTGAATCCCGTCACCACTGCACTCCAACGCGGCTGGAACGCGCAGCTACCTAAGCGGGCTCGCAAGGCTCAGTTGCATATGGTAAGCAGTGAGCATCGGCAGGTTGGCACCCACCTGTGCAATACACGCTACGGTTTCATCATTCCAGTAGCCCCGGCAAGAGCCAACAAACACGCCATCTACGCCTACCCGGCAGCAGGGCTCGCCTTGCTTCTTGTGGACACCCCGGCAACCCTGCTTTCCAATACCCTTGTACCAGTATGTTATGCCGTGGCCGCCATTCCATGCGGCATCTACCAGAAAGGGAAAATGCTGGCGGCTGCGCCAGAAAAGGAATAGCAATCAGACCTTTCTTGTCAGGCAATACCAAAGGAAACGCGTGTTATGCACCAGGTAGCGCTTGAACAAACGCCGGGGCTCCTTGCATAAGCGGTACAGCCACTCCAAACCGTGAGCCCGAATCCAAGCAGGAGCCTGCTGCACAAGCCCTGCATGGAAATTGAAGGCTGCCCCCACGCCAAAATACAATGCCGGAGGCAGTTGAGCGCGGTGCTCGAAGAGCCAGCGTTCCTGTTTCGGGCAGCCCAGCCCCACCCACACGCAGTGAGCCCCGCTCTGCCGGATGGCTGCCAGCATGCGCTCATCCTCGTCCTCAGGCCATGGAGGCATAGGCGGGCAATAATGCCCCGCGACTTCTGCCCCTGGATAGCGCTGCTCCAAATTCTCCTTGAGTCGGGCTATGGCTTCCTCACTTCCACCCAAGAGGAAATGGCGAATGCCTGCCTCTCGCCCAAGCTTCCACATCCATTCCATCACATCCGGCCCGTACAGGCGGTTTGCCGGGGCGCCTTTGCGGCGCATCAGCCACACGATGGGCATGCCATCCGGGCAAATGAAATCGAAGGTGCGGAGGCCGGTGCCATAATCCGCAGCATCATGCAACGCTCGGGTCAGCACATGCACATCCGAATGAGCAAGCAACTGGGGAATTTCTGTTTCCTTTGCCAGCTGCACCCAATGTGTACATGCTTCTTGCAGGTTTGACGCTACGTACGGTATTCCAAATATGGATTCAGTCGGAAGAGATGGTTTCATCGGCACGGGGAGGATACACCAGATTACGCTCCGGGTCAATGAAAAAACCGCTGCGGTCTCCCGCAGCGGTTTTGAAGTAATCTGGTACTAATCGGATGATTAGTTCTGGGAGGGGCTCCACTCCTCGGACTGCAGGGCAGCCAGGTTGAAGGCCTGCTCCAGACCCACCATGTCGCCGGCGCGAACGGTCTCGAAGGCGGCGGTCTCGCGACGCAGCTGCTCCGGATCGTAGTTCACGGCCTTGATGGAAAGACCAATGCGGCGCTCCACCTTGTCGACCTTGATGACGCGAGCCTTGATTTCGTCGCCCACCTTGATGACGTCCTTGACGCGCTCCACGTGCTCCTCGGAAAGCTGGGAGATGTGGATGAGACCGTCGATATCGCCGTCCAGGTTCACGAATGCACCGAAGGATGCAATCTTGGCCACGGAACCGGAAACGAGGTCGCCCACCTTGAAACGGCTGTCGATGGATTCCCACGGGTCGGTCTCAAGCTGCTTGATACCGAGGGATACGCGCTGGTTCTCCTTGTCGATGTTCAGCACGCGGGCTTCCACCACATCGCCCTTCTTGAGGACTTCGGAGGGGTGGTTGATCTTGCGGGTCCAGCTCATGTCGGACACGTGAATCATGCCGTCAATACCTTCCTCCAGGGCCACGAAGGCGCCGTAGGGAGTGAGGTTACGCACAGCACCGGAGATAACGGTACCCACGGGGAAACGCTGCTCGATAGCCTCCCAGGGGTTCTCGTCGAGCTGACGGATACCGAGGGAAATCTTCTGCTCTTCCACGGAAATGTTGAGCACGATGGCTTCGATTTCCTGATCCAGGGAAAGGACATCGCTGGGGCGAGTGATGCGCTTGGTCCAGCTCAGCTCGGACACGTGCACCAGACCTTCCACACCCTTCTCCAGCTCCACGAAGGCGCCGTAGGCAAGAAGCTTGGTCACGCGGCCCTTGACCTGGGAACCGATGGGGTACTTGGCTTCGATGTCTGCCCAGGGGTTGTCGGACAGCTGCTTGAGGCCCAGGGACACGCGCTCCTTGTCGCGATCCACATCCAGGATGAGGACTTCGAGCTCCTGGCCAATGTGAAGCAGCTCGGAGGGGTGATTTACGCGACCCCAGCTCATATCGGTGATGTGCAGCAGACCATCCATGCCGGAAAGGTCCACGAATGCGCCGAAGTCGGTGATATTCTTCACCAGGCCCTTCACGCGGTCGCCAATATTGACCGTCTCCAGGAAACGCTGGCGCTGCTCGCTGCGCTCGGCCTCGATGACCTCGCGGCGGGAAAGAACGATGTTCTTGCGCTCATCGTTCACCTTGACAATCTTGAATTCGTACACATTGCCCACGAACTCGTTGAGATCCTTGGGCGGGATGATGTCCACCTGGGAGCCGGGAAGGAAGGCTTCCACGCCGACGTTGACCATGAGGCCACCCTTAACGACGCTCTTAACCTTACCCTTAACCAGACCGCCGTCCTTGTAAACGGCCACAATCTTGTCCCAGTTCTGCTTGTGGGCAGCCTTTTCTTTGGAAAGGACGACGAGACCTTCGTCGTTTTCGAGGCTCTCAAGAAGCACCTCGATCTGATCGCCCACCTCGATTTCCTCGTCCTCAAACTCGGAAACGGGGATGACACCCTCAGACTTGTAACCAATGTCCACGAGGACGACCTGCGGGCGGATTTCAAGGATGGTACCGTTTACGATGTCACCCTTGCGGAAGTTCGGAAGCTTGGAATCAATCAAAGCCTCCAGTTCAGTGTTGCTCATTATAATGATGTTTAGGTTAATGGTTGACGCATCTCCACCAAGGCCCCTACCCAGCGGCTCATGAGGCACCTGTATGCCACCGGGGGAAAATGCGGTGCAGCATTTTACATAATCCCCCCCACTCTGGCAAGCCTTTTTTCCTGATTTTACAAGCTTTTCCGCCCCAGAAGCGGAGCATGACAAAAAAATGGTGCGCGGGGCATGTCCGCGCACCAGAAAAGCTTGAAAAAGCAGAGGGATTTCTTACTTCACCACCGAGAGGCTCTCAGCCTGCTCGCGGGTAAGCTCAATGCAGTTCCATGGGAGGCCGTACTGATTAAGCGCATCCATGAAGGGGTCCGGGTCATTCTGCTCCATATTGAACACGCCGGCACCGCTCCAAGTACCCGTGAGAATCATGCGCCCGCCAATGGCTGCGGGTACGCCAGTAGTGTAGGAAATAGCCTGGGAACCAACTTCCCTGAAGCATTCCTCATGGTCGCAGATATTATAGATGTACACCGCCTTGTACTGCCCGTCCTTCTTACCTTGGATAACGCAGCCAATGCAGGTGCGTCCGTGAGTAGTCTTGCCCAGGTCTCCAGGGTCTGGCAACACGGCTTTAAGGAACTGGAGCGGCACAATCTCCACCCCATTGTACATCACCGGGTCAATGCGGGTCATGCCCACATTCTTGAGAACGGTGAGGTGGTTGATGTAATTCGGAGAGAAGCTCATCCAGAACTGGGCGCGCTTGATGGTGGGGATATGCTTCACGAGGGATTCCATTTCCTCGTGGTACATGCGGTAAATCTCATAGGTACCCACGCCTTCCGGGCAGGCAAAGGGCTGGTGCTTGCTCATGGCACCAGTTTCCTGGAAATCTCCATTTTCCCAGTGGCGGCAGGGAGCGCTGACTTCGCGGATATTGATTTCCGGGTTAAAGTTCGTGGCAAAAGCCTGACCATGATCACCACCGTTCACGTCAATGATATCAAGGTACTCAATCTCATCAAAGTGATGTTTCAGTGCCCAGGCGGTGTAAACATTCGTCACGCCAGGGTCAAAGCCAGAACCAAGCAGCGCATACAGGCCAGCCTGCTTGAACCGCTCCTGATAAGCCCACTGCCAGCTGTA
>JAZSQS010000045.1:0-8264 GCA_045538105.1 Akkermansia sp.
GGCGGTGCCACCAACGGTTTCTACGGTTACATCAAAGGTCTGACCGGCAACGGTAATACGGAGCTGTTTCATATCGTTTATTTCTATTTGTGTTTTGTTTTGAAGTATTTGAGGAAGAGGTGTGCGGAGAAGGAAATCAGCGCACGGGAGAATTGTTCATGGCCACAGCGCGACCACCCTGTCCGTAGACGGGGTCAACCGGCTTGATGTCCAATATACGAGCCTCATTGCCCACGGTCACCTTCACGGCGGCGGCAATGGCGGCTACAACCTGCGGTGTTATGCTGCTCTGGGCGGCGTCGTAGATGCCGGCGGCAATGGCGGCCACCTGTGCAGGTGCCAGCTCCGGCGCAACGGCTGCGGGAGCCGCTGCGAGAGCCGGGGCCATGGCTGCCTTGGCAGCCTCGGCCTGAGCCTTGCGTTTTGCATCCAGACGCTGAGCCACAGCCCCCGAGACCGTCAGAATGAGGCTCAGGAAGACGAGGCAGACAAACACCACACACATGCCGGTCACCTGGTAGATGACGGCATCCATATCGAGTGCAGCGAGTGTTTGTATCATTGTCTTATGGGTTTATATAAAAATCAGAGGGGCATGTTGCCATGCTTCTTGGCCGGGTGGCACTCGCGCTTGCTGAGCAGGGTGCGCAGGGTGAGCGCAATGCGGGCGCGGGATTCAGCGGGGTCGATAATGTCGGTCACCTGGTCAGAGGCGGCGGCGGCATACGGGTTGGAGAAGGCCTGTTCGTATTCGGCCACCAGTTCCTTCTGGCGTTCGGCGCGGGCAGCAGGGTCTTCGATTCCCTTGAGCTCACGCCCGTACAGAATCTGCACGGCACCGGCAGCACCCATCACGGCGATTTCGGCGCAGGGCCAGGCAAACACGGCATCAGCCCCCAGGCCCTTGCAGCACATAGCGATGTAGGCACCGCCATATGCTTTGCGCATGATGAGGGTCACCTTCGGCACAGAGGCCGAGGAGTAGGCGTAAATCACCTTGGCTCCGTGGCGGATAATGCCGCCGCGTTCCTGCTGCTTGCCGGGCAGGAAACCGGGCACGTCAACGAGATTCACCAGGGGAATGTTGAAGGCATCGCAGCAGCGGATGAAGCGGGCGGCCTTGTCGGAGGCATCGATATCCAGGCAACCGGCCTTCACCGCCGGCTGGTTGGCAATGATACCCACCACCACACCGCAGATGCGGCCGAAGCCCACCACCACGTTGCCGGCAAAGTTGGCATGCACTTCCATGAAGCTGCCTTCATCCACCAGGCGGGCAATCACCTTCTGCACATCCAGCGGGGTGTTGTTGTTATCAGGGATGATATCGTTCATACCCTCCTGCGGAGCAATATCGAGCGGCTTACTCAAATCATGCGGCGGCTCCTGGGCATTATTGGAAGGCAGGTAGGTGAGGAGCTGCTTGGCAATGGAAATGGCGTGTTCATCCGTCTCTGCCACAAAGTGGGCGTTACCGGAAACGGAGGAATGCACGGCGGCACCACCAATTTCCTCCATGGTGCACTGCTCATAGGTCACTTGTTCAATCACCTTCGGCCCGGTAATGTACATACCGGCAGCACCTCCCTTGCGGATAATGATGAAGTCTGTCAATGCGGGGGAATAGGCAGCACCACCTGCACAGGGCCCCAGAATCAGGGAAATCTGCGGAACCACACCACTGGCGGCTACGTTGTTGTAGAACACATTAGCGAAACCAGTGAGGGATTCCACCCCTTCCTGCAGGCGCGCGCCACCGGAATCGTTAATCTGAATGATGGGCATGCCTGCCTTGAGTGCATACTGCTGGGCATCGCAAATCTTCTGGGCGTGCATATACCCCAGGGAACCGCCCTGGGCCAGGAAATCCGCAGCGGTGGCGGCCACTGGACGGCCATTCACCAGACCGAAACCAGAGACAATGCCATCACCGGGAATATCCTTGTTCAGCATACCGAAGTTGCTGCAATGGTGCTTTGTGTGCATGCCAATCTCCGTAAAGGAGCCATTATCAAACAGGCAAGCTACACGTTCACGGGCAGTCCAATCACCCTTGGCATGGCGAGCATCATATTTCTCCTGTGAAGCTGCATACTTAATCTTCTTTCTGCGTTCTTCCAGTTCCTCAAGTAATTTGGGGTCTATGGCCATAAAATAAAAATGTGAAGTTTTCCTGGTGCGGGCTGAGGGTACAGTCCACCTACCTTGACCGATTCTATCACGCGCGCTATGCCAAGGGAAGCAAAATCTGCTGGCTAAGGCACAAAAAATTTATCCTTGCACCGTAATTCTGGGAGTGATGATACAGCGGCGGTAATGTCCCGGTACCACGTGGGTACGAGGCCACACAATACAGTCATCCAGCACACAGCCAGCAGGAATGACAGCGTCCTGCCCCACCACACAATCCTCACCTAATTCTGCTGCGGCCGCAATACTGGCGCTTGGGTGGATTCTCTCCCGGCTGGTCAGCTCCATCATCGTATCCACATAACCGGCAGGCGAGCCAATCTCATGCCAATTAGCCCAATCAAACACCACACCACCCACTTTACCCTGTTTGATAAGTTCCAACCAGATAGGCACAATGGAAAACTCATCTTCGCCGGGGAACATTTCTGCCACCTCCGGCTCCATCAGGTAAACTCCGGCAAACTGGTGCGTTCCTGGATTAATACCCAGCGCATGCCGCATATCCGTTATAGCTCCAGTTTCAGGATTATAGCCCACATTTTTCTTTCCGTCCACACTCCGCAACGCCAGAGTCACCCAATTCCCGCGGCGCTTGTGCTCAGCAAGCAAGTCTGCCACCGGAATATCAGTCAGGATATCGCCATTATGCACCAGCAGCGGTTCGCCCGGCTTCACCCAGTGCATGATTTTCTTCACTCCACCACCGGAATCCAGCGGTGTTTCCTCCTCGCTGAACCGCACCGGACACCCGCGGTAGGAGAGTTCCGGAAAAGCGCGCTCCCACATGAGGGGCAGGCAGGAGATATTAACCATAAACTCCGTAATTCCGCATCGGAGGTAATGGTCCATGGTATGCTGGATGAGAGGTTTCTGGAAAACCGGCATCAGCGGCTTTGGAAGGATGTGAGTAAGCGGCGCGAGGCGTGTACCAAGGCCGGCACCAAGAATAAAAGCTTGCATAATGTTACCAAAGATGAGGAAGGTTCAACTGAATAGCGCAGATACCCATGATGAGGTTGGCAACCGCATGCATCACCACCGCCGGGGTAAGGCGTTTGGTATACACCACCAGGGCATAAGCCAGGCTGCCATACACAAAGGCACCCGCATAGTCAACAGGCCGGTGCACCAGCATAAAGGCAAGCGTCACCACCGCATAGGCCAGCCAGCTCCCTTGCCCCAGCCGTACCGATTGCGGGAAATCCCGGTTCACGCACCAGCGCATCAGATACCCACGCCAGAAAAATTCCTCCACCAGCGCCACAATGATGACCGCCCGAGCAAAGCGAAATCCATATTCCACCCAAACAGCAGCCACATTGGCACCAAAAACAGACTCCGGGTCAAACCCCGGCTCCGCAGGAATCCAGCCGGTCACATACGGCACCAGCCAGAAACCTATACCAACCACACCTGACAGCACCCCCAGTAAACAAGAGCTCCACTTCCAGTCCCACTCCACATCCCGGCGGATATGCCACAAATACCCACCACATACCAACACCTGCAACGGGTACACCCACATCTCCGGAGCCCGCCGGTACCACCCCACACTCGGATGGTCCCACTTCCAGCTCCCCTCCACCACCCAAAGCAGCAGATTCAAAGCCAGGAACAGGACGAAAGGTACAACGTAGGTGCGAAACAGTTTTTGTTCAGACATACTGAAAATTACGAAGTTCGAGGTGGGAAGTACGAAGTGTGAAGTTACGCGGGCTGGCGCCCGCCGGATTGTTTCATATTACGGCGTTTAGTAATGCAGGACGCCGTAATGATAGCGGTAAGCTCGTTTGCTTCCTGCATCAGCGCCTCCATTTTCGGGCTACGCACCAGCTCACACGCAACGAGCATATCCATCCAAAATGCAGATTCATCGGCTTCTTCTTCGCATATTTTCAGCTTATTGAGGTAATCCTTGTCAGACTTCGCCCTACCGGAAGCCCGATAATTCGCAGCAACCGAAGTGGCACAGCGGAACAACTGGTCACGCATGTGCAACGCCTCCGGAGAATTCGGCAACGAACTGCACAGCTTGTACACACGCAAAGCAAAAGCCCGTGTCCGCTGCGTCATTGCGTCCCTGAACGCCGTTCCATTGTCCATGTGCAAACCTCCTGCGGGCGCCAGCCCGCGTAACTTCATACTTCGTACTTCCCACCTCGTAATTCGTACTTTTCTGTGACTCACCGGAGTGAGTCACAGAATCTTGCCATTTTGTCGCAAGCTTGTTCAAGGAGGTTCTGAGCCGTAGCGTAGCAGCAGCGCAAGTAACCCTCGCCGCAAGCACCGAAGGCTGTGCCGGGTACCGCGGCCACCTTGTGCTCCATCAGCAAGCGCAACGCAAATTCCTTAGAGGAAATACCAAAGCGCTTGATACTGGGGAATGTGTAGAACGCGCCACCGGGCAGATGACAATCCATGCCCATATCATTGAAGCGACCCACAATGTAATCACGGCGCTTATGGTAGCTCTCGCGCATTTCAAGCATGGCAGACACACCATTCTCCAGCGCCTCAATTCCGGCTTCCTGGGAAGTAATGGTGGGGCAAATCATCGTGTAGGAATGCACCTTCATCATCTGCTCAATCAACTCCCTCGGGCCGCAGGCATAGCCCAGGCGCAAGCCCGTCATGGCAAAAGCCTTCGAGAAACCATGCAGCAGCAGCGTGCGATCCTTCATACCCGGCAGAGCCGCAATGGAAGTATGCTCCTCCTCATCATAGCGCAACTCAGAATAAATCTCATCCGTCAGCACAAACAAATCATGCTTGATGCAGATGGCCGCAATCGCCTCCAGCGTCTTACGCGGAGCAATGGAACCCGTCGGGTTGGTGGGGAAGTTCAGCATCAGTACCTTGGTACGCGGAGTGATAGCAGCCTCCAGCTTGGCCGGATTCAGCGCAAAGAGGTCATCAATACTCGTCTCCACCGCCTTGGGCACGCCATAGGCCATCATCACCGTGGGGGCATAGCTCACATAGCAAGGCTCGTGGTACAGCACCTCATCCCCGGGATTCAACAGACAGCGCAGCGCCAGGTCAATCGCCTCGCTCACGCCCACCGTAGGCAGAATCTCACACAGTGGGTCATACTCCACATGGAAGAAATCCGCCACATAGGTGCTGATAGCCCGGCGCAGACTCTCCAATCCGTAGTTACTGGTATAAGTCGTGTGCCCACGCTCCAGCGAACGGATAGCGGCCTCGCGGATATTCCAGGGGGTCACGAAATCCGGCTCACCCACACCCAGGGAAATAATATCCTTGCTGCCGGTAGCCAGATCAAAGAACTCACGAATGCCCGAGCGCGGCATATCCGTGACCTGTTTGGAAAGCATTTTATTCCAGTCCATAACCAGAAAAAAATCAGGGAATAATCGTCAGGCGTTCAGTGGCCGGTTCCTCGGCATACAGCAAGCCGTTGTTCTTATATGTCTTCAGGCGGAAATGCGTGGCCGTGGAAATCACATTCTGCATGCTGGCCAGATTCTCGCTCACAAAGCGGGCCACCTCCAGCAGCGTGGGCGCCTCCACCATCACCAGCAAATCATAACCGCCGGAAATCAGATAGCAGCTCCGCACCTCCTTGAAACGCGCAATGCGCGATGCCAGACGGTCAAATCCGCCCCCGCGCTCCGGCGTACAGCGCACCTCGATAAAAGCGGAAACGCCCTCCTCGTCATCATTCACAATAGCCTGGTAACCCACAATACGCCCTGCCTTCTCAAGAGCAGCTCGCTTAGCGGCCACGGTTGCAACATCCACACCAAGGCGGTCTGCAATCTGCTGGTCGCTCAATCGCGCATCCGCCTCCAACAACTTAAGAAGGGCATCCTGTGTCATAGCGTCTCACATCATACCATCATCACCTGCCAAGTCAATCACAAAGCATGTTCTCTTTTCAAGTCCAGCCGCGCAGCTGCGAGCCCTCCCTCACCGGAGGTGAACATATCTCACAGGAGCCGCGCAGTGATTACAATTGCAGCCCGGCGGGTATGCGTTTCCGCCCTTCCTCTATCGCGGCTTCCTTGAGTTGCATGCGCACACCCAGCAGGATATAGGGTTAAGTACCAGCCGGCGCTCCTGGTTCCAACTTTATCTCGCACACGAGCAATATCCGATGCTCCGGTTTATCTTTCAGCGGAACCACCCATTCCTTACCAGAGGAAAGCTCCAGCCATTCCAAGCCCTGCGCTTCAGCCCACTCCCGGGGTGTTACCCCGCTCAGTGCATACGACATCGGGTCTACCTCCCTCTGCTTATCCCACGCAATCGCACCCACGCTTTCGGTATCGGGTTTAATCCGCATCCTCCCCTCATGCTCATTCCCATAACGTGGCATGTCAAAGGTGAAACGCCCCCCTCAGAACGAAAGCTCAGCGGGGCTTTTCTCATTCAGTGCTGCCAGCCCATCATCAGGAAATCCTGGGAGCCCACGCAGCGTGGGGAAGAGCCATCTGCCGGGTGGAACCATATCTCCCAGGTAGAAGCGTAGAACTCGTTCCAATTACCGGGCTCGACCAGCACGCTGGCACGCACCGCCACGCAGCAGACATTTCCCAGTCGCTTCAGAGGCAGTTCCTCCCAGCGTCCAATCGGCCTTCCGGTAGTAACTTCTCGAGCCCGCAGACTGATGCCACCCTCCGGATACCCCACCGGGAGAATCACAGCCGCCTTGTACACCCCCGCATCACCGGCAATTCCCCACAGACAGAGAAACGGCTGAGACGGCACGGGCGGCAGGATGGAATCCAGATATTCACGGGTCGGGTTCGCGGCCAGTTCCTTCAGGCTGTTATCCAGAGCCAGCATGCAGCCCCCACCGGACAGCTCCGGATTCTCAGGTGAATAAAATTCCTTGAAATGCAGCACAAGCGCCCAGCCATTGTGCAGGGCATGTTTCCATTGCCATTCCGGCAACTCCGCGCGCTCCACCTCCCGGTCATGCCGCCATTCCTTCCTCTCTCGCTCAGAAGTGTATAACGCATAAGTCTGCGGGTCATCCACGTGCGCCAGCATCACCTCATCCTGCCACTGCGCAAGCACCGGCGCATCAAAACGCGGATTTACTGCCTCGGCATACAGGCAGCGCAGCACATACTCCTGCAATATCTCCGGGGTCTCAGCCGTCAGCTTCTCCAGATTCGGCAGCGGAGGCAAAGCCACCTGGTGCGGCACAGACTCACGCCGAGGACGCAGATTCAGCAATTCCCGAGCCCGGCCAGAAGCAGGTTTCACATCCCCCTGCAGCTCCCGCAGCCCGCGGGGCGACACCAACTCCCGCCCCTCCGGAAGCGCCAGGCCATATGCAAACCGGTCCGGAAGAAACGCCGCCAGAATCAACAGCCCCAAACCCATCAGCAGCGACAGCACCCCACTCAGCACTGAGCATCCCCAGCAGCCAGCCACATGTCCCCACCTGCGCCTCTTCGCCCCCAGCACCGTGCGCACCAGCAGCCACCCCACCAGCCCCAGCCACAAAATCAGAACCATGTACGCCAAGACAAGCAGCAGCCACTCCAGCACCGAGCTCCAGAGCATATCCATCCGCCAGCTCCACAAATGCGCCGCCACCATCAGCACCGCCAACACACCCCAGCCCAGTAGCGCGGCCAGCGGCATTCCCCAGCAACGCCCGAAGAAAGAGCTCATACACCCCCAAAACCTCTGCATCATAAGGGAACAATAACAGGAAAATACCGCATTGTCCAGCAAAAGTCCGAGCGCAGCGAGGATATCGTCTGCGCCGCAGGTGCAGATATCGTCCCGGGCTCTGTCCGGGATATCGTTCAGCCGCGCAGCGGCTGAATATCGTTGCGGCGCCAGCCGCAATATCGTCCGGCTTCAGCCGGATATCGTCCAGCCGCGCAGCGGCTGGATATCGTTCCCTATGGCACGCTGCTCGGGCATCCAGCGTTCGTTGGGAAACAATAAGCTCACGCTCTGTGAAATGATGAAAACGTGCCGCGTTACGGCTTGGGTGACGTCCGAGTGAAACGAGGATATCGTTCAGCCGCAGGTGCAGATATCGTCCGGCCGCGCTGCGGCTGGATTTCGTTTCCCTGTTCCCC
>JAZSQS010000029.1:0-5630 GCA_045538105.1 Akkermansia sp.
GAGGTAGATGCCACGGAGCAGGGCGCCATTGGCCTTGAGGCCGGTGCCGGTCTGACCATCCCGCTGGGTGATGCCGGTGCAAGCCTCTTCATGGATGCTTCCGTGGAACTCCGCGCGGATTACACCAAGGTGAACGGCACCCTGGGCTACCGCGTGAACTTCTGATAGAAGCTTGGCAGAAATTCAAACCCCCGGAGACGGATACGTTTCGTTCTCCGGGGGATTCTTATACTCGCACAGCGAGAGGTTTCACGAAAAACGGTCACCGAGAAAACAGGTGTGACTTATTGAATAAGCAGGTTCCGTTGCCAATTCATCAGGGCGGCAAGCCCTTTATCCTCATGCGCCGCGATGGCCTCAATCTGGTTGCGGGTTGCAATGAGCGAAGGATCCAGCGCAAGCTCATCGGCTTGGGCGTTGCGGCGGGCCAGCCAGCAATCCACCCGTGAATCAAAATGTGCATCTGACTCGTGGTGCGTACGTTTGATGAGTTCAGGGTACTCCTCTTCATCAAGCAGCTGGAAGTGCTCAATCACCTTGCGGAAACGGGCAGCCCGGTGGTTGTGCATATTACGGCTGGGGAAAACAAGCCGGAATTCCTGTAAGGCCGTGCTCCAGCGGATAAGTTCATCATTGCCGCAGACCATGAATGCCGGGCGGTCAATTGCGGCAGCTTCTTTATCACGCCAGAGCCAGAGAGCCCGTAAGGCGGCCAGTCCGCGGCGGGTCAGTTTTCCACTGCCTTTGATACGCCATGGCTCCTGGCAGCTGTTCTGGTGTCGTTCGCGTCCGTGTTCCAGGTTGCACTGGCAGCTTTCAATAAACCAGTCGTAACGCCCCAGTTGATTGAGCTCAGCTACCAGCTTGTCGGCCATTTCGAGCATGTACTTGACATCCCCCTGCGCGTATTCTTTCATGTCTGCCGGCATGGGGCGCAGCCCCCAATTGGCTCGCTGGTTCTTCTTGCTGAGCACAATCCCATAGTAATGCTCCACCAGGGCAGCCAGACCAAATTGTTGGAATCCCAGCAGGCGGGCTGCAATCTGGGTATCCAGAATCATGTGCGGCAGCACTCCATATGCGTTCTGCAGGAGGCTCATGTCGTAATCAGCTCCGTGCATCCACACATCGGCTTCCTGAAGCCAGAGCGTAAAGAGTTTCATGTCCTCAATTGCCAGCGGGTCGATAATGACGACTCCCTCTGCATCTGCATATTGAATCAGGCAGAGCTTTTCCCGGTGGCGGTGCAGGCTGTCTGCTTCCAAATCAAGCACAGTGCGACCCTGCGGTTGAGCCGCTGCTCGCAGTTTCCACTGGAAAAGTGCTTCAGAATCGGTAATCATGAGCGCGCGCCATGCTACCACATAGCCCCTTCAAATGCAAGCCGATAATAAGGCTTCGCCCGTGATGCGGCTGGGATGAAAACGCTGAAACGCGCATGATTACTGGGCTTTTCTGTAATCTTCAGTAACAATAAATTTTGGTATGTTGACAAAATTGCCATGCACCTGCATGAGGATTGGGCTTGCCCAATGTGGGTATCAGGCGTATAATGCGCGCGTTATGAAACAGTATGCCACCCAGCTTCTGCGTTACCCCGAAATGGGGATTTCCCTTGACCTTTCCAAACTGCCGCTGAATCCTGAGTTCCTGGCAGGGATGCAGCCACTCATTGACCGTGCCTATGCTGATATTGCGGCATTGGAAAGCGGTGTGATTGCCAATCCTGATGAAAACCGCATGGTGGGTCACTACTGGCTTCGCAACAGTGCCATTGCTCCCACGGCCGAACTTCGCGCCAAGATTGATGAACCGCTGGCTGAACTCAAGGCTTTTGCTGCCGATGTGCTGGAAGGGCGTATCCTTGCACCCAACGGCAGTAAGTTCACCACCTGCCTCGTGATTGGCATCGGTGGTTCTGCACTGGGTCCAGAACTTGTGGCCGATGCCCTGCCGGCAGATGGCCTCAAGATGGCCTTCCTGGATAATACTGACCCCGATGGTATGTACAAGGTTCTGGATACGCTGCCGCTGGCCGAAACTCTTGCCGTGGTGATTTCCAAGAGCGGCGGAACGCCAGAAACCCGCAATGGCATGGTCTGCGCCCAGGATTACTTTACCCGCAAGGGCTTGAGCTTTGCCAAACAGGCTGTGGCTGTCACGGGCGTGGGCTCCACGCTGGACAAAGTGGCGGTGGCCGAAGGCTGGGTAAAGCGCTTCCCTATGGAAGACTGGGTGGGTGGCCGCACTTCTGAGACTTCCGTGGTGGGCCTGGTACCCGCAGCATTGCAGGGTGTGGATGTCGATAGCCTCCTGGCCGGTGCCGCTGCTATGGATGCCCGCACCCGCGTGGCTGATACGGCTACCAACATGGCTATGAGACTGGCCCTGGCCTGGTATGAGGCAGGTGAGGGTAAGGGTAAGAAGGATATGGTGGTGCTGCCGTATAAGGATAGCCTGGTGCTTTTCTCCAAGTACCTGCAGCAACTCATCATGGAATCCCTGGGCAAGGAGCTTGACCTGGATGGTAAAACGGTGAACCAGGGTATTTCCGTGTACGGAAACAAGGGCTCTACCGACCAGCATGCCTATGTGCAGCAGCTGCGCGACGGTATCAACAATTTCTTTGTCACCTTTATTGAGGTGCGCCAGTCCCCCGCCGATACGGTGAAGGTGGAGGATGACTTCACCGCTGGAGACTACCTGCAGGGCTTCCTGCGTGGTACCCGCAAGGCTCTTTCTGAAAGTGGCCGCAAGAACATCACCATTTCCATTCCCGTGGTGAATGCCTACACGCTGGGCATGCTCATTGCTCTCTTCGAACGCACGGTGAGCTTCTATGCCAGTCTGATTCATATCAACGCCTACCACCAGCCTGGTGTGCAGGCCGGCAAGCTGGCAGCCAATGTATTCCTGAAGCTTCTGGCTGCCGCAGAGGGGGCTCTGACCTCTTCGCCCGCAACGGCTGGTGAGATTGCCGCCAAGCTGGGTACGGATGAAGAGGATACCTACCACGCCTTGGTGCACATTGCCGAATCCGGCAAGGCAAGCTGGACTCTGGCTGGCTGCCCCTGCCAGGATAAGTTCTGCAAATAATTTTCAGGCCTTGCGCCTGAGATACAACAGAGGAGCCTGAGGTAATTCTCAGGCTCCATTGTTGTATCGGAAGATGATGCTCAGCGCCGCTTGCTTCTGCGGGGGCGGTGCAGCAGGAATACAAAGGCGAGCAGCAACCACCACACAAGCAGCTGGGCGCTGTAGTACCACGCTCCTTGCTGCACCAGCTGTGCCGCCTGCCACACGATACCTGCGGGCAGAAGCAGTATGACCAGCCAGCGTATGATAGCCGGGACATAGGGCATTATCCACAGGAAAAGGAATAATCCGGCTGCCGCTACGCAGTATTCCTGCCAATCCTGCATCACCGGAACCAGTTGCAACACTTGTCCCCCGCGGGGGCGTTCCGTGGTGTGCGTGATGACCTTTTCCGCGCCGGCCAGCTGGGAAAGTGTGCGTGCCAGGCGCTCCAGCCGCAGCGGGGTGTGTTGCTTTTCGGCGGGTTGCTCCAGCATGACAATGGGTTTCTTTCCCAGTTTTTCCACCAGGTTGGTGCCGCTGACCACATCTGCCAGGGAAATGCTGGCCACCTTGGCATCATTCAGACGGGTTCGCCCGTTATCATCTATGGGCAGAGTGAATCCTCCATAGCGGATATCCTGTCCCAGCCTCACTTTGACATCCTTTCCGTCCAGTCCCAGGCGCGCCAGTGCCAGTCGGAATGGCAGCGTCGGAATAGTTTCTCCATTCCATCGCATCAGCAGGGGAAATGAAATGCTGTCCACGGCTGAGGGATTCTGCGTGTGCGGTTCGCCTTCCAGCCAGTCCGGAGCCCATACCACGGCCAGGGCATCAGGCGTTTCCGTCAGCCCGTTGGGCAGGGGGCGGTTTGCAATGGGCAGTCCGTTCGGGTTGCCCTCAATGTTTTCCGGCGGAATGGAGGCATTCCTCAGCATGGCGGGGGTAAAATCCGGTTGGGCAGCTGTGCGCCCCCGAAGGCCAACGGCTGAGTGGGGGAAGGTTGCCAGTACCCGGCAGAGCATTTCGCGCACCATTTCTCCCTGTTCTCCCGGCCAGATGAGCGGTGATGACAAGCCCACGGTGCAGGCTCCTCCCTCCTTGAGCTTGTTGAGTAGAACCGCCGTATCCTGCGGTCCCAGCGGAAGCGCGGCAAATGCCGCAGAGCATGCTTCTTCATTTAATTCCACCATGCCCACCACCGGGCATTCCCACAGACGTGTTTCCGTAACCACCGGTTCCATAGCTACGGGTTCACCGGGATTGAGCAACTGGGGAAAATCCGTTTCTGCCCAGGCGCAGAGCATGTGGCCAAGGCGGTTATACAGCTGCTGGTTGTACTGCTGAATGATGCCTGGCATTGCAAACCAGGCGGTAACCAGTATGGCGAGCCAGAAAAAAACAGCGGGGAGGCTTACTGTGCGAGTAGATTGAGCAGACATGCGGCAACGGGGCTTGCGGGTGAATGAGCCGGGGTGTGGCGGGCGGCGTGGTGCAGGGCGGCAAGCCCGGCAGGTATCAGCTTGAGGTACCATTCCCGCTTCTGGTTATACCCGATATTGGCGAAGGCGCCCAGGGCTTGCATGAGCCGCTGCATGGCGCAGACTGAGTATATTTCCGGCTGCACGGCTTCTCCTGCCATCTGCTGCCAGAGGTCAAGGAGTTCCTCCCGTTCAGAAGAACTCAGTTGCATGTACGGGTCATAAAGGAGCGAGGCCAGGTCATATTCCATACGCCCGTAGCGCATGCCCTGGAAGTCAATGAGCCACGCTTCTTCTGCGTGCAGCATGATATTCTGGCTCTGGCAATCCCGGTGTATGGGTACTCGCGGAAGCCCTGCCAGCCAGTCGGCCATGGCTTGCAGCTCTGGCTGGGCGAGGAAGGCGGCGGCGTCCTGCCCCAAGTGGCGGCCAATGAGGTGCTCGGCAAAATATTCCTGCTCCCAGCGGTACAAATCTGCATCAAACGGGGGTTGGAGAGGCCAGTCCGGTTTCAATTGGTAGAAGGGGAGCAGGGTGCGGAAGGCTTTTTCGTAGGCTGCACGCCTGGTGCTCCAGGGGGTGTCGCGCAGGCTGAGAATATCTGTATTCCCCAAATCCTGTACCAGGCAGGCTCCACAGTTTTCCGGCAGCCTTTCCTCGGCCAGAATGGCCGGCACCCGGATTCCTGCTGCTGCTAGTCCGTGAGCTGCAGGGAGGAAGGAATGGTTGTCTGCCCGATTGCTTGTCCAATGAATGCCTAGCAGCCCCTTTGCGCGCATGATGCTCCGACCGCTGGCGCCTATGCTGACGGCCTGCATCTCTGCCGGCACTACGGGGCTGCCGCTGTGCTGCTGCATCATGCGAGCCAGTATACCTTGCGCCTGGGCTTGCGGGTTCATGCTCCTCCTGCTTGGATTAATCAACCTTGAAGAAGCTCAATCCCTGGTTCTCCCCTTTGCGGGGAGCTCGTTTACCGCCGGTCGGCAGGTTGGCTACTCCATCAGCCTGTGAGAACATGGGGGGCGGTGGCTGCAGCACCCTACCGCCTCCAACTATCAACAAATTGGGATACAA
>JAZSQS010000015.1:0-91367 GCA_045538105.1 Akkermansia sp.
CACAGACCGACATGGCTCCGATCCGACTTCGATGCAGCCCCCCGTCTACATCAGCATCGCCGGTTCAGACTGCTCTGCCGGAGCCGGCCTCCAGGCTGACCTCAAAACAGGATTTGCCCTTGGTTGCTATCCGCTCACTGCCGTCACCTGCGTTGTGAACGAGGTACCTGGTCAGGTTGAAGGAATCGTTGCCATGGAGCCAGAATTCGTAGCCGGGCAAATTTCACTCTGCCTGCGGAACTTTCCCGTACGCGCCATCAAGACCGGCATGCTCTACTCACCGGAAATCGTGCGTGCCACAGTCGCTGCGCTCAAGGACTTTGACGGCCCCATAGTCGTAGACCCCGTCATGATAGCCACCGCGGGAGAAGCCCTTATCCTGCAGGAATCCATCTCCGTATACGAGGAAGCACTCATTCCCCGCACCACTTTGCTCACCCCAAATGGCGATGAACTGGCCAAACTGGCAGGCACAGCACCCATCACCACCGTGGAAGAACTGGAACAAGCCGCCCACACCCTCTGCACCCGGTACCACTGCGCCATCCTGGCCAAGGGCGGCCACGTAAGCGGCAGCACCTGCACCGATATCCTCGTGCAACCCGGCAAAGCCGCCATGAGCTGGAGCCATCCCCGCACCGAGGGCATCTCCACGCACGGCACAGGCTGTACCCTCTCCAGCGCCATCACCGCCTTCCTGGCCAAAGGCCACCCCTTGGAGAAAGCCGTTGAAAGCGGCCTCAACTACATCGCCAACGCCATTGCCACCTCACACAAACTGGGGCGGCAATATGCAGTCAATCACAGCATCTGAACATCCGCAGCAATCTGCTCCCGCAGCTCAGCCACGGAAGCAAACTTGCGCTCAGGCCGCAAAAACCGCCGGAGTTCCACAAGCAGGCAGGAACCATACAAATCCCCCTGCCAATCCAGCAGATGCGTCTCCAGACGAATCACCTTTAAAGCCTCCTGCACAGTAGGGCGAAGACCCAGATTTGCAATTCCGCGCAGAGAGCATCCGCCCACATCCACCCGCACCTCATACACCCCGAAAGGTGGCAGAACAGCCTGAGGATGCATAGGCACATTAGCCGTAGGAAAACCCAGCTGGCGGGCCAAGTGCTGCCCGTGCTCAACCATGCCAGCCAACGAAAAAGCGTGGCCCAGCATCGTTTCAGCCAGAGCTAAATCACCCATTTCCAGCAACTCGCGGATGCGGCTGGAGCAAATGCGTTCCCCCGCACACAAAGCCAGCTCCTGCACGCACGCGCGCATGCCGAACCGCTCCGCATACTGCTCCACAAAAGCAGCATCACCCTGTCCACCTTTGCCAAACCTCCAATTCTGCCCCACGGAAATGCCAGCCATCGGGCAAGCCTGGCGCAACTCCTCCAGGAACTCCTGCGGAGCCATGGTCGCCAGTGTCGCGGTAAACGGAAGTTCCAGCAACACATCCACCCCCAGAGCTGCCAGCAAAGCATGCTTCTGCTCCGGCAGTGGTGTAATCAGACGAGGCTGACGCCGGGGGCAAAGCAAAGCCAGCGGATGCTCCGCAAAAGTCAGCACCCCGCGCAAAGCACCGGGCGTTGACGCAGATTCAATCACCCTCCGGTGCCCCTGGTGCACCCCATCAAAAAATCCCATTGCCCAGTGAACCGGCTGGTTCAGGGAAGCAAGCTCAGCAATGGAATGCAGGATTCTCATAACTCCACACGGTCGGCCAGCACCTTTTCCACCGGCAGCAAGCGCGCCAGCAGCTCCTCCCGGCTGCACGCCTTCAGGGTGGGAACCTCCACCGCATCAGCGATATCAAACTTACCGCTCCGCACGCGCCGGAGCGCCGTCAGATGCGCCCCGCATCCCAGGCTCTGTCCGATATCGTGCGCGTAAGTCCGCACATAAAACCCCTTCGTACAGTGCACGCGGAAATCCACCTCAGCAGCATCCAAATCCAGACGGGTAATCTCATAATCCAGCACCGCCACGCGACGCGCCTTGCGCTCCACCTCCCTTCCCTTGCGAGCCAGCTTGTAGCAGGGTACACCATTAATCTTCACCGCAGAATACATAGGCGGCACCTGGTCAAATTCCCCCCGGAACGACTCAAAGGCAGCGCGCACCGCCTCCTCCGTCAAACCCACAGTCGGCTTCACGGCAACCACCTCACCATCAGCATCCTGACTATTCGTCTCCACCCCCAGTTTCATCGTGGCGAGATACACCTTATCCTCCCCCATGAGAAGATCCTGCATCTTCGTTGCCTTACCAATCACCACAATCAGCATCCCCGTGGCCATAGGGTCAAGCGTGCCGCAATGCCCCACCTTCTTCGTCTGCAAAATCCTGCGGCACAACGCCACGGCATTATGAGAAGTATAGCCAGGGTCCTTATCCACCAGGAGCACACCGCTGGGAGCATCATCAAGCATGAGCCAGCTCCTTTCTGATAGCATTCAACACCGCATCCCGGCAATCCTCCAGAGTCCCGCGCATCCGGATACCGGAAGCCATCGCATGCCCACCACCACCGAACAATGCAGCAATGGAAGCCACATTCACTGCGGCATCCTTACTACGCAGAGAGACACGGATGCGCCCATCCTCCAAATCCTCAAAAATCACCGCCACCTTCACCCCCTGCAACACGCGGACCACATCCACCAAATCCTTGGTATCCTCCAGCCCCACCCCCAGCTCAGCCTTCCGGCCAGCCGGCATGGAATAATGCGCCAGCATACCCTCCGACTCCACCACCATATAGTTCAGCACCTCGCGCTGCATCAGCAAGGCGGTATAAGGAACCTCCTGATACACGCGGCGGTTCACCTCTGCCACATCCACCCCGGCAGCCAGCAACTCCGCAGCAGCGTGCATGACCTCAGCCGTTGTGCTGCCATACTGGAACGACCCCGTATCCGTACTGATACCCACATACAGAGCCTCTGCCACCGGTCGGGTCAGCTGCACACCCCAGGAACGCAACACATTAAACAACACGTAAGCACAGGCAGCCGTTTCTGGCTCAATCACATGCACATGACCATAGCGCGTATTCGTACCGTGGTGGTCAATATTCACAATCAGAGGGAAATCTGCAAAAAGCTTCTGGGAGACATCCCCCAGGCGCTTCCAATCACCCGTATCCACGCAAATCAGCATCTCCATATCAGCGGGCAACTCCTGGGGGAGGGGCTGAATCTGCTCAGTTCCCTGCAGGAATGCATAACGGGCAGGCACACCATCCTCATTCCACATCCACACCTTCTTGCCCATGGACTGCAAGGCCAACCCCAGCGCCAGGGTCGAACCAATGGCATCACCATCCGGGCGAAAATGGGAAGTAATCCCAATCGCGTTGCACCGTTGAATCAGGGAGAATAAATGCTCGTACATGCAGGCACTATCATACCCTGTTTTCCGGCTCAGGTCAACAGCTTTCACATCTGGGGACGCGCCATGAACACCGACATGGCGCGGGGAAAGGTGCGGCAAAGCCAGCTTCCCAGAAGAGTCAGCAGCGGCAGCACCAGCACAGGCGCCCACACATTCCATAAACAACGCGGATTAGACCAAGCATAGAGAGGAGCCAGAACAAAGGAATGAGAAGCATAAATGAACAACATCCAGCGACCTGCGCGCGCCAACCTCCCATTCAATCCCGGCAGGTACTTCCCCAGCAGCACCCCTGCCAGCACCATCAAAAGCATCCAGGCAAGCGCAGCCACTGGCAAATTGCAATGCCTCCAACCCAACTCTGCCCAGGCAGCCCAGGCGGCCAACCCCCATGGCTGCACCAGAACCACCAGAGCAGCCAGCCCCAGCGCCAGGCTATGGCGCAGCAAATATCCCTGCACCGCCCCCAGGGGAATCACCCGCAAGCAATTTCCCAGCAAAAACAACCAGAAATAATCAAAGCGCACCGCAGCATACTGCGCGGGCTCCGTCGTGTAACTACACGCCAGCAGCACCAACACCAGCAACCAACCGCAGCGCGGCAGCACCCGCAGAGCCAGCAGCGCCGCCAGCACCAACTGGTAAACCACCAGCGTTTTCAAAAACCACAAAGGCGTATTATACGCAGCCACCCCCCAACCCACAGCGCGTCTCCAATCCCATTCAAAGGAAGAATCCGCCACCGCAATCAGCCCCATACTCAGCAGGGACCAGGCAGCCCAGGCCAGAGCCAGCCTACCAGCCCTCACCACCACAACACGTGACTGGCTGGAACTGAAATACCCCGCTAACAGAAAAAACAGAGAAATAGCCCCTCCCACCACCTGACCAATTCCATCTGGTGCAGCATCCGCATGCAGCCAGATGATAAAGAACATAGCCAGAGCGCGGGAGGAATCCAGCCACTCAGCCCTGCCGGAAGCGCTCATTTGCTCACCTTACGAACCAGAGCACAAGTCAGTTCAATGCAAGCCTCCAAATCGCGATCATCCAGAATCCCATTGTGCGAATGGATATAGCGCACAGGCACCCCGAAGACCACGGCCGGGCAGCCATACCAATGCGGGTAACTGGCAGCCGCATCCGTCCCTCCAGTACGGCGCACCGTAGGCTGGCAGGCAATTCCTTCAGATTCAGCAAGCTCCAGCACCGTATCAGCCAGCGCAGGCGGAGTGATATTCGTTGGGTCATACAAACGCACCTGCACCCCCTTACCCAGCACCCCCTGGCGGCAGATACCACTCTGTCCGTAAGTATCATCTGCAGGAGGACCTTCCAGCACAATAGCCAAGTCAGGAGTCTGCTCCAGGGCTCGGGCACCGCGGGTTCCCACCTCCTCCTGCACCGTGCCAATCGCCTGGAGGGTGCAATCCAGCTCCTCCCCAGCCAGGCGGCGCATCACCTCAATCATGCAATACACCCCGGCACGGTTATCAAAGGCCTTACCCATCCAACGGTGCGGAATCTCCAGAGCCTGCAAACGCACATCCGGCGAAACCGCGCAGCCAATCCGCACCCCGCAAGCCGCCACTTCCTCGGCACTGGAAGCACCAATATCAATAAAGAGAGACTCCGTATCCATCACCTGGCGCCGCTGTCCCTCCGGCAACAAATGCGGAGGCCGCGTACCAATCTGCCCCGGAATGCGGCGACCATCGCGCGTATGCACCAGCACCCTCTGGCTGGGCAGCGTGTGGTTCCACCAGCCCCCCAGGGGAACAATCAGCAGGAAACCATCAGGAGTCACCCCCTGAACCATAAAACCAATCTCATCCATATGTGCCAGCAGAGCCACCACCGGTCCCTCCTGACTCCCCTTCAACTGGCACACTACATTACCAGCCACCGTCTCCGTCACCTCGCAGCAATCCTGCAACTCCTCCACAATAAGGGTACGCACATCTCCCTCAAAGCCAGAAACCCCCGCCGCGTTACTGCAACGCTCAAGCAAATCTCGATTCAACATAGCCCTACTTTACACCGCCCTCCCCCCGTGGTCAAGCAGATACAAAAAAATCCCCGCCAGTTTACCAGCGGGGATGAAGGATTCAAGCCTGCCCTTACAACTCATCAATAGTGAGCTCGGATTTGCAGGAACCAGCCGCGCGGTCAGCCTCCTCAAGCTCCCGCATGGCCATGATTTCCGCCACGGGATACTCCGGCTCTATATCCTCATAAATAATCACCCGCGTCCCATATTCCACAATATCGAACAACATGGTCGAAACCACATGCGGTAAGCGGATACAACCGTGGGAAAGCCGCTTACCAGCCCGCACCTTACCCGTGTGCATGCCAATACCGTCAGCCGTCAGGCGCATCCAGTTCGGCATAGGAGAACCATCAAACCGACCTCCCTCCGGAACCGGAGTTGTAAACACATCTGCATTACCATCTATGCACTTGCCAGAAGCATCATACATCTTACCGTAACGGTTGGAGAAATGCTCTTTTTCCTTAAAGCGCACCCGGTAGGGCCCCGTAGGAGTCGGGTGCGTATCAGCCCCGGTCGAAACCGGCCAGTCAGCGGCCACCTTCCCCTCCACATACAGACGCCCGCGCTGCTGACGGAGACTGATGACCACAAGGCTCTTCTTATCAGCCTTCTCAATCAGCGCATCATCCAGGTAAACCTCCATCACCGTGGGGTATGATTTGCTATTACGCACAAAGCGCTCATACGGAGTCGATGAAGCAAGAGCCCCCACAACAGGAGCCGAGTACTGCTGGCACGACACCAGCAAAGACACCGCCCCCAGAACCACCACCGAAAGACTTTTGAAAACACCCTTCATATCACTTAATCTCCACCGGCGTACCTACTGGCGTATTATCAAAGAAAATCTTGGCCATGCGCTTCGGCAGGCGGATGCAACCGTGACTTTCGGGGGCAGAAGTCACCAGCCCCTCGTGCATCCAGATACCGCCCCAGGTCAGCTGCATCCCGTGCGTCATAGGAGCCCCCTTGTAAATGCCACCAGGCGGCATCGGCTCACCCTGGGTATAATCAGCAATCAGCGTATTGCCGTTGGCGTCCACCACGCTACCGTAGGTAGAAGAAACATGATCCTCATCCTTGGCCAGGATGGGGAACACCCCCTTGGGCGTATCCTTCCCTGCCTTACCGGAAGAAATCGTCGACCAGCCCACACGGCGGCCGGCAATATAGTAATGAGCCTGCTGCAATTCCGTATCAATCACAATGCGGCGGGGACCATCAAACCCTTCCGGCACGTCCCACTGCCCCACACTCACCGCCTCGGTCACATCCATCTTGTTCTTAGGACGGGCAAACGCATAACCCGTTGCCATCTGAGCCAATTCGTCCGGCGTGCTGGCACACGATACCAGCACCGAAGCTGCCACAAACAATTGAATAAACCGTTTCATATTCAGGAACAACGACATAGACACTTCAATCCCTCCAGCGTTTCTAACGCAGAATGACTTAAGCATTTATGCACGTTGTGCGAGAATTTGTCAAGCTCTTTCCGAAAAGCGTTCAATATTTTCCACACCCGCACCCCGGTCTCATCAGGAATCGCGCTTGCCAAGCGGATTCCCACATGTTAGCATGGGGGCATGAAACTGGTGCTCGCCCCCATGCAGGACGTTACAGACCTCGCGTTCATGCGAACCCTGCACCGCATTGGCTCCCTGCCGGATACCTTCATCACAGCCTACTTCCGGAGCACCCCCACCACCTGCGCCCTGGTAGAAGCGAACCTGCGCTGCATTCATGAAAACGAAACAGGCGTCCCCATCATAGCCCAGCTGGCGGGCAGCGACCCCCAGGCCCTGCTACGCGATGCCCGCATGCTCATGCAGCTCAAGGGGGTGGCAGGCATCAACCTGAATGCGGGCTGCCCTTCCCCCCTCGTCAACCGTCATGGAGCAGGAGCCGGTCTGCTGCGCGACCTGCCCCGCTTCTCAGCCATCATGCAAACCCTGCGCGACAACCTGCCACCAGGGCAATTCAGCGTCAAAAGCCGCATCGGGTGGGAAAATGCCAGCGTCGAATTCCCCCGCATCCTGGAATGCATAAGCGCCGCCCGCCCTGATGAAGTGGGTATCCATGCCCGCACGCGCCAGCAACTCTACGGCGGAACACCCCAGTATGAACACATCCGCGCTGCCAGCCAGGCACTCACCTGCCCCGTCCTGGCCAACGGAGACCTCACCACCCCAGGACAAACAGCACACGTACTAGCGCAGACCGGTGCGACCGGAGTCATGCTGGGGCGGGGTGCCGTGCGGAATCCCTACCTCTTCCGGCAATTAAAGGGAGGCGCCGCTCCCACGCAGGAGGAAATGCGGCACTACTACGCCGTCCTCATCGAAGAAACAGGGCGGGTCTTCCTGCACAAACGCACAGAAAAAGGCCATTGCAACCGCATGAAAAAATACCTTGCCTTCTGCTACCCGGATTTTACCCCTGAGCAGGAATACCAGCTCCGCCGCTGCACCAGCATTGCAGAAATGCAGAAAATACTGGAAGCTCCATCGGCTCATCCCTAGGGGAAATGAGGCAGGCGAATCAAATATCGATTAGGAATCCGCCCACTGCAAGCTTCCAGTTCACCTTGACACGGTTTAGGCTTTCCCCGCAAGCGCATTTTGTGTAGAATAGCCGCGTTATGTTACAGGCAGGTATCGTAGGTCTTCCGAATGTAGGCAAATCCACCCTTTTCAACGCTGTCACCCGCTCCCGCAAGGCAGAAGCAGCCAACTACCCGTTCTGCACCATTGACCCGAACGTGGGCATGGTGGAGGTACCGGATGAACGCCTGGCGGTACTGGCAGAAATGAGCAAGAGCGAGCGCATCGTTCCTGCCGCCATCGAATTCGTTGATATTGCAGGTCTGGTGAAAGGCGCCGCAGAAGGGGCCGGCCTTGGCAACAAATTCCTTTCCAATATCCGTGAAACAGATGCCATTGTCCAGGTGGTACGCTGCTTTGAGAACGATGACATCATCCACGAGCTCGGCTCCGTAGACCCGGTGCGCGATATCGAAATCATCAACGCGGAGCTCATCCTGGCAGACCTTGCAGCCATGGAGAAGCGCAAGGAGAGCCGCATCAAGAAAGCCCGCGGCGGAGATAAGGAAGCCAAGGCTGAGGTAGCACTCATCGAAAAACTCCTTCCCCACCTGGATGCCGGCAACCCCGCCATTACCCTGGAACTGAGCGATGATGAGCGCAAGCTCCTGCACAGCTTCTACCTGCTTTCCGATAAGAAGAGCATCTTTGCCTGCAACGTCAGCGAGGAAGAACTGGCCGACGCCGTGAAGGACCCGGATTCCCACCCCTTTGTCTCAGCCGTCCGCAAATACGTGGCTGAGCACCACCATGCAGAAGCCATTGTCATCTCAGCCCGCATTGAGGAAGAACTCTCCGAACTCGACCCCGCTGAAGCCCGCGAGTACCTCAACGACATCGGTGTTGAAGACTCCGGCGTGAGCGACCTTATCCGCGCCGTCTACCACCTGCTGGGGCTGCGGACCTACCTCACCACCGGAGTCAAGGAAACCAAGGCCTGGACCATCCGCGCCGGGGATAAGGCACCCCGCGCTGCCGGTGTGATTCATACGGACTTTGAGCGCGGCTTCATTGCTGCCCAGGTGGTTGCCTATGAGGATCTGGTTGCCTGCGGTTCCCTCGCCAAAGCCAAGGAACAAGCCAAGCTCCGTATTGAAGGCAAGGAGTATGTGGTGCAGGATGGCGATGTGGTAGAGTTCCGCTTCAACGTCTCCAAATAAGCAACTTACTCTTCATCTTCCCCCAAAAAATACTAAGGAAGCGGGCATACAGCCCGCTTCCTCTTTTTTCGGGGGTACTCAAAAGGCGGAACCGTTCACCGGCTCCGCCTTTTGACGTAAAATCAGTTGTGTATTCTTAACGGAAGGTAACGACATTATCCGTACGGTCAATGTCCTGATCCGTTGTATTCACGCTGTTATCCAACTTCGTCTCGTAGGTCATCTGAGCCGTCCAGCGGACAGTACCGGCACCGGCATCACCACCAGTCTTGGTATAATCACCACGCACACCGTTACCATTGAAGGTAATCATCTGAATGGCACTGTTACTCACATCCAGACCGGAAATCATGTAGTAGAAAGCCTGCTTCCGATCACGGTCAAAGGAGTTCGGAGAAACCCACATGCTGCATGACTTAATCTTCTTCTTCTTCTCATCATCGGTCTTAATACCAACCAAGGAGATGGTGACGCTGGATTCCTGGGTCCCGACATAGTCAGACACCACGGCCTCATAAGCATCACCTGCGATGCGCTCACCAAAGGTAACCGAATAGGTTGAGGAACCGTACTGGGCAACCATCTTCTTACCAGTGAAATTGGGGTTACCCGTATCAGCATCACCACCGCCACCACCGCAGGAGGTCAGGGTGAAACCAGCAATCATGCCCAAAGAAGCCAGAAGGGGAAGAAAGAGTTTTTTCATATATAGTAAATCCGATTTAAGGTGGAAAGCCTCACTTGTCAGTAAGTCTACCATGTCGTATTCAGGAAGCAAGTAAAAAATAATGCTTTTTTGACAATTCGTGCATTTTTTCACCGCCTGGACAAGTTAACAGACGTTACAGGCGGTGGCGGAAATCATCATCCTTCTCCAAATGGGAAATAAAGGCAACCAGCAGGTCAACGCAGCTCTGCACATCCCGCATATCAGCCGTTTCCACCGGGCTGTGCATATAACGCAGCGGCAGGGAGAAACAAGTGGCAGGCACCCCGCTGCGGGAGCGGTACACCTGGTCCGTATTAGTCCCCGTAGCGCGCCCCGTTGTCTCACGCTGCATGGGGATATCAAGCTCACCGGAAAGCAACTCCAGGCGCGCATTCAGATTCGGGTGGCACACCGGACCGAAGCTCAGGCAGCCCCCCTGCCCCAGGCGCACATCCCCATAGCGCCCCTTATCCAGACCGGGGGAATCCGTAGCGTGGGTTACATCCAGGCAGATAGCGGCATCCGGCTGCAGGCGGAACGCCAGCATGCCAGCCCCCACACAACCGATTTCCTCCTGCACCGTATTGGCAAACACCACATTCCAGGCGGGTCTGATACCCTTTTCTGCCAGCGTACGGGCCACTTCAGCCAAAATGAACCCGCAAAGGCGGTCATCCAGCGCGCGGCAAACCAGTCGGCGCCCCTCATGGAGCATGAGTGGGCCATCACAATACACCCCCACATCCCCCACGCGAAGCCCCAGGGCCTCCACCTCCTCACGGGAATCGCAGCCAAAATCCACATATAGCTCATGCAGCTTGGGAGCCTTCTCCTCCGCTGCCCCACCGCGCAGATGAATAGCCGTATTGCCCGTAATGCCAATCACTTCGCCATCCGTCCCCATGAAGCGGATGCGGCGACCGCGGGCAATGGCCACATCACTCCCGCCCACACGCTCCACACGAGCAAAGCCGCTATCATCAATATAGCGGATAGAAAAGCCGATTTCATCAGCATGGGCATCCAGCATCAGCGTAGGCGCATCCTCCCCCGATGCCTTCAGCAAAGCCCAGGTAGAACCGTAAGCATCGCACTGCACCGCATCCACATAAGGTTTCATATAAGCAGCCCACAGGCGCTGGGCATCCATCTCCATACCAGTCGGGGCTGGCGTTTCCAGATATTCACTCAAAAATTCTGCTGCTTTTTCGTTCATGGTCATATCCATCTGTTTGAGTCCTATTATACCGTTACCTGAGCGGTTGACAAGCCCATAAAGAACCCAGGGAAGATAGAAGCAGCGTATCCCGAAGCAAGCGGCGCGGAGTGCCGCTTTCATACCACAGCACAGCCGTGGTATTTACCTACTTGCAGAGCAAGTATTTCATTGAGCGCAGCGGTACTTCCAATGGAAGACAGCTCCACCCCATAGCGTTCATGGGGAAGGCACGCGACAAAAGGAACAGCCTCAGCCCACTACAGAGCCGGGCTGCGTCCAGGTACCAGGAGGCAAAACCCTGCCGGGCAGGATAACGCACTTACAGCCAATACGGCAATGTCCACCCACCAGGCACCCCAGTTTATTCAGCCCCGTTGGCACAAGATTTCCCTGCCAAGGCATGCGAATTTCCCCGGCATCATGCCTGAAGTTGCTGAAAATGCACCCACCACCCACATTCACATCATCCCGGATAATGGAATCACCAATATAGCTGAGATGCGAAACAAACACATGATTACCCAGCAGACTGCTTTTCACCTCCACCGCGTTACCAACCACGCACCCATCGCCTATACTGGTTTCACCGCGGAGATAGGCATTAGGGCCAATGCGACAGCCGCGGCCAATCCTGACGTGACCCTCAATGACCGTACCGGGCAGCACCACGGAACCTTCCCCAAGCTCCAGCACCCCCAGCAAGTGGGCCGCCGGACTCAACTCGCCGCGTATATCCATCTGCAACCGGGAAAGTTTTTCCCTTTCCACCTCCAGTTCTTTCCAAGGCTCCATTTCCTGACTCATAATCCAATCTTGAATTTCTTGCATGCAGACAATAAATACTGATACGCTGACAACTGGTGTCCGGGGGCGCGGTCCATCAGCATGGTGTGAGGGTACACATGGGAATAGCGGTTACCCAGGGAATCACGCTGCAAGGCAGAGAAGCGGATATTGACATCAGCCTGCGGGCACTGCCGCCACGGCCCCCCCATTATGACCGCCAGGTCATACACATTGCGGTAGGGGTCACAATAAGTCGTCACCCAGAAATCCACCCGGGGAGCGCGCTCCCGTGGTTTGGAGCGCTCACGGCGGCTCACCGGGTCAATGGTAGCTACCAGCACCTTACCCGTATGCGGAACATCTGCCACCCCACGCAGGGCATCCATAATGGCAGAAGCACCATAACTATGCCCCACCAGAACCAGGTCAGCAGACGGATTCCGAGCCAGGAAGGCACGCAAATCGCGCTGCAATTTCCACGTACTGTGGAAGAAGAGGTTGCCGGTGCCGCTATCCCAGGCATAGTATGCCCGCAACTGCCGCCCCTGGCAGGGCAGCGGGGGAACCAATTCATAGATTTCCCGGAACTGCATCAGCAAGGACTCAATGAAGCCGCCCACAAAGATATACGCCACATCCGCCTGCTGAGGCGGCAGGGGAACCTGCCGCCGCCGCTCAATAAACCCGGTGCCGGGTACTGGCTCAATCCCGGCTGCCAGACGGGGCTGGGAACAGGCACCCAGGCATGCCAGCGCCAGGCAACCCGCCAGCATGCATGTGCGCCGCAGGCTCATTTCTTCACCGCAAATACGCGCTTGAGGTAGGGCTGCAACACCTTGAAAAGCTCCCGTTCCTGCTCTGGGGGCAGCACGACATCGTGCATGGCAACCCGCTTATCCAGCAGAGTGGCACCAAGGCACTGTCCATTTGTGGCATAAATATAGAAGCGGTTGCAGGCAAGCGGATTCCGCTCATCATCCGTCTGGTAGAGCAACTCCGGCACATGCCGGGATTCCCCCGAAGCCAGAATGGCACGCACCTGCTTGCAATCCGCATCACTCAAGCGCCAGATTTCTTTATCATCCGTATTCAACCATGCGGGTTGGAAGGGCGTTACCGCCAGCCGGGGAGACTGGAGCATTTCCTGCACCGCATCGTGGCTTACCGCACCACTCTGCTGCAGACAACCAGAAAAGAATGCGGCTCCAAGCGCCACGAGTACCAATTTCACCTTCATTGCAATCTCAAGGGGGGGTATATTGTTCAGGATTCTGCACGGGCAATATCGTTGACCATCTGCCGTGTGGCAGCTGTCAGCAAGCTTACCACTTCATCAAAATCAGCCGTGGTGCCATAGTAGGGATCCGGCACCTCATGCAGCGGGCAATCATCCGGGAACCAGGCACTCATGGGTACTACCTTGGCCATTTCCTCCGGAGAAGCAGCCTTGGCAACCACATCCTCGTAATTAGCATCATCCTGCGGTACAATCAGGTCAAACTCCGCAAAGTCACGACGGCTGAACTGGCGTCCACGGTGGCCATTATAGGCAAAGCCGGCGCGCTCCAGAGCCTGCAGCATGCGCGCATCCGGTTTCTGCCCCACGTGGTAGGAAGCCGTACCGCATGAATCAGCCGCCACATGATCAGCCATACCAGCAGACTCCACCGCAGCCTTAAAGGCATGCTCAGCGGCCACAGAGCGGCAGATATTACCAAGGCACACAAAAAGCACGCGGAACACCTGGGGAGTAGATTCCGGTTGACCATCATCTGCAATTCTGGTATGAACATCCATGTCACCGTAAATCATACCACGCCATGCTCAACATTGCACGCCTGAATTCTGCCCCAGAGATATTTTACTCCCTGCAAGGGGAAGGAACCCGCTGCGGAACCCCGGCTGTATTTCTTCGGTTGGCAGGGTGTAATCTTCATTGTAAATGGTGTGATACCAAGCACTCATGGGGGAACGGCATTCTCTGCAGCACAGGGGATGTTGCGGCGCACATCCGTGAATTCAACTGCGCTTCCCTTGTCATAACAGGCGGGGAACCCCTCCTGCAACAAGCCCCCCTGGTGCGGCTGCTGGCCCAGCTGCCTGATTCCATGCACATTGAGGTGGAAACCAACGGGACCATTCCGCCCTGCCCTGAACTGGAGCAGCGGGTCAACCAATGGAATGTATCCCCCAAGCTCCTGCATGCCGGAAACCCGCTGGAAAATGCCTGCAAGCCGGAAGTGCTGGCACACTTCGCCTCCCTGCCCCATGCGTGGTTCAAATTCGTAGTCCTGGGAGAGCAGGATTGGTCGGCCATTGCCCTGCTGGAACTGCCGCAGGAACGCATCATTCTCATGCCCTGCGCTACCACCCGCGCCACCCTGGAACAGGAACGCCCCCGGGTGGTCGAAATGTGCCTGCGCCACAAAGTGCGGCTCGGCGACCGTCTGCACCTCACCCTGTGGGATGATGCGAAAGGCGTATAAAACAATTAGGACTAACAACTTGCAATAAAAACAAATTTCATGGTAAACAGGGAGTTACCATGAAAAACATCCTGTTTCCATTCTGCCTGCTCTGCAGCACCGCCGCAGCCGCCCCCTACTACCTTCCCTCCCCTCAGCCCGGCGCCCTCACGCCCTATGACTGGCAACCCACCTGGCGCCTGGAAGGCCTGTATGCCGTAGGAGCCAGTCACACCCCCGACACCTGGGGCGTACGCGGCAGCATGAACCTCTACAGCAGCGGGGAGGCGCGCATCCGCCACGAATTCGGTCTCAACGCCGCCCCCCAGTGGGGCAGCGGTCACCACACCCGGCACCACCACCGGACGCATCAGGACATTTTCCAGGTGCCCCTGACCGCTGGCTATACACTCAACCTCGGCATCACTGACAGCATCTTCCTCTTCCTGGGGGGCAAAGCAGGCTGGGCAGTCGGTCACTACCGGGAAAAATCCACCCGTGAGCGGGAGTCCGGCAGTTACAATGGATTCACCTTCTCCGCCGGCGGCGGTCTCAAAATCCAGTGCAGTGAACGGCTCTATGCCCAGGCTGGCTATGAATTCGGCCGCACGTACTCCAACACCCGGCACGATGATATCTGGGGGCAACACATTATTTCCATTGGCCTGGGCTGGCTCTTCTGATGCACCAGCCTGAAACCTGTGCACTTCCGTTACCGCTGCAAGGGAAATTGGTTCCGCAATTCCAGGAAAATCATGTAAACTTTTTTCATCATCCTTCTTTCTGGCTTTCCTTTCCGGCAAAAACATGTTAGATTGGAAGGTGCTATGAAAAAAGTACTTTCTCTTCTCTGCATCATGGCAGCCATGGTTGGTTCAGCCTCCGCCGCCGGCTATGTCCTGCCCAGCAACCAGCCGGGAGCTCTGACCCCGGCAGACATCCAGCCCACTCACGGGATGGAGGTTCTATATGCCTGGGGGCAGAAGAATGTTCCCGATGCCTGGGGAGTCCGCGGCTGTTTCAATCTGTACAGCTCTGGTGAGGGTCGCTTCATCCACCAGTTCAACATCAAGGCAGGTGTTGAATTCGGCGATGATGACTACAGCATCATGAACGAAAAGATTGACCAGGAACTCTGGATGGTTCCCGTAACTGCCGGATATGACCTCAACATCGGCTTGTGCGACAATGTATTCCTGGACCTCGGCGTCAAGGTAGGTGTTGCAACTGGTTCCTACGAGGAAAAGTGGAACGGGCTCTCCGCCAGCGAGAGTTTCTGCGCCTGCACAGCCGGCGCGGGCGTGGGCATCAAGGTGCAATGCAGTGACCACCTGTACCTCAAGGCAGGGTACGAGTTCAACCGCACCTTCACGGATAGTGACCTGGGGGCAGATATGAACCAGCACCTCATCACGGCGGGGCTGGAAATCCAGTTCTAAGCGTCTGTTTCTCCATCAAACACGCAACCGTGCCGGTTCTCCCTGGCACGGTTGCTTTTTATTCTGAGGTCTGGAAGCCGATATTCGCCTCCATCACACCGGGGCTCCGTAATCACGGCGACCAAAAATGGCAGACCCCACGCGCACAATGGTGGCGCCCTCCTCCACCGCCACAGCATAATCATGACTCATCCCCATGGAAAGCTCCGGCAAGGGCAAGGGGCCGCGGGCGCGCAGCACCTCTGCCAGCTCACGGAGGAAACGGAAAGCCGGGCGGGCATCCTCCGGGTCATCCGTGGGAGCGGGAATGCACATCAGCCCCGCAATCTCCATGCCCGGCAGCTCCACCAGGCGGGGCCAGAGCTCCTGCAACTCACCAGGGGTAAACCCATGCTTGCTCTCCTCTCCATCCACATTTACCTCCAGCAGCAGCCGGACGCGGCATCCCAACTCTCCCGCAATACGGGAAATAGTCTCGGCCAATCGCAGGGAATCAACCGCCTGAATCAGGCCGAACCCCTGCTCCAGCGCCTTACGAACCTTATTCCGCTGCAAGGGACCAATGAGGTGCCATTCGCAATCTGCCGGCATATCCGGCATCTTGCTCATAGCCTCCTGCAAACGGTTTTCACCAAAGAGGCGCTGACCGTCCTGATAGGCCTGCATGATATCCTCCACGGGAAAAGTCTTGCTGACAGCCAGCAACTTCACGCTGCCTGCGGGACGCCCCGCGCGTTTCTCCGCGGCGGCAATGTTATCCTTAATCTCCTGCAACTGGTCCTGTATGTACATAGCTTCTACCTCCTTTGCTCCCACCATCATACCACGCCCGCTTCGTCTTGGCAAGGTTGGAAGGAACAAGTGAAAAAATGAATACCGGCCGGGGAGGCAGCGGTGACGAATCGTACCGACCGATGAATGACTTGCTTCACAAGCATAAAAATACCGCAGCTGGGCTGCGGTATGAAATCCTGTCCTGCGGGCAGGGTAAATGACCGGATGCGCCGGGTCAAATGCGGGCAGGCCTACATATTGGCGTAACCAATATCACTGCGGCGCTGGGAGCCGGCAAAATCAACCTTGGCAGCCTCGGCATGAGCCTTGGCACGGGCTTCTTCAAGAGACTTCCCCTGAGCCACAATGGCAAGCACACGGCCACCGGCCGTCACCCAGCCCTCAGGGGTGAGCTTGGTGCCGCAGTGGAACACGCGGGCAGCGCAATCATCCAAGCCGGAGATAAGGTCGCCACTGTGGGAACTGGCGGGATAACCAGCACTGGCCAGAATGCAGCAGATGCTCCATCCTTCATTGAAAGAAATCAGCTCAGGAGCAAACTCACCCTTGGCCCCCTTCAGGCAGAAGGTAGCCAAATCTCCCTGAAGCAAGGGCATTACAGCCTCGCATTCCGGGTCACCAAAGCGGCAGTTATACTCAATCACCTTCGGTCCCTGGGGCGTGAGCATCAACCCGAAATACAGGAAGCCCCGGTACGGCAGGCCATCTGCCTGCAATCCACGCACCGTGGGCGCCACAATTGCTTCCTCAATTTCCTTAAGCAGTTCAGCAGAAGCCAGCTGGCGTGAGGCCACCGCCCCCATACCCCCGGTATTGGGGCCGGCATCCCCCACTTCCAGACGCTTGTAGTCACGCGCCGGGCAGAGGATGAGGTACTGATCATCGCAAATGGCACCAAAAATGGAAATTTCCGGCCCGGTGAGGAACTCCTCCACCAACAGGCGGCCTGCGCCAAAACGCTTCTGGATGAACACCTCATTGAGGAATTCTTCTGCACTGGCAGCATCGGGACACACGGCCACCCCCTTACCGGCTGCCAGACCGTCAAATTTCAAGACAGTGGGGTACTGGCCGTTAATGGCCGCAACCGCTTCATCATAACCCTCCACTGCGGTGGCCATACCCGTAGGAATCTTGTGGCGCAGCAGGAAATTCTTAGCAAATTCCTTGGAAGCCTCCAGCTGGGCACTCTCCTTCTGAGGTCCCCAGCAGGGAATGCCAACGGCGGCACAGCGGTTGGCCAGGCCGTCTTCCTTCACCAGGTAACTCTCCTCGCCAGCCACGCAAAGGTCAACCTTGTTATCCACCATCCATTGGATGAGTGAGTCAAAATCAGCGGCTTCAATGCGGGTTGCCGTGCGGCAAATGGCATCACTACCAGGGAATGTATAAAGCTCCGGTTTGCACGGGCTTGCAGCCAGAGTCTCTACAAGAGCCTGTTCGCGCCCACCTTTTCCAATGACGGCTATTTTCATACTGCCGTCATTCTACCATATAACCCACTGCCACGCAAGGGCGAATTCCTTCCCCGCCCCTCATCATGCATCAGCTGCGTCGCTTTCGCAAGGCCAGGCGACCCTTTCTGCCACGCACTGAGCGCTTCTTGAAACGGGTTGCCAGGCCGCGGCGGGACCAGGAACGGCGACCGTGGCGGACGCTGTAACGACCATGGCGGCCGCGATAGCGGTGCGTGGGTCTCAAGCCATCCACCGGCAATTTGGCCACCATGGACTGAGGAATGAAGATACTGCTGATGCGGGTATCCATGCCCGCCTTCATATATGTTTCCTGCGTGCAGCTTTCAATGGCTACCGGCATACCGCGCTGCACCCGGTCAAACAAATCCACAATATCACAGCTCTTCATGCGGATGCAGCCATAGGACGCAGGCTGGCCGATGTAGCGCTCCTCAGGCGTGCCATGGATATAGATACGGCGGCGGTGGGTGGAGTGGTTATCACGCTCCAGACCCGCCAGCTGAATCACGCGGGTCACCACGGGGTCGCGCCCGGCAGCATCCACATCCACCACTTCCCCGGTAGGTTTGCAGCCCTTGAATACCATGCCTGACGGCTGGCCTGCTCCATTTTTCTGGGAAACGGCATGGATACCCAGTGGGGTACGGCAGCTACCCTTGATATTGCCAATACCGTACTTGGACGAACTGATGCGGTAGTCCTTCACTTTCTTACCAGCCTTGAAAACAGTCAGTTTCTGGTCACTGAGCGTCACGGCCAGACCATCACGCACCACCACCTTGGGAGGGATATCCTCGGCATAGAGCGTGGGCTTCTTTTGCTTCAGCATGGCACAAGAACTCAGCAGCACCCCCAGCCCGGCAAACAGGCAGAGGGTTCGCAACACTGGTATCATCTTATGCATCATCAGCATTTTGAAGGTGGGGGGGGTATCAGGCATTGCGGGCGGCGCGGCGCTTCTGCACGGCGCCATCAATAATGCGGGCAATGGATGCAAAGCTCGTATAGAAGAATCCCAGGAAGGGAGTCATCAGGACAAAGGTGAGGTAGTCTCCATGCGAGAAGTTAATGTACTCCACCACGCCAAAGAAAAGAGCAAAGCACAACTCCAGCACGGGAACCAGAATGGACTTGATGGCCTTATACCCCTTGGCACGTTTCTCAATGGAAAGGGCTCCCTCCTTGGACTCGCCAAACTTGGGCGTGCGGACAAATTCGCTTTGCTGGCCACAGACGGCCTCCAACACAGCCTTGGCGTTGTTCACAGCCATACCCACACCCAGCGCCAGGAGAGGAATCATGAGCGGGAATACCATGTACCAGCGACGCGGTTTCACAATCATCTCTGCCACAATGTAGAACATGCACACCGAAACTGTTGCAAAGAAGAACAGGGTGAAGGTCAGCAGCATCATCTGCCACTGGTCCCAGGCCCAGTCACCCGTGGGCGCCACAATCCCCGTGCAGACAGGCATGACCAGGAAGCAGAGCAGGATGAGCGCCAGGTACGAGTAGTTACAGGTCAGGTGGGTGGTTGCCTCCATCTTGGCCTTGAAGGGAGCATTGGAACGCCAGATATCAAAGAGCATCTTCTGGCAGACCTGGATGCAACCCTTGGTCCAGCGGTGCTGCTGGGCTTTGAAACCATCCATATCCACCGGCAATTCGGCGGGGGTTTCATAATCATTCAGGTACACGAAGCGCCAGCCCTTCATCTGGGCGCGGTAGGAGAGGTCCATATCCTCTGTAATCGTGTCGTGTTCCCAGCCACCGGCATCAATAATGGTACTCTTGCGCCACATACCGGCGGTACCGTTGAAGGTGAAGAATCGCCCGGAACGATTGCGGCAGGTCTGCTCCAGCGCAAAGTGGCCATCCAGGAAAATACTCTGCAAACGAGTCAGCAGGTTATAATTGCGGTTGATATGAGCCCAGCGGGTCTGCACCACACCAATCTGCGGATCCGTGAAGTACGGGACACAAACTTTCAGAATATCCGGCTCCGGTCGGAAATCAGCATCCAGAATAAGCAGGAACTCGCCTTTTGCCACAGCATCGGCCGCCTCCAGGGCGCCAGCCTTGAACCCGGTTCGGTCTGTGCGGTGCAGGCATACAATGTCAAACCCCTGGGCGCGGTAATACTCCACCTGCTGCATGCAGAGCTCATAGGTATCATCCGTGGAGTCATCCAGAATCTGGATTTCAAGCTTATCCTTCGGGTAATCGATTGCAGTCACCTTCTTGAGCAGGCCTTCCACCACGAACTTCTCATTGAACATGGGAAGCTGAACGGTGACCATGGGCCATTCCTCCCACTGCCCCTTGGGCTGGGGAATATCCTTGCGATGCTTAATGTAAAGCAGAACCATCAGCAAGCGGTGGCAACCATACCCCGACATGCCAACAAGAACAAGGAAATAGGCAACTAGCCAGAAAAAATTAAACCAGTATTGAGATGACTCCATATGCTTTTCTTCCGGGTGATACAGATAACCCAGGCCGAGTGGGCTCGTGGGTCATTTTTGCGTCAGCATGCCAGCAGGTGCTTGACGCGGGCTGATAGTAATGTAAACTGGGTATTGAGTCAAGTCTAAATTAACCGCTCCTCAGTTAAGATGAAAATGCCCATTAACCGCCTCCTGATTTTCACCGCTGTTCTTGGATTCTCAACAACAAACGCTCAGGAAGTGCCAGAATTTTGCGAAGACGATGTCATGACTGTGATTGACGGCATACCTGCCGGCATGGAAATGGCTGAACCGGAGCGCAAGCCTGGTGAGGTACCTGCCATGTTCCGCGATGACGCCCTGCTGGATGACTCCCACTCGAACCAGGAACTGGGTATCAATGTGTACACCGCACCCTCCATCAGCAAGATTTTTGCCCAGCTCGACAACCTCCCCGCCATTCCGGAAGACTATGTCCTGCGGAACCGCCCGGAAAACCTCCCCCTGGATGCCGGAAAGCTTGCCTTGGAAATGGGATATCTGATGGCCGACGGCTTCATTGCCGTTCGCAGTGGCCATATGAACGACATCAAGCCCATTGCGCTGGACCTTTCCCGCTACGGCAAGGCCATGGGCGTGGGTGAAAAAATGAATTCATACTCTGCCAGCCTGCTGGAACATGCCGAAAAGGGACAGCTGGAGGAATTCAAACGCATTCTGGCCTCCACGCAAGGAGCCGTCAACGAAGAACTCACCGCCCTGCGCGACCCCGACCTGGCTCATCTGCTGGCCCTGGGTGGCTGGGTACGCGCCCTGGAAGCCTCTGCCGCAGCCATCGAACAGCGATTTGATGTTGGACAGGCACGCGTCATCTTCTACCCAGACGCCCCTGCCTACTTCAACGAAATCCTGCAAGGGCTGCATCCCCGCACCGCCCGCCGCATCAAGGTTGAACTCATGAGCAAACTGCTCAACCAGCTCGTCAGCACCATGGCACTTGGTGAAGGCGAGCAACCCTCCCCGGAAAAAGTACGCAACATTCGTGAAACCGCTGGCAGCATTTCCACGATTGCCGTTGGTGCAGGATATGAGCACTGATACACACAGTCTGCCCGTATATGCTCCACTGGAGCTGCGGCTCATCATGTCGGGTGTGCAAGCCATGCGCCGACCAAGACCCGTGTACCGCTCCCTCTTCCGGGTCAATATCTGCAACAACGGAAACCACCCGGTGCGTATTTTGGGACGCAAATGGACCCTGCGCGAGCGCAACGGCAACACCCGCATTATCGAGGCCTCCAAAATTTTTAATGAAGTCCCCGTGCTGGCACCCGGAGCCGTTTTCTGTTGCAGTGGCACCCAGGAATTCGACACTCCCCCCGTAGCCATGGAGCTGCGCCTGTTCGGCACTGACGAACTCGGCACACCCTTCATTTCCGAGCCTCTGAGATTCCCCAAAAGCTGTTTCCAGCACTAAGCTCACGCGCCGCATGCCGCGTGAGGGGAGAGAGAGGAATAAATACAAGAAAGCACTGGGTGATTCCCAGTGCTTTCTTGTTGTTGTATTGAAACGGAATCCTTCCAGCCTTAGATTTCAATGTACTTAGCCTTCGGGAAGTTGCAAAGCGGGCAACGGTCAGGCTCGGTGCCTTCTGCAAAAGTATCACCGCAGAGCGGGCATACATAGTACTTGGCGGGAAGGTCGAGCTTTTCTCCGGCTTCCAACTGGGCAAGTGCCTTGCTGTACAGGTCTGCGTGCTCCTTCTCGGCTTCGTTGGCCCATGTGAAGCTGCGTACAGCATCGGTGTTGCCTTCTTCCTGTGCCTGAGCAATCATGGGCGGGTACATCTCGGTGAACTCATAGGTTTCACCGGCAATGGCTGCCTTCAGATTCTCAATAGTGTTGCCCACCTCGATGTGCATCTCCAGGTCAATGGGAGCCTCCCCCATCTTTACCAGTACCTTATTGTGGTTGGTGGCGTGAATGCGCTCTGCACGGCTGGCTGCAGCAAAGAGCTTCTCAATGAGCGGATACCCTTCTTGGGCAGCTCGGGTGGCGTAGGCTGCGTACTTGGCGCTGGCTGTGCTTTCACCTGTAATGGCGGTCTTGAGGTTTTCGATTGTTGTCATGGCCGTAGTTTATTCTATTTTAGAATTATTACAAGAAAAATCTGCAAAAAAATGAAAAAATAAGTTATTTTATAGAGCAGCAATGACAGCATCACCCATTCCGCGGGTGCCTACACGGATTTCGCCTTCGGCACCGGTGGCGAGGTCACCCGTGCGATACCCTGTGGCAATAACCTTGCGGACCGCAGCATCCACAGCATCAGCTGCTGCAGTTTCCTTGCAAGTATAGCGCAGGAGCATACCCATGGAGAGAATCTGGGCAATGGGGTTGGCAATGCCCTTGCCGGCAATATCGGGAGCAGAGCCGCCGGAGGGTTCATAGAGACCGAAGAAGGTGTTGGAACCATGGCTGAGGGAAGCACTGGGCAGCATACCCAGTGAGCCGCAGACAATGGCCATTTCATCCGTAAGGATATCACCAAAGGTATTTTCCGTGACCATCACGTCAAACTGCTTGGGGTTACGCACCAGCTGCATGGCGGCGTTGTCCACATACATATGCGTGAGTTCCACATCCGGGTATTCAGCGGCAATAGTATTCATGACGTCGCGCCACATAACGGAGGAGGCCAGCACATTGGCCTTATCCACGCTGCAAAGCTTCTTATTGCGGCCACGAGCTGCCTCGAAGGCAACGCGGGCAATGCGTTCCACCTCGCTCTTCTTGTAAATGAGGGTATCCAGGCCAATGGTTTCGCCATCACGCTCACCATAGAACTTGGGCTCACCAAAGTACATACCACCGGTAAGCTCTCGCACGCAGAGGATATCGAAGCCACCAGGAATCAGGGAGTTCTTCACCGGGGAAGCATCCACCAGCTCAGGTAGGCAGATGCCGGGACGCAGGTTAGCAAAGAGGGAGAAATGCTTTCTGAGCGGAAGCAGGGCGCCGCGCTCCGGGCGTTCATCAGGGGGGAGTGAATCCCACTTCGGTCCCCCGACCGAGCCAAAGAGAATGGCATCTGCCGCTTCGCAGGCAGCCAGTGTTTCGGCAGGCAGAGCCTTACCGCAGTTATCGATACCGGCACCGCCCACGTAGCACTCCGTGCGTTCGGTCTTGAACCCGAATTTCTGCTCCACTGCATCAAGCACGCGGAGTGCCTCAGCCATCACTTCCGGGCCAATTCCATCGCCCGCCAGAACTGCAATCTTGTAGGTGTTCATGTCCGCTGGCGATGATACACCGCAGGGGCAGCACTGTCAATTGATAATCGTGGCTTTCCCTGAACGCGCTCCTGTGGAGCATGGTGCGGCTGCATAAAAAAGTGAAAACAAGTGCGCGGAGCGCACTTGTGAGATGACTTACTGCACAGTGGTGCGGTACTCTGCCCGCCTCAGAATAGCCTTGGCTTCGCCCAGGAGGAAGAAGGATCCGCAGATGAGGGTGCCGGCTGGTATGTCTACCAGGCATTCCTCCAGGGTGGCGGGCGTGATGATGGGTGCGGAGGATGCGGCCTGCACTTTAAGCGCCATTTCTGCGGGGGCAAGAATGCGGGGAGACTGCACGGGGGGCAGTACCCACTCACCTACGATGGGAGAGAGAAGCTCCAGTACCTCATCCAGCGCCTTATCAGCCGAGCCTGCGTAAATGCAGCGCGCCTTGCGTTCACCATAGGTTTCGCGCCAGGTGCGGGTGAGTACCTGCATGGCGTGCGGGTTATGCGCGCCGTCCATGATGACGCCGGGCAACACTTCCTCAAAGCGCCCAGGCCAGCGCACTTCGGCCAATCCGCGAGTCTCCTCCTCAGCGCTGCAAAGGAAGTGCGGCAGGGCTCGCAGAGCGGCCAGAGCCAGAGCCGCATTGCGCCGCTGGTGAGCACCCTTCAGCCCCAGTGGCAGGTCACACTCAGTGGAAACGACACGACAATAAGTATCCATACGCTGCGCGGCTTCATGAATGGCGCGCATGGCCTCCAGTTCCTGCGGAGCGGAAACCGCCGGGCGGTGCCAGGAAAGGATGGCAGCCTTTTCCCCTGCTACCTCGTAAAGGGTTTCGCCCAGATACTGGGTATGATCCAGCCCGATAGGTGCAAGCACCGCCACATCCTTAGGCACGGCATTGGTGGCATCCAGCCTGCCGCCCATGCCAGTTTCCAGTATGATGAGCTCTACCTCCTGCTCGGCAAACCATAGCATGGCCACTACCAGTACCAGTTCAAAGAATGTGGGACACGGCTCCCAGTCCTGCACGAGCGCACGCACCTTGTTGATGAGTCGCGCGGCATCTGCATCCGGGATATTCTGCCCGCTCACGCGGATGCGCTCACTGAAATCCACCAGGTGCGGTGAGGTGAAAAGCCCGGTCTTGTAACCGGCGGCGCGAGCCACGCTCTCACAGAACGCACAGGTGCTTCCCTTGCCATTCGTGCCGGCCACATGGATAACCTGAGCTCGAGGATGCAATACCCCGCAGGCCGTGAGCAGACGCGTCACGCCCTCCAGCCCCAGCTTGATACCGAAGGCCTGAGTGGAATACAACCAATCGAGGGAATTGACTAATGACGATTGACGATTGACCATTGTTTTACTTTAAGTGGTTACGCGCAGTTTTAGCACTGGCGGTCATGATATTGCGAAGCTCAGTTGCCTCCTGTTGCAAAGGGATGAGGCGAGCAGAATCAACCTCGCCAGAACGCATTAGGAGTTCCAGCCAGTAAATGCTCTCATCTGCCTCTTCTTCGCAGATTTTGATTTTGGCAACAAAATCAGCCTTACTCTTAGCAAGACTGGCAGCGCGATAGTTGGCACCCACAGAAGTACCGCAACGCAACAACTGCCGCCCCATTACTTCAGCCACAGCATGCCCCTTCAGATACTGGCACAGACGGATAATACGCAATCCGAACTCCAGCGTTCTCTCACGCATTTCCTCCGCATTCATACCCAATTGTCAATCGTCAATTGTCAATCGTCAATACCTGTACGCTTCCGCCTTATAGGGACCTTCTACGGGTACGCCGATGTAGTCGGCCTGCTTCTGGGTGAGGGTGGTCAGGCGCACGCCAAGCTTGGCGAGGTGCAGGCGGGCAACCTCTTCGTCCAGCTTCTTGGGCAATACGGTCACGGAGGGTTTGGAAGTTTCACGCTCCTGCCAGAGGGCAATCTGAGCCAGCACCTGGTTGGTGAAGCTATTGCTCATCACGAATGAGGCATGACCCGTGGCACAGCCCAGGTTCACCAGACGGCCTTCGGCCAGCAAATAGAGGCTGTGGCCATCCGGGAAGGTATACTTATCCACCTGCGGCTTGATATTGGTGCAGACAATACCGGGGTATGCCTGCAAACGGGCCACCTGAATCTCGTTATCGAAGTGACCGATGTTGCAGACGATGGCCTGGTCCTTAATCTTCTCCATGTGCTCCAGGGTGATGATATCGCAGTTGCCAGTGGTGGTCACGTAGATATCAGCCATGCCGAGAGTGTCCTCCACGGTAAGCACTCGGTAGCCTTCCATGGCAGCCTGCAGGGCGCAGATGGGATCCACCTCGGTCACGATAACCTGGGCACCCAACCCACGAAGAGCCTGGGCGCAGCCCTTGCCCACATCGCCATAGCCGCAGATAACGGCTACCTTGCCGGCAATCATCACGTCTGTGGCGCGCTTGATGCCATCCGTCAGGCTTTCGCGGCAGCCGTACAGGTTATCAAACTTGCTCTTGGTTACGGAATCATTCACATTGATGGCGGGCACCAGCAGGCGGCCATCGCGCTCCATCTGGTAGAGGCGGTGCACACCGGTGGTAGTCTCCTCGGAAACGCCCTTCCACTCCGGCAGCCAGCGGTGGAACACGCCGGGCTGCTCGGCAGCAATGCGCTTGAGCAGAGACTTGATGACGCCCTCTTCCTCACTGCCGGAGGGGGTGTTCACCCAGTCGGAGCCCTCTTCCATCTCATAACCGCGGTGCAGCAGCAGGGTCACATCGCCACCGTCGTCCACCACCAGCTGCGGCCCCAGGCCATCGCGGTGGCTCAGGGCAGCCCAGGTGCAATCCCAGTATTCGGTGAGGGTCTCACCCTTCCAGGCAAACACCGGCACACCCGTGGCCGCAATGGCAGCAGCAGCGTGGTCCTGGGTAGAGAAAATGTTGCAGCTGGCCCAGCGTACTTCGGCACCCAGTGCCACCAATGTCTCGATAAGCACGGCGGTCTGAATCGTCATGTGCAGCGAACCGGTGATACGCACCCCGGCCAGCGGCTTCTGCTCACCATATTTCTCACGGCAAGCCATCAGGCCCGGCATTTCATATTCCGAAACGGCGATTTCCTTGCGTCCCCAGTCCTTCAGGGAGATATCTGCCACTTTGTAATCTGCTGTTGCTGTCATGACGGCGGCGAGTTTACAGCTAATCTACCGAAGAGTCAATGATAATTGCACCATCTCTTTGGACTTGAAAAATAGAGTCCGATGTGTTAGGATGCGACGCGATGAAACGCATCTATACACTGATGACGGGTCTGCTGGCTCTGGCGGCATGCTGCACGCAAGAGGCTCAGGCCGACCGATATTCGGACTACTGGCTGCCTGAGAACATGGCCAAGCGCCAATGTGCCTCCGTGCATCTGGGCTATGGCCCGGTCATTCCGGCTCACACCGCAGCCTACCAGGAAGCCGTAATTGAAAAGAGCGCCCCCGGCACCTACTTTGCCTGCAACAACTTCGGCTGCGGCTATATCGGCGTGCAGGAACTCGGACACAAGGATAAGGACGGCAAGCCCGTTCGCGTGGCCATTTTCTCCATCTGGGATGCCAAGGACTCCGGCGATAACCCCCACGCCGCCCCTGAAGAGGAACGTGCCAAGCTGGTGCAGAAGGGTGAGCATGTAACCACCCGCCGCTTCGGAGGCGAAGGCACCGGCGGCAATTCCATGCGCCCCTTCAACTGGAAGGAAGGTGATGTCATCAAGACCCTGGTGGTGGAGCACGAGGACGGTCCCGATTTCCGCCAGATTGCCGGCTATATCTTTGATCCTGCCGAAAACAAGTGGATGCTTATGAGCTGCTGGCGCATCCAGGCCCTGCACCGCGGTCTGGGTGGCGGCTGTGGCTTTGTAGAGGATTTCAAGCGCGATGTGGAATCCAAGCAGTACGAGCGCCGCGCCACCTACGGTCCCGCCCTGCGCTGGGACGGCAAGCAGTGGAATGCCGCAACAGAGTTCCGATTCACCCGCGATGGCAACCCGCTCAAGGAAATCAACTGCCGCTTCAACCCGGAGCGTGGGTACTACTCCCTGGCCACCGGCGGTACCATCAAGGAAGAAGCCGATTTTCCGGTATTCACCACCAAGCCTCTGCCCCAGCAGCCCGCTGTGGTTCCCACCCCCGGTGAGGATATCATGAAGCTCATCCAGCGCCCCAGGCTGGAGATTGTGAATTATCCCGCCCAGTAAGATTTCTGACTCTTTCCATGCCAAACCGCCTGAGGTACTCTCAGGCGTTTTTTTTAGTCCAGGAACTGCCACGCCGCATGCAAATTTCATATTCTGCATTCTTGTGTATTTATCCTTGCAATCGAACGAGGGAGAATCTACAATGAGGGCATGCTGATTGCCCCTTCAATGCTTGCCTGTGATTTCCGCCGCATCGGAGAAGAAGCCAACCGCGCCCTGGAAGCAGGAGCCGACTGGCTGCACCTGGATGTGATGGATGGTTCCTTTGTGGACAATATCTCCTTTGGTCCGGATATCTGCGCCGCCATTCGTGCTGCCGTGCCGGCGGAGGCGTACCTGGACGCCCACCTCATGATTGACGCGCCGGATCACTACCTGCCCCGCTTTGTGAAGGCAGGCATGAACATGATTACCATCCACGTGGAACGCGAAGGGGCTGTTGATTTGCATGCCACGCTGGCTGCCATCCGCGCCGCAGGCATTCATGCAGGCCTGGCCGTGAACCCCGCCAGCCCGGTAGAAAAGGTGCTGCCCTATATCGGTGAGCTGGATATGGTGCTGGTGATGAGCGTGGTACCCGGATTCGGCGGGCAAAGCTTCATGAGCGAAGTGCTGGATAAGGTGCGCGTGCTGAACTCTGCCCGCAAGGAACAGGGGCTCAACTTCCTCATCCAGATGGATGGCGGCATTGGCGCCACCCAGGCCCCGCTATGTGCAGAAGCCGGGGCTGATTGCCTGGTTGCAGGTTCCTCCACCTTCAAAGCCCCGGACATGGCCGCAGCCATTGCTTCTATGAAGTAATTTTATGGATAAGGGAACTCAAAGCCTCTTAAATGTGTTTCTGAGCGTGCTGGCACCAGTGCTGGTGCTGGACCACTGCTCCATTACCGGCCCTGAGCCCTGGCAGTTAGGCACAACGCCGGCCATGTGTCTGGCGCTTTCCCTGCCACTGGGTTTCGGGGTGTGGACATTTGTGCAGAGCCGCAAGGTGGAACCTCTCACGCTCTTTGGCCTGCTGGGTACCATTCTCACCGGAGTGGTCACCATATACGCAAACACGGGTGGTGGTGAGGCCATACGCCCCGACACACCCTGGTGGTATGCCGCTAAGGAAGCCGTCATTCCCCTGCTGCTTTGCGGTGCCGTCATGGTCACAGCACGGCGGCAGGATTCCCTGCTGCGCCTCCTGCTGTACTCTGATTCCATTTTCGACATAACCAGCATTGAAAAAGCCGTAGCAGAAAAAGCGCAGCAGGAGCATTACAATGCCCTGCTCTGGCGCTCCAGCCTCTTTCTAGGGCTCTCCCTCGTGGTATCAGCCGTGGGCAATTTCATTCTTTCACTCTGTTTCCTGCTGCCCGTACTCGACCAGCCTGCCGCCCAGCAAGCGCTGGAGTATAACTATGCCGTGAGCAGCATGACCTGGTGGGGCTATCTGGTAATTGGTGTACCGCTGCTGCTGACCCTAATCGGAGTGCTGCGCCACCTCATTTCCCAGCTGGAGGCGCTGACCGGCCTTGACCGCGACCGGTTGATGCTGCGTTAGCATTATTATCTATTGATTCACACCGCCGCCAGGCGGTATAACCTCCCATCCTACGGACTGGAGGTTATGGAATCAGGGGAACCACGAAGCGGCTACCCAGAGCCAGCCAGACAGGCAGGGTCACAAAAGAACACAGCGTGGTTGCCAGCAGTACCTGGGTGCCAACCTCCGGCACACCACCGAAACGCTTGGCCAGAATCACCGGAATCACAGCGCTGGGAATAGCGCTCTGAATCACCATAATGCGCTTCATAAGCGGATCCACCGGCAGCAGCCAGGCCAGCAGCAGGATAAGCGCCGGTGCCAGCATGAGGCGAGTCACCACACCCGCCACCAGCATGCGCGGCTGCCAGGTGAAATGGCGGGTCAGGTCATACAGCGAACATCCGAAAATAATGAGGCAAATGGGGGTGGAAACAGCCCCAATCATCTCTGCTGCCTTCATGAGGGGAGGCAGCGCCACATACGGCCCCAGCCCCACCCATGCAATAAGCAGGGAGATAATAACCGCCAGCAGCGGGCCACGCAGCAGCAGCCCCAGGCGCAGGTTCTTCACCCCGCCGCACATGAGAATAACTCCCAAGCTCCAGATGAAGAGTTCACAGCCCATGTTGTGAATAAAGAGCACGCCCAGCGTGGGGTCGCCAGGAGCGGAAAAAAGCATCTGGATGATAGGCACCACGAAGAACACATAGTTCTGCACCCCCGCTGTGAGAGTGAAGGTACGCAAGCCAGTACCAATTCGCAGCCGCAGCACCCAGGCCACTGTATAGGCTGCCAGCACCCCCACGAGCATCTCCAGGAAGCCGCAGAGAATGCCCTGCAATGAAAAACCAATAGTGGCCATGGCCGGGTTTGCCTCCACCACCATGTATTTCATGATGCTATGGAAAATCAGACAAGGGTAGCCCACATCCATAGCCAGCTGCAGAATCACTCCGTCGTGCTCCGGTGCAATGGCTTTCTTCTTTCGCAGCCAGAAACCGATTCCAAAGAAGATGAACACCGGAATCGAAGCAAAAAAGGAATTGAGGACGAGGTCAATCATGGGCTTTCTGCCTGGATTCTAACACAAATCAAGCGAATAGTGAATAGTGAATCGTCAGAAATTTACGGCGAAACATCACTTACGGTCCTTCTCCCTCCACACACCAGAAAGAGAAAACTACAAATACCAATTTCTTTGCGGTGCTTGGTGCGGGCTGATTGGATTTACTCTTGCACCCTCATTCCGGGTGTGCGATACTGCGTTCCATGCAGCACGAGGTTCACGTTTGTCCCAATGGGTTCACCGCAGTGGTAGTTCCGCAGAAGGCATTTCCACTCATTTCTCTCCAGGTATGGGTTGAAACAGGCTCCATTCACGAAGGCGAGCACTTGGGAGCCGGTCTTTCGCACTTGCTGGAGCACATGGTATTCAAGGGAACCACTGAGTTCAGCGCCCGCCAGCTGAATGAACGCGTGCCTGAGCTGGGTGGCATGTGGAATGCCTACACCAGCACCGACCGCACGGTATTCTACATTGACGGTCCATCCGAACATTGGCGGGAGTTCCTGCACCTGCTCGCCCAGCTGACCCTGCACCCCACTTTCCCCCGTGAGGAATGGGAACGCGAGCGGGAGGTCATTCGCCGTGAGATGAGCATGTACAACGATGACCCGCAGGACACCGCCTACCATGCACTCATCCGCACACTGTTCAAAGTTTCACCCAGGCGGCTACCCGTCATTGGCACGCAGTCGGCCTTTGATGCCCTGAACTACGAGGACATGGTGAACTACCACCACTCCCGCTATGTGCCGGGTAACATGTTCCTCTGCGTAGCCGGAGATGTGGAACCAAAAGAACTATTTGCCGAAATCAGCAAGGAATTCGGTAGTGCTGCCGCCATCCCCGCCAAGGAATCACTCCCCACGGCAGAACCCCGCCAGTGGGGGCCACGCACGCACCGCTGCGAGTTTGCCCAGCCCACCAGCACCCTCATGCTGGCTTGGCGCACCCCCACCTCCAATCACCCAGATGCAGCGGCTATCTCGATTCTCGGCTCCATTCTGGGGGATGGGCGCTCTGCCTGGCTTTACGAGAAATTCCATGATGAACTGGGATTGGCGCACGATGTATCCATCATGCCGGTGCCGGACCGCACGGGCGAAGGCGCACTCGTGCTGGAGTTCGATGTAGACCGTGAGAAGCGCGACGCACTTCGCGACGCGGTACTGGAATTCATACACACCCTGCCTGAAGCCGCATTCGATGAAGCCCGGCGCCGCTCGCGCCGCATGATGCTCACCGGGCGTCTTCGCGGGCTTTCCACCGTGCAGGGCGTGGCAAATGTACTGGGCATCTCCTGGCACCTGAGCCGCAACCCGGACAGTATGGAAGAATGGGATGCCGCTCTTTCCCACGTCACGAATGAGGACCTGGCCCGTGTGGCGGCCACATACTTCACCCCTGAGCGCTTAGTGGAAGTGAGCGTGGATCCCACCGGAAGCAATGAAGGTAGCTCCACCACTGACAGCTTGGCCGATGACCACGCTCCGGAGGTACACACGCTGCCCAACGGGTTAAAGATTGTCACCCGTGTGGATAAACGCGTACCCATGGTCTACGCAGAGCTGGTATTCGGAGCTGGTAGCCAGACCGAAACGCAACACAATGCAGGCATCAATTCCCTCCTCTCCGAATGCCTGCTCAAAGGCACCACCACCCGCAGCGCCGAACAACTAGCCAATGAGGTGGAAAACCTGGGAGGCTCTATCTCCAGCGCTGCCGGCAATAATACCTTCAACCTCTCCATCCGCGGTCTTTCCGCTGATACACCCACCCTGCTGAAACTGCTGGCTGATGCCGCCCTGCACCCCACCCTGCCCGCAGAGGTCGTTGAAACGGAGAAAAATGCCATGATAGCCGATATCATGGACGCCGAGGAAGACCCCGCCTCCCTTGCCTTCCGCAAGCTCCGCAAGCTCTGCTTTGGCAACGTCTCCTACGGCAACCACCGTGATGGAACCGTGGAAAGCGTGCAAAGCCTCACCCGCGAAACCCTCCTTGCCCAGCATGCCCGCCTGGTCTGCGCCCAGAATGCCGTGCTGGCCGTGGCCGGAGACATTGACCCCGTCCAAGTACGGGCTCTGGCAGAGCAGCTCTTCGGTGCCATGCCCGCCGGCATACCCGCCGAGCGCACCACAACCCCAGCTCAGAGACCCGCGGATGCCGTGGAAATCCTGGAAAAAGAACAAGCGGTGCTGGCTCTGGCTGTACCGGCTTCCAACGCCCTTTCTGACTCCGCCCCTATGCAGTTGCTCCTGGAAGAATGGTGCCGAGACATGGCCGGTCCCCTCTTTGATGAAATCCGTGAACAACGGGGACTTGCCTATTACGCCGCAGCCAGCTCCTTCCTCGGAGTCGATGCCGGTTGCCTGTATTTCTACCTGGGTACCGCCCCGGAAAAGCTGGATGAAGCCCGCTCCGTACTGGAAGCCACCCTCAACCGCCTGGCTCAGGAAGGCATGCCTGCCGATGCACTGGAACGAGCCCGTGCCACTGCCCTTACCGCCCGCACCCTGGCTCTGCAAAGCTGCGGCAAACGCTGCAGCGGCATGGCTGTGAACACCCTGCTGGGGCTCGGTGCCGACTACGATGACCACGTACCTGACATGCTCCGCGCCATCACCCCGGAGCAGATGAACCGCTTCATTGCCACAACCCTCTCCCCCTCTGCCACCCGCACCTGGATTACTGTACGCCCCACCAACCAGTAGAATCAGTTAGGTGTAGCGCGCATAACATTACTTGCAAACAGCCAGGAGCGGGGGCATACTTGCCATATGCCCCCGCTCCATATGATTACCTTCCGCTGCGAGAAAGCCCTCTTTGAGAAACTGGAAAACTTTGCCCGGCAGCGTGAAATTGACCGCACCTCCGTGCTCAAGCTTGCGCTGCATTACTACCTGAACTGCCTGAGGCGCCGGAGTTTGAACTCACTGAACTAAGGCCACGGAATAACCCACCGGCAGCCCCCAGCCAGGCGCCCTTGCTACGCAAGCGTGCCTGGCTGGACTGTGTTTCCAGATCATGAGCATCATATTCCCCCTGGGTGCGGATGGTGTTTGCCTGCTGCAAGGCCGCGTTGGTGCTGTTATTGATACTATCCTCCAGGCGGGTGGCAAGGTCCTTTTCACGCACTGAGGCAGTACCGGAGGAAACCAGATTAGAGGCTGCAGCATCAGCCCTTGCGGCAGCTACCTGCATCTGCGCGTTGCGCTGCTCACGGCGCTGGTTTTCCATGGCGGTGTGAGTCATGGCTCCAGCCTGGTTTTCGGCAATACGGCGGCGTTCGTCGGCAGCCGCTTCCAATTCGCGTGCCTGTTTGCGTTCGGCGCTGGCTTCCACCGCCTTGCCCGCTACGACAGCGGCGGTTGATAACAAAGTGACGGCAGTTGTAAATCCCATGTGCATCCTTGTACACCCAATCTGCACCCGAGCCAAGCCAATCTGCCACCCCGGCACATCATTCCGGGGGAAAACACCATCCCATCCAGCCCGTTACTCCCGCGCGCGCTTAAAATGACGTCCTGCGGGCTTGACGCCCGTCAAAAAACTGGCAGAATGGAGCGGTTCACCTATACGCATCATGTTCCAGTTCTTACAGAGCATCATTCACACACCGGCATTTTACTTCATCACGGGCATTCTGCTCATTGTGCTGTTTTTCTGGTATCTGGCAGCAGAGGAAGACAAGGTAAAGCGCAACGCAGGCACGTTCTTCATCATCGGCCTGTGTTCCTTCTCCCTGCTTTCCCTGTTCCTCAACGGCATGCACTACGGTATCGATATCCGCGGCGGCGTGGAGCTTACCCTGGAGGTACAACCCAAGCTCAACGACCACGGTGAGATGCAGCCTCCCTCACCGGAGGATATGCAGCAGGCCTGCGATATCCTCAATGAACGCCTCAATGCCACCGGCACCAGTGAAGTGCAAATCCTTCACTCCGGCAATAAGATTCTCATCCAGATTCCCCAGCAGGACAGCGACCCCGACAAGAATAAGGAAAAGCTGGACGCCATGGTCAAGATGCTGACCAAGATGGCCAAACTGGAACTGCTGGCTGTCTACCAGGGTAGTGAACGTGTCATTGGTGACCCTGAGACCTACGAGCTCATCAAAGCCTACGAGGAAAAGGTTGCCGCTTATGAAAAGGAACTGGCCAGCGGCAACAACAAAGCCCGCAAACCTGCCCTGCCCCGCATTCCCAGCAAGTTCGGCCTGAATGACTACATGATTCTCCCCTATCCCCATATCAATGAGGAAACAGGTCAGCCTGAGGTGGACAAGCACGGACGCGCCGTGGTGGAATACATTGTGCTGCAGAAGCCTTATGCCGCCATGCAGAAGGACGTCTACATCACCGGTAAGGAAGTGGCCCAGGCACATCCGGATTACGTACGCAAGGGTTATGTGGATGTGGTGCTCAACCGCACAGGAGCCGACCGCATGGGACGCCTCACCGGCGCCATGCAGATTGGTCGTGACCGTCTGGCCGTGGTGCTGAACAATCAGATCAAGTGCGCTCCGGTTGTTCAGGCTGTACTTCACAAAGAGTTCAACATCAGCGGTCTGAATGGCAAGGGTGAACCGGAGGACATCTCTAAGGCTCTGGCCAACCCGCTTTCCAGCGACTTGAAGGTGGAAGGCCGCAAGGATGTGTCCGCCCAGCTGGGTCAAAGCGCCCTGGAGCAGAGCGGCATTGCCGGTGCCGTGGGTCTGCTTGGTATCTTTGCCTTCTGCTACTGGTACTACCGCAGCGCTGGCATGGTGGCCATGGTGGGTCTGACCTTCAACGCCGTTGCTCTGCTGGGGCTTATGAGCCTGTTTGGCTTCGTGCTCACCCTGCCCGGCATTGCCGGTATTGTGCTGACCATGGGTGTGGCGGTGGACGCCAACGTACTCATCTACGAACGCATGCGCGAAGAACGCACAGCGGGGCGTCCCTTCCTGGTATGCCTGCGCCAGGCATATGAAAAAGCCTTCTCTGCCATTTGGGACTCCAACATCACCTCCCTTATCACTGCCATCATTCTGTTCTGGATTGCCAGCGGTTCCATCAAGGGCTTTGCCGTGACCACCAGCGTGGGTATCATCACCTCGCTCATTGGTGCCGTGGTAGTAACCCGCGTTCTCTTCTTCTGGGCCGAGCACCTGGGACTCCTCAAGGAATTCACCTTTGCCCGCGCCCCCTTCCAAGGCAAGGTGTTCGATTTCATGAAATACCGCAAGCACGCCATGATTGGTTCCTCCCTCATCCTCATCCTGGGGCTGGCCTACTCCGTGTTCGTGCGTGGTGAAAGCGCCCTGGGCGTGGACTTCATGGGCGGTTCCACCTCCACCTATGTGCTGCCCAAGGACAGCAAGGTGGACTACGGCCAGGTAGAGAATACCGTCATGGGTATGAAACTTTCCAAAGCTGCAACGGTGCAGCAGTTCACGACAGCCACGGATACCAACATCAAGATTCGCTGCGCGAATAAAGATGAAGCCCAACTCATTGACAAGGAACTGCGGGCCAAGGTACCAGGCGTCAGCGAGCTGCAAGATCCCTCCATTGAGGAAGTGAGTGCCTCCCTGGGTTCTGCCTTCTTCAAGACCGCCATTATCGCCCTTGCGGCTGGTATGCTGGGCATCACCATCTACCTGGCCATCCGCTTCGAATGGTCCTTCGCCATGGGAGCCTTCTTCTCCACCGTGCACGACGTGCTGGCCATCATCATCCTTGTGGTGGTGCTGGGTACGGAGCTGAACATCATCCACATTGGCGCCTTCCTTACAGTGGCAGGATACTCCATTAACGATACCATCGTGATTTACGACCGTATCCGTGAGCACCTCCGCATGGCTGAACCCGGTGAAAAGCTGGTGGATATCATGAACAGCGCCATCAACACCACCCTCTCCCGTACGCTGCTTACCTCTGGTTCCACCATTGCAGCACTCGTGGCCCTGCTGGCGCTGGGCGGGCCCTCCATGTGGGACTTCTCCATCACCATGCTGCTGGGTATCTTCATCGGCACCTACTCCTCCATCTACATTGCATCTCCCGTTGTGCTCTACTTTGATAAGCGCGGTGACCTCCGCAAGGAGCTGCAGGATGCAGATGAGGCCGTGGGGGTATAACACCTTCTGGCAATAGCGCGTGAACCGCAAGCTCTTCCACGGTCTGCTCCTGTTCTGTGCCGCCATATTCGTGGCAGCCGTCTGGGGTTCCGTTGACTGCGGGGCACGGCTCAACTCAGACACCCTTTCCCCTGAGGCAGAATTACGCCTCAGGGGACTTATTTATTTCCATTTCGCCCTTGCCCAGCTGGCCGTTGCAGGCACCCTCATCCTAGTGTACTGCCACCATAAGAAATGGAAACGCTATTATCTCATTGTCAGCTATAACGAGCATGGAACCCAGCTCAATCCCCCCGGTATCCGCATGCCGCGGCGCCGGATTTACCGCTGCCACCTTGGCAATTTAGACACCTCACTCCTACCTCCTCCGGGAGCACCCGTACTGGTCTATCCCATGTTCATGCAAAGTGGAACGAGCAGCGGGCGCAAGCTCATGCAGAAGCTCCAGGAAGCCTATGCAAGTTCCAGCAACAAGCCCCAGCTATACTTCCAGCCCGTGCTGGGAGCTTCCCCATGGCTGGCAGAAGCAGCAGTCCGGAACCTACGCCCGCGACTGGAGGCAGACACCGGCGTACTGGTCGTGGCGCATGATTCCATGCTGGCAGAACCGCCGCCGGAACCAGCCCTCTTCTGCCGGCGTCTCCGGGAACTCCTGCCCCAGACGGAAATAGCCCTGGGTTATTTCTCCCAGTATCCCGAAGCGCGACAGGTACTCAAAGGGCTCAAGTCAGCGAAAATACTCGTGCTTCCCTTCCTGCTGACCGAGGGCGTACACACAACAAGGGACCTCCCCACCGCGCAGGATGCCGCCAGCTGTGGCAAAACCATTACCCGACTGCCAGCAATAGCAGCACTACTCAAGGACTGACATTACACCCACCCATGAAACTTGCCCTCAAAGTAACCCCCGGTTCCAGGAAGAACGAAATTCTTGGCTGGGAAGACGATTATCCGCAAGTAGGGCGCGTGCTCAAGGTCAAAATAGCCGCTCCGCCTGTTGAAGGCAAGGCAAATAAGGAAATCATCCTCTTCCTTGCCAAAACTCTCGGTGTGCCTAAATCCAGTATCGAGGTGGTACACGGCAGCAGCGGCCGCATCAAACTGGTAGAAATTCCAGATGGGACAGACCTGTGCAAGCTGTCCAATTGAAGCATGCCCCATTCCAGATTCCCGCCCCTGGGCAAGAACGCCAGAAATAGGCATGGCTCTGGGGAATTTTGCCCGACAAAGCAGAATTATCTTGCAAAAATCACAAAGCAGGTTATGATGAGTATTGCAGAACGGTGACGCCATGTTGCCCACCTGCACAGAAAACCAAACCAAACCAATAGAAAGAGGTAAAAACCATGCCGAGTGATACTAATATTACTGTTACGGGCCGTCATATTGATGTGACTGATGCCATCCGTGATTTCGCTACGAAGAAGATTGAAGCCATCCATATCGACTATCCGAAGATTGTGGAAGCTCGCGTAGTGGTGGATGTGCAAAAGGATCGTCAGATGGCCGAAATTGTGCTTTTCTGTGCTGACCATATCACCATCCAGGCATCTACCTCTTCCGATGATTTGTACGCCGCCATCGACGAGACAATCACGAAAATCATGCGCCGCATGCGTAAGCACAAGACCCGCCTCATGAAGCACTTCCGCCCGCACCGCTCCAAGAGCATCCGCAAGCTGGACGAGAAGGTCTACGAGGAGGAAGTACTGGATTACGATGTGGACACAGATGCACCGGAAGACCCGAAGCCGGTACGCATCTCCCGCGAGGGCTACGACCTGCGTACCATGTACAAGGAGGATGCCATCATGGAGCTGGAAATCTCCGGCAAGCCCTTTGTGCTGTACCGCAACGCACGCCGCAACGTGCTGCAGATTGTCTACCGCCTGAGTCCGGGCGAATACTCCATCATCGAGCTGGGCAACGAGCTGAAAGCATAAGCACGAACACTCGCAAACTCTGGCAATTTTCCAGGCCGCACCCCATTACGGAGTGCGGCCTGTTTGCATCGTAAATCAAATCGACGTCTTCAGCAGGAGCCCTTGTTGGCGCCGGGAAGATTACTTCTTCTCCATCACCATTTTGCCAGAGCATTCGTGCCAGTGGTCATTACACTGAGCGCGGAAGCGGACCTCCACCTTCCCCTTCAAAGAACGCGGCACATAAAACTCCACCGACTTGGTATTCACCGTTTCAGGCGTAGTGGAATCGGTCACGTGCTTACCATTAGCATACAGCTTGAATGCGCGCGTCACCATGGCACCATTCTGCAACGGAACAAGCGAGAAGGCATAAATACCCGGCCCCTTCATACTAGAGCTCACATCCACGCGCCACTCTTTTTCAAAACCGAGCGTCTGGTCGCCACGGTCGTAGAACGGCTTATCAAACTCATAGTACACGGAATCATCCCAGTAACGCACCCAGCGGGCAGCGCCCTTACCATACTCACTAACGGGGTCAATGGCAACCACCTGGCGGTAACATTCCAGCATCTTCTTTTTGGCTGCAGCATCCTTGGTGGAGGCATACTGCTCTCGGTGAACATAAGCCAAGGCAGAAGTCCACTGCTGCTTCAAATCATTATTGATAGGGTATGCGTGAAGCACCTTGGAAACAAATTGCTGTGCATCTGCGAAACGGCGGTCCCCACCCTTGAGGGTGGCATCCTTACCCTTACCGCCATTAAGCACGGCATTCACCTCATCATACATCCCCATGTGATCCATCCCATACAGATAGCGGTAAAGAGTCTGATGCTCCGGATCCTTGGCATTGAGGACATCCTTGAGCGCCTTGTTTCGTGAAGCTACCAGGAAGGGCTGCATAGCCAGAGCCTCACCAGCGGCACGAGCGCCCTCCACACCCTCCAGCGCGCGTGCTTTCTCCACCAATGCCATATAGGCCGGCATGCCCTTGAGTGTGCTACGTACAGCCAGTTCCATGGCAGCAGCACTAGTGACAGTCTTTCCGCTATAAATACCCAGCAGTGTATCATCCGGAGCCAGCAAAACGGCCACAGGCAAATTCATAAAAGCACCCGTAGGCAACAACTTTTCGCGATTAGAAAGCTTGGAGACTGCACCATTGTGCTCATCAATTTGCCCCAAGACAACAGGCAGTTTCCGGTCTGCCAGCTTAATCCATTCCTTGACCAACGCACCCGTATCAGCATGCCAGTCTGAGCCATACCAGAGAATGAGGGCAGGAAGCCCCGCAGCCTTAGCCTGAGCGCGGGCCTCCATGTTTTCAGGGAAAGGCAGAGGGCTCACCACCTTGCGGGGAGACTCCTGGGTACCAACAGCAACCTGGGGTTCAGCTGAACCGTCTGCACGCTTCCACTCCACTACCTTCTGCTGGATTTTTTGCCATGTTTCCCCCTCCGGCAAGAGCTCCGGGAAGAAATAACAAAATGCACCCCCAGCCAGGGAAAGCAGCACCAGGGCTATAAGAAACTTTTTCATAACGTGCTAATTAACGTGAATAAACGACAAAATGGGACAAATGGGCAAAATCCGGCGACTCATTCTCAAACTCCAGCTTCACCCACCTGGCGCCGGTACCAGCCGGGAACTGCACCACCCATTCCTTAGGCATATCGGCCACCTCGGCGCGTTTGAACCAGGTAGCGCCATCTTCACTGGTGTACACAAGCGCCTTCTTCATGCGGTCCTCATTACCATCCGTTTTGCGGATGATGCATCCCGAGGGAAACTGATGCTGTGCCAGTTCCACAATGAAGGTGGGTTTTTCCTCCTTGGCCGTATGGCATTTACCACCGGAGGGCAGAACCATGCCTGCGTGGTAGCAGGGGGTATCATACGGGCAGGAGGAAGAAATGCGAATCATCGCCGCTGCGGCAGGAGCCCCCTGCAACTCAGTGGCTTTTTCCAAGGGAGCCGCTTTGTAACCAGACTTATCAAGCGCGAGCGCACCTTTGGTCAGAGCCTGGAAAGCAGGAGCTGAACGAGCCTGCTCAGCTGCTACAATGGCCTTGCCATATGCCTCCACCATCTTCTTATCGCGCTCAGCATTAACCTTGGCATCTCCAGCAGAGGAGGCAGCTGCCACCTTCTCAGCTGCGGAAGCAAAGGCTACATTGAACATGCGGCTTCCCTCCTCCGTGGAAGTGAAGTTCTTCACGGCCCATTCCAGCAACTGCCCAAACATCGTACCATCCCCCTGCTTCATATGCTCGGTGAATACCGTTGTGAGCAACTTGACACGAGCCTCAGGAGACTGCATGCTGGCAGACTGCTCCGTAGCCACTTCATCAGGCTTCAAGGCCCAGCTGGCAGGTGTAAGGGCCAGCGCCTCATGAACCTTCTGGTAAAGCGCCAAGCGAGCCGTATCATCCATTTTCTCCACCACTGGAGCCAAATCTTTCATTGCATCAGTAGCCGCCATGCCATGACCGGCATAATGCGGCAGGAACTCATTCATGAGGTACTCATAACACTCATCTGACTGCACCCCGCGCTTCAACATGAGCGCATGCAGACCAGCGCGGAAAAAGGGATGCATCGGAGTATCCTTCAAAGCTTCCTTCCACATGGACTCTGCTGCCGATGCCTGCCCCATAGCCTCCAATGCGCGGGCGCAGAAATTCTTGCGATACGCACGTTTCACGGCAGCATCATCCGCAAACACAGCCTCCATCAACCGATAGGAAGTAGGAGCAGAGTTTCCGAAAATATGGTTATGCATGCCGCCATCTGGGCCACCAAATCCACCAATCCACTTCCCTCGCTCTGGGCGCACTGCATACGCGCAATGCCCAGGCTGGCCGCAGGTGTAGGCCGGGATGCCGTGCGCCATGGCCGCCACGGCGCCCAAGTGCGACATAGCGCCGCATACCCCTCCATTGAGCAAAGTGCGTTCAGCCTCACTCTCATCGCCAAAGGGGAGATTGTAAGCGCCCCCCTGCACCGAATCACCAAATTTGGAAGTTCCCGTGTACGTGGCAGCCCAGCATGAGATATCATACTTATCCCAGGGCATGTTGATATATCTTGCTGCAAATTCATAGGAAGCATCGTCCCAATCCTGCTGGGGGTTAGCCACCACAAAACGGAGTTCCCACGCCTTGAGCTTAGGATAATTCACATGCAGTTTGCCTTCAGCTTCCTGGCGCTGAAAGAACTGGTAACGGCGTACCGGGTCATACTTGGTAGGCAGCATCCCGGCAATAGCAGGTTCAGGCCAAGTTTCACCACCACCCCAGCAGGATGCCAGGGCCACAGCCAGCGCCTTATTCTTCACCTTGCCATTCTCCGCAATCCAGATGCGGTAGAGTACATCCATCCCCATTTCCTTCTGGTATGGAACCAGACCGCAGCTCAGGTATATTTCCTGCCACGCATCATCCACCGCGAACTCTGCAAGGAATCGTTTCTTTGCCTTATCGGAACTGGCCATGGCGCTGAGCACCTCTGCGCCGGTCACCCGCACCCACTCGTGCATCATGACTAGGCGCAGAGTCGCCCGCCCTACCGGCGATACCGACTCCTTCTTCTGAAGTTCCGCCACCAACACATTCTGCAGTGCAACATAATCTCCGCGCTCAATCGCGCGCTGCACAGGAACGGGTAATTTTCCAAATTTTTCAGTAACCGTAGCCATCAGCTTCTTTTTCGCCACACCGAATGGCTCAGGAGTCTGCCCCTGAGCTACTGTTGCTGAAAGCATACCCAGAATCAACGCACACGCACGCATTTGCATGCTGTTAGGATGCACCAGAGCAGGTCCAAAGTCAAGCCAAACATCTAGAGAATTGCATGAACTATTGCCAATTAGGCCTCTATCTGATAGAATGTCTGCCGTGAATCGTATTTGCCACATCATCCCCATTCTGATGGTAGCTGGAGTTCTGCTACCAGGTACGGGGTGCGCGTGGCGCAAACCGGCCCAGGAATCGGTGAGGGAAGACACCCGGCCAGAGCCCAAGCTCAAGAAATCACCGTACACAGTGAACGGTCGGCGCTACCGTCCCATGGGCATAGCCGAGGCTCTGCAATACAATGAAACGGGGGAAGCCTCCCTCTACAATGGAGACAATACGATGGGAGCCTTGGGAGAGCGCTTGCCCAAAGGCGGCATGTACGCCGCCCACCGCACTCTTCCCCTACCCTGCATTGTGAAGGTTACCGGTGTGGAATCCGGCAAAAGCTGCCTCGTCCGGGTCTGCGACCGCGGCCCTTTCAACCGCCGCCGCATCATCGATATCAGCCCCGCTGTGGCGCGCGCCATTGGTTTCCACCGCTGGGGTGTGGTGCAGGTCAACGTTGAAACCGTCTCAGTGGGAGATGGCCCCAACCAGCGCAAAAAAAAATGAAAACGGCACCTGTTCAGATGCCGCTTTCCATCAATTGACAGGAGCTGTCCCGGTGCTTATCTCAACGAGAAGAAGTCCCGGATGCGGGGGTTATCACTAGCAGAAATCACAGCAGGCGGTGCATCCACCACCAACTTGCCATCTGCAAGGAACACGATACGATCAGCCAGTTCCATTGCAAAATCCGTATCATGAGAAACCACCAGCATGGTCATACCGTCCTTGGCCAGCTCGCGCATAAGGTTTTCCACCTCACCCACCATTTCGGGGTCAAGGGCTGAGGTGGGCTCATCAAAGAGGAGCACCTCAGGGTTCATTGCCAGGGCTCGCACAATAGCCACCCGCTGTTTCTGACCACCCGAAAGCTGGGAAGGATACGCCTTGGCCTTATCACGCAGGCCAATGCGGTGCAACAGGTGCAGCGCCTGGGTCTCAGCCTCCGTGCGGTTCATAAGCCCGCACTTAATTGGTGCCAGGGTGATGTTATCCAGAATAGTCAGATTGGCAAAGAGATTAAAATGCTGGAACACCATGCCCACCTTGGCCCGGTAGTGGTTCAAACCATTCTCGCTGCGGTCCACGGGCGTACCATGGAACATGACCTCACCCCCCGTGGGACTCTCCAGGAAGTTCATGCAGCGCATCACCGTACTCTTGCCAGCACCAGAAGGTCCAAGCAGGAACACAACTTCCCCCTTCTTCACCCCCACAGAGACGCCGTCAATCACGCGGTGATTACCAAATTCCTTCACGAGGTCGCGAACCTCCAAAATACAATCAGCGTTCATTCTTCTTCAGGGAGTTTTCAAGTTTCTTCAAAAGCTGGCTCAGGCACACCACCACCACAAGATAGGTGAGCGCCACAGCAATGAGCGGCAGGAAAGCATCATAGGTCTGGCTGCGGATGATATCGCCGCCCTTGGTGAGATCCTGCAAGGCAATGTAACCACAGACAGACGTCTCCTTGAGCAGCACGATAAACTCATTACCCAGTGCCGGCAGCACATTCTTGAATGCCTGAGGCAGAATCACCGAACGCATGGTGGTTCCATAACTCAACCCCAGGCTGCGGCCAGCCTCCATCTGACCGGAATCCACCGCCATGATACCGGAGCGGATAATCTCTGCCACATAGGCACCACTATTCACACCAAAGGCCACAATGGCCACCAGCACCTTGCTCACATCCACTGAGCCGAAAATCACAAAGTAGATGATGAGCAACTGCACCACCACCGGAGTGCCACGCACCACCGTCAGATAGATATGGCAGAGGAAATTAAGCACCTTGTACCGTCCTGTCTGGTCATGCGCGCTGCGGATGACGGCCACCAGGAAGCCAATGAAAAGCCCCATGAGCACCGCACATGCAGAAATCTCAATCGTGACCAGGAAGCCGTTAACGAGGTAATGCCAGCGGTTATTCTTCACAAAGTTCACCTCAAATGAGTTAGCCAGGCGGGTCATCATTCCCTTTTCCTCCACCACCGGAGCAGGCACGGCCAAAGGCTTACCATCCTTATCCAGATAACGGGCCCTGATGGCATCCATGGTGCCATCCACCTTCATTTCAGCCATGGAGCGGTTAAACATGGCCAGCAATTCCGGGCGCTGCTTGCTGATAGCCATGGCATATTCCTCCGAAACCAGAGCCTGGGGCAGGATGCAGATACCCTTATTGCGAGCCACGTGCTCCTCAGCCGGGGCGCTATCCAGCACCACGGCATCAATCTTGCCCGTCACCAGTGAAGCCACCGCCAGCGCACCATCTTGGAAACGCTCTGGTTCCTGGATTTTTTCGGTCACATACATATCACCCGTCGTGCCATGCTGCACACCGATGCGCTTACCCTTCAAATCCTGCGGACCGGTGATGGGAGCCCCCTCACGCATGATGATAACCTGGTCCGCCTTCACATAGCTTGTGGTGAAGTCAATCTGTTTCTTACGATCCTCCGTCACCGTGATGCCGGAAGCCGCCACATCCGCCTTGCCAGTCTGCACTGCGGCAATCACGGAGTCAAACGCCATATCCTCAATCACCAGCTCCAGGTCATTCCGCTTGGCAATCTCACGCACCATGTCGGCATCAATGCCCACAATGCGGCTCCCCTGGTAGAATTCATACGGGGGGAACGTGGCGTTGGTCACCATAATCAGCTTGCCGCGCTCGGCCTCTTTCTCTCCGCATGAGGTCAGGAAAAGAGTCATGAACGCCAGCATCACTGCCAGCCATTTCTTATATAATACACCAGGCATGCGCGTGGAGCTTACCACAACACCATGCCTTTTGCAAAGTTAAAAACAAAAAATGCTCATTTTAAGCACATGTGCCCCCAATATTTTGTAAGCAATAGAATCATCAACAACATTTAGGAAGAAGCCCCCCTGCTCATCCTGATAAAGTGACTTTTGTCGTGCAGTTTGCGGACGGGGCTAAATCTTCCGTATCAAACGCACGCCCGCCACAGGGGTATTTTCCTGAGGCGGGCGGTGAGGAAGGATGGAAGGAAGAATCAGCTCTGCTGACGGATGCTGGCACTCATGAGCTCAGCCACCTTGCGGCCGCTCATAAGCATGCCGCCGAAGATAGGTCCCATGCGGAAGCTGCCGCTCACGCCATTGGCTGCCATGCCGGAAACGAAGAGGCCAGGATAAATCTCCTTGGTGTTATCGATGGTGGAGCGCTCGCCTTCGGCAGCATCCATACTCATTTCACCCACCACACCGCCGGTGGGGGTATCGAGTTTCACGCCATTCTTGCGGGCTACGGTGCGGGCAATCTCACAATCGTGGCCGGTGGCATCGAGCACGGTCTTCGAAAGCAGCGTGAGGGGGTCGACATGCAAACCTTCGCGCAGCACGGGAGTCCAGTTCACCACCACACCACCCACACGGCCCTGCTTGTACACCACATCCTCCACCGAATAGCAGTTGAAGATAGTAGCTCCAGCCTTGGTGGCCTGGTAGAGCAGCCCCGCCGTAGCGTGCACGGAATCCACAATGTAGGTACCCTCCTGGTACGGACGGTAGGAAAGCTTCAGTTCCTCCACAATGGGCATGGCCTCTTCCTGCACCACGATATCGTTGAACATCATGGCGCCGCCCCACATACCGCCGCCGGGAGAAAGCTTGCGGTCCAGCAGCGCCACCTTATGACCCGCCTTGGCCAGATAATAAGCCGCTACAATACCGGAAGGGCCACCGCCCACGATGGCAGCATCCAGCTGCAGACAAGAGGAAAGTTTACCGAAATAGGACTCTATAATGCCACGGGAGATAAGTGTTTCCATGCCCGCAAATGTACTCCAGTCCCTATCGTCTGTCAATCATGTTTTTTGACTTGCAATGGAGCTCCATTTCGGAGAAAATCGGCCTCGTGATGAAACAGATTCTGGCAGATGTCTGCTTGTACGGGATTGTGGATATGGGCTACGTGAGCCCGGAGGATGTGGAGCGGGTCACCACCGACCTGTTGCAAGGAGGTGTCCGCATCCTGCAACTTCGAGCCAAAGGCGTGGCGCCCGATGCTGTGGAGGCCCTGGCGCACCGCATGCAGCCGCTCTGCCGCGCAGCAGGTGCCATCTTTGTGCTGAATGATTACCCGGAAATGGCTGCCCGCATCGGGGCCGATGCCGTGCATGTAGGCCAGGATGGCGGGTCACTGGAGGCAGTGCGAGCCATCGTAGGGCCGGATATGATTATCGGCCGCTCCACCCACAGTCCAGAGCAGGCTCTTGCCGCCGTGGCCGAAGGGGCAGACTATATCGGCTTCGGCCCGCTCTTCCCCACCGGCACCAAGCCCGGCCGTCCCGCCATCGGCCTGCAGGATATCGCTACTGTTCAGGAACAGCTGGGAGATTTCCCCATGTTCTGCATTGGCGGTATCAACGGCAGCACCCTGCCCACCGTGCTCACCGCCGGTGCCCGCCGCGTGGTCATCGTCTCCTGGCTGCTCCGGCAGGCAGATGTGGCCGGAGCGGCTCAAAATGTCATTGCCCGGATGCAATAAAAACCGCCGGAATAATCTATCCCCCCCTGATAGTGAAGCATATACATATACAGCATTTATCAATCACCACATTCTAATTCAATAGATAACAAAGTGCATAAGCCGGCACACGGAGCAGCGGTGCACTGCCGGGAGAGGACGATATACCGAAATCCTGCGGGTGCCTGGTAGCCAGCAAGGCCAAGGCATCGGGGACAGCGTGGCATTGACGGATGATAGCCTCGCTTGCAGATAATTCAGAGTCATTGCGGAACTTAACTTCGCAGAATATTCGGGCACCGTTGCGAAGCTCCACAGCAATGTCAATTTCATTACTGCCGCGAGCTCCGCTCCGGAGGAATCCGACCTCCCCCAGTCGGTCATAAGCAGCGATGAAATGCTTGTAAACAGTACTCTCAACCGTGGCGCCCATATCGGACGCGCGGCTCATGGGAGTAAAACGCATGAGGCAGGCATTGCGCAAAGCTGCATCAGCCACATAGATTTTCGGCTGGGCTGTGAGGCCCTTTTTTCCGGTTGCACAGAAGTTGCGCGAACAGTAGATGAGGTTGGCATCCTGCAAGTAACCAATGTATTTGGAGAGGGTGGGCTTGGACACCCCCAGGGCGCTGCACATGGTATCCAGATTGACAATATTGCTGCTGTGCAGGCAGAGGTATAGGAAAATCTTTTCCAGCTGCACAGGGTTCCGCACATCAAACAAAGCGGGGATATCCCGCTTCAGGACCTTATCCACCACGTCTTCCTGTAGAATATTCTGTACTTCATCCAGTTCATCCAGACGCAAGAGCTCCGGGAAGCCCCCCTGCTGCAAATAGTGGTACCAGTGCGGGGACAAATCGCTGAGCCGCATCATGAGCATGCTGAACTCCGACGGATGCATAGCCGACAATGATTCCAGAGCAGGAGCCTCCTCCTGCAAGGGTGACACCCCCTGCAGGCAACAATATTCCCGGAAAGTGAGCGTGGGCATACGGAACACACGCCAGCGGCCCACTCCGCTATCTGCCGCGCCGCGCTCCAGTGCCGGGCTGGCGGAACCGGTAGCCACCACCTGAACTTCCGGAAAGTGGTCGTACAGGGTTTTCACCCATAGCGACCAGTTTTCTGCGTATTGGATCTCATCGAGAAAGTAATAACAGGCTCCACCGCGATAAGTGACCTGGCGGTATGCGTCCAGCACTGCCTGAATGCCGCTTAACTTGAATACCGGATTATCAAAGGAAATGTACAGAATGTTTGTGCTGGGCACCCCTTGTGCCAGCAGGTGTTTTATAAGCTGGCGCATCACCGTAGTTTTACCCACACGCCGCGCTCCGCTGATAACCGCAAAGCGTCTCAGTTGCGGGTGCGTGATACACTTCAGAACTTCCGCAAACGCTTGCCGTCGCGACTCCGGTATACCGTCGCTGCTTTGCCCGGTCTTCCACCATGGGTTAATCTGATGCAGCAGCGCATTCAGGTCATTCTGATCAAATATCTGCATAGGACTTTCCATCTCAACACTGAATATACACCTTCCGGCTACCATTTGCAAGCATAATGAAAACATAATTGCATGAAAACGCCATTTTCATGCAATTATGTTTTCATTATACAGCACCTATGAATACTAACCACTTCATATCAAGCAACAACGCACCAAAAAAGGCCGGAGAGGCAGACTCTCCGGCCTTCTGGTATGTTGACGATATTCTTTAGCGGAACCTGAGCTCCTTCACCTTGGAGGAGAGGGCATCGAGCACAGTCTTGTGCGCGGCGTCCACTTCGGGAGCGGTGAGGGTTTTCTTCGCATCGCGATAGAGGAAGGTGTAGGTCATGGCCTTGCGGTCAGCGGCAAGCTTCTCGCCGGTCGGGTCGCAGAACACGTCCTTGAGCGCGCAGGAAACCAGCAGCTTCTGCTTGGCGCCTTCCACCACTTTCATGATATCCGCATGGCGGGTAGCTGAAGGCACATCCAGGGAAGCATCTCGGCTGGAACCGGGGAACTGGGGCAAATCGGCCGCCTTGAAGGGAGCCGTGGCCACCTGCTGCAGCTTGCGGAGGTCAAGTTCAGCGTAATAGCTTTCCATGGGCAGCCCCAGTGCGCGACACTTAGCCAGGGAAAGTCGGGCTACATAGCCGCATGCCTGGTTATTGATGGTGATATCACCGCCCACAGCGGCATTCTCACGCTGCTGCTTGGCCGGCACGATGCTGATGGCAGCCTTGGGTACCAGGATATCCAGAACGGCGCGGAGGTTCTCGAAGTGAGCCTCACCCGGTTTGGTGCAAGCCCAGCTGGCGGGGGTCAGCTTACCAGCCATGAAGATGCCCAGCACCTCGTTCTCAATGTCTTTGCCCTTGCCGCCGCCTGTATTGCGGAACACACGGCCGCACTCAAAGAAGCGCAGCACCTCCATACCCTGGTTGATATTGCGGGCAGCCACGGAGATAAGACCGGGAGCCAATGAGGGACGCAGGGTGGAGTGATCCTCCGAAATCGGCAGGGAAACACGGATGATATCGCCATCCATAAGCGGTTTGATAGGCAGTGCGTTCTCCACACTGGCAATGGTCGGATCAATGCTCTCTGCTGCGATGAGCTTGAAGGTCTGCACCTCCCAGAAACCAGCGCCTGCCAACTTGCGGGAAAGAGCCATGCGGTAATCGTGAGCCCGGTCCTGGGCGCTCTCCGGCACGTAGATGGACGTACTGGTAGCGGGAATGTTATCAATACCGTATACACGAACCACTTCCTCCAGCAGGTCGCAGCTGCGCTTCAGATCCAGACGCCAGGGAGGGCAGTCCCAGGTACCCTTCACATCCACATCCTTGAGACCGAGGTTGCGGAGAATGCGGGCGCCCTCCATGTGGGGGAGTGTACCATTGGTCATCACATCCAGCTCCTTCCAATCCAGCTTCACCTGGTCGAGGGCGTAGTAAATCTTAGCTTCAGTACCCTGCTCCAGCACAGTAGCAGTGGTGGCGAGTTCCTCGGATACCAGGCAGGGAGCCTGACCACCCACCAGCACGGGCTCGGCAGTGCCGCCGCAGCACTCCAGAATCAACTGCGTGGCACGAGCGGCAGCGCGGAGCACATTCCAGGGGGAGGTGCCGCGCTCGAAGCGGTAGGAGGAATCCGACCCCAGGGCCAGGCGGCGGCTGGTGAAACGGATGCTGCTGCGAAGGAACCAGGCGGATTCGAGAATGATATCGGTAGTAGCCTCCGTCACGCCGGAATCAAGCCCACCCATCACACCACCCAGGGCCAGGGCTGCGCCGCTGGCATCAGAGATAACCACGTCATCGCCCTTGAGAGTATACTGCTCATCCATGAGGCTGGTGAACTGCTCACCCTCCTCAGCGCGGCGTATATTAAGGCCACCGGTAATCTTGGCGGCATCGAAGGCATGCAGCGGGTGCCCCAGCTCGAAGAGGCAGTAGTTCGTGATGTCCACCACATTGTTGATAGGGCGCAGACCAATGGCTACCAGACGGTTGGCCAACCACTCCGGGGAGGGGCCAATCTTCACGCCGGAAATGCGGGTAGCCGTATAAAGCGGGCAGAGCTCCGGGGCAGAAAGGGTGATGAAATCGCCTGCTGGTTTGGTCTCCACTGCGGCGGCAGGTGCCTCGGCGGGGTCGGTCTTCAGGCTGCGGCCGGTGATACCGGCGAGCTCGCGGGCCATGCCCCAGTGGCTCAGCAGATCGGGGCGGTTCGGGGTAATCTCCAGCTCAAAGATGGTATCCGTCTCCACGAAGGTACGCACCGGCGTGCCGATGACATAGTCCTGCGGCAGAATCCACAGGCCGTGTTCCTTATCCGGCAAGCCCAGCTCAGAAGCAGAGCAAAGCATGCCACGGCTCTCCACACCGCGCAATTTGCCTTCCTTAATCTCCCAGCCGCCGGGCAGCACCGCGCCGGGCAGAGCGCAGGGAACCTTATCGCCCACCTTGTAGTTCTGAGCGCCGCAGACAATCTGGCGCAGAGCGCCCTCGCCAGCATCCACCATGCACACGTTCAGGTGGTCGCTGCCCTCCACGGGAGTCTTTTCCATAACCTGGGCCACCACCACGAGGTCGGTAGTCACGCCGCGCTCCTGGATTCCCTCCACCTCAATACCGGCAAAGGTGAGCATATCGGCCATTTCCTGTGTGCCAAGGCCTGCAAGGTCAATGTAACTGGAAAGCCATTTCAGTGAAACATTCATGATTCTAATTCAGAAGAAGGTTAGGGTTTATTATTGGAACTGAGCCAGGAACCGGGCATCATTCTCGATAAGGAGGCGGATATCACGAATACCCCAGCGAATCATGGCCAGGCGTTCCAGGCCGATACCGAAGGCAAAGCCCGTGCAGCCAGCGTACTGATTCTTGCCGGTGGCTTTGTCAATATTCTCGAAAACGGCGGGATTCACCATGCCACAGCCGGCAATCTCAATCCAGCGCGGAGCCTGCCCCGCAGCCTGCAACAGCACGTCAATCTCGAAGCTTGGCTCGGTGAACGGGAAGAAGTGCGGGCGGAAGCGCACTGCCGTTTCCTCACCAAAGAGAGCCTTCAGGAAATACTCCAGCGTACCCTTCAAATCACCCACGCTCACTTCCTTGGCCACATACAGACCCTCAATCTGATTGAAGGCAGAAAGGTGGGTAGCATCAATCGCATCACGGCGGAAGGCGGAACCGGGGCAGATAATGCGGATGGGCGGGCAATCCTTCTCCATCACACGGGCCTGAACGGTGCTGGTCTGCGTACGCAGCAGCTTACCGCTGTCAAAATAGAAAGTATCCTTCTCGTTGCGGGCGGGATGATCCTCCGGCGTATTCAGAGCATCAAAGCAGTGCCACTCGTCTTCAATCTCCGGGCCGTCTGCCAGGGTGAACCCCATGCGGCGCAGCACGCGCACCGCTTCATCACGCACGATGGAAATGGGATGCAACCCACCAGCAGGCAGCGTAGCACCAGGCATGGTAAAGTCAACACCAGCCACGGCAGCTGCATCAATTTCCTGCTGCAAGGCAGCCTTACGGTCTTCCAAGGCTGCGGTGATAGTGGCGCGTGCTTCATTCAGCAGTGCACCCACGGCGGGCTTATCTTCCTTGGGCACATCACGCATACCCTGCTGCACCTGGGTGAGGGTTCCTTTCTTGCCCAGAATACCCACGCGGGCATCCTCCAATGCCTTCATATCGGCAATGTCGGCAATGCGCGCCAGGGCCTCTGCTTGTACGCTTGCAATCTGATTTTTCATAAGTTCGCGGGAAACTATACGCGCGTAGGCGTGTTTGTCAAGCTTTATGCTCCTTACAACGTGTCAACAGCCAGAAAGGCTGGTCATTGACGATTGGTAATTTACGATTTGAAATGAAGCAATTTGCACCATACACCCTCGTAAAGAACCACTACAAAGATGAAGGTCATGATTCCCCTGCTCTCGAACACAAAAAAAAGACTTCCGCCCATAAATCAAGCGAAAGACCCTACACAATGGGGTATGTACACCCCGTATGCCGCATGGTCTACCTACCATACGGCTCTTCCCTTATACGCTCAGATTGCGTACTCGGCAACCGGAGCCTCCGGGGTGGGGGGCAGCGTGTTACCAGTGGCGGTAAGAGCGGTGAGGCTGAGCACGATAGCGATTGTCTTCATCATATTCTCTGCTTTCTTTTTTTGTTGTTTCCCGGCCAGGTGCAACCCGGCTGCGCGATTCTACTCGCATTTTTCCAGAAGTCAACCCCAAAATGTAAAAAAATCATTTTTTTGCAAAAAAGTGATAAAAAATTCACTTAAGAGCAGTACACGCGCGTACACGAAAGAGCCTTTTCTCCGTTTTTTGTGTAGCACTGTGAAAGTATAGGCTTGTAAGCCATGATGCAACATGCTAGTATTATCCGCGTATGAATAAGCTTTTCAAACGCGCACTGACCAGCCTACTGCTCATCGCTCCGGCAGCACTGGCTGTGCAACTGAGCGATTTGTCTCCGTCTCTGGATCGGACCTCTGCAGATGAGAACCTGACAAAGGACTATGCCTACCGCGTACTGAGTGATTTGAGTGTGCGCCGCATCTGGAACCTGGATGAAAACCGCAAGCTGACCATCGATTTTGATGGCAAGAAGGGAGAACTCATCTGCATTGTGGTTGATTACCGCATCCCCGTCTCCCTGGATGACGCAGACAAAGATGCTGCCGACATTGGCAAATTTGAAGAAGCCGCCTGGCGCAAATTCTCAGCAGACAAGGCAGCCAAGTACTTTATGGGGCGTTCCCGCGCCATGAAATTCAAGGAAGGCTACATGTTCGAGGAAATCAACGGTGCCAATAAGTGCATGCGCCTCACCTTCTACACCACCCCCCCGAAGGAAAACCGCCGTCATCTTTCCGAAGGCTCCACCGGCTCCTCTTCCTCCGCCATGGGCAACACCCTGAGCGGCAGCGCCGTCAAGAAACTGCTGGAGGACGAGGAGAAGCGCCTGTATACCCCGAATAAGACAGACAAGAAGCCAGCACCCACCGTTACCAAGAAGGAAGTGGTTGAACCTGAAGTAACCGAGCCTGAGATTACCGAACCTGAACCCATCATCGAGGAGCCCAAGGAAACGGGCAAGATTGTCAAGGCTCCCGTTAAGATTAAACCGGTAAAGGTTGTAAAACAGAAAGGTGACCGTGGAAGTGACTTCCAGAACCTGCTGGCCAAGCTGGGGCTGGACAAGCTCACCACAACGCACTGGATTATTGGCGGTGTGGTTCTGGTACTCATTATCACCCTGTTGGGTGCCATTGGTCGCGGCAATGACCGCCGCAAGGTAGAAAAACGCGCCGCCAACCTGCGGAATAATACCAGTTCCGTCAAAGCAAGCCTGCGTGCCGGCATGAAGGCAAAAACCAACAGCAAGGGGCTCCGCTTGAAATAAGCCTCCCCCTAACCCTGAAATTATCCACAGAATCCCGCTCCGTCCGAGCGGGATTCTGGTTTCTGTTTACTTTATGCTTTTCTCGCAGGCATCTTTCAGGTATAGTGTAATCAAATACAGCTCGACTCCATGAAAAGCCTCCTCTTTCTGACCGCAGGACTCCTTGTGGCAACAGCCGCAGCAGCCCCGCGAAAAAGCGAAAAAAAAGATGACTTTGAGTTACCGAAGCTGATTTATTGCAGCAATGGCATCTACTCTATCATTGAAGCATCAGCCGTTGGCAATAAGGAAGTGGTTGCCGCGCGTATCAAGGAAGGATGCGATGTGAACCAGAAAGATGAAAACGGGGATACGGCACTGCACCTGGCCGTCCAGAAAGGGGCAGCAGACTGCGTTTCCATCCTTCTCAAAGGTGGTGCAGACCCAATGATCACCAATGCAGAAGGCAAGACTGCCCTCCAGATAAGCAAAAGCAGGAAAGTGCAGAAACTACTCAAGAAAGCCATGGAGCTGCGCGAAAAGGAAATGAAGCTCTGCGAGCAAATACAGGCTGGCAATCTGGAAGCTCTCAAACAAGCTATAAAGCAAAAGAATTTCAACCCCAACATGCAGGACAAGGAGAACAAACTTTCCCTGCTTATGCTGGTCTGCCAGAAAGGAGGGGTGGATGACGTGCAAAGCCTTATCAAGGCAGGAGCCGATGTCAACTTCATATCCCCGGACTCCCGATCCGTTTTGCACAAGGCCGTAGATTCAGACAACGCAGACATTATCACCGCCCTGCTGGAAGCGGGTGCCAACCCCATGGCCAAGGCTGGTAACGAAGCCGTACCCATGCACGATGCGGTCTGGTCTGCCAGGATGGAAAGCATCAAAGCCCTGATGCCGGCATACAAGGATATGAACTACAGCCCGCCCGGGGGCTTCAATGGCACCCCTATCAACCTGGCCATTGACCGAGGGCATATGGCCGTGGTCCAGCTTTTCATAGAAGCGGGAATCGACCTCAACAACAACAAACACGGAGAGTTGCCGCTCCTGCACGCCGCTGGTGCCGGGAAAGGAGACTTCGTTGAATACCTCCTCAAGGCAGGAGCCAGCAAAACCGCCACTGACCAACACGGCAAAACCGCCAAAGACGTGGCCACAGACGCCGTACGGCACCTTCTCTGAACCCTCACGCACCCCAGCCCTTCACCATGAAGATTCGTTCCCTGTTTCCGTTCTTCCTTCCCTTGCTGATGCTTTGCTGGCTGAGTGCGCCCGCAGCAGCCGGAGAGAACGATGATACACCAACCCGCCAGACAACACGGAAGAAAGGCAAGAAAGCCAAAGCCGCCAGAAAGGCTGGCAAAGAGGATGAGGAAGAAGGAGGAAGGGATGCCAAACCGGAATCTCCACTTTCCAGGCATCCCATCCCGAATTACACGGACTACTCCGGGCTGAATGCCAACCTGCGAAAACTCAACGCCAGTTACCGCAACCGGGAATTCCGAGCGTACAAACCAGTGCATGAGGTATCCCAACGCTTGAAAATTGCGCGCTACTCCAGCTATGAAAACCCTACCGGTATTGCCTTTGATGCAGGAGATACCATGAACATTAAAATGGACGGCGCTCCCCGCACCAAGGTTGAGCTCATCCTGCGGGACTTCCGCCACCCCGGCGCCGAAACGCGCTATCCACTCACAACCGGGCTTCAGTCATTCACAGCAAAGCATTTTGGTCATGCCTATGTGCACTACCGTGATTCAGATCCGGACACAGCCCCTCCCATCCAACTCCAAATTGAAGGAGGCCGCATCAATGGCGTATTCACCCATCACGATGACGTCAACGTCTGGAAGAAAATCCTGGCAAATGCCAAGAGCGACTGGCTTGATATCCTAGGTGAGCGCACCCAGTGGGTTCTGGATTTCAACGCACTGCGTGAGCGCTGCCCTGAAAAGGGGCCTGAACTCGTCAAACTGTACGATGAGCAAATGACTCTCGAACAGCAACTCCTGGGCTGGGAGTGGGAAGGAATCCACCCCGGGAACCACATCATGGGCCGCAGCAACTGGAACACGAAAACCTACATGCACGCCGACGGCATGGGCGGTTCCTATGTCATCACGGCCACACCTGGCCTGGTGGATGTGGATACCGTTCGGAAAAGTGGGGCCTGGGGTACTTCCCATGAGTTCGGTCACGTCAACCAGACCCGCCCCGGCATGATGTGGACCGGCACCTGTGAAACCACGGTCAACCTCTTTTCCCAGCTGGTCAACATGACCTTCAATCCCCAGGAAGTACGCCTTGAACACGAAACCTGCCGTACGCTGGAAGGACCTTGGGTGCGCGGTGGCCGTTTTGACTGCTACATCAACAGCGCGGTGGTCAACCGCGAGCTCTGGCAATTCCAACGCGGACCAGATGACGGGGATCGCCACCCTGGAGCCATCTGCGGTGATTGCTTCGTCATTCTCTGTCCCATGTGGCAAATGTACCTATACAACACACTTGCCCGCGGGGATGAACTCTTCTACCCCCGCATTTTCAAAAACGTGCGTGATACAGATGAAAGCAAGTGGACCGTGGGGCAAATCCGCATGAAGTACCTGGATCGCTGCTGTGATTCTGCCAAGCTGGACTTCTCTGACTTCTTCCTGGAAACAGGCATGCTCGCCGTCATGAACCGCTTTGTGAACGACTACAGCTCACACTGGGTCACCATCACGGAGGATATGTGCGCCGCCGCCATCAAGCACGCGCGCCAGTACCCCAAGCCCGACTCCCCGGTAGTGTTCTACATCACGGTCAACAGCGTCCCTATCTACCGCGATAAGCTCGATATCAAACCCAGCCCGGATTTTGCACCTACCCTTACCGACAAACCCAGCCCGCGCTTCACCGTACCGGGGGATAAATGGGTCAATGCAGTTGCCTTCGAGGTATACAACGAGACCGGTAAGCTGATTCGAGTTTGCCTGCGCGGGCTCAACCAGCAGGATAACAGCTCCACGGATGTGCTCCTGCCGGAAGGCGCCACCACGGTCATGGCTGTCTCCTGGGACGGAAAGCGCTACATCATCTATTCCACCAAGGGAGAAAAGGTTGATGATGTGCCAGATAAGCACAACGGCCCCGGAGCTTCCCAGGATTCTCCCAAAAAGAAAAAGTCAAAAAAGAAGAAAAATAAGAAAAAGGCCTGATTGCTTCCTGTCCCCCGGAGAATTCCAATCCCAACTATCTGCGACAGTATGCCAACTCTCCCCTTTTCAAGCCCATGCCGGTATGTTAGCATATCTGGCATGTCACGATACAATGGAGAACAGGTACTGGTCGTCCCACGCGAAGCTTTTGAATCTGTAGGCGCCTTCAACGGAGTGCGCCTGAACCCGCAGGACTATCTTACGGCCTTCCTGCAACCCGGCGTAGCCCGCTATATGGACCGTGAACAGGCCGAACAAAGCCCCCAGTTCAAGCAGCTCATCACCTACGCCATCTTCTGCCACCAGGGACGCATCCTGGCTTACGCACGCACCTCCAAGGGCGGAGAATCCCGCCTGCATAACAAAATGTCCCTGGGCATCGGCGGGCATATCAACCCGATTGACGGGCTCACTGATTCCATCTCCACCTACCTTGCCGGCATGGAACGTGAAATCCGTGAGGAAATCACCTTCACCGGCTCTGCCACCCAGGAACTTTTCGCTATCATTAACGATGATACCAACGAAGTCGGCTCCGTGCACCTCGGTTTTGTGCACCGCTTCGAGCTGGAGGATGACCAGGTGGCTCCCAATGAAAAAGCCCTGGCAGACCTCTCTTTCCGCTCCCTGGATGAGCTCTCAGGCCCGCTTTACGAACGCCTCGAAACCTGGTCTGCCATCTGTGTAGACGCCCTCAAGGCATAAAGAAAACCAGCCTTTCCCCCTAAGCACACCGCGTTCCTACCCAGGAACGCGGTTCTTTTTATTCAAGCCTCATCATAAAACCCTTACATTCTTCTTTCAACCCAGGCGCCACCTACCTGGAAACTTCACCAGATGCACTCAGGTACACTTCCGTGGCAATTTGGGAACAAAATGAAAAAAAATAGCACAAATTTCCAGAAATAGCGCAAATAAAGATTGACTTTTTTGGTGTATTGGAGTGTACTGGTGGTGCAGGAAAGTGCACCAAAAAGCATGAATAGTGTCTCCACAGTAATGTTCACGGGCAACGTGACGCACAAACTGGATCCGAAGAGTCGCGTAGCGATTCCGGCCAGCTGGCGTGACGCGCAGGGCATTACCTTGTGGGTGATAGAAACTCAGAATGAGGGATATCCGATTCTGAAGTGCTACACAAAGGAAAGCTTTGCGGAGATGGTTGAGGGTATCCGGGCGCATGGAGAAGCCCGCGGATTCAACCCCATTGACCTGAACCGCTACATTGGCACTATCATTGGCCTGAGCTTTGAAGCAGAAGTCAGCAGCCAGGGTAAATTACTCATACCCAAAGCACAGCGCGAACGCCTCAAACTGGCGGACAACGCGGCCATCGTAGGCCGCGGATCGTATTTCGAAATCTGGGAACCGGCGAACTTCGAGGCCACGAAGACCCCGGAAGCCCTGGCAAAACTGGAACTGGACAAAGTATTCGGCATCCTCACATGAGCAAGGTAACAACACAAAGCTACGCAGCAACCGGCTCCCCCGCCGGAACCTGCTACAAGGTGCTCATGTGGGAGGAAGGAATCCTGCCCCCGGAGCAGCTGGACGCCTGGCAGCAAGCCCGGCGCGACTTGCTCACGCGCATGCGCGAGGCAGGCATCAAAGGCGCCCGCGGCACCCTGGCCAAACTGGGTGCAGAGCTGCGCGAACTGTCGCAAAAGTACGTGGTGCTCCCCCTGGATACCTGCGCCCAGGCCAGCCTTTCCCTTGCGCGCGTGGGCGCGTTAGCAGCGGAGCTGCAGCGCGCGGAAGGCCTGCTGGCCTACCGGCTCACACCCTGCAGCGCCTGCATCCTGGTGGAATTGGTTGGAGAGGTCGGCATAGATTCCCTCATCACCCGGTGGAGCACCCAAAGCCCGGAACTGCAGTGGTGCAGCACCCCGCTGGTGGAAGCCCTGAGCGCCGCCGAAGCAGCCGAATGGCAGGAAAGCTGCCGCAATGAAGCCAGTGTGGAAGATACTGACGCAGATACAGACGAAGATAGCACCGCAGCATTCCACCATGTGACCGTGCTCCGCAACGAAGCGGTAGAAGCCCTGCAACCAGAAGAAGGACGCGTGCTGGTAGATGCCACCCTGGGAGGGGGCGGTCACAGTGAGCTCATGCTGCAGAGAGGTGCTACCGTCTGGGGAATCGACCAAGACCCCGCTGCCCGCAAGGCAGCCCGCAAACGTCTGGCAGCATACACCGACCGCCTGCACATCATCGCCGGCAACTTCCGCAACGCCTCCACCCTGCTCCGCGCCGAAGGGCTGGAAAGCGTGGATGGCATCCTGGCAGACATCGGCATCTCCTCCCCGCAGGTGGATCAGGCAGAGCGCGGATTCTCCTTCCTGGCAGAAGGCCCGCTGGACATGCGGATGAACCCGGCCGCGCCCCGCAGCGCGGCAGACCTCGTGAACACAGCAGCAGAGAGTGAGCTAGCCGATATCCTGTGGCAGTATGGTGAGGAACGCGCCAGCCGCGCCATTGCACGCCGCATCGTGCAGGAGCGCAGTAAGGCTCCCATCACCACCACCACCCAGTTGGCCAATCTCATTGCCAGCGTACTCCCCCGCAAGGGTAAGCAGCACCCCGCCACCCGCTCCTTCCAGGCACTCCGCATCGCGGTGAACGATGAGCTGGGCGCGCTGGATGCCCTGCTGGAGACAGGTCTGAGCCTGCTCAAAAGCGGAGGCCGTTTCGCCATCATCACCTTCCACAGCCTGGAAGACCGCGCCGTCAAACGCTACTTTGACCGCGTAACCCGCCCTGAAATCGACCGTCCGGAATGGCCAGCCCCGCGCCCCAACCCGGAGTATGCAGCCCGTCTGGTAACCCGCAAGCCCATTGTGGCGAGCGAAACCGAACTGGCCGCCAATCCCCGCGCCCGTAGCGCCAAGCTCCGCGTCATCGAAAAGCTGTAACACCACCCATATCCTCCCCCCCCCTCCTGCATGCCTCCGAACTGTTCAACCTCCCGCTACTCGGACCAGATAAGCTTCAGCTTCCTGGTCTGGATGGTGTTTTTCGCCATCCTGGTATCGGCCGGAGGCATCACCTACGCACTGCTCAAGAACGAGCAGGTGGCCGTGCGCACGGAAATCAACAACCTCAACCGAGAAATTGCCGTGAGCAACATGAATACCAACCAGCACCGCGCCAAGACCAATGCCCTCACAAACCGCTGGGCCATGCGCGACCGCCTGAGCCAGGATCATTCCACTCTTCGCGATATTGACCGCAGCCAGATTGAACTGGCTCGTCGCCTGCAGGATAGCGGATTTGCCGTCATTCACCGTTAAACCAGCACTGCCCACCACAGCCTGAACAGCCAACGTGAAAACCAAGGTTCCATTTGCCGGCCGCACCCTGTTCCTCTCCTGCATCGTCGCGGCGATTTCCTGCAGCGTGGCCGTGCGTCTGGTGGATTTGCAAATTGTGGACACAGCCAACCACAGCAGCATTGCGGCTGACGAGCTCATTGATAAAGAACGCCTCCCTGCCCAGCGCGGCATCATCATGGACCGCAACGAGGAGCTGCTCACCAATAACATCCAGAGCGCGGAGCTCGTGGCAGACCGCTACCACCTGCGCGAAATCACCGCCGTGGTAGAAGGCCTGGCCTATAACCACGCCGTGCATGATCCCCGCTGGGAAAGCCTGACAGACCCCAAGGAACGCCGCAAGCTGGTGTATAACTACCGTGCCAAACTGCTCAACAACGCCAAAGCCGATATGACCGATGCGGAAAAGGAAGCGCGGCGTGCCACAATTGATACCAAGGACGCCCGCGCCAACCGCCTCATGGAATACGATGAAACGGTCATGGAGCACTACTTCCAGCAGCATGACAAGCTCGTAGCCGAGGTGCTCTTCCCCTTCCTCTCCCATCAGGAAATTGAGGAAACAATCAACGGCCGCACCATCAAACGCTTCATGACCCGCGAGGATATCGTGGAGAAAATTGCCCAGACCGCCACGCAGAAATACAATGCAGAAGCCAAGGTCAAGGGACTTCCCACGCGTTCTATCCGCAACCAGATTGTACTGGCAAAGGGCATGAGCTTTGATACAGCAGATAAAATCCGCAAGGCCGTGAGCGATGCACGCGTCCGCGGACTCATGGTGCAATCAGACCTGCGCCGCAGCTATGTGATGCCGGAAATGCTCTGCCACGTGCTGGGCTATGTGGACCATGAAAATAAGGGCATGAGCGGCGTGGAGTCCTACTTCCACAGCTACCTGGCCGGGGTGGACGGCATCCGCGAATACCGTCACAACGCCCGCGGGCAGGTGCTCACTAATGAAGATGACCGCTACATGGCTCCCAAGCATGGTCTGAACCTCAAACTTACGATTGATATGCGCCTGCAGACCATCGTGGAGCAGGAGCTGGACAAAGGCATGCGCCACTTCCGGGCCAAACGTGGCTGCATGATTGTGGTGGATCCCAAAACGGGTGACATCCTGGCCATGGTGAGCCGTCCGGCGTTCGATTTGAACACGAAGGAACTCATCACCCACAAGGGTAAGTTCCCACGTGGAGAAGTGAAGGATGATAACGGCAAAACCATCACCGGCGATTTCAACTTTGCCTGCCAGACCCGCTACGAACCAGGCTCCACCTTCAAGGTGCTGGCCGTCACAGCCGTGGTGGATAAGGGACTCATGGGCATTGGCGGATACGTCAACTGCTCTCCCTTCTCCGTTGGCTTCGGCAGCAAGGCCATTAACGACCGCCCCTTCAACTACGGTGATTTACCCGTTTGGGGAGTGCTCAAAAAGTCCAGCAACCCCGGTGCTGCCCGCATCGCCATTATTGCCAAATGGCAGAACTACAAGGAATATCTGGAAAAATTCGGGCTCAACAAACCTGCTGGCATCGACCTTCCCTCCGGCGGTGCCTGCCTGCTGGCAGACGGTTCCAACATCGTGAACTACTCCCGAATTGCCTACGGATATTCCGTGGCTGTTTCCCCGCTGCACATGGCCATGGTCTATGCCACCATTGCGAATGATGGGGTGCGGATGAAACCCCGTCTGATTGATAAAATCATTGCGGCAGACGGCTCGGTGTATGATGAGTGTGCTCCGCAGGAAATTTGCCGGGTCATGAAATCCAGCACGGCAAAAGACCTGCGATTCGCTCTGGAAACCGTAACCGAGCGCAAAGGCCAATGCGGACGCGGCACCGCCACAGCAGCTGCCATTCCCGGATTCCGCATCGGCGGTAAAACTGGCACTGCCAAAAAAGTCAAGACCGGCGGCGGCTATGCCGAAAACCTCTACACCGTATCCTTCGCGGGCGTGCTTCCCATCAATGATCCCAAGCTCGTGGTCATGACCGTGATTGACGAACCCCACCCCACCGATTGCAACCCTGGCGGCGGTACCGTGGCAGCTCCCATTTTCCGCGCAGCGGCAGAACGCTTCATCAATGTGCTCAATCTCACGCCAAGTGACCCGGAAGCATATGAAAAATATCTTGCCAGCAAGGAAGAATCTGCTAATCTAAATAAATAAGAATTGACCCCCTGACTCCTCACCATGGACACCAAGAAAATTTTCAGCATACTGCCAGAAGCCACCATAACTGGTAAGCTCAATAAAGCACTGACACTGCTCACGGATGACAGCCGCAAAGTGGTGCCTGGCTGCTGCTACATTGCCGTGCGGGGTACGCGGTTTGATGGGCATACGGCTATCGAAGGAGCCATTGAGGCTGGCGCCGTTGCCATTGTGGCAGAGACTCCGGTGAGCGAACAGGCTAAAGCCGCAGGTACCATGTGGGTCCAAGTGGCGGATACGCACGAAGCCAATGGCCTGCTCATGAGCGCCTGGCGTGATTTCCCCAGCAGCAACATGGTTGTACTTGGCGTCACCGGAACCAATGGTAAGACCACCATCAGCTATCTGGTCAATCACATTTTCCGGGCCGCATGGCAGCGCGCGGGGCTCATCGGCACCATCATCTACGACAACGGGGAGCGCCGCACCACCTCCAGCAACACCACACCAGGCTGCGCCCTGCTCCAGAGTATGCTGGCTGATATGGTGAAAAACGGCTGCCGCGCCGTCTCCATGGAGGTTTCCTCGCACGCCCTCGCCCAGCAGCGCACTGCCGGAACTGACTTCCGCGTGGGCATCTTCACCAATCTGACCCAGGACCACCTGGACTACCACGGCACCATGGAAGAGTACTACCAGGCCAAAAAGCTCCTCTTCACCCGCATGGCTGCCGCTGACCGCAAGAGCTCGGCCGTCATCAACATTGATGATGCCTACGGCCGCCGGCTGGCAGAGGAACTGTCCCCCATCATGAAGGTGCGTACCTTTGGTGAAAGCGAAAAGGCAGATTTCCGCGCCGTCCCTAAACTTATCACACTCAAAGGCAGTCAGTACGAACTTATCTACCAGGGACGCAGCTACCTGGTACGCACACCGCTCATCGGAGAATTCAACCTCTCCAACAGCCTGGCAGCCCTGGCAGGCGCCGTCTGCGCTGGAATCAACCTGACCGAAGCCATCACTGCGCTCTCCCAGAGTCCGCAGGTACCAGGCCGAATCGAGCTGGTCAGCAGCGTGAATAACGTGCAGTGCTTTGTAGACTACGCGCACACCCCGGATGCCGTGGAAAACGTGTGCAAGACCATGAAGGCGCTCTGCCGCAACGGCCGCCTCATCACCATCTTCGGCTGCGGTGGTGACCGCGTCCGCACCAAGCGCCCGCTCATGGGCGAAGCTGCCGCCCGGTATAGCGACCTCTGCCTCGTCACCAGTGATAATCCCCGCAGCGAAGACCCGGAGCAGATTATCGATGAAATCATGCCCGGTATCCCCAAGGACAAACAGCACCGCATCACCGACCGCGAGGAAGCCATCCGCGCAGCCTTGGAGCAGGCACGCCCGGGAGATGTGGTTCTCATTGCCGGAAAGGGACACGAGAACTACCAGATTTTTGCCACTGAAACCATTGATTTCTCAGATTCTGCAGTTGTGCGTAAATACTACGCCGAGAAGAACCCTGAAGGCATTTCCGTACCCTCCCGCAAGCCGGAGGGTCGCAAGAGCCGGTAACCCAGCCAACACGCACCATGACCCACCTCAGCACTAGCGAACTCATTGCTGCAACAGCCGGAACGGCCGTTGTGGTGGGTGACCGCGCCATCACTGCCGGACTCACGACCGACAGCCGGGCCATCACTCCCGGTTGCATCTTCCTGGCCCTCTGTGGCGAGCGTTTTGACGGCAACACTTTTGCAGCGGACGCCTCCCAGAAAGGAGCCGCGGCGGTCGTTGTTTCGCGTCTGGAAGGCGAGTACGCACCCGGCTGCTCTGTGGTGCAGGTAGAGGACACGCTCATGGCGCTGCAAAGCCTGGCCTCCTGGTGGCGCGGGCAACTGGAGCCCCTGCACGTGGTGGGGCTTACCGGCAGCAGCGGCAAAACCAGCACGAAGGACATGTGCCTTTCCGTGCTCTCCCAGAAATTCAACTCACTGGCTACCAAGGGAAATCTCAATAACCACATCGGCGTTCCGCTGAGCATTCTGAGCACCCCGCAGGGAACCCAGGCCGCCATATGGGAAATGGGCATGAACCACGCCGGTGAAATTGCCCCGCTCTGCTCCATGAGCCGCCCGCAAATCGGCATCATCACCACGATTGGCTCTGCCCACCTGGAGTACCTTGGCAGCCGCCAGGCCATTGCTGAAGAAAAATGCACCGTAGCGCGCGCGCTGCCGGCAGAGGGATTTATGATTTACCCGGCGCTGGATGACTTTGCTGACTTCATTGCCAGCCAGACCAGCGCTACCCCCATTCCGGTTGGCGGGTGCAGCAGCCCGGTGCGCGCCCTCAATCCGCGCAGTACCGCCACTGGCACCACCTACACCCTGCACATTGACACACTGGGCGAGGTAGAGGTCTCCCTCCCCGTGCCGGGAGCCCACATGGTGAGCAACAGCCTGCTGGCCGCTGCCGCCGGCTGGAAACTGGGCTGCAGCCTGGAGGAAATTGCTGCCGGGCTCTCTGCTTCCACCCTCACACGCGGCCGCCTGGCCTGTAAGGAAGTGGACGGTTATACCGTGGTGGATGACACTTACAACGCCAACCCCGAAAGCATGAAGGCCGCGCTGGAAACCGTGGCGGCCCTGCGGGGTCCCAGACGCCACATTGCTGTGCTGGGCAAGATGGGTGAACTGGGTGAAGGCGGCATCGCAGCCCATGCAGACATGGGCTGGTGTGCCGCATCACTGGGCTACGCCGCGGTTGTCGTGGTGGGTCCTGAATGTCCCGAAACCCTGGCCCTCTGCCAGGCCGCAGCAGAAAGTATCCCAGCCATGCTGGTCAGCACGCCCGCCGAAGCAGCGGCTGCGCTCCGCCAGCTCATGGAGCCGGGAGATGCCCTGCTTTTCAAAGGCTCCCGCTCTGCCGGCATGGAGCGCAGCATGTACGAACTCTTTCCCTCCCTTAACCCCCAATCCTGAGATATGATTAATTTCATCTACCAGCTCCCCATGGGAGCACAGCTCATCCTGGCTCTGCTGGTGCCTTTCATCGGCTCCATGCTCATCGGGCCTCGCCTCATTGCCATTCTGCGGGCAATGAAAGCCGGACAGCCCATCCGCCAGGCATGCGGCACCACTCTTGCCCCGGAACACCAGGCTAAGGTCGGCACCCCCACCATGGGAGGCCTCATGATTATCGGTCTCATCATGCTCACCAGCATCCTCTTCCTGGATATGGGCAACCCCAAGCTTCAGTGCTGCCTGCTGGTCATGGGCATTACGGCCATTCTCGGCTTCCTGGATGACTGGGCCAAAATTACCAAGAAGAGCACCGATGGTGTGAGTGGCTGGTTCAAGATTGCCCTGCAGGCTGTGGCAGCCCTCTCCTGCGCCGGATACCTCTACTATCTGGATCCCACCATTGCGCGCGTGCTTGTTCCCTTCTACGGCACGGTAGACCTGGGCTACCTCTTCATTCCCTTTGCGATGCTGGTCATCATAGGCACGTCCAACGCCGTGAACCTGACCGATGGGCTCGATGGTCTGGCCAGCGGCTGCATGGTTATTGCCTCACTGGCCTTCCTCTCCATCTGCCTCACGTTCCAGGAAGTAGCGCTGGCCAACTACCTGCTCTGCATTGCGGCAGCATGCCTGGGCTTCCTGTGGTTCAACGCACACCCGGCCAAAGTGTTCATGGGTGATACCGGCTCCCTCTCCCTGGGTGGAGCCTTGGGAACAGTAGCCGTCTGCACCCACACGGAGCTGCTGCTGGTCATTATCGGTGGCGTATTCGTGGCAGAAGCCTGCTCCGTCATGATTCAGGTAGGTTGGTTCAAGGTAAGCCGCAAGCTCTACGGTGAGCCCCGCCGTTTCTTCCGCATGGCTCCCATTCACCACCATTTTGAAAAAGGAGGCTGGAGTGAGACGCAGGTTTGCGTGCGCTTCTGGATTATTGCTTTCTTCCTGGCAGTGATTGGGCTCATCCTGAGCGCGTGTTGCTTCATTCAACTCTAAATTTCCGTACCAAGACCATGAAACTCTGCGGTAAAAAAATTGCAGTACTCGGCTGTGGGCGCAGCGGCGTAGCCGCAGCCCGCCTGTCTCTCTCCCGGGGTGCTGCCGAGGTCTGCATTTTCGATGCCAACCCGGCAGCCACCTGCACCGAACCCGGCGTGCTCTTTGTGGCAGGTGCAACAGAAGACCAGGCCCGCGCCTACGCAGCCGATATGGTCATCCTCTCCCCCGGCATTGAGGGCGATATTCCCTGGACGCTGGCCTTCACAGCTCACGGCGCGCCCCTTATCGGCGAAACGGAACTGGCCTGGCACTACTACCAGGGGCGCATCATCGCCATCACCGGGACCAATGGTAAAACCACCACCACCGCCCTGCTGGAACATGTTCTGCTCAGCGCAGGCAAAACGGCCAAGGCCTGTGGCAACTACGGCTACCCGCTGAGTGAGGTGGCCCTCATGGAACCGCAACCGGAGTTTGCCGTGCTGGAGGTTTCGTCCTTCCAGATGGAAACCATTGCTGATTTCCGCCCAGAGGTCGCCATCTGGCTCAATTTCGCCCCCGACCATATGGATCGCTACACCAAGGTGGAGGACTATTTCAACGCCAAGCTCCGCATCTTTGAGAACATGAGCCCCGACCAGCTCGCCATTATTCGCGAAGGCGAGCAGCTCCCTGCCATCCCCCCCCGCAGAATAGGCTTCTCCTCCGTGGTCAGCACCGGTCAGCTGTACTTCCAGGACGGCGCCATCATGGAAGGGGGGCAGGTGCTCACCCCACTGCGCGGTACGGCACTGGAGCAGGCTCACAATGCAGAAAACGCTATGGCCACCACCCTGGCATGCCGCGCCGTGGGTCTCGATGATGCCACCATCTCTGCGGCCATTCGTTCCTTCTGCCCCCCGGGTCACCGTTGCGAAACGGTTGCAGAAATGGATGGTGTGCTCTGGCTGAATGATTCCAAGAGCACCAACCTGCACTCTACTGAGGCAGCCGTACGCTCCCAGACCCGTCCCATCATCCTGCTGGCTGGCGGAAAGGACAAGGGGCTTGACTACTCCGCCATTAACCCCATGCTCCAGGAAAAAGCACGCGTCTGCGTTGTTTTCGGGCAGATTGCCGACCAGCTGGAAGAAACGTTCTCCCCCGTCTGCAAGGTGGTGAAAGTAACCACCGTGCAGGAAGCCGTGGCGGCAGCCCACCAGCTTGCCCAGCGCGGAGACGTGGTGCTCTTCTCTCCGGGTACCTCCTCCTTCGACCAATTTACTGGCTATGTCCAACGCGGCGAATGCTTCCGCAGCGCCGTCAAGAAAACCCTCAATCTGTAAGAACGCCATTCCAATTTTATGAGAAAAGATACACACTCCACATTCCGCAATTCTGACCTCGGCCGCGCCAAACCCAAACGACATTTCCTCAAGACATTTGTTAATGATAATCTGAAGCAGAAGCGCCTGCATTCCGACACCGGCCTCGTGGTTGACCGCACCAGCCCCACTGCCGTGCTCCGCATTATTTTCGGTCTTATTGTGGTACATTTGCTGGTCATTGGCGGAGTCATGCTGCGCGGCAACATTACCAAGAGTGCCAGCGGACTCGCCGTGGCACCCAGCATCACCCCACCCCCGGCCATGCCGGCAGCAGAGGCTCCAGCTCCCGCCATCCAACCCCAGCCGGCTCCTGCCCCGGCTCCCGTACAAACTGCTGCTACTCCAGCTCCGGCACCTGCGCCCGCTGCCAATGATGGAGCCGTGCACATCACCCAGGCACCAGTCAACATGGAAGCTGTCACCCCGGTGACTGCCCCCCCCGCTGCACCGGCAGAGCCCGTCGCTGTGCAACCTGCCCCAGCGCCAGTACCGGCCGTTCCTACGGTAGAGGTGAAGCACCTGGTCAGCTCCGGCGATACATGGGGACGCATTGCTGCCCAGTATGGCATTACGGAGGACGTACTCAAGGGAGCCAACTCCAAACTGGCAGCCCGCACCAACCTGCCCAGCGGTGCCTACCTCAAAGTGCCGGTAGCAGCAGATTCTGCTGCCGCCAAGGCAGCCCAGGCTGAAAAGCCCGTACAGAAGGAAACTGCCAAGTTCCACGTGGTCAAGCGGGGAGAAAACCTGGGACGCATTGCCCGCAAGTACAAGCTTTCCCTTCCCAAACTTCTCAAACTCAATAACATGACAGCAGCCGATGCCCGCCGTCTCCAGGTGGGACAAAAGCTCAAAGTGGGTGAATAAACCTCCTTTTTCCACCACTGCCCCATGACCTCCCGCGTCAGCATCATCTGCATCTGGGTATGCTTCATTCTCCTGCTTGTGCTGGGGGTCATCATGGTATCCAGTACCGGCACCTGCGTGCCAGGGCAGGCAGAGTTGGCATGGCATGCCACCTTCCTGGGCAAGCAGTGCATGTTTGCCCTGCTGGGGCTGGGGCTGGCACTAATCCTGAGCCGCATAGACTACCACTTCTGGCGGCGCATCGTCAAGCTGGCCTGGATTGTCTGCGTTATCCTGCTCGCCTGCTGCTTTCTGCCAGGCATCGGCAAGACCATCAACGGTGAATCCCGCTGGATAAGCCTGGGGCTTACCTTCCAGCCCAGTGAGCTGGCCAAGATTGCCCTCATGCTCACACTGGCCAACTGGTACACCACCTACCGAGAAATGGCCGGTACTTTCTGGAAGGGTTTTGTGATTCCAGGAGCCTTCCTCTTCGGGCTGCCGCTCATGCTCATTCTGGTGGAAAAGGATATGGGAACGGCCGCAGCGCTGGCCATGTCCGGGTTCTGCGTCATGTTTGTTTCCGGCACGCGCTGGTGGCTGCTCCTGCTAGCCATTCTGGTGGGCAGCATGGTGCTCTACCTCATGATGACCGGCAGCGCCAACCGTATGCTGCGAATCATTGCCTGGCAGGATCCCCAGGCATACAGCCAGGGTGCAGGCCGCCAGCAGTGGATTGCCATTCTGGCCTTTGCGCGCGGCGGGCTAACCGGTGTGGGGCTGGGGGATGGTATCGAGAAATACGGCAACCTGCCCTATGCCCATACTGACTTCATCTTTGCAGAAATCGGTGAGGAATGGGGCTTCTTCGGCTCTGCCGGGGTGCTGATTCTCTTCACCATCATGACCATTTCCGGCTTTGCCCTGGCAGTGCAGACCCAGGATACCTTCGGGCGCATCTTTGCCCTGGGGCTTTCCTGCACCATCTTCTGGCCTGCCATGCTCAACATGATGGTCGTGACCGCCATGCTGCCCAACACGGGTCTGCCGCTGCCCTTCATCAGCAGCGGTGGCACTAACCTTGTCTTCACCATTGCCTCCATTGGCATTCTCACCAGCATCCAGCGGTATACGCCGGTAATTCGCCAGAACTACTGGCCCACACGCCGGCTCAACGAAATCCAGAACCCATGAATCCAGAAAAATCTCTCAACATCGTCATTGCATGCGGTGGCACCGGTGGTCACTTGTTCCCCGGTATTGCCGTGGCCCAGCAACTCCGCAAAATGGGACACCGCCCGGTACTCCTCATCTCACGCAAGGAGGTGGATGCCGAAGCCTCCAGCAAGTACGGTGACCTGGAGTTCCACAGCATCCCGGCCATTGCCAAGCCCCCCACCCTTTCCCTCCGTATGCCTGCCTTCCTCTGGAAGCTCTTCACCACCTACCTGAACTGCAAGGCTCTGCTCCGCCGCGAAAAGGCAGATGCCGTGCTGGGCATGGGCGGTTTCACTAGCCTGCCTCCCTGCAAGGCTGCCCGCGCCCTGGGGCTGCGTTCCTATGTGCATGATTCCAATGCCATGCCGGGGCGCTCTAACCGTCTCACGGCTCGCTGGTGCACCAAGGTGCTCGTGGGCATGCAGGAGGCCGTGCCGCATTTCCCCGGCAGCAGCTGCGCGGTGGTGGGTACCCCGGTGCGCGATGAAATCCGCAACCTGCCCACCCAGGCAGAAGCCCGCGAGCGCCTGGGGCTCCCGCAGGATAAACCGGTCATCCTGGTGACGGGCGGTTCCCAGGGGGCGAAGAACCTCAACAGCATGCTCATAGAAGCTGCCAAGGCTGACCCTGAGGTTCACTACCTGGTCATTGCCGGCCGCCTCGACTGCGAGCGTGTGAGTGCCCTGGCAGCGGGCGCTCCCAATATCACCGTGCTGGGCTTCTGCGCTGATATGCCCGCCGCGTATGCCGCGGCAGATGGCGTAATTGCACGCAGCGGTGCCAGCACGCTTACGGAGCTTTCCCTCATTGGCAAGGCCACCCTGCTGGTTCCCTTCCCCTATGCGGCAGATGACCACCAGACGCACAACGCCAAGGCTTTCTCCACCCGCGGGGCTGCCGTACTCATCCAGCAAGCTGACCTCACCACGGAGAAGGTGCATGACTTTGTACACGGCACCGTGCTCAATCCAGAAGCCCGTGAAGCCATGGAAACGGCCATGCGCGCCCTTTCCCGCCCCAACGCCGCAGAGGAAATTGCCCAGGCCATCCTGAATGCGTAAACAAGTGAACCGGGCGGTGCAAGGCATCAGCAGAATCGCCCAGCATGCCCCATGAGCACTATCCACATCTCCATTTCCGCGCAACGTCTGGAACTCCACACAGCAGAGGGCGGAGTGCAGTTCTCCGCACCGTGCAGCACCGGAGCAGCCGGAACGGGATCTGAGGAAGGCAGCGGGCGCACGCCGCTGGGGCTCTTCTGCATTTGTTCCAAACACGGGGAAAACGCACCTCTGCACACGGTTTTCAAGGGTCGCATCCCTGTGGGGCTTCACCCGGTCGCCAACCAGGGGGAAGATGCCATCCTCTCCCGCATCCTCTGCCTGCACGGACTGGAACCGCACAACGCCAACACCCGCGCCCGCTATATCTACATTCACGGCACGGCCGATGTGGCGCAGCTCGGCACCCCGGTATCGCACGGCTGCATCCGTCTTTCCCCGCAGGATGCAGCCCGCTTGTTCGACCTGGTTCCCCTGGGAACCCACGTGCTGATTCAGGCATAAAAACCAGTACTGTCCGGCGGCGACCTTTACAAAGTCGGGGCGGCAGGGTATAATGCAAAGTATGAAGTACAGACGATGCGGACGAAGCGGGATTCTGCTGCCGGAAATCTCCCTGGGCCTGTGGCACAACTTCGGGGCTGGGGACAGGAGGGAGGAGAATGCCGCCATGATAGGCAGGGCTTTGGAACTGGGAATCTGCCACTTTGACCTGGCAGATAACTATGGACCGCCTCCCGGCAGTGCGGAAGAGCGCTTTGGTGGCCTGCTGAGGCAAGAGTTTGCGGGGCACCGTGATGAAATGTTCATTGCCACCAAGGCGGGGCATCTGATGTGGCCGGGTCCATATGGTGACTGGGGGAGCCGCAAGCACCTCATTGCAGGGCTCGACCAGAGCCTTCGCCGCATGAAGCTGGATTATGTGGATGTATTCTACCACCACCGACCAGATCCGGAGACGCCCATTGAAGAAACCGTGGAAGCACTGGCACACATTGTACGCAGCGGCAAAGCGCTCTACATCGGCCTCTCCAAGTACCCGCCTGCCCTCTTTAACCGGGCATGCGCCCTGCTGAATGAAGCGCGCGTTCCCTGCCTGCTGCACCAGGTGCGCTACAACCTGCTGGACCGCAGCTGCGAGACTGGCATGCTGCCCGCCGCACGGGAGCAGGGTGCAGGTGCCATTGTGTTTTCTCCTCTGGCGCAGGGAATGCTCACCGGAAAGTACCTGGCGAGCCCTGTCCTGCCTGCTGGGTCGCGCGCAGAACGAGCCGATTCCATCTTCCTGGATGCCGGTAAGGTGGCAGCAGAACAAGAACGGGTGGCCAGTCTCCAGGCTCTTGCGACCGAGGCTGGAATACCGCTCACGCAACTGGCTCTGCGCTGGCTGCTGCAGCGCGCTGGGGTAACCAGTGTACTCATTGGTGCGCGCACCGTGGCGCAGCTGGAATCATGCGCCAGCGCAGCCGGGCAAGCTCCTTTGCCGGATGATCTGATGCAGCAGCTCGAAACATTCTGATAAAGCCATGCCGGCGGGATGTAAATTCATTTTAGCTCGCCATGGCACGGTGCATCCGATACAATAAGTCCATATGAAACGCCTTCTGTTCCTCCTTTCCCTCCTCACAGCCCCGCTTCAAGCCGCGGACGTACCGCAGACCCTGGACGGTGGATGGGTCTACGCCTGGGGTGACGAATTCAACGGCAGCAAGCTTGACCCCAAGAAATGGAAGCACGAGCTTGGCGTCATCCGTAACCAGGATGCCGTGCAGACTTACACAAAGGATTGCGTAAAAGTGCGAGGGGGTAAGTTGCTGCTCATTTCCAAGGCCAAGGAAACAAAAAACAGCAACTATAATCCCAAAAAGGAGCACTGGACCCACCAACGCAAGACCATGCCCTACGCCAGCGGGTCTGTGACCACTCGCGATGTAAAGCATTTTGAATGCCCCGGTCGCCTGGAAATGCGAGCTAAAATCCCCAAAGCCAAGGGGGTGTGGCCCGCCTTGTGGACCATGCATGTTAACCAGTACGGCTGGCCCGCCAATGGTGAGATTGATATTCTGGAGCACATTTCCCAGGAGGCAGACCGCTGCTACTCCATCTTCCGCTGGGGACGCAACGGCGGCAACCAGGAATACAAAGTCATCCGCACGACCCAAATTCCAGACTACCATAAGGATTTCCACACCTACGTCCTGGAGTGGGACGAAGAGATGATGCGAATTCTCATTGATGAAAAGGAAGTGGGCCGTGTGCAGATTGCCGAGGCCAATTACCCGGATGGCAACAACCCGCTCCGCACTCCTTGCTATCTCATCATGAATACGGCGATTGACGGCTGGGCAGAATCACCAGATGCCTCCCAGTACCCCGTGCAGTTTGAGATTGACTACGTGCGCTTCTACACCAAGGGTGATAAAAAGGAGACAGCAGAGACCAGCGCAGATTCTGACAAACCGCGCGCTAACAAGAAAAAGCGCCGCAGCAGGCATAAGAAGAAATGACAGACCCCTTTGCCTACCGCCGCCTCTTCAATATCTCCATGAGTTATGGAGGGGTCATTTTCCTGCTGTTGTGCCTGGGGCCACTCCAAACCCTGTTTGCCGAAACAATCACGCCGGAACGAATCAGGGATGCAGCCACCAGCATAGGTGGAATGATTCCCGTGGCCATGGGCATTTCTGCTGCCGTGGCAGGCATGGTGCGGAAGGTGGTGTTCCGCATGGGCGGCATCAACCGCCAGAGCCTGTGCTGGGTTTTCATGCTGGGAGCCTTTTGGCAGCTTCCCTTTACGCTGTGCGTGGCCTACGCTGCCGCCAAACACGAAACCGCCGCCTGGGAGCTGCCCGTTTATTTCACGGCGGCATGCTCACTGGCGGCGGCGGTTCTCACGCTGGCACTGTATCTTTCTGCCCCAAAGCGCCCCTCCTGATTCCCGCCTTACGGAACCAAGGCTGAGCTAATCTCACAAATGTAGAGATAATGCAAGGGATTATCCCCTGCATACCAGGCGGGGGAAACCTCACTCCAATCCAGGAAATCGGCCTCCTGCAAGGTGGTGCGGAACATCTTGCGGCACTCCAGTACCAGCTCTGCATGCTCAAAGGTAGGCAATCCCGCCGGTGTCTGGCATGGCACCAGAGAGGTGGCTGCCACTTTATCCACATCCCGCCCGGAGTTGCGACCGCAGAAGATGAGGTCCTGACGGTAGGATTCGGGCATGAAGCTGAGGGTAAAGGAGGCTTGTTCCTCAATGAAGTTCACCGTGTGGCGGTTTGGGCGCACAAAGACAAAGGCTACCGGACGGTTCCATAGGAAGCCAATGCCGCCCCAGCTGGCCGTCATGCAGTTGAATTTTTCGGCTGTACCCGCGGTGATGAGCATCCACTGCTTGCCTATCAGCTCCACCGGGCTATTCGTTATTTCCGTTATATCAATCTTCTTCATTGCTTTTCACAAAACCGGCGCGCCCGCAGGCGCGCCGTACGTTATAGATGAAGCGCTAATCACTCAGCAATCAGCGGCTGTAGTTGCCTGGATCCTGGGTAATGGTCACATCGTGTGGGTGGCTTTCCTGGAGACCACCAGCCGTGATGCGGACGAAACGGGCGTGCTCACGCAGCTCGTTCAGGTTCTTGGCACCCAGGTAACCCATGCCGGAGCGCAGACCACCTACCAGCTGGAAGATAACGTCTGCCAGCATGCCCTTGTACGGCACACGGGCTTCCACGCCTTCAGCCACGAGCTTACCACTGCCGTTCTGACCGTAGCGGTCACCGGAGCCGGCACGCATGGCACCCAGGGAGCCCATGCCTCGGTAGGTCTTGAAATTGCGACCCTGGTAATGCACCACGGCACCAGGGCTTTCCTCACAACCTGCCAGCATGCCACCCATCATGATGAGGTCAGCACCAGCGGCAAGTGCCTTCACCGCATCACCAGAATAGCGGATACCGCCATCGGCAATCACAGTCACGCCAGCAGGGCGCGCCACGGTGGCCACCTCTTGAATGGCCGAGAATTGGGGCATACCCACACCGGAAATAATGCGGGTGGTGCAGATGGAACCCGGCCCCACACCGACCTTGATGGCGCTGGCACCAGCGGAAATGAGGTCGCGTGCACCATCCTGAGTCACCACGTTACCAGCCACCACTGGCTTGCCCAGTTCACGCAGTTTCTCAATCACATGCAGCACTCGGCTGGTGTGACCCGTTGCAGCATCAATGAAGAGGGCATCAGCCCCGGCATCAATCACAGCCTGGGCGCGCGCCAGAAACTCAGGTCCCGGCCCTACGGCAGCACCGCAACGCAAACGCCCCAGGTCATCCTTGGTGGATTCCTGGAAAGCCTCGCGCTTGCGAATGTCCGTATCGGTAATCAGACCCACGAGGCAGCCATTTTCATCTACCAGCGGAAGCTTTTCAATGCGGTTGGAGTAAAGAATCTTGCGAGCCTCTTCCTGGGTGGTGGAGGGTGTGCCGGTGATGAGGCGGCTCATGGGAGTCATGACGTCTGCCACGGTGAGCTTATCGAGGTCATGGCCATCCACCACGCGCATATCACGCCCAGTGATGATACCCACCAGCACATTTTCCTCTGTAACAACGGGAAGCCCGGAGAACCCATGCTCCAGCATGATGCCCTTCACGCGGCTCAGGCTCATATCGCTCGTCACGGTAAGAGGCTTCGTAATCACCGCGTTTTCGAAGCGCTTCACCTTGGCCACCATGGCGGCCTGGTCATCAATGCGGTTGTTGCGGTGAATCACCCCCAGACCACCTTCTCGCGCCATGGCTATGGCCATGTCGACCTCCGTAACGGTATCCATCGGAGCCGAGAGAATGGGAAGGCGCAGCGGAAAACCGGCGCACAGTTGGGATGAAGGATCGGCTTCGCCGGGAAGAATCGTGCTCAAGCAAGGAAGCAGAAGCACATCGTCAAATGTAAGTCCAAGCTGAATTTCTGCCATAGCGGAGACTACTACGCCACGCCCACTTTTGCAAGCCTAATCTGCTTGAAAATTGCATTTTTTGTTCCTGCCCGGGCATTATTTTTCCAATTGCAGACAAATATGGCACTTCTGCGCCCCCGGTAGGTGCTTTTCACTGTCTCAGATGCAGAATCAACGCACTACGGCTCGGAACATGTGTATCACCCCTCTTTTTGCTTGATTATCGGGAAGCAGAGTGCTACCCTGAAAGGGCATGTTACTCTCTCTTTTCAGACGTTTGCTTGCTTTACTCCTCATGGCTGGTGTGCTAATGGGTGGCTCATCCTTCGCAGAAGATGAGTTCTATGATGATGCACCCTCCACCAAGAAAAAGTCGAAGAAGAAAAAGAAGAAGAAAAAGAAGAAAAAGTCCAAAAAGAAGGAAAAGAAGCAAGAGGAAGACGAGGAAGATTACTGGTCTGACTCCGAGTGGGGAGATGAAAATGAATCTGCCGAGGTCAAAGATAATGATGACGACGACGCTGAGGACTCAGATGACGGAGATTCTGCTTTTGAAAAGCAGAATCTGACCCCGACTCCTCCCAAGCCGCCGGCAGCAAGCAGCACGGTCACCAAAACCGCGCTAGGCAGGAGCCTCAATACATCCCCGCCCCCCGCGCCCAAGCCTGCGGCACCTGCCCCCGCGCCCAAGCTCGACCCGCGGACAGACTGCATCAACAGGCTTCTGCATAACCCCGGCAGCATCCAGCACCAGGAAATCACCGTACGGCAGAAGCATTGGACGGCTCCTTGCCGCATCAATATGCAACACAAAGTGCTGGTGCGTTGCCGCGGACGTCGCGACGCCGCCACCATCCATGTATTCAATGACCGGGAGCTCCGCGTCAAATGGGACGCCTGGGATGAGAATGTCTTCATCAGACAAAGCGATGGGCAATACGTGCAGGATATCATTTTCCAGCAAGAACAGGCTCAGCGGCTCAACGACCAGATGAACCGCCGCGCCCAGCGCGTGGCCAAGCGACTGTGCAGCCGCCGGGCAATCAGCTGGGAAGATTACGGCTGGAGCGGAAAAATCATGGACTACGTGCTGGGCAATGATACCCCCCTCGTATATAGGGAACTCGTACTCCGGAATGAAGATGGCCGCTTCAAGGTCAGGTTCTCCGAAGAGGAAAAGGTGCTCGTCAAAATGCGGGATAACCATGAGGCCGCCACCGTATTGGACTACACCGGCGTCAAACTTCACGTACGCTGGCCCAATGGCAGGGTTGAAACCTACCGGCGCCGGGAAGATAACGTTTACCGCCAGACTGATGATGTTGAAACTGCTCTGAAACTAAGGGATTCTGAAGTAGCCACACGCGAAAAATCAGAGGATGACTGGTTCCAGATTTGGTGGCGCGATGTGATGGACGAAGAGAAACCCCTCACCTACGTGAACATTAAGTTGCAGATAGGAAAGGAGGAATGCGAACCCCGCATCTGCATGGATAACCGCCTACTGGTCCTGATGCCCCCACACAAGGACTGGGCCAAGGTTATCAAGTACGACAGGCACGAACTCCACATCCGCTGGAACAACGAACGGGAAGAAATCTTCAAACGCGGAGATGGCGGCGTGTTCTTCCCCGCCCGCTAAACCAGGCAAATTAATCACAACGATAAAATCGAATCGCGTGAAATTCAACAAATTTGCCTTATCCCTCCTCATGGCAGCCGGGCTTTCCGTGCAAGCCGCTGCTCCCAAGCCGAACATCCTCCTCGTGCTGGTGGATGATATGGGCTGGGGAGATTTGAACATCAACGTGCCCGCCACCTGTGCCGATGGCACAGTGCGCCCACCCAGCATCAGCACGCCCAGCCTGGCGCAAATGGCCCAGCAGGGCGTGCAACTCCAGCGCCACTACACTGCCGCTCCCGTGTGCGCCCCTGCGCGTGCCTCCCTCTTCAGCGGCACGCACCAGGGGCATACTGAAGTCATCCGTAACAACAGTTTTGACGCAGCCCTGGAAAACTCACACACACTAGCCTCCGTCCTGCGCGAGGCTGGCTACACCACAGCCCTCATCGGCAAATGGGGTATTGGTGGCGGCATGGAAAGCGGCGGCACCCCGACCACGGCAGCCGCATGGCCCACCCTGCGCGGATTTGATTACTTCTTCGGCTACAACAACCACCTGGCCGGTCACCGCCACTACGCCAAGGAAGAAAGCAACGCCGACCCGGAAACCCACATGAACGCCGTCTGGGATGGTGACAAGGTCATTACCCCGGCTCTGGATACTTGTTACAGCACTGACCTGTACACCGCGCGCAGTAAGAAGTGGATTACCGACCACGTGCAGTCCCAGCCGGATAAACCATTCTTCCTGGCTCTCACCCTCATTGCCCCACATGCTCGACTGGCCATTCCCAGTGCCCCCTACCCCAAGGGTGGTGGTCTGAAAGGCGGCGTGCAATGGCTGGGCAAACCCGGTAAGATGATTAACACCGCCACAGGCAAATGGGATAGTTACATCTACCCACAGTACCGCAACAACCCCCAGTGGAAAAAATACGCTGAGGCCCGCTTTGGCGGCAGCGCCCAGCACGCCATCCACTCTGCCCAGCGCCACGCCACCATGATTACCCGTGTGGATGACGCCATGGGCGATTTGATGCAGCTGCTCAAAGACCTCAAGATTGACCGGAATACCTTTGTTGTCTTCACGAGTGACAACGGCCCCCACAATGAACCCGGCGCCGTCTGGGGATTCAAGGATCACCCGGCACCTGCTCAGAACCCGGCCTTCTTCCGCAGCTACGGCCCCATGGATGGCATTAAGCGCGACCTCTGGGAAGGTGGACTACGCGTCCCCTGCCTCGTATACGCCCCCGGCCTTATCAAGCAGAACTACAACAGCAGCTTCCCCAGCCAGTTCCATGACTGGATGGCCACCTTTGCCGACCTGGCCGGAGTTCCCAAACCCATGCGCTGCGATGGTGTCTCCCTCCTGCCCACCCTGCAAGGTAATGATACCGCACAGAAGGATGGCGTGGTCTATTCCGAATACAGCTTCGGTGGCGGTATGGCCCAGTACCAGGACTATGCCCCCAACAAGCAAGGCCGCCACCGCGGCGAGCAGCAAAGCATCGTCTTCCGGGCTGATGACGGGCGCTACCTGAAAGCCATTCGCACCAATATCAAAAACGCTGAGGATGACTTTGAGGTATACGACGTAGCGGCCGACAGCCACGAAACCATCAACATCGCTTCCCAATTCCCAGGTATTCAGGAAAAGCTCAAGGCGGCAGTGCTTCACACCCGCCGCGCCTATGACTACACCCGCGACCCTGCAGCCGGACGCCGCAACAACGGCTGTGGAGGATTCCGCCATTATGACATGACCCTGGTACCTGCCAACACTCCCGGTGCTACCCAGCCCGGCCTGGCCATGCGCCGTCTGCAGGCCTCCTGCCCCTGGGTTCCTGAGTTTGATACCCTGCCCGGTGCAGCCCAAGCCACCAGCACCACCGTAGCAGACCCGGCTTCCATTGAATTACCCGCAGGCAGCATCACGGAATTCACTGGCTACATCAACGTTCCCCAGCAAGGCCACCACTGGCATTTCTACCTCACCCTCAGTGATGTTCCCGGCACCAAGGCCTACATCAAAATGCACAACTTCCAGCTGGTGGACGCCGACTTCAACTACACTCCAGGCAGCACGGTTAATGAATCCGCCGCCATCAATACAGATGAAGCCATTGCCGAAAAAACCGGAAAGAAAGGCATTCCGCTCAAAGCTGGTAAACACTCCATCACCATCACCGTGGTGCAAGGCCCCTCTGCACCGGGCAAGCTCAAGCTGGAGTGGAACCGGGGTCCCCAGGGTGGCCACCAGACACCGGTCACAACCGTGCCGGCCTCTGCGTACAGCCACTGAACCCATCCTCACCCCTCGGAAAACACAAAACCACCTCTTATTCCAAGAGGTGGTTTTCTTGTAGTGGTGGCGAGGGGAATCTGTGCGCTTATACGCAATCAGATACGAAATATTGTAACAAAATTGTAATTCTGAACACGCTGCTTTACTGCCCCCCTATGCGATACGCATTACAGGTAAAGTAGAAATGAGTTCACATATAACTTGTCTCTCTTTGGCTTACCTGTTATCATCACCTCGCCGCCTGGTTCGGCAAAAGCCAGGCGGCTTTTACATCATGAAAAAAATAATAACCCGCCTGTCGGCAGCCCTCCTTAACCCGGTGTTGGCTGAGCAACTGATCTGGATTCTGTTCATTGCGTTCCAAAGGTGTTAGAATCCTTGCCCCGTCCCCGGAAAACCGGGGCGGGGCAAAATTCACGGGGCAAGATTCTTTCTCAAATCTCTTGACTTTCTCACCTCTTTATGATTCAATCTCTCGTGGAGAGAAATCTCCGGTTATTATTTTATTCATGAATCAGCCCCCGGGTGTTGCCGCACCGCTAACGGGGGCTTTTTCTTTTATCAATAAGCTGTGTTCAGCCGGATGTCGTTCGACTGTTCAACATTGGCCTGCTCTTTCCCGATGGTTGGGGGAAACGAGACCTGGTAACCCATCCGGAAACGATATCCACGCGTGCCGCGTGGACGCAAAGAGCGGCAGTTTTGCAACTGCCGCTCTTTGGGGATGGAGGCGAGGGGAATCGAACCCCTGTCCTGGACACTGTTGACGCAAGCATCTCCATGTTCAGACGCGGATTGCTGCATCTCGCCGGTGATCCGCTCCGCGTCAGCCTTTCACCATAGCCAGGAACCTGTGGATGTCATACCCGGCGCGGTTCCCCCGCCGGGCACCTGCCTACTGAGCTAGGCGCGTCATCCCTAGTAGGCGTCGGGAATCAGCGCAAGGCGCGTTTGTTTACGCAGCCATGGCGTATTCGTTCTTAGAATAGGCACTTAATCTTTTGAACGGCTTTTAAGGAGGCCAGCCGATCAACCTCCACATGCAGCCGGCGCCTCGAATGTTCAGTCGAAACCGGGACGCCCCCATGCTACTTTCTTTCATTCTCCAAAGGCATTAGTGGACAAAAAAGCCGGTTTCGTTGAATCGAACCGGCATTTTTTGGTAATTCCTTTTGAGAAACACGCCCGTGGGGATTCGAACCTCAAACCTTCTGATCCGTAGTCAGATGCTCTATCCAATTGAGCTACGGGCGCTTTTTCCTTTTCAGGAGCCGCATAGTGTTGCGGCGAGCGCAGTATACAGGAACACCTCCCTGAAGTCAAGACAAAATTCTACATAAAATTCATTTTTTCTTAAAATTTCTTTTTGCAAACCCATTTTCTTCAAAAAAAGACTTGCATTCTCACATGGGCATCTGTATAATGCGCCCGACCCCGCTGCAAGGCGGGCGAATCGGTAAAACCGACGGAGCGGTAGCTCAGTTTGGTTAGAGCGCAGCCCTGTCACGGCTGAGGTCGCGGGTTCGAGCCCCGTCCGCTTCGTTTTACACAAAAAAGGCACACCTTCACGGTGTGCCTTTTTTGTGTAACTGTGCGCCAGGTCTCATCCACCCGCGACCTCGTCAAGTGACCATGGTTCACCATGCTGCAAGGATGAGGCTGGAAGCTCCTGTGGAGCTTCCAGCCCCCGGCCTGACCAGACTCCTCTGGTCAGGTTCACCCCTTGCCTTCAGGCAAGGGGCCGGGGGGTAGACTCGCGTTCCTTACACCCCACTAGAGGCGCAACCAACGTACCTCACCACTACAGCATTTTGAATGCTGTTGCAAGTCTTTAAACTTACAAATAAAAAATAGAGGGTTGAGCATTCCTTTTGTACTACCCAAAAATAAAATTCGAACCTAGCTCCAAGATGTGCATTCTGCCTTCAAGATATTGCCACATCATTATTTGTACATTAATGCTTAGATTTGAATTACAAGGTGAATACAGCATTCAAAATGCTGTACACTACGTCCGGTAACTTCAGGCAGGTCTCTCAGCCTCCCGTCGCGCGTGGGAATGGGTATCCCTGCATGGGCTACTACTTCAACCAAACAAACCTAAAACACAATGAAGAAGACATTCATTACCCTCATATCCCTGGCTGGCGTTTTCCAAGCGAGCGCAGCGGATTATGCCACTACTGCAGATTGGACGGCTGTTCAGAGCGACCCGACCCATATCACCTACACCACCACGCTGACCGGTTCATTCGATTTGAAAGACCTGGGCGATGCCGCCATTAAGGATGGAGAAAGTTTCTCCATTACCATGGAAATCTACTCCGAAAGTAACCCCTTCCTTCAGGGTGGAGGTCTTTCATTCCTGGCAGCTAAGAACGGCGATGATGATTTGTACAATATCAACGGCACCAATGACCAGTTCCGTTTCTACGTCCGCCCAGGAGATGGAATTGTCAATTTCAGCGTAAACGGCTGGATTTACGGCATGGGTGATGATGCCGGAACCCAGTTGGACAACACCACCTACACAGCTCCGGCCCCCGGTGATGTTTCCGCAGAGAACCCCGTAAAGCTCGGCCTTACCTTTACCTATGTGAACGATACTGATGCTGCAAATGGCGACAATTACATCATTCTTGCCCCCACGGCCGACAGCCAGTTCCAGTTCGATGCAAAGACAGACAATAATTGCGTACGTTCCTTCAATTTCTCTGACTTGACCAACTACACGGGAACCTACACCAATGCACCGTCAGATATCGTAACGACGATTTCCATCACGAAGGCAGGAGTCATTCCCGAACCTACTACCGCCACGCTTTCCCTGCTGGCACTCTGCGGTCTGGCCGCCCGTCGCCGCCGCAAATAAGTTTGACAGCAGCAAGGCAATTTGACGATATTGCCTATTTTGTTTACAGAGCCATTGCCCACACCAGGCAATGGCTCTTTTTTTGTCTCAGGGAGTGCATATCGCTGGCGCATGTGCCAGAGTGCCAAATTCCGGTATATCGGGCATTACGGGAGCATCTTTCAAAATGGCGTTGATGTTTCTAGTACCCACAGAATATTGGGGACACAGACGCTATTTGAGGGGTGATGACTGTTTTTTTCTGTTCATCAGCAACCGGGCATGCTACAATACCCTCAGCCATGAGTGCAGGTGACGGCAGAGAGGGCAAAATCCGCGTAGCCCTGGCCAAAGGTCAATTGGGCGGAAAGCTGGCAGGCATGACCCTGCCCCGCCAGATTGTATCCATTGCTCTCTGGCCTCTGCTGGAACAGGTGATGAGCTTCATCTGTGCCTCGACCTCCCTGGTACTGGCAACCCACATGGGAGACCATGGTGAAAAAACCGCACAAATTGCATCAGGCATCGGGGTGACCTCCTTCGTGATGTGGCTGGGCTTTGTGATGCAGGGTGCGGTGGGCATGGGAGCCACCGCCATTGTGAGCCGCATGACAGGCGCCCGCAAGTATGCTGATGCCAATTACGCCGCCAACCAGGCGGCCGTACTGGGGTTAATAGCGGGTTTTCTTTCAGCCCTGCTCATGTACGCCACAGCTGATTTCCTAGTATCAGAAGTGCTGAGCCTGAGCGAATTTGCACGAGAAGTAGCCCTGCGCTACATGTACACAGGATGTTGGGTGGCCGTTTTCTCCGGCGTTGTCTTTGCGTTAAATGCAGCCCTGCGCGGTGCAGGAGACACCCGGACTCCCTTCATCATCATGCTGGTGGTGGATGGGCTCAACATTGTGTTCAGCCTGTTCCTGGTGCAGGTATGCGGCATGTTTGTGGAAGGGCTGGCGCTGGGCATGATTGCCGGTATGGCAGCAGCCGCAACGGTCCTCCTGGGGATTCTGCTGCGGAGGAGCTGGCTCCTGAAGCGCCAGTTGCGCGGTCTGGCATTGGATGATTTCTGCGCTAAGCAAGGGCCAGCCTATGCCCCGCCACTGTACCTGGAGCGCAAGAGCATCCGGCTTGACTGGAGCATGATGTACCGCATCCTCAGCATCGGAGTACCGCAGGCCATTGAAGTCGGCGGCATCTGGGTGATTCAGATTATCGTACTCCGCATCATCTCCTCATTGGGGGATGCCGCCGTGGGCGCGCACAACATAGCCATCCGCATTGAATCCCTGAGTTTCCTGCCAGGCTTCGCCATCGGCATGGCGGGAGCCACGCTCGTGGGGCAGTACCTGGGAGCCCACAGTGTGCGTCTGGCACTTGAAACCGCCCGGAAATGCGTACGTTACAGTGTATTGTTCATGGGATGCATGGGCGTAGTCTTTGCCCTGTGGCCGGATATATTTGTCGATATCTTTGCGGCGGGTTCGCCGGAACTCATCACCGCCACGCGCCCGGTGGTGCAGGCATTCCTCATCATTGAACCCTTCTACGCCGCCATGCTCATCTGCAAGATGTGCCTGCGCGGTGCAGGAGACACCCGGCGCGTCATGTGGGTTTCATACGGTGGCATGGGCTTCTTCCGTGTGCTCTGCCTGCTGGTGTGGTACTGGCTGTGGCCGGAAACACTCTCCCTGGTAGGCATCTGGATGCTGATTGCCTGTGATATGCTGGTGGAGTACCTGATACTCCGCAAAATGCTCTTTGGCCTGCGCTGGGCCCGCAAGAAAGTCTGACGCCATGAAAACTGCCTGGCTCATCCAGAAACCAGAACACAAGAAGCTCATCCTCTTCATGCTGGGCTGGGGTGCCACGCCGAATGCCGTGCAGCATCTTCCCTTTCCGGCAGGGTATGATGTGGTGTGCTGTTACGACCACCGCAGCCTCGTCCCCCTGCGCGCCGCTGATTTTACACGCTACCAGCGCATCTACCTCTTTGCCTGGTCCTTCGGCGTGTGGGTAGCCGAGCAGTGCTGCCAGGAACTCCCCCTATACAAAGCCATCGCCATCAACGGCACCCCATACCCCGCCAGCCCGCAGTATGGTTTGCGGCTGAAGGTACTGCAGCGTACCATCCGTTCCGTAGCCACCCTGGGCGGCAATGCGTTCAAGGACGATTCCACCCCGGAAAAATACGCCCCCGTAGGCTCCTTCGAAGAACCCACTGCCCAGCAGCAGGTGGAAGAGCTGGATTTTCTGGCCGAAGCCTGCCAGACCCTGCCAGAGCCTGCCCACCTCCCCTGGTCACGAGCGTACATTGCCACGCGGGATGAAATCTTCCCGCCAACCCGCATGCGCGCCTACTGGGGCGAGCTGGGACTTGATTTCGAGAGCTACCACTTCCCGTTCTACAAGCCGGAAATTGTGCTGGGGGAATTATAAAGCCATCGCATTTTGTGTGCGATGGCAAGAGTAAAAATGGTAAACGCTTGATAAAAAACACACTTCACCCTTGGCGCGGTTGAGTACGCATTTCCCTTAGGAATGTTCATTGTAGCCTAACGCGCACAAACAAAAAAGGTAAGGAATAATCGCACACAAAATGCGATAAAATCCGCGCCGGAGTCAGGGGCAGGTCTTTCAGCCTCCCGTCGCGCGTGGGAACGAATACCCCTGCACTGGCTCCCCCCCCAATAACGTATTCCTTACTAACAATATGAAAAAGACACTTATCGCACTCATGGCTCTTGCAGGCATGACGGTAGCTGCTGACCCCATTACACTGGAAACTCAGCTGGTCACGCCGGATGCAACCTATGGTCTTTATTCCCAATGGGAAGAAGTCAAAAGCAACACTGCTTTGGTTGAAAACACAGCAACCACCTGGCCGAGCTCTCTGACCTTCTATGTGAAGGTAGGGGATTTGCTTGGTGCAAATAGCCTTGCTTCCACGGGCACGTACAAGTTCTCCTCCTTCTCCTGGCTGGGGCAGGCCAGTGGCCACTGCACAGCAGGTGATGATACCCTGACCATTTCCGTAGGAGGCAAGTCCATCACCGGAGCGGTACAGGAATCAAGCGACTGTTACACCACAGCACTCTTCTCTGCTGACGCCCCGAATACCCTCACATTCTCAACCTCCGACATCCTGACGATTACCCTTACTGCAGGCCCGAACGATGCCGATTATGGTGAGACGGTTGAAATCATGTACATGGATACACCCGGTACAAACAAGCTTCTTGGTTCCGCCTCCAATCTCAATGCCGATGGCACCATGAACTACTGGCATGAAGACAGGGCAAATGGCGACAATGCCTGGCAAAAGGGCTGGAAGACAGACGCTCCTGTTATCAGCATGACGCTGACCCAGGTTCCTGAGCCCGCCACGGCTACGTTGAGCCTGCTGGCTCTGGCTGGTCTGGCAGCCCGCCGCCGCCGCAAGTAATTGGAATACCCTTCCTATTGAATTTCCCCAAGCCGTTGCTCACCAGAGCAACGGCTTTTTTAACCAATCTAGGCAGCACCGCAGCTCATGCAGCGGTAAGCAGCCGCACCGTGAGTGGGATCCAATGAATTGCTCCGACTCGCGGCAAGATAATAGACTTGCATGCAGGTAGTGATTCTGCTACACTCTCGCGCACAAGCACCATGGTCACCACAGAATACCCCTACGGCGAAGATTTTCCGATTCTCAAGATAGAAACATCCCTTTGCACAGCAGAGATTTCCCTTTACGGCGGGCATGTACTCAGCTGGGCTCCTACCGGACACAAGCCGGTCATCTACATGAGCCCCAAAGCCGTATTCAAGAAAGGCAAGGCACTGCGCGGCGGCATTCCACTGTGCTGGCCGTGGTTTGGAAAGAACACGGAAGATGCCTCCCAGCCCTCGCACGGCATTGGCCGCATCTCCACCTGGCAGGTGGGACGGTGTGAGGAGGGGGAAGACGGCCGGGTCAACCTACTGTTGGCCCTGCCACCGGAAAACGACATGCTGCCCAGCGGAGCCCTCGCCATGGAGATTGGAAATGAGCTTACCATGAGCTTGATTACGCTTGATGTTCCGCGCGCCATGCCCTACTCTGCCGCCATGCATACCTATTTTGCGGTGAGTGACTACGAACAGGTAGCCGTAACCGGTCTGGAAGAACTCGCCTTCACTGAATTTGCGGATGATGCCACCCCGCACCCGGAGGATCCGCTGATTCCGCTGGGCCACATCGACCGCATCTACCACCCGGTGCCGGAAAATGCAGAAATCACCATTCACGACCCCGCCTGGGAACGCAGCATCCGCATCTGCCGCGCAGGGAGCGGCAGCGCCGTGGTGTGGAATCCTGGTGCAGCCCTGGCTGCCGGCATGGGGGATTTGGGCGCAGGCAATGAACGCGGCTTCCTGGCTGTGGAAACCACGGTCGTACCGGCTGAGAACATCATGCTGCGCTGCGGAGAAACGCACGAACTTACAACCCGCATCCAGGTGTTTGGCGTAAACTGAAGTTATGCGCTCCATGCTGAACATCCTGGGGGGAATTCTCAAACTGATTAGCTTTGTGCTGATATCAGTCCTCCTCATCATCCTTGCGGCAGAAGGTTACACGAATTGGAGCGCCAACCCGCACTGCCATGACCGGGCGGCAGACTGCCGGCAGGGGGATGTAGGGCTGGTGCTGGGATGCAGCAAGCGTCTGAGCCGCAACCGTACTAATTTCTACTTCACCGGGCGTATGCAGGCAGCCTCCGAATTATGGAAGAGCGGTAAGCTGCGCTGTATCATTGTTTCCGGAGATAACCGGGAGGTTTATTATAACGAGCCGAAGGATATGAAGGAGGCTCTGGTGAAGCTCGGCGTGCCGGCGGAAAAGATTGTATGCGATTATGCAGGGCTCCGCACCTTTGATTCCGTTGTGCGAGCCCGCCGCATCTTCGGAGCTGAAAAAATCACCATCGTCAGCCAGTCCTACCACGTCAAACGAGCCGTGGCAACAGCTCGCCAATTAGGAATTGACGCAGAGGGATTCAATGCCCCTCTGACTGCCATCAACCGCCCGACCTGGCTGCGCCAGTTCCTGCGCGAGCGGGCCGCCCGGGTGGCCATGGTGTTTGACCTGCTCATTGGCAGCGAGCCCCGCCACATGGGCACCCGCATTCCTCTTCCACAATAATCCACCATCTCCCCATAACCGCCATGTTCTCTCTCATCTCCTGCTCTGCAATGGCCGGTGTAGCCGAATGGGTCTGCTGCCCCGGAGAACTCAATGCCCCGCTCTACCGAGCCTTGGCCGATTGCCCGGTGGTGCACCGCTGGAGCATGGCAGATGACCGCTCCGCAGCCTTCTTTGCCCTGGGCAGGGTGCAGGCAACGGGGCGACCGGTAGTGGTTGTGGCAGGCTGCGGTTCATCTGCCGCCGCCATGACCCCCGCTGTCATCAACGCATACTACCAGCGGCGCCCGCTGGTGGTACTCACCATGGATAGTGCCGGCAGCTGCGGGGGAACCGGAGCCCCCAGGAGCGTGGAACAGGAAGCCTTGTTCGGCATGTACGCCACCACGGTTGAGTTGAATCTTCCCTGCCCGGTTTCTGATTTGCCGAATCTGGTGGAGTCCCTCAGTGAAGGATTCCCCCTGCACCTGCATGTGCGGCTGGATGCACAAGCTGAGCCTCCACACAGCGACTTCAGCACGGTAGAAGTGGGAGAAGCCCCACCCGCGCCACGATTCAGAGGTTCACTTGTAGCGGTTTCCCAGATGTTGCGCTTCCGTTCCATGGAAGGTCTGGTACTGCTCATTGGGGCACTTAATCCGGATGAGCAGGAACCCGTGCTCTGGCTGGCCCAGACCCTGCGGGTTCCCGTGCTGGCTGAGGCAAGCAGCGGATTGCGCGAGGAACTGGCTCCCTTCATTCTGCACGGGGGCGATGAACTCCTTATCCAGAATCCACCGCGCCACGTCCTGCGGGTGGGCGATGTGCCGACCGGCGCTTTCTGGAAAGCGCTCGAAAACCTGCCGCAAACGGAAGTGTACTCCATCACCCGCACAGGATTCTCTGGACTGAGCCGCAGGAGCAACGTAACGGAAGGCGAACTGGAGCAAATCATGAAAGCCCTGGGGGATGTCCCCCATGTTGGCGATACGGAACGCCTGCTTGCCCGTAGCCGCCGTGCCTCCGGACAGCTGGAGGAATTACTGCTGGGTTACCCGGAATCAGCAGAAGCCATGGTGCGAGCCTTCTCCCGGCACGCCTGCCTGGCAGATGTCATCTGTGTAGGCAGCGCCACAACCGTGCGTCTATGGAACCGCTACGCCCAAAGCCAGGTGCCGACCCTCTACCTGCGTGATTTGCACAGCACCGGGGCTGATGGCGCGCTGAGTACCTTCCTGGGCAATGCGGCTGATGCCGCCAGCGGCTGCTGTCTGATTGGAGATTTGACGCTCCTGCGCGACATCACTGCCGCCGCCATCATCCCCCAGCTCCCCCCGGGCAAGCGCATCGTGGCCGTTCTGAACAATGAAGGCGCCGCTGCCTCCCTTCAGGATGCGGAAGGAAACCCGGAACTGGAGCGCCTGCTGCTGCAGCCCCAGCCCTTCCACATGCAGGAAATTGCCCGCCTGTGGGGCGCGGAGTACTATGCCATCCGCAACGAAGCAGATTTTGAAGTGCTTGACTCACTGGATGACCATTGCTTTGTCCTGCTTGAACTTATCCCGGATGGCAGCATCTGGAGTTGATTTTCCTTCAGCCCCATAACAGCAGTACCACAATGCACCCCTCACCGGAAGGGGCTCTGGAGGGTTATTTTACTTGAAAACAAGCCGTTAAGGAACAACGACAAGAAAAAGAAATTTGTATTGTAACAAAAAGAAAACAGCAAAATCAAGCACAAATCGTGTAAGTGCCGCATTTTAGGCTTGACAAGTCATTAAGAAACCCGTAACATGTCTCCGACATGAGAGTAACCATGACCATACTGACGGGCCTGATGATGGTGCTCACAGCGCATTCCGAGATTGTGACTGCGCTGCGCCCCGCTATCAGGGAGGCCGCTGCCAAAAATGGTGTGGATCCCGTGCTGATGGAGGCCATTATCCGGCATGAGTCGGCTAATGCCACATCGAGTGCTGCTCGCCGGAAGAACAATTTGGCGGGTATCATGGGACGCCGCGGACAGCGACGCTACGAATCTAAAGAAGCATGCGTGCAGGATTTAGCCGAGCTTCTTGCAAAATACCGCTCCAAGGGGCGAGTCACATTGGTGCAAATCAGCCGTGCCTATTGTTCCAGTCACCAGCACTGGGTGCGCGGAGTCTCGGCCTACATGGCGAACATCCGGGCAGGCAAGGTGAAAGAAGTCAAGCCTGAGGCCCCCAAGGGCTAAGACACCCCTTCAGCACCATCATGAGACAGAGGACCTGAGTACAGCTCAGGTCTTTTCTGTTTTCAGAAAGCAAGGCAGGAGAAGCCCCCCGACTTAATCCCTATGGTAAGGACTGCCGGCCAGGAGGGTATGTACGCGGTATATCTGCTCCAGCAACACCACGAGAGCCAATTCGTGCTGCATGGTGTGGCGCCCCAGGCAAAGCACATGGTCACAAGCATTCCGCAACGCCTGAGTATGGCCATCTGCCGCCCCAATCAGGAAGGCAACATGTTTGACCGCCTGGAGCTGCCAGCGGCGCACCCGGCTTTCAAACTCTCGGGTTGACCAGTTTTCCCCACGTTCATCCATAGCGACACGGAGGCAGCCCTCGCTTGCCTCCAATAAGCGAGCCGAAACAGCTTCAGAATCCCCGGCCTTCACATAGCGCAACTCCACCCGGCCCAGAGGGCGGAGACGTTCCTCAAAGAACTTGACGCCATCACGGGCATAGGCAATGGAAGGTCTGGCTGCAGCTATGATACGAAAATCCATGGCAGGAAGGACAGTACACCAGATACCATTCTACGTCAACCCTTTTACTTGACAGGAGAGGTGATTCTGTTACAATACACGCGATATGATGATAGCGATTCCTCTTGGGTATTTTGTGGCCATCTTTCTGGTCATCAGCGGATTGTTAAGCGGCGTTGAATTCCTTGGAAATCGCCCGACGGATTGTACCCGGGCAGTACTGTTAAAAGGATTAGCAGAAGCTACATGGCCTATCATAGCAGGTTCCGTCATCCTACTGTTAATACAGATTAACAAACAACTGGAAAGCCTGCGACTGGCCGCCCGTTACGAGCCCCCGACCAAGGACACGAAGAAGAAGAAGAAGAAGCTCATCGTTGAAGAAGAAGAAGAGGAGAAAAAGCAACCCGCCAGCTTTACCCCCACTTTTGTGCCAGATGCCGCCCCCCAGCAACCGGCAGCACAGCCCAAGCCTGAGCCACCAGCTCCGGCTCCCCTGCCCCTG
>JAZSQS010000020.1:0-30914 GCA_045538105.1 Akkermansia sp.
CCAAGTACATCGACCCCCGCCACGAGTAAAGAACCCCTAAATATAGAACAAGATTATGCCTCTTTTTGAATCTTATTCCCGTCGTATCGACCAGATCCTCCCGGTTCTTGCTCAGTACGGTATCAACTCCTGCGAGGAAGCTGAGCAGGTTTGCCTCGATAAGGGTATCGACGTGCGTGAAATCGTGCGTGGTATCCAGAATATTGCCTTCGAGAACGCTGGCTGGGCCTACACCGTAGGTGCTGCTATCGCCATCAAGAAGGGCTGCACCAAGGCTGCTGATGCTGCTGAGGCCATTGGTGAAGGCCTGCAGGCTTTCTGCATTCCTGGTTCCGTGGCTGATGACCGCAAGGTTGGTCTGGGTCATGGTAACCTGGCTGCCATGCTGCTGCGTGAGGAGACGGAATGCTTCTGCTTCCTGGCTGGTCACGAATCCTTCGCTGCTGCTGAGGGTGCCATCGGTATTGCCCGCTCTGCCAACAAGGTGCGCCAGAAGCCGCTCCGCGTTATCCTGAACGGCCTTGGTAAGGACGCCGCTTACATCATCTCCCGTATCAACGGCTTCACCTACTGCCAGACCAAGTTCGACTACGCCACCGGTAAGGTGGAAGTGGTGAGCAAGAAGGCTTTCTCTGATGGTGAGCGTTCCAAGGTGAATTGCTACGGTGCTGATGACGTGCGCGAAGGCGTGGCCATCATGTGGCTGGAGGGTGTGGACGTTTCCATCACCGGTAACTCCACCAACCCCACCCGCTTCCAGCACCCGGTTGCCGGCACTTACAAGAAGGAATGCGTGCTGGCTGGCAAGAAGTACTTCTCCGTGGCCTCCGGTGGTGGCACGGGTCGTACCCTGCACCCGGACAACATGGCCGCCGGCCCCGCTTCCTACGGCATGACCGATACCCTGGGCCGCATGCACAGCGATGCCCAGTTCGCTGGTTCCTCCTCCGTGCCTGCCCACGTGGAAATGATGGGTCTCATCGGCATGGGCAACAACCCCATGGTGGGTGCTACGGTTTCCGTGGCCGTTGCCATCGAGGAAGCCATGAACAAGTAAGGCCTGCTTGTAAAATCCCCACTGGACTCCCCCGCCTGCCTGCCAGCGCGGGGGTGTCTTTTTTTCTTTTCTCTTACTCTGCCGGAAAGTCGGAACGCTCTTTCCCCTGGTACGCAAAAAGCCCCTGGAGTTATTCTCCAGGGGCTTTTCCGATAGTGACAATCAAGTTAGAACTCAATGACTCATCACTGGTCATCAATTTCCTTACTTGCGGCGGCGGCGGGCTGCAAGACTGGCAAGGGTCAGCAGACTCAGGGTGGCCGTAGCCGGCTCAGGAATGGCAAATGCAATGACTTCCTCGCTGCTGCCGAGCTTTTCGTTCGTCAGGCCGATGGTGCCGTACTGAAGATTGTGATTGACGTAGTACCCCATCTGGGTGCTGGCGTTACCTCCGTTCATGTTGCCGTTGTAGCTGGCCAGGGTGCCGGACTCAGTGCCGTTCACATAAATGGTAGCGGTCTGGGAACCACTCTTTCCGCTTACGGCAATGGTGAAGTTCACCATGTCTCCCTGGAAGGTGAGTGCGTTTGAGGTGGAGTAATCGCTGCCTGCCCAAGCAATATTCATGTTATTTGCCGTGAAATTGCCGCGGCCGATGGTGAGGGTCTTGTTGGCTCCATTCCACACGATTCCGTTGTAACCATACGTATTCGAGCTTGTCGAACCACTGTAGGCAAAGAGCAGGGTGTCTCCCGTTGTGCTGAGGGATGCTGTCTTTACCCAGAGGGAGAGGGTGTAGTCTCCTGCATGGAAGTTTCCACCGGTGATATTAACCTCGGGAGTTGTTCCGAACTGTTCATTCCATCCTGCGGGGTTACCATAGCTCATGGCTTCCTCCAGTGTGATGGCTCCAAAGGTGGCTCCTGCCTCAATGGTTCCCGCGCCACTGAAATCCACACGCTGGGTGCTTGCTGCAACTGCAGTCCCAGTCAAGGCTATCAGGGTAATAAGTGTTTTCCTCATATTGGTTTTTTAAAAGGGGATTAAGGTGTTTGGTGTGGACGCTGACTCCTCGCGCGTGGGAATTGCGTACATCACTGCGACACGCAGATTCTATCGCATTTGCTATGCGATAGAGTTTTCCCTTATCACAACCGGCTTACAATACAGCGGTTAAAAAAACACGTTGCGACAGATGCTTGCTAAAAATAAAAACCTGCTTAGGAGAAAGAATATGCTAATTTATTTAACTTCAGCGTTATGGAAAAATTAAAAAATATCGCGCAAAAAATACAAAAAAGACTTGCTATCGCATAGCAAATGCGATAGAATCTGCGCGTAGCGGTGGTGTACGCTATTCCCGCGCGCGAGGAAGAGCAAAGCATCGCAACGCTGGATTTATAACGCATTCTTACGATGAAAAAGACACTTATTACCCTGATGACCCTGGCCGGAATGGCAAGTGCAGTAGAGCTTACCACGCTCTTCACCATGGATGAATTGGTGAATGCTGCAACGTCCAACACCGCTACCGAGGTGGAGAATATGTCGGTGACAACATATGAGTTCGGCAATGGTACCTATATTGGGGGTATTACGCTGGAGGCTCTGAATACCGCTGTTCAGGATAGCACAAAGTACATCACCATTGCTGCCTGGATTAAGCCAACTGATACCAATGGTGTTGAAGCAGTGTTCGGCTACGGTGCTCAGCAAAACGGCTTCAAATTCTGCACTAATGGTGCCGGTCTTCAGTACACGGCCAAAGGGGTTGCAGACAAGGAAACGGCTAATGTCGGTCTCACTGCTGACACGTGGACGCTGGTGGGTATCAGTTTCAAGGCAGGTACTGAGGCCGCTGACGGCGCCAAGTACATTGCCGGTACTTCAAATAACAATTTCTACACCCGCAACCTTGGTGGTTTCACCACTCCTGGTGCAACTCAACAGACCTTCTCCATTGGTTCCGGAAACTCCGATGGCGCACGTGAGACCTTCAATGGACAGATTGCAGGTCTGACCATCTTCACCTCTGATGCCGTTATTGGTGGCGTGAATGACATTACGGCCATTATGGGCACGACTGCCCCCGTGCTCATTCCCGAGCCCGCCACGGCTACCCTGAGCCTGCTGGCACTGGCTGGCCTCTGTGCCCGCCGCCGCCGCAAGTAAGGAGTTCATTGCACGCTTAATAAACCCTATTATCAAGAGCACCCCAGAGAGAGTATCTCCGGGGTGCTTTTTTGGGGAGGGAGCGCGCCGCCGCTGCTGGCGTGTTTGATGCATCCTGGCTCCGAGTCATCTCATCCGAGTAGAAAATGCTTGAAATTCAGGCTCGATGGGATAGAATGAGGATGTATCCGTTTTAAGATAAGACAGCCCCCACGTTCAATATGACCCAGGAAGCCCCCAGCAATGCACAGCCCCCGGTGAAGAAGAAAAAGTCCCGCGGGTGTTTCAAGTTTTTCGTTCTCCTGATTCTGCTGGCGTTGGGTGGCGCCTGGTTGTTCTCGTTCTGCTTGTATGATGGCACCGTGCGAACGCCGAAGGAAGCCGTGCTGAAGGCACAGACCTCCGTGCGTACGATGGTGGAGCAGATGGTGGCGAGTAGCGCATTGCAAGGGAAATCGGTGAATCGCTCTGGCCGCATGGTGGAGATGTATTCGCTTTACGAGAAGGATATTGTGGTGGAGTATGAATACTCCACCAGCTGGATGTTCTCCCGCAAACGTATCAAGATTACCCAGCCCTACCGCGTGCGCTACGGCATCGACACGACCATGGCCGATTTGCAGTGTGAGATGACCGAGGGCAGCAATCTGGTGAAAGTGGGGAACCTGAAGCCCTGCGTGATTTCCTGCGAGCGTTTCGGCCTGCAGGTCATGGAGGAAGAGGAGGGGATGTGGAACAAGATTCACCCGGATGAGCGCGCCCACGCCCAGAACCAGCTTGAGGAGCAGGCCCGTGGCGATGCTGCCATTGATCCCGCGGCCATGTACCTGACCGAGATGCGCTTTGTGGAAATGCTGAACCGCGAAGCTACCCGTCAGCAGTCGCCCACGCGCTATACCCTGGCTCCCCGCGGCCTGGACTTATGAACAACCGCTTGCGCCAGAAGCTCCGGAAGCGGCGGCATCAGTTGTGGCGCGCTGTGCAGGCGGATGACCTGCGCCGGGTACGAAAGTTGGTGCGCCTGGGGGCAGGGGATATCCGCGTACTTCTGGAGGACGCCTGCGTTTATGCCAGCCCTGAAATGCTGGATTTGCTGCGGGAGATTGCAGGTCTGCCGGCAGATAGGTTGCTGGTGAGCCGCCTGGCCCAGGCGATAGAGAATGACGATGCAGTCGCGGTGCAGCAGATTCTGGAGGCCGGCGCCAGCTCGGATGCGGAGCTCGACCGGCACGGCGCACGGCCTTTGCACCATGTGCGGTCTGCTGCGGTGGCCCGTTTGCTGCTGGCGGCGGGGGCGGATGTGAACGCGACCTCGCGCTATGGCGATGTGCCCATCTTCTATGGCTCTGCTGAAGTGGCGGAGATTCTGCTTGCTGCCGGGGCGGATGCTACTGTGCGCGGTCGGTTTGGGCAGGCTGCGTTGCTGGGGTGGCGCGAGCCGGCTGCTATCCGCCTGCTGCTGGCGGCTGGGGCAGACCCGCACGCTGCCCGGGTTGGTGGCGATACTGTGCTGCATGAGGTGTATGATGCCGAGGCGGTGCGCATCTTTGCCGGGCTCGGGGTGGATGTGGATGCACATGATTGCCTGGGCAATACGCCGCTCTTCCGCGCGTACAAAGCACCTGTGGTTCAGGCTTTGCTGGATGCCGGGGCCGACCCGCGGGCGGTTAATGATGAAGGCGAGACCCCACTGCACCACTGCATGCGCGCCGATTGTGCCGCCCTGCTGCTGGCCGCAGGGGCAGATGCCACAGCGCGGGATGAAAATGGCCTCACCCCGCTTGACCATGCCCGCCGCAGAAGCCTCCGTTTCAACGGCAGAACTCCCGATACCAGGGACTTGGAGTTGATGGCGGTGCTGCAAAAAAATGCTTATTGCTCCGGCAATTGAAGAGGACGGCATCACACGCATTGGCGAAGCAATAGACTGGAATTTGAATTACGAAGTACGAGTTACGAATTACGAAGTAAAAAATTCCGCGGGCATTCGCCCGCCTGTATGGAATTATTTGATGTACAATGGCGAGCCGTAAGGCTCGCGGAGCTGACAATTCGTAACTCGTAATTCGTAATTTTGTCGGAACGACTAACGGGGACTCTAAAAACTCACTAAATTGGAATTTGGCGGGCTGAAAGCCCGAGGAATTCCGAGCCCGTCAGGGCGGCATAATAATAGCCCAGCGTGGAGCCGCCACGCGGCGGAACGCTGGGTTTGGTGTTAATTATACCCGGAACCCCGCCAGCTGGCGGGGTGGCAGATTCGCATGAGCGTTCTGTTTATGTTAAGCATTGATTATTTGAATATCAACGCGAATCCACGTCTGCCACCCCCTCGCTCCGCTCGGGGTTCGGTTACTATTTTCACTTTACCCCAGGGCTTGCGCCCTGGGCTATTGAACTTACCGCCCCGCCAGTAGGCGGGGCTCAGAATTCCGCTCGCCTGCGGCTCGACAAATTCCAATTTGTTGATTAGTTTCGAGTTTTTAGAGTCCCCAAACATCAATTTGCCGTCTGCTCGCTTTCAGTTTCGTATGTGTTGACTGTTCCGCGCATTGACAGGGTGGGGTGGGCGTGGTATGATGCGGGCTCAACCGCATCATAATATCCGCATATGACCTTTTACGAAGAACTGGAATGGCGCGGGCTGGTGAATCAGATTTCCAGCCCGGATCTCATTGAGAAGCTCAACAAGGGCGGCCTTACCTTCTATATCGGCACTGACCCGACTGCCGACAGCCTGCACCTGGGGCACTATTCCAGCTTCCTTATCACGCGCCGCATGAAGGAGCACGGTCATCACCCGATTCTGCTGGTGGGTCTGGCAACCGGCCTCATCGGTGACCCGCGCGGCACGGTGGAGCGAGAGCTGAAGCAGAAGGAAGAGGTGTTCCGCAACTACGATGCGCTGCGTGCCCAGGTGGAGAAGGTGTTCGGCTTTGAGGTGGTGAACAACTACGACTGGATTAACGGAATGAACGTTATTGACTTCTTCCGTGATTACGGCAAGTACATCAACGTGGGCTACATGCTCACCAAGGACCACGTACGCCGCCAGATGGAGAGCGGTATCTCCTATGCCGAGTTCTCCTACATGCTCATCCAGGCTATCGATTTCAAGCACCTCCATGAAACCCGCGGGGTGGATTTGCAGGTGGCTGGCAGCGACCAGTGGGGCAATATCACCACCGGAATCGAGCTTATCCGCAAGACCACGGGCGATGAGGTATATGCGCTCACGATGCCCCTGGTCACGGATGCCCAGGGTAACAAGTTCGGCAAGAGTGAGGGCAACGCCCTTTGGCTGGATAAGGAAAAGACTTCCTCCTACGAGCTGTACCAGTTCCTGCTCAACAGCGATGATGCCTGCGTCATTTCCTACCTGAAGCGACTGACTTTCCTTTCTCCTGAGGAGATTATGGAAATTGAGGCTCGCCACAACGAGCACCCGGAGCAGCGCATTGCCCAGAAGGCCCTGGCTCGCGAAATCATCACCGACCTGCACGGCTCTGAGGAGTTCGAGCACGCGGTGGAGGTGAGTGAAAAACTTTTTGCCGGTGATTTCAAGAGCCTTTCTGCCCGTGATATCAAGAGCGGTATGAAGAACGTTCCCCAGGTGACGCTGACCGCAGGACCGCTGGCAGATGCCCTGGTGGCTGCCAAGATTTGCAGCTCCAAGCGTGAAGCCCGTGAGTTCATTGGGAATGGTGCCATTTCCATCAACGGGGAGGTGGTGAAGGACCCCACCTGGGAAATTTCCCCGGCAGCGGCGCTGGAAGGCGGCATTGTCATCATCCGCCGAGGTAAGAAGAAGTTCTACATGGGCGAATTCGCCTGAGTATGACATGCGCTGGATGCTGCCCATACTGACCTGGGTGACTGCGTTGCCGCTGGCGGCGTGGGTTCTGCCCACGCAGAATGAATGGGCCGCAGTGCAGGGGGAAGAGGCGCTGCTGACCATTGCGGAGTGCGGGATACCCTTGCCACCTACGCAGGCTGAGGCCCGGGCTGATGTGCGCTACGGTTGCCGGCAGGCTGGGCTGAAGCGTGCTCTGGTGTACCTGACCAGCCGGGCGAAGTCTGAGCGCAACCGAGTCAGCCCGGAAATCCGCAGGACTACTGCAGTACTGGCTCGCAGCAGCGGAGCTCCCGAACTTTTTTGCCGGTATCAGGAGATGCTGGCTTCCGGCACTCTGAGCCGCCGGCAGACTTATGCTGTGGAAATGGCTCTTGAATACCTGGTGGCTGAGGTATACGGAGTGGACAACCTGCAGCTCCGCCTGGTTTCAGAAGCTCTGAATCTGCCTCCTGCCGAGCATTTGCTCTACATGCTGCAGATGCCACTTGCCGGAGTGTATGATTTAATGCCCAAGAACCCTCCTCCGAGGGAGTGGATTCTGAGTGATATACAGACCATGACCCGGGTGATGGTGGAGGCTGCAGAAATCCTCAGCCAGGTACGGGACCGCGCTGGAGCAGATGCTGCCTCTGTGGCGTTGCAGGAACTGCTGCCGCTCTGGGGAAGCTCCCAGCAGACTCGCCATCATTTCAATGCGTTCAAAAACCAGCTGACTATGGCTGAGCAGCTTGCCATGAAATTGTATGAGGCTTCAAGAGCTCAGCTGCTGAAAAGACGCAGGGAATTGCTCCAGAATAAATGGTATGATTCTCCTTGCCTGGAGGTTATTGATGAGCTTTTGCGCTGATGCGTGGATTTGCTGTCGCGTGAACCGCGGCTCTATCGCAATTGATTAAATTGCCAACCGTCTGATTGCGAGCTTCTAAATGATGATGGGCTCTGCCACCGGCTGTAGGTCTGTGTTGATGGGGTTGTATTTGTAATGAATTAAGTCTTAATGAATAATTGCCGGTTCTTACGCCTCGTGACCTTGGGATTCTGGTGAATCGTGGCATGATGCCGCTTTATGCGCTTGCCTTTTCTGTTAACCTGTAGTAGAATGCGCGCGCTTTTTCATCAAGTTTTCTAACAACGTATCATTATGGATATTACCATCGACAAAACAAGTGATTGCCAGGCAACACTTACCGCTATTGCCACCCCTGCAGAGGTGAGCACCATCAAGGACGCAGCCATCAGCGCCTTTGCCAAGAACGCCCGCATTCCCGGTTTCCGTCCCGGCAAGGCTCCCAAGAGTGTTATTGCCAAGCGTTACGCCGAAGGTATTGCCGATGAGCTGGATGCCCGCATCAAGGCTGATGCCCAGGACCAGGCTCTGGAGCAGAATCCGGAGCTCAAGGTGCTCGATTTCGGTAACCCCACCACCACCGAGGAAGCTGATGGTTCCTACAAGCTGGTGACCACCCTGACGATTGTGCCGGACTTTGAACTTCCGGAATACATGGGCATTGAGGTGACTATCCCCACGGATGAAGTGAGCGATGACGAAGTGCAGGAGACGCTGCAGAAGTATGCTGAATCCTCTGCCGAGCATGTGGTGGTGGAGCGCGCTTCTGCCAAGGGTGACATTGTGGTGATTGACTTTAAGACCAGCGTGGAGGGTAAGCCTACCGCTGAGTACTGCGGCAAGCCCGTTGGCTTCATGGAAGGTCGCGAGGGGCACTGGGTGGCCATCGAGGAAGATTCCTTCATGCCTGGTTTGCCCCAGGGGCTTGAAGGTGTTTCCGCTGGCGATGTGAAGGAGCTCGTGCTCACCATGAAGGAGGATTTCCCCATTTCCGACCTTGCCGGTAAGGACGTGACCTTCAATTGCACGGTGAAGGAGGTGCGCGAGAAGCGCGTGCCCGAGATTACTCCTGAGCTTTTCGCTGGCGCTCTGCCCGAAAAGAGCATGGACGAGATTAAGGAAATTGTCCGCACGAACCTGAAGGCTTCCAAGACCCGCGCTAATGATGAGGCCAAGGCTGACCAGATTTCTGAGAAGCTGGCTGACCAGCTTACCTTTGCGCTGCCCCAGGATCTGGTGGAGCGTGAAAATGAGAACACGGTGCAGCGCAAGATGTATGCCGCTATCCAGGCTGGCAATTATGATGTGGCCAAGGATATGGAAGCTTTCAAGGCTGAGGCCATGAAGGAGACGGAGCGTAACCTGCGCGTGTACTTCGCCCTGCAGGAAATCGCCCGTAAGGAGCACATCATTGCCACGGAGCAGGAGCTCCTGGAGGCTATGGCCAACATGGCTCAGCAGGCCAAGGAGAAGAACCTCAAGAACTTCATCCGCAAGATGTACCGCGAGAACCGCGTGCAGGGTATCCGCCTGAGCGTGATTACTTCCAAGGTTATCGACCTGCTGGCCCGCAATGCCAAGGTGACGGTTGCTGAGTAAGGCTCCATTCCGTCAACTGACCTGTTTTTGCAAGGGAGTCCGGTGTTTCTGCCGGGCTCCCTTTTTTCTGCCGCATGGAGGAAGAGGGCAGAATTTCCTGAATAGCAGGTTGAATTTCATCTTTTCTGCCCAGGGGGGCTATGCTACAATGCGGGCATGAAGAAATGGTCTGCTGTGGATTGGATGGATGCCGGAGCCGTGTGGGAGTTCCTGATGACCCAGGGTTGGGTTGTTTTTGCGCTCACCCTGCTGGCCGGTGTGGTTCTGAGCTTCATCATGCAGCGTATTTTCCGCCCCATCAACAAGCGCCTTCCGCGCCAGGTGGGAACCTTGGTTGAAAAGACCCTGCTGACTTTGCTGTGGGTATTCGTGGTGGTGCATGCTCTGCGTGCCGTGGGGGTGGACCTTATCAGCGTACTGGGTGCTGCCGGTGTAGCTGGTATTGCCATTGGCTTTGCGGCCCAGACAGTGCTGAGCAACCTCATCAGCGGTATCTTCATTATGAGTGAGCGCAGTATCCGCCTGGGGGATTATGTGAGCGCCGGGGGCGTGAGTGGTACGGTGGAGAGTATCAACCTGCTTTCTGCTACGCTGCGCCAGGCTGATAATTCCATCGTCCGCATTCCCAGTGAAACACTGGTAAAGGAACCCGTGGTCAATATGACGGGTGATACGCTGCGCCGCTGTGATTTTGACCTGGGCGTGGATTATGCCAGTGATTTGGAGAACGTGCGCCAGGTGCTGCTCCGCGTGATTGAGGAGCAACCCCTGCTGGCGGCTACTCCTGCCCCGGTGGTGCAGTTTGTGGGTTTTGGGGATTCCTCCCTGAATCTGCATATTGGCGCCTGGTGCAAGACGGAGGATTACCACATGGCCCGCTTCGCCTTCGGTAAGGCGATTCTGGATGCCTTCGCCCGCGAGAATATCAATATCCCGTTCCCGGTTCGCACCATCCTGCACTCCTGAGAGGTGGAAGCCTCATTCCCTTGCGTGGGCTCAGAAGTCAAATCCCATTTGCTCGTGGCTGTCGGATACTTCCTGTCCCGGCATGGGTGGAGCTCCGTCCGGGGGCAAGAGGGTGGTATCGGGCGCGGTCGTTTCGGAGACTACAGGGGGCTGCTGGAGGGCAGGGGCGTCTGCATCTGGGGCTTCCGTTGAGTCTGCCGCTGCGGGCATGATGCGGGAAATGCGTTCTACCTGGTTCTTGGTGACGATGTTACCCAGCACATTGCGGCCTTTGATGCGGAGTTTGCCGAAATCAAAGGGAATGGGGCGGCGCAGGCGGCGCAGCTGGTTCTTCAGATACACGTTCACCGACATGGCGCTGCTGTCTTCTTCCGTCTTGTGCACGGTGAAGAAGAAGACGCGGCTTCCTTTGGTTCCCTGGGTGAGCTGGTATTCCTTATCGCGGGTGAAACCTCCCAGCTTGAAGCGCTTGGCATAGGTAATGCCTTCCTTGCCGTCCCGGTAAATCATGTTGAACACCCAGTCATCCGTGGGGCGCAGTACGCTGATATGCAGTAGCTTTTTGCCTACGTAGAATTTATCCTGCACGCGGCGGACGGTGAGAATGCCCTGGTTGTCGATGACGAGGATATCGCTCATGGTGGAGCATTTGTCGACGGCCTCGCCCCCTTTCTTGATACCATACCCGGCAAAACCCTCTTCATCGATATAGAGGGTTTCATTTTCCACGGCAGCCACGGCGCGGGTCACGGTATCAAAGGTAGTGAGCTCGGTGCGGCGCGGCCAGGCTGCACCATATTTTTTCTGGAGCTTTTCAAACCAGCGGATGGTGTATCTGGTGAGTTGTGCGAGGTTCTTACGGCATTGGTCAATCTCATCTTCAAGCCCATGGATGTGCTCCTCTGCTTCGTGAATTTCGTACTTGGCGATTTTCTTGATGCGGATTTCTGTGAGGCGGATGATGTCATCCCGGGTGATGGGGCGGATGAAGTCCTGCACAAAGGGTTGCAGGCGTTCTTCAATTTCTGCAAGTGATTGCTCCCAGCTTTCACTTTCCTCCAGCACTTTGTAGATGCGGTTTTCTATGAAGATTTTTTCCAGGCTGGCCTGCATCCAGCTTTCCTGCAATTCGGCCAGCTGTACTTCCAGCTCGCGCCGCAGGGTTTCGCGGGTGTTATCAACATTGTGCCTGAGAATTTCACTAACACCCATGAAGACGGGTTTGCGATCCACAATGACTACCGCTTTGGGCGAGATGCTGACCTGGCATTCGGTGAATGCGTAGAGTGCATTGCAGGTTTTCTCTACGTCCTGCCCGGCTTGCAGGTGTACGAGGATATCTGCCGTGGCGGCGGTGTTGTCCTCAATCCTGGCTACCTTGAGTTTGCCCTTTTCCATGGCATTCTCAATGCTCTGGATGACTGATTCCGTGGTGGTGCCGTAGGGAATTTCTGTAATGCGGATGAGCTTTTTCGCGCTGGTGTCCAGCTTGGCGCGGCAGCGTAGGCGGCTGTTGCCGGTGCCATCGTTATAGGTGCTCACGTCGAGCAGCCCGCCTGTGGGGAAATCCGGGTAGAGCTCGAATTCCTCACCCTTCAGGTAATGGATGGCGGCTTCAATCAGCTCATTGAAATTATGCGGCAGAATCAGGCAGTTCATCCCCACGGCAATGCCTAGCGCTCCCTGAGCCAGCAGCAGCGGGAATTTGACGGGTAAGGCAACGGGTTCCTTGTTGCGCCCATCGTAGCTGAGTTTCCATTCTGTCACCTTGGGGCTGTACACAACTTCCTTGGCAAAGGCGGAAAGGCGGGCCTCTATGTATCGGGGGGCTGCGGCGGCATCTCCCGTGAGAATGTTGCCCCAGTTTCCCTGCGGATCAATGAGCAGCCCTTTCTGCCCCAGGGTGACGAGCGCACTGCCGATGGATGCATCTCCATGCGGGTGGTATTTCATGGTGTCACCCACAATGTTGGCCACTTTGTTGTAACGCCCGTCATCCATTCGTTCCATGGAGTGCAGGATGCGCCGCTGCACCGGCTTGAGCCCGTCGATGATATGCGGAACGGCTCGCTCCAGAATCACGTACGATGCGTATTCCAGATAGTAATCCCCAAACATCTTCTGAATGAGACTGGGGTTTTCCTGCAGGTATACGGGGGTGATGTCTTTGCTCATGGAACGGCTGTATCTTAGCATATATCTCCCCTCAATTCAAGGGAGAAGCTTAGGAAAAGTTTAATTTTGGCGTGGGTATAACGGAGTTTGGTACGAACTGACGCGTGGATTGGTTGACACGGTAGGAAAAGCTGTGTAGAGTGAAAGTAAACTGCTGGTTATGAAAAAGACGATTCTGATAATGAGTATGATGCTGCTTGTGGCTGGGACTGGAGCAGGAATCTATGGGTATGCTCCGGCGAGGACCGTGGTGCAGGACGGCTGGCAGCGGTACGGTATGCCTGCATGGGGGCAGGCTGAGAAATGGGCTCTGGATCTCATGAACCAGATGAAGGTATGGGTGGAGCAGCTTGATGAGAAATGGGCTCAATGGACAGTGGAGGGGGAAGCGGCGCCGGCACCTCAGCCTGTTGAGCCGCAGGTGACCCCGGCTCCGGCGCCTCAACCCGCACCGACCCCAGCACCAGAGCCTGCGCCGGTCCCAGCACCAGAGCCTGCTCCGGAACCCACCCCTCTCCCGGCGCTGAACGCGGAGGCGGCAGAGCTGGTGTCGAAGGCTGAGGCTGGGGATGCCGTGGCTCAGTTTAATCTGGCTCGTCTGTATGTACTGGGCGAGGGAATGGCTATCAACAAGGGGGAATTCATGCGCTGGTGCCGCACTGCGGCAGACCAGGGATTGCCTGAGGCTCAGTTTACACTGGGGTGCTGCTATCGGCGTGGCATTGGGGTGGAGCAGAATGAGGCTGAGGGATGCCGTCTGCTGGAGGCTGCTGCGGCTGCCGGGTATGCCCCTGCCACCCAGGAACTCCAACGCTGAGTCTGCTTCACATTTTTTATTAACATCAATATCTTACAACCTATAACTTATGGCTGACCTTATCATACACGGCAAGGAGAATATCGTATCTCCCGCCTTTTACATGCCCAACCGCATCAGCATTCAGGCGGGCACGGCTCTGCACCGTCTGTTGGATGGCAAGGTGTGTTACCTGGTAGACCCCACCTTTCCACCATCGGATGATGTGATGGATTACCTCAAAAACCACGATGTCGAGGTAGAGTATTTCGATTTCCGCCATACCACATCCCTGGCCGTGCGTGAGCAGATTCTTGCCCACCTGAGTGCCGGTGTCAGTGTGGTATTCCTGCCGGGGCAGGTGGCCAAGTGGCGCGGTACGTACAGCGATGTACCCTCTCCCTTCCTGCGCCATGTGGGTAGTCTGCATATCTCCCCCGTACCCTTGTTCCTGGGACACTACGGCAACACCGTGCAGACCCTGTACCGCGACTGTGCTGACTTTGATACGCATGAGGAGTTCTGCATCCTGCCAAAGCTGGCAGCTGGCCCGCAGACCGGTGAGCGCCTGATGGCTGCCTGGCTTGAAAAGGGAGCCGAGCTTTTCGCCGCTCAGCCGTTGCTGGATACCTCGGTGACCACGAACCTGGTGTATGCCCTGAAACGCTTCCCTAAGACCGAGATTGTGGATGGAATGACGCACGCTGCCTTGCAGCATTTCAAGGCGCTCGGTGTGAGTATGGCAGTGGCTAAGATGCTGGGCAAGCTCGATGATAAGCGCATCGGTGTGATTCTGCCGCCCGGTGCCGGTGGTGTGATTGCGACTTTGAGCTGCATGCTGGCCGGAGTCACCCCGGTCATGATTAACTACGCCTCCTCTGCTGCGGCCTTTGAGAGTACGGTGCGGCAGGCTGGGCTCAAGACGTTCATCACCGCCCGCAAGTTCATGCAGAAGTTGCCGCAGTTCCCCTGGCCTCCGGAGGAGCAGCTGATTCTGGTTGAGGATCTGTTGACGAAGACTCCGAAATCCACCCTCATTGCCAACGTGCTGAAGGCCAAGTTGCTCCCTGCTTCTATCCTTTGCAAGATGTTCGATACGGATGCCCGGAAGGGGAATGATGAAGCGGTGATTCTCTTCACCTCCGGCTCTAGTGGTGAGCCGAAGGGAGTGGTGCTTACCCACCGCATGCTCATGGCCAATGTGTGCCAGTGTGCCTGCCGCCTGGATATGACGGATTGCCGTTTCCTGGCTAGTCTGCCTATCTTCCACAGTTTCGGCATGACGGTGAATATGATGCTTTCCATGATGACAGGCTGCATGGTCTGCTCCTACCCGAACCCGACTGATGCCCGCACTCTCAACGAGCTTATTAAGCGCTACAAGCTCACCCTTGTGTGCGCCACGCCCACCTTTGCCCGCGCCATGCTTCGCCGCGCTGATGCGGATACCTTCAAGAGCGTGCGCTACTTCGTGATGGGAGCCGAGAAATTGCAACCTGATTTGGAGAAGGAATTCATTGAGAAGTGCGGTGTGTACCCCATGGAGGGCTATGGCCTGACGGAAACCTCCCCGGTTATCGGCGCCAATATGCCGGAACCGGAGCGTGTGAAGGACTCCAAGTTCTATGTACCCGGCACGGTGCGCCCCAGCATCGGTGCCATGCTGCCTGGTATTGCTATCCGCATCACCGATGTGGACGATGACTCCAGGGAACTGCCGCTTACCGAACGCGGCATGATTTGGTTCAAGGGTGCCAATGTGTTTGGAGGCTATATCGGACGCCCTGAGCTGAACAAGGAAATCTTCCGCGATGGCTGGTTCAAGACCGGTGATATCGGCCAGATGGATCTCAACGGCTTTATCACTCTGGGGGGGCGCCTTTCCCGATTCTCCAAGATTGGTGGCGAAATGGTGCCGCACGAGGGTGTGGAGATTGCCCTTGCCGAGGGACTTGAGCTGAATGTGGAAGATGGCGTGCAGATTGCCATTGCCGGAGTGAGTGACCCGCAGAAGGGTGAGGCTCTTGTGTTGCTTTCCTCTATGCCCCAGCACCAGAAGAGCTCCGCGGCAAACGAAATCCTTCAGGATATCCGCACGATGCTGGCCGATAAGGGGATGCCAACCCTCTGGGCTCCCAAGTACCTGGTGCCGGTGGAGGCTATTCCTGTGCTGCCCACCGGCAAGCTCGACCTTCGCGGCTGTAAACTGCTGGCTGAGGAAGCCCTGGGTATCATGCCCTGACGCTCCTCATTCTGATTGTCTCAAAGCCCCTTTCCCTCGTCTGGGAAGGGGGCTTTTTTGCTGCTGTCTGCTCATGCAAGGGCTTGCCCCCCCTTGGAAATGGCTGCCTTTGGCGTTCGGTGGCGTAGAGGGTAAATTCCAAAAACAGGTGGAGAAGGCTGTATTTTAGCTTGCTTTTCCTGTTGAAACAGGCATAATAAGCCCGGCTTGGCAGCATTCGCTGCCGAAATATTCTCTAAATTAAGACTTATGAAAACGCTGAAGCGATTCGTACTTGTAGGCGCTCCTGCTTCCGGCAAGGGCACGCAGTCCTCTTTCCTTTCCGAGACCTACGGCCTCAAGCCGCTGAGCACTGGTGCTCTCCTGCGCGCTGAGATTGCTGCTGGCTCAGAACTGGGTCTGGAGGCCAAGAAGTACATGGATGCTGCCATGTTCGTACCCGATGAAGTGGTGAACGGCATTGTGGCTAAGTGGCTGGGTGAGAACAAGGATTGTGGTTGCCTGCTGGACGGATATCCCCGCACCGTTTCCCAGGCTGAGACGCTGGATGCCAACCTGACAGCCATGGGGCTGGGTGTGGATATCGTGGTGTACCTCAACGTTTCTGCCGAGCTGATTGAAGCCCGCATGCTGAAGCGCAAGGCTTGCCCCGCTTGTGGTGAGACTACTCGCAATGGTGAGGAAATCTGCCCGAAGTGCGGCGGCGCCATGATTGTGCGTTCTGATGACAACCCTGAGGCTTTCGCCAAGCGCCGCAAGGATTACGAGACGCTGACCGTACCCGTGGTGGAGCACTACCGTGCCCAGGGTAAGGTGGTGCAGATTGACGTGACCGAAGAGGGTGAGCCCGAGGCTGTTTCTGCCCGCATTGCTGCGGCTGTCCGCACGTACTGCGAGAAGTAAGCATCCCTTCTTTTCTGTTTTCCAAGCCTGAGGTTAACCAACCTCAGGCTTTTTTCTTGCTGGTTCGGCGGTGTGTAGCATGCTATTTGCTTTACAGCAGGAGACTGGAACGGTACAATGGGGTGGATGAAGAAACGGATTCTAGCACTCCTCTGTTGTTGTGGAATGGTGTTGCCGGTACAGGCCGCACAGGATGCCACAGGACATGATTTGCTCCACCTTCTGCAGCAGGCTGCACCCGCGGCTCCGGCTTCGGGGCTTCTTCCGGAACAACGCGCGGCTGTCTTTTCAGTGCTGGGGGTGCTCCCGGCTGAAACGGATTCGTTCCTGGTTGTGCGGCGTGTGTCGGAATTGCTGGCTTGCTTTTCCGGTGGCGTTTCTGAATACATACCGGATGGCGCGCTGGATAGCGTGGCGGTGGGAGTGAGCCATTCTGCTGTTCGTGATTTGAAGCGGCTGGCACCGCTGCTGAAATGGGCTGCTGAGAAGGATGCTGCGGAAAAATGGATGGTGCAGGCTGGTGCGGAGACTGCCCTGGCTCTTGCCGCTCAGCAGCGGGAATCGCTGTACCAGATGGGTGCGGCGCTGGTGGAGGCAACGCGTGATTTTCATCTGGGTCCCATTCATGTGGCACTTTCCTGTGCGCCCGGGCAGGCTGACATCCTGCAGCAGCTTTCCGTGCTGCCTCTGATGATTCCTTTGCAGGCCGATGGCCCGGTGGAGCTTTATGCCAGGGGGGCGAGCCGCGGTTTCTGCGTTCGCGGCGATTTGATGGATTTTGGTGAACTTGGACTGGCTCCTGAGCATGAGAAACAGGTTCGGGAAAACCTCCGCCAGGCGCGCCTGTACGTGATAACCCAGGTGCGGGGGAATGCTCTGTTGCTGACTCTCTGCAGCAACCCTGATGAGGTGAAACTGCCTTCTTCCTGGGCTGATTCCTTGTTGGGCGATGGTAAGATGCTGCCGTTTGATGCCTGTTTGCAGCATGATGCCTTTGCGCTGGCTCACAGCAGTGCTGATATGGTGAACATGCGGGAGGAATTCAACCGCATTTCCTCTACCGCGGTTCCGAGACTGTTGCAGAAGGTTTTTGCCAAACAAGCACCGGGGAATGAGCCTGCTTCCGCTGCTTTGGATGCCCTGAATCGCTTGTTCCGGCAATTCTCGGCACTGACGCGCACCAGAGTGCAGGGGGATCAGGTGGCAGTGTGGCGGCAACAGGGTGATTTTTATGTGAGGGTATCCGCAGATGCAAATGGCGAGAGCTTTGCTCCTGGCTCGCTGGAAATGCTGCGGGTTGCTCATGCCCCCCAGACGGTTTGTTTCCTGGAAAGTACACCGCTGAAGGGCTTGCCACGGATTGATGCTGCTGCGGTGCTGGCAGATGTGGGAGCCGTCCATAAGGCTTATGTTTCCAGTCTGAAGGAGGAGTTCAGGAACAAGGGTGCCGAGTCGCTGAACAACTGGCAGAAACTCCGCCCCGCTGTGCAGCAATTGATGGAAGGTATCCACCTCCTGGGGGGAGCGTTGCAGGGGAATGTGGCTTTGAGAGTGACTGAGTCAGCCGCTCCGGAATCCCCTGTGTTGTTTTCTTTGCGTGCCGGAGTGGCCGATGCCGCAGTCCTGAAGGAGGCTGGCACACGGCTGCAGTCGGGAATACGCCTGCTGCAGGCTGAACAGGGAGAGCACAAGTCATGTGAGGCTTTGGTGCAGCAGGGGAACGGGGCTGTGATGCTGAATGTAGGGCAGCCTTGCCTCTCCCTCGCCCCTCAGAATCCTGTGCCGGTGGAGGGCGGTGCTGTGTTCTCTCTGCATTTTCATGCCTTGTCCCGCGCGGCCGCAGCGTATGCCCAGGTTCAGCAGACGGAGCAGGCTCAGGAAGGTGCAGCTCATGCTGCCGCTGCTGCCTCCTATATCGAGCGGGTGGATGGTGCTCTGAACACCCGGAATGGACAGTTCCATCTCCTGCTGAGAGTGAAACCAACTCCTGCCAAACCCTGATTTTGAATCATGATGATGAAACGACTGATTGTTAGTTTGTTCGCCTTGCTGCTGCTGGATGGTACGGCTCTGGCCCGGACGTTTAAGGATGGAGATAGTCTGAAGATGGCCCGCCGCATTACGGGGTATTTTGAAAAGGGCGCCTGCCTGGAGAAGCAGACTGCCCCCCAGTGGGATCCCATGAATGATGAAGACCGGCAGTACGTGGGGCCGACTGTGGCGAAACCAGGTAAGTGGTTCGAGCTGAAAAACGAGCTCCCCAAAGAGGTAGGCAGTGAGGATGACCTGAAGCAGCTGGTGTATTTCATGGCCGGTCGGCTGATTCCGGAATCTCCCATCAAGACCAGTTGTGGCGTTTCTGCCAAAGTGCTACGCAAGTGGCTGGCCCGTATCAACACCAGTTTGTACGGTAGCTATGAGCTGACGGAGGAGAATGATGAACTGGGGCTGAAGGCAAGTTACACCCCAGAGGCTCGCATCATGGCGGCTTACCGTAACCCAGGTGTGGAGGGCTCGCTGACGGATGAGGAAAAGAAGGTTCTTAATACCTGCGCCGATTGGATTGCCGACAATATTACTGAGAATATGCCCAATGGGCTTAAACTCAAAAAAGTGCATGATGCCTTGGTAGATAACTCCAGCTATACGAAGGGCTGCCATAAGGCCGCTCAGCTGATTCTGGAAGGGAAGGGCGTATGCTCTGCCTATGCTGCCGCCACTCAGCTGCTTCTGCACATGGTCAAGATAGATTGCCGCCTGGTGATGGGTACCAAGAAGATGAACCATGTCTGGAACCTGGTGGAGTTGAATGAGGAGTGGTACCATATGGACGTCACCTGGGATGATCCCAAGGGAAGTGGTGATATGCGGATGTATAATTACTACCTGCTGACGGATGTGGAAATGGATGCAGACCATGATTGGATTAACCCGGAGAATTTTGAAAAGACCCCGCAGGTGAACCCCTGGCATTTCCCAGTGCGTAATGATATGCGCCGCAGCTGGGCAAAGGGGAGTTCTGGTTATACTTTGCCTAGGGAGGAGGAGCCCGTGGAGCAATCCATGTACAATATGTACCTGAAGGAGGCGTCCAACCGCGGTGAGCAGTTCTCGACCATGCTGGGGCTGGATGTGCAACGTAAGGAAAAGGCTGAGGATAAGCTCAAGATGGGTGAGGGGAGCGACCCAGCCGATGTGGCTAAGCACTGGCTGAAGTACAAGCCCAAGGTGACTCGCCTGAAGAAGGGTGATGAGAAGAAGGACGGCGTGAGTGATTACCGCGAGTTTAATGAGCAGATTGAGGCTCATGCCAATGAACTGGCTGGCCCTCGCCTGGTGATTAAGTGCAAGAAGGATATGGATGGCTGGAAAATGCGCGAGATGGTCGGGAAATCCGATATTAACGTCTACGCGCAGAAATACAATGCCATTTATGATGAAAAGAAGAGCACTATCACTCTGGATATTGAATACTGGCCCCAGGTGCGGTTGCTGACTGCGGCGAATAATGATGATGCCCGTAAAAAACTCACAGCCGCAGAGCGCAGGGCTCTTGGAACGATTGAACAATGGGTGGAAACGGCTCCCATCCAGATGGTGAAGAGCAAGCGGCGCCATGTGAAGGGGGCGCATATGGGGGTGGTTAACCATGCTAAGGTGAAGGATGAACCTTCTGCTCTTTGCGAGATGGTCAATGAGCGCGCCAGTCAGAGTGTGGGTTACGCCCAGGCTTTGTACGTGACGCTCAATCTCATGGATATTCCCTGCATTATGGTTCATGGCCGTACCAAGGCGCGTGACCATGTGTGGAATATGGTCCGTGTCAATAAGCGGGAGTGGTATCACGTGGACTCTGCCCAGGATGATATCGACGGAAAAAAATCGGAACGTGAGTTGAAGTACTGCATGGTGCGCGATGATGAGGTGAAGGAAGACCACGCATGGGACCGCGAGGAGATTCCTCCTACGCCTACGAAGCAGGAGAAGGAGATGCTCAAGAAGTTCAATCCGTTTTCCGGAAGATTCTGATGTGTTAGCATGCGTCGGTTGTTTCACGTGATGTGCTGTCTGCTATGCCTGGTGGTCGGGTTGAACCAGCTGGTTCAGGCAGCTAGCGATACCGTGGATAAGGCTCGCAGGATTACTGGGTACCTGCCGCCGGATAAGAATACTCCGCGCTGGGATTCCTTGGGCGAAATCAACCGCTTGTATCTGGGGCCTGTGTATACGAAGGCCAGCCAGTGGTTCCTGCAGCCCGTGGTGGAACCCAATGAGGTGGGCTCACTGGCTGATTTTGAGATCTTGGTGTATGCTATGTCCCGCGAGCTGAAAAAACGCAACAAACTCAAGCTGGGGGACGGCGCAACCAAGGCTCAGCTGGAGCAGTGGATTCGTAGGCTCAATACCAGCATCTACGGAATTCTGAGCCTGGAGGAGAGGCAGGGTTCCCTGTACCTCAATATTGATTACACCCCAGAGTCCCGCATCCTGGCCGCGTTCCGCAATGAGAAGGTGGAGGGTAAGCTGGAGCAGAATGAACTGGAGGTTCTGGAAACCTGCTCCTGGTGGATTAGTGAGAATGTGCAGCTGGGCATGCCGAATGGTCAGAAGGTGCTCAAGGTGCATGATGCCTTGATTGATACCTCTGCCTTTGAGAAGAAAAAGCACGGGGTGGTGGAAATGGTGCTGCAAGGCAGGGGCTCCTGCGTGGCCTATGCCCGCGCTACCCAGCTCCTGCTGCATATGCTCAAGATTGATTGCCGCATGGTGTACGGTACGGAGCAGATGAACCATGTCTGGAATATGGTGGAGCTGGACGAGGAATGGTACCACCTGGATACCTGCTGGGATGACCCTATTTCTGCTTCCCCTATGCGGACGTACAATTATTTCCTGCTGACGGATGCTGAGATGGAGTCAGACCACCTCTGGGTGAACCCGGATGTTTATCAGGAGACTCCGCAGTTGAACGCATGGCATCACTCCGTCCGCAATGAAACCAGGCGTGCCTGCCTGGCCTCCAGCTCTGGCTATACCCTGCCGCGGGAGGACGAGTGCATCCTGCCTTCCTTGTTTAATACCTATGTCAACAATGCCGCCGGCAGTAGCAATACTATTGCCAATATGCTGGGTATGAAATTGGAACGTTCTGAAAAGGCTGAGGAGGCGCTCCACATTGATCAGAAACGGAACCTGGTGAAGGAGGCCTTGGAAAAACGCTACATTGCACCGGATAAACGCCGCAAGAACCAGGTGGATCTGGCTATGCGGACGAGCCGGTATGCCCCCCGTCCGCGCAGGCTTTCCGCCCAGGAAAAGCATTTGCTGGTGCGGAATCCGGATGATTTTAACAAACTTCTGGAGCAGTATTCCACCACGCTGGAGGGACCGCGGCTTGAGTTCCGCTGCGTGGATGATGTGGAAGATTGGCGGATGCGCCTCATTGTAGGAGCTTCCGATATCGGTAAGTATGCGGAGCAATATAATGCCATATACGACCAGAAATCGAACACTATTTCCCTTGATATCAAATACTGGTCGCATATCCGCCTGTCGCGCGCATATTCCAATGGCGCGGCCAGAGCCAAGCTCACCACGGCGGAAACACTTCAACTCAAGGATTGCGTAGAGTGGGCCGCCAGCGTTAAGACCCAGCCTAATAACCGTGCGAAAATCACGCTGACCCACTTCAACTATCCTTGCAAGGTGTCCGATCAACCCAAGGCGCATCCTGACCCATTGGGGGATGCGGTGGGTGCATACATTTGGTATAATTCGCTTGGTTTCTCACAGAAGGTTGCTGTTGTCTACCATATACTGGGCATCCCATGCGAACTGGTGCATGGCCGTGTGAAACACTGGACGGAAAGCTGGTTGCTCGTGCGGATTAACAATCGCGATTGGTACCATTGCGATATTTATGGCGACCGGGGCGGTAAGGACATCCTCAAGTGCTTTGAGTTGAAGTCATACTGTCTGGTGCACGATGAGGATATCCGCCGGGACCACGCCTGGGACCATACTGAGGTCCCCCGCACCCCGACCAAGGCTGAGGATGAAGCTAAGAAGAAGGGGCGCAGAGTGAAAGCCCGGTGAAAAAATCCCCGCCAGCGTTGCTGCCAGGCGGGGATTTTTCCTGAATCTTACTTGCTGAGGGCTTCTGCGGGTAGTGCCTCTCCGGTCTCCATTCCGCTCTTGAAGCGTTCAAATACGCCGCGCGGGTCATCCGGCGTGCGTTTCAGTTCATCGAAAATGCGGTCGCGCATCTCTACCGCAGCCTTGAAGGCGGCCTCCTCGCTGCCGTACTGGCGGTCTGAGAAGTATTTGGTAAACTGGTTCCACTTGCGGCAGATGCTCAGTCTCCACCCCTGAAAGGAGGTGGTTTCATATGTGTATCGGGTAATGTTGCGTTGGGTCATATCAATTGCCGGGGTTTGTTAAGCACCGGATGCGCCTATACTGCCACATCTTGATAAGAGTGACAACCTAATTTGCTAAATGTTCGATTTTGGTTAGATTGATGCAAGGTGAGCTGAAAAATGAAGTTAGTGATAAGTTGGATTCCGACCCACGGAATCCGATATTTCCTGAATCCCGGCAGATTCCCATTTGACGATTCATAGACAAAAGGAGCTACCCCTGGGGGTAGCTCCTTGAAAATCAACTGAATCTCGCTTTTCTGCTTACTTGCAGGGCTGGGCAAGAATCTTACGCAGGCGGGCGAAGCGGGGCAGGGATTCTGCGGTCTTCATGCCGGTTGCACCCTGGATGAGGGGCAGGGCGTAGTCGATGAAGGCCATCTCCACGTTGTTACCAGCGGCATTGATCCACTCGCGGGGAACCTTGCGCTCAAAGTTAGCCACGCTGGCCAGGGGCAGGAGCTTCATCTCGCACTTGTAGTTGCCCTCTTCATCGGTAGCGCGCTCGAACGCGGGCATCTTGTCGGTGTCACCAGCCACGGCAGCCTCAACGGCGGTCTTACCAGCGAGGTAGGCTTCGTGAGCATCGGTAGCGGAACCCAGGTGGGTAGCGCAGCGCTGCAGCAGGGAGGGCTCAATGGCACGAACCTTGGCGCTGGAGATGCGACCGCGCACGATTTCTGCCAGCTTGTTGGCCAGACCACCCAGCTGGGCATGGCCGAAGCCATCGTTGCTGTTAGTCTTTGCTTCGGAAATGAAGTTGCCATCCTTGTCGTGGATACCTTCGGAAACCACTACGAGGCACTTGCCGGTGGCGTTGTAAATCTTCTCTACGTCAGCCAGGAAGGTCTCCATGTCGAAGTCTACTTCGGGCAGGTAGATGAGGTCAGGACCTGCGCCGGCGTACGTAGCCAGGGCTGCAGCGGCGGTGAGCCAGCCAGCGTGACGTCCCATCACCTCGATGATGGTCACCATGCCGGTGTCATAGCAGCAGGCATCATGCTTCACTTCCATTACGGAAGTGGCAATGTACTTAGCGGCAGAGGCATAACCGGGGCAGTGGTCGGTGCCGAAAAGGTCGTTGTCGATGGTCTTGGGAATACCCATCACGCGGCACTCCCAGCCACTCTTCTCCATGAACTTGGAAATCTTGTTGCAGGTATCCATGGAGTCATTGCCGCCGTTGTAGAAGAAGTAGCGCACGTCGAACTTCTTGAAGGTCTCCAGCAGCTTCTCGTAGTCGGTCGGGTCAACATCCGGATTCTTCATCTTGTAACGGCAGGTACCCAGGGCAGAGGAGGGGGTGAACTTCAGGAGTTCAAGCTCCACCGGGTCTTCCATGCCCATGTCGTAAAGCTTGCCTTCCAGTACGCCCTTGATGCCGTTAGCGGCACCCAGCACGCGGGTAATCTGAGGAGCGTTGAGAGCGGTCTGGATAGCACCCAGAACGCTAGCGTTAATCACAGCGGTAGGACCGCCGGACTGGCCAATGATGCATGCACCTTTGAGTTCGTTCATGATATGAAGAATGTGTAGATGTATTTGTGTTTCTTGTTCCCCCGCAGATAATTGAGGCCGGGGGGACGGCCGCCAACGGCGGGCGCGTCATTCTACCTGTTTCAATTCCACTTGGCAAGCAAAATAACCGGAAAGGAACGCCTTTTTGCAAAAAAATAAAACAAACAAGCTGCAACTCATCGAGCTGCAGCTTGCTTACCTTACGGACAGGGAGGGATTCGAACCCTCGGTACGCTTTTGACGTACACACGATTTCCAATCGTGCTCTTTCGACCACTCAGACACCTGCCCATGCTTTGCACGGTCCCTTGGTGATGGGGTGCGGCGGGAATATACACGATATTGCGTGAGCTTGCAAGCTAATTCTTGCAAAAAATGATTTTTTGTCGGATTTTTTCTTTTACTGGAGCTTTTGGGTGACCTTGAAATGCAGTTTGGCAACATCCTGGAGACGTTCTCTGCCGTGGATTTCCACAAAGTGCTGGGCAGCGCGGGTAACATGCGGTGCACAGCCCAGGGGCATGGGGCATTTACTGGCCTCTGCGGTCTGCTTCATCCACTGCACAAAGCGGTCTCTGGCAAGGATGGAGGCCGCAGCTACGGCAACGTCACTTTCAGCCTTGGTGCGTTGCTCGAGTTGCACGGGAATGCGGCGCTGCCCCAGGGCTCGCTTCAGCACCCACTCATTAGCAAACTGGTCACTCAAAGCGCGGGGGCAGGTGGGTACTTTTTCATGCAGGGCTGCAATGACACGGGCGTGCCCCCAGGCAAGCAATCGGTTCAGATTGCCGATTTCCTGGTAGAGTTCATTGTAACGCCGGGGACCAATGCAGATGATTTCATAAACTACCCCGGCTGTCTTTTTAATTTTTTCTGCGATGGAGTGAATCTTTTTGTCGTCAGGAATGGATTTGCTGTCTTTGCAGCCCAGCCGCACCAGCTCGGCAGCGCAGCGTTCATCGGTATAGACTCCTGCCACGACCAGCGGTCCGAAATAGTCACCTTTGCCGCTTTCATCAATTCCGAAATGGGGAGTGGAATCCACCAGGGCAGGCAGGGTTGAGGAAAGTGATGGCGCTTTTTCCTCCGGGGTGAGTTGCAGGATGTCGCGAACAAAGTTTTCAGCCCCTCGACCCTGGATGAGCAGACTCCCTTTTTTGGGGTAGAAAGCAACATTGACGCTTTCTGATTCAAAACAAAAATCAGCATAATTCCGCATGCTGGTGCGGAATTCCGGGCGGGTTTCCAATTTGTGTTTCAGAGCGGTTGCCTCGCTTGGGGAAAGCTGGATGCTGTACTGGTTGGCCATGTCTGGGCTCTAGAATGAGGTGATTTTAATGACTCGTCAACAAAAAATCCCGTGAAAAAACCGATTTCTGGCTTAGTTGACGCAAAATTTGCCACTTTTTATCACTTTAGGCGAGACAAAAAGGATTTTTTGGTCTACAATGTGCGCGGCTTTTAACTAAAGCAATTTTATTATGGCAAATACGATTACTAAGAGAGAGCTTGTAAACAAGGTATGCGCTGAGCTGGATAACGGCTTCACGCAGAACGAGGTACTTGACATTATCCAGAAGACGATCGAACTGATTACTGATGCTCTGGGTAAGGGTGATCGCGTAGTGCTGCGCAACTTCGGCACTTTCACCGTGAAGGAAGTGAAGCCCAAGGTTGGCCGCAACCCCAAGGACCCCGCCAAGAACGTTCCGATTCCCGCTCGCACGGTTGTGAAGTTCAAGGTTGGTAAGAACCTGAAGGAAGCCGCTGCTAAGGTTTCCTAAACCTGCCGGCACACATGTGCTAGAGAACGAGGACGCATCTATTCCGCATAGACGCGTCCTTGTTCTGTGATAGAAAAAACATAGAAATTTCCCAAAAGATAACATGAATTTGAGAATTGCAGTACAATCCAAAGGCCGACTGAACGAGGATACCATGGCTATTCTGGCAGAGGCGGGTATCAAGGTGAGCTCGTCCAAGCGCACTCTCCTGGTGGCGGCACGCAAGTTCCCTATGGAGGTGCTTTACCTGCGCGATGATGATATTCCCGAAACCGTGACTGATGGCGTGGCCGATATTGGTGTGGTGGGGCTTAATGAATACTTGGAGCGCCAGGGGGATGCCGACATTGTCAAGAAGCTCGGCTTTGGCGGTTGCCGCCTGAGTATTGCCATTCCGAAGGAGCATGAATACACGGGACCGCAGTGGTTGCAAGGGCGCAAGATTGCCACGTCCTATCCCGTCATCCTCCGCAAGTGGCTGGAGGAGCAGGGGGTACAGGCTCAAATTCATGTGATTACCGGCTCGGTGGAAATTGCCACGGGAATCGGGCTTGCAGATGCCATTTTTGATATTGTGAGCAGCGGAGCCACGCTGGTGAGCAACAACCTGCGCGAGGTGGAGGTGGTGCTGGAGAGTGAAGCCGTGCTGATTGCCCATAAGAACCTTCCTGCTGAGAAGCGGGAGATTCTGGACAAGTTGCTTTTCCGCATGGATGCCGTGATGACGGCCTCCGATAAGCGCTATGTGCTTATGAATGCGCCGAAGGATTGCGTGGAGCAGATTGTCTCCGTACTGCCTGGTGTGAAGAGCCCCACCATCATGCCGCTGGCCCAGGAGGGCTGGTGCAGCATCCACACAGTGCTGGATGAGTCCTGCTTCTGGGATATCATCGGCAAGCTCAAGGAAGCCGGTGCCCAGGGTATCCTGGTGCTGCCTATCGAAAAAATGATTCTGTAACTTCTTTAATTTCATGACTATCATAACGGAACCCAATCGTGAACAGTGGGCGGAGCTGGTGCGCCGCCCGGCCTTCGATGTCACCCAGCTCTTCGATGTAGTGCGCCCCATCATGGACGCCGTGCATGAGCATGGCGACAAGGCGCTGCACGAATACGGCCGCCGTTTTGATGGTGTGGATTTGGAAGAACTCGCGGTTTCCGCCGCCGAGGTGAAGGAAGCCTGCACCCGGGTGCCGCAGGAGCTGCGCGAGGCCATCTGCAGTGCGCATGCCAACATTCTGGATTTTCACTTGATTCAGAGTGGAGAAACCGCCCGCTGCCGTGAAACGGCACCCGGTGTCTACTGCGAGCAGCACACGCTGCCCATCCGGAGCGTGGGGCTGTATGTGCCCGGTGGTCAGGCTCCCCTGTTCTCCACCGTGCTCATGCTGGCGGTGCCCGCAGCCGTGGCCATGTGCAAGGAAGTGGTGCTCTGCACGCCCCCCGGCAAAGATGGCAAGGTGAATCCCGCCATTCTGTTTGCCGCAGACCTCTGTGGCGTGAAACGCATTTTCAAGGTGGGTGGTGCTCAGGCTATCGCCGCCATGACTTATGGTACTGCTTCCGTACCCAAGGTGGACAAGATTTTCGGGCCTGGCAATGCCTATGTGACCGCTGCCAAGCAGCTGGCATCGCTGGCCGGTGTGGCCATTGATATGCCTGCCGGTCCCAGTGAGGTGGAAGTGCTGGCAGATGAATCCTGCGTGCCGGCCTTTGTGGCGGCTGACCTGCTGAGTCAGGCAGAGCACGGACCGGACAGCCAGGCCATGCTGGTGACCACCAGCGCCGCGGTGGCCGAGGCCGTGGCTGCTGAGGTGGAGAAGCAGCTTGCCGCGCTGCCCCGCAAGGAGATTGCCGCCAAGTCCATTGCCAATAGTCGCATCATCGTGCTGGCAGATAAGCAGGATTGTATCGATTTCACCAATGCCTACGGGCCGGAGCACCTCATCATTGCCATGAAAGGGGTGCCGACCTTATCTGTCAGCAACGCGGGCTCCATTTTCGTGGGCAATTACAGCTGCGAAAGCGCGGGTGATTACGCCAGCGGCACCAACCACACCCTGCCTACCATGGGGTGCGTGCGGGCCTACAGCAGCTTGTGTGTGGATAGCTTCCAGCGCAAGATGACGGTGCAGACCATCACTCCGCTGGGTATCCGCAGCATTGGCCGCACCGTGGAGCTTATGGCTGAAGCCGAGCACCTGTCCGCCCACGCACGCGCCATGACTCTGCGCATACAGGCCGTGGCAGAGCAGCCTCAGGAAGAACAGGGTACGGGTATTGCCAGACTTGTTCGTCCGAATATCCTGAAGCTCAAGCCCTACAGCTCTGCCCGCGATGAGTATGCCGGCAAGGCTGCCCACGTGTTCCTGGATGCGAACGAATGCCCGCACAACGCCCCGAACAACCGCTATCCCGACCCGCTGCAGTGGGAGCTGAAGCAGAAGATTTCCGCCTACAAGGGCGTGGCGCCGGAGCACATCTTCCTGGGCAACGGCAGCGACGAGGCCATAGACCTGATTTTCCGTACGTTCTGCACCCCCGGGGTGGACAGCGTGGTAGCTATTCATCCTTCCTATGGCATGTACGAGGTTTGTGCTGATATCAACAACGTGCACTACATCAAGTTCATGCTGAAGGCTGGGTACCAGTTCGATGGTACCGCCTTTGCTGAAAACTGCCGGGACATTGCCAAGGTGGCTTTCCTGTGCAGCCCGAACAACCCCACCGGCAACCTGCTGCCGCTGGCAGAAATCCGCAAGGTGCTTGATTCTTTCCGCGGTATTGTGGTGGTGGATGAGGCTTACATTGATTTTGCTCCCGAGGGCTCGTCCGTTGTCTCCCTGCTGGATGAATACCCGCGCCTCATTGTGCTCAATACCTTCTCCAAGGCTTGGGCTTCTGCCGGTATCCGCCTGGGCATGGCACTGGCGCACCCGGAAGTTATTGCCTTGTTCAATAAGGTGAAGTATCCGTACAACGTGAACATCCTCACCCAGCGCGCCGCCATGGAACGCCTGGACCACATGGATGAAATCCGCGCCTGGGTGGATGAAGCGCTCACGGAGCGCGAGCGCATGATGCAGGCTGTGGCTGCACTACCCATCTGCGAGCAGGTATACCCCAGTGATGCCAATTTCTTCCTGGCCAGGGTGAATGATGCCTGCCGCATCTATGATGCGCTGGTGGAGCAGGGCATCATTGTGCGCAATCGCCACCGCATCACGATGTGCCGGAACTGCCTGCGCATCACCATCGGCACCCCGGCGGAAAACGACGAACTTCTCGCAGCCCTCAAGCAATTCTGAATTTCATGAAGAAAAAGGCCCTTTTCATCGACCGCGACGGCACGATCATTCAGGAACCTGCCGATGAGCAGATTGATGCCTTCGAAAAGCTGGTCTTCGTGCCCGGTACCATCCGCGCCCTGAGCACCATCCGTGAGCTTACGGACTATGAATTCGTGATGGTGAGCAACCAGGATGGCCTTGGTACCGATTCCTTCCCGGAGGATACTTTCTGGCCGGTGCATAACTTCATTCTCGATACCCTGAAAGGCGAGGGGGTGGAGTTCGATGATATCCTTTTTGAACGCCATTTCCCGCGGGATAACGCTCTCACCCGCAAGCCCGGTACCGGCATGCTCACGGCGTATATGGACGGCTCTTACGACCTGGAGAATTGCTATGTGATTGGCGACCGCGCCACAGATGTGCAGCTGGCGGTCAACCTGGGTTGCAAGGCGCTTCAGATTGGCACCGACGGCATGGATTGGAAGAAGATTACCGAGATTCTGGTTGCGGGTGAGCGCAGCGCTGAGGTGCAGCGCACCACCCGCGAGACAGATATCTATGTGAAGCTGGAACTTGACCGCCCCGGCCATTGCGAGGTGAGTACCGGTCTGGGGTTCTTCGACCATATGCTGGCCCAGCTGGCGCACCACGGCGGCATGGGCGTGACCATCCGCGTGAAAGGCGATCTCTATGTGGATGAGCACCACACTATTGAGGATACCGGACTGGCGCTGGGCGAGTGCCTGCGCAAGGCGATTGGCAGCAAGCTGGGTATTTCCCGCTATGGTTACTGCCTGCCCATGGATGACTGCCTGTGCAGCGCCGCGCTGGATTTCGGCGGGCGACCCTGGCTGCAGTGGGAGGCTGAGTACAAGCGTGAGCGCATAGGCGATATGCCCACCGAGATGTTCTACCACTTCTTCAAGAGCCTGAGCGATGCCGCGCTCATGAACCTCAGCATCAAGGCATCGGGCGATAACGAACACCACAAGATTGAGGGCTCATTCAAGGCGCTGGCCCGCGCTATCCGCGTGGCGGTGCAGCGCGATGTGCGCCACCTGGTGCTCCCCTCCAGCAAAGGAACACTTTAATTGATGAAAGTAGCAGTAGTCAGATACAACGCCGGTAACATATGCTCGGTGATCAACGCCCTCCACCGCATCGGGGTGGAGCCGGTGGTGACGGATGATGCTGCCGTGCTGGCCGCGGCCGACCGCGTCATTTTCCCGGGGCAGGGAGAGGCTGCCAACACCATGAGCTATCTGCGCGAAAGCGGGCTGGGTGAGGTGATTCGCAATCTGAAGCAGCCGGTGCTGGGTATCTGCATCGGCCAGCAGTTGCTCTGCG
>JAZSQS010000008.1:0-16772 GCA_045538105.1 Akkermansia sp.
ATGCCAAAAGACAACAGGGCACAGTTAAAACAATACAACCGCTTTATCCACAGTATCTGAATCACCACCCCTACCTGACCATGTGGCGGGATTTACTTATCGGACTGGTGAGCTATGTATTCCCTGCTCTCTTCTGCTGCATAGGTAGGTTGTGGATTGAGCGCAAGGCGGTTTGGACAATAAATACCATTGGTATATGCATGGCAATCCCCGCCCTCACCATTGCCATAACCGGCTATATTGCCATAACGAACTTCGGCATGTACGATGGCATCATGTCGATTATGGGGCTGTTATTCTTTGTCAGTCTCAATATCGCCTGCAGCTTGGCACTGATGATACTCACGTCTCTGGCAAGATTACTGAAAGGCGCGAGAAATCAATTTATTTAGTCACCTTGGCAGTGGTCTTGAAATGAAGCTTGGCCACTTCGCTCAAACGCTCCTGCCCGTGTGTTGCCACAAACACACGGGCGGCTTTCGTCACATGCGGAGAACAGCCGAAGGGCAGCTCGCAGCCACTGGCTGTAGCGGCATCGCGCATCCACTTCACAAAACGCGCGCGCGCCAAAATGGAGGCCGCGGCCACGGCTATATCACTTTCACCCTTGGTGCGCTGCTCCAACATCACCGGCACATTGCGTTTCTTGAGTGCCATCTTCAGTACCCATTCGTTGGCAAACTTATCGCTTAATGCGCGCGGGCAAGCGGGAACTTTTTCGTGAAGCGCGGCTATCACGCGCGCGTGCCCCCAGGCCAGAAGTCGGTTCAGATTACCGAACTCGGCGTACAATTCATTGTAACGCTTGGGACCAATGCACACAACTTCATAAGCTACACCGGGCAGAGCCATTACCTTAGCAGCAATGGCAGCAATCTTACGGTCGTCGGGTATGGCCTTACTGTCCTGACAACCCAATTTGACCAACTGAGCAGCCGTATTTTCATCTGAATACACACCGGCAATCACGAGCGGGCCGAAATAATCTCCCTTGCCGCTTTCATCCACACCAAAATGAGGCCTGACGTCCAGAGCGTCTGCCATACCGGCCTGAGCCTTGGCTGCAGGAGTAACCGGTTTTCCACTCACCGCCGATACACCGGACTTCGGGTCAATGAGCAACACAAACTCCATGAACTCATCAGCCCCGCTCCCCTGCACCAGCAGCTTACCCTTCTTGGGATAATAGGCTACATTCACACGAGGCCCCTCGAAACAAAAGTCAGCGTAATCTCGGGATGTCTCCTCATAGCCTGCGCGTTCCTGCAGTTTTCGGCGAAGTGCTTTCGCCTCTGTCTGACTGAGCTGAACTGTGTGTTGATTAGCCATAGCGCCCTTAAAATGCCTTGCTTCTCACCATTCGTCAACTCAAAACGCCCGAAAATCCCCCCTTTTTGGCACTGTTGACGCAAAAAATGCACGGAACACGCTTTTTTTGCGTGCACAACGCCATAAAATGCGCTATAGTCACTGCGGCTTCTTCAACCAAGCAAAAAACTTATGGCTAATACGATTACAAAACGTGAACTTGTTAACAAGATCTGCGCCGAGACTAGCAGCGACCTCACTCAGAACGACGTGCTCGAGGTTATTCAGAAGGCCGTTGACCTGATCATCGAGTCCCTGGGTAATGGCGACCGCGTTGTTCTTCGCAACTTCGGTACTTTCACCGTTAAGGAGGTTAAGGCCAAGATTGGCCGTAACCCCAAGGACCCTGGTAAGGATGTACCGATTCCTGCCCGTTCCGTGGTTAAGTTCAAGGTTGGCAAGACCCTCAAGGAGGCTGCCGCCAAAGTTGTGACCAAGTAATTGGTTGCTCCTCCTGATTGTTTTCAATCATTAATTCCACTTCAGAGAGTCGCACCGAAGCCAATTCGGTGCGACTCAAAACTTTCAAGAGCTCTTGGATTTTCTGACATTTTTCACATTTCTTTACTTTTGCTCTTGACATCCGATTTCAACTTGTGTAATATCCTCGCGCTGCCTGGCAGCAATCAGTGCGCGGATAGCTCAGTCGGTAGAGCAGTAGACTTTTAATCTATTGGTCCCGGGTTCGAGTCCCGGTCCGCGTACTACACAAGTCCCCATCGTCTAGGGGTTAGGACATATGATTCTCAGTCATAGAACCGCGGTTCGAATCCGCGTGGGGATGCTACAATGAAGAAAGCCCTGGAACAGTATGTGTTCCAGGGCTTTTTCCTTGGCTGTGTGTGGGGGGCTTTTGAATGGATGGAGCAAACCAGTTTGATGAGGAAATTGAGTTTTCATATCACACTTCCTGGGCCGAATTAATTAATTGCTTGATATGTGGAAGGAATGTGCGATACTGTTAAGATATGAAGCGTGCATTTTTCCTGAGTATGTTGCTGGCTGCTGTTGCTGCAGCTGCCGGCGAGGCTGAATTACCCAGACATGGGGTGCTGGTTGAGGTTTGGGATAAGGTTAAGATTGGGAGTGTGGATGAATTGCTTAAGGCGATAGCTTCTGGACCTGCCAAGGATGTTTATATCAAGGATAATATCGATGAAAATGCATCGGGCGCTGATTATTTCGGATCGCGGTTTTCAGCGTGGCTGACAGTGCCGAAAACGGGAGAGTATACCTTTTATTTGGCCGCAGATGACGTGGCAGAGTTGCAGCTGAGCACAGATGAGGGCGAAGATGGTTTACAGAAGGTATGCTCTGTGGGGTCGTACACTCCGCGGCACCATTTTGTGCCGGGGCGAGGCTCTGGCAAGGTTCAGTTGCAGGAAGGTCGGAAATATGCACTGGTTGTGCATTACAAAGATTCTGTTCATGATGACCATGTGGCGCTGGCATGGGAGGGGCCTGGCGTTTCGAAGGGCATTATTGATAAAAAATATCTCACTCCGCGTCTGACGGATGCCCAGCTCAAATCCTGGAAGGAGGCGGTTGCTCGGGATGCCCGCGCCCGCTCACTTAATCATGAAATGTGCGCCCTGAACGAACATGAGTTATCCCCCTGGCTGGATAAGCTGAACTGGCATGACCAGAAGTTGCTTTCAGAGTTCCTGCTCAAAGAGCAAAATCGGCTAGCCCTTATGGGCGGCGAGGCATTCCAGAAGGGAATGTACCGCTATGTGAAAGTGGCCGCTGGTATCAAAGCAACTCCGGAGACTCCTGTTTCCAACCTGGTGGCAAAAACCTTGTTGCTCATGGAAGATGCCAGATTAAAATCCCTTTCACACGAGCAATTGCTTCAGTACGGAGCTCATCGTCTGGCTTCATCCCTGGGGATGATACCGAAAAAGGCCAAAACCGTCAGGTTTACTCAGAAACTCGATTCTCACGCTGACAAATGGCTGGATGAACACGTTTCCCTTGGAGTGTATGCAGCGCCAGGTAAGCCTGTGACTGTGACCATTCCGGAGGCATATGTTGGAAAGAAACTGGAGGTACGGGTGGGGCATCACTTCCCGCACAAGAACAACGCGCTTGTCTGCATGCCCAATACTACCTACTGGTTCAAGTTGAACAAGGCAACGACCGAATTGGTAACCCCTCACGGTGGGTTGATGTTCCTGAAAGTACCCAGAGGTGTGGGAATGAAGGATACCCCCGTGACCATTGCAGGCGCCTTGAGGGCTCCGCGCTTTATCCTTGGGCGGCACTCGGATGAGGACTGGGAGCGGCTCAAGAAAGCCCCAGCACCCTGGGGAGAGTTGGTAAGTGAACATATCATCCTAGTGGTACCGAGAGATATCCTGCAGACCGTCACCAAGCCTACGGAGCTGATGACCTGGTGGAGTGATAATAACCGCGATTTGGAGGATTTCTACTCCTATTATCCCAAGGTGGCCTTCCGCATGCATGCCGGGCATTATGCACAGGAGGGTGTTTCCTTCTGGCCACTTCACTGGGCTCCCCAAAATATGGCTTACCTCCTGAATTTGAAGGCAATGAAGGAGAAGAACTCAGCTCTTTTCCTACATGAGCATGGCCACCATAGCGACTTCTGGGAGATGGAGCTTTCCTTCTGGGCTGAATCCACTACCAACTGGGGAGGCTACTATTTGAAAGCCCGCCCCGGCAAGGCGTTTAACTGGAAGGATTCTCATGATCTGCACCTGCGCCGCCTTTTTGATGTGAATGATAAGGGAATGCAGGAAATTACTCAGGAGAAGTGGTATAAGATATCCAGCAAGGGGACGCACCATTGGTCTTATCCCATTACATCCATGATGATTGGATATGCGGAGGATTTTGGCTGGGATTGTGTGAAACGCGTCATCAAGCGTTTGCGTAACAAGGATGATGATATGTACAAGTGGGATTTTGTGCAAAACGCAGATGCTGACCAGGCCAAGATTGACCGTTACCTCATTGGCTTATCAGAGGCTGCCAAGAGAGATGTGCGACCGTATTTTGCCCATTTCAAAATGTTCCCTTCTGAAGGAGCCACCACTTACCTGGATAAGTTGAAACTTCCTAAGTGGGATATGACCTACCTTGTGCAGCCGGAATCCCTGAGAACCCGAGCGAATAGACCGTTGACCATAGCCTGTGGTGAGAAGGAGTTGCTGAGCTTTGCCAGGAAATCCTCTATTCAGTGGTATCCTGTGTCCAGAAGGGGAGGAAGCGTCACCATGCAGGGAAAGGACAAGGCTGTTTATACTCCCCGCGAGGGCTTTACGGGAGAAGATGCTATCCGCTATCGGGTATTCAATGAGCACGGTATGGTGCAAAAGGTTATGACCATCATCGTGGAATGATGTTGAGAAAACCCTCTGGACCGGGTGTTTCGTATGCCCGGTACCGGGCATTGCCTCCTTTGTTACCTGCTGATGTCCATGTTTGCAGTGCTTGTGGGGCTTGAGTATCCAAAAACTTTGGGAGACACGTGCCTGAACGTCAGTTTCCGTTGTTTCAGCTTGCTATATGCCTTCTGAGATAGTATGATGCGGGCATGACGTTCCTTGAAATCCTCAGAGCTATCTTCGAGATTCTGGTGCTCTGGGCATTGTTCTACCAACTTTACCGCGCGGTGAAGGATTCCCGCGCGGCTGCAATCCTGGCTGGGCTTATTGCAACGGTCATCCTGGGTTACATTTTGCTGGAATTGACGCACGCCGTTGTGCTGAAGCAACTGGCAGGACTTATTATTGGCCCGGGTACGATTCTAGTCATCCTTTTTCAGCCGGAGCTCCGCACGGCATTGGCTCGTTTGGGGTCGAACAAGTTCATTTCCAGACTTCTGAGTACCCAGCAGGAAAATCAGGACTTTGTCTCACTGGTGCGTGAATCGGTGGCTTACCTGGTTTCCAAGCGTTACGGGGCTCTCATAGCGATTTGCCGCTCCAACAAACTGCAGGAATACGCCAAGACCGGCACGGAACTGGATGCCCAGTACACCCGCGAGCTGATAGGAACCATCTTCATGCCCAAGACCCTGCTGCATGACGGCGCGGTCATTGTCAACAACGAGCGTATTGTGGCAGCTGCTGCCATTCTGCCTGTCTCTAACCGTGAATTGAAGGATCGCAGCATGGGGCTTCGGCACAGGGCAGGCATCGGCCTGGCCGAGGCATCGGATGCAGTTGTCATCATTGTATCGGAGGAGACGGGTTCCGTTTCTCTTGCCGTAGGCAACCTGGTGCAGAGGGATATCAACCTGGACCTCCTTTCTGAACGTTTAACTAATCTCCTATATTCTCATGCGATACAGGATCAAATTTCGGAAATGGCTGACCACTAATTGGCAGGCAAAACTTATTTGCCTGGCTGCAGCAGTGGTGGTGTGGCTGATGGTGAACCACCTGCTAGTGAGAGGCTCCAGCCCGGAATGGAGCATTGATGATATTCGCCTTTCCATGCCTGAATAAGACGCTATGAAGGCCTATTTTGTGACCGGAACGGATGTAGCAGTGGGAAAGACCCACATTATCTGTGCCTTGTTGCGGGATTTGCAACAGCGCGGTGTGAATGCTATGGGGTGTAAGCCTGTTTCCTGCGGCGACCGCAAGGAATTGCGCGCTATGAGGGAAGCTGCCGGGAAGCCCTCCCTTCCCCTTGATTCCATCAATCCACTCTATCTCCGTACGCTGGCTTCTCCTCGCATGGGTGCAGAGTTTGAACGGTACTCTGTTTCCATAGATGCTCTGGCAGAGCATTGCCTTGCTCTTGCAGAGGCGCATGATGTGCTGCTGGTGGAGGGCGTGGGGGGCTGGGAGACTCCTCTCTGCCCAGGGAAAACCATGGCAGATTTGGCATCCGTTATGAAACTCCCCGTTCTGCTGGTTGTTAGTAACCGTCAGGGGGCGGTGAACCATGCCCTGATGACGGTGAGGGGTATCCAGCGCCAAGGGTTGGAATGCTGCGGTATCATCCTCAACCAACAGAGTGAGGAGTGGGATACCGCTGCTGTGACAAATCGGGCGCTTTTGGAGGAATATACGGGGATTCCCGTGCTGGCAGAGTTGATTTACGGGGAAGATACTCTAGATTCAGCTTCCGTAATGGGCTGAGTATTTTGATATTACCGCATAAGCGAAATCCCCCGTTCCTTGAAGGAAACGGGGGATTCCGATATGATGAGGGTTCGGATTAGTTGGCCTTGAGGGCTGAGGAAGCCTTGAAGCTGACCACAGAGCTGGCGGGGATGGTCATGGCTTCGCCGGTGCGGGGATTGCGGCCCGTGCGGGCAGGGCGCTTCTTGGTCTCAAACGTGCCAAAGCCGACGAGCTGCACCTTCTCGGTAGCAACAGCCTTGGTGATGGCGGTAAGGGTGGCATTCAGGGCTTCAGCGGCGCATTTCTTGGTTGCGTCCGGTCCGAGTTCCTTCTGGATGGCATCGATAAGCTGAGTCTTGTTCATAAGTATGAGGGGTTGCGGTAACGGGCAGAATATAGCACCCTAAAGACCTTAACGCAAGCAATAAATGCGCTTCTTTCAAAAAAAGATGTCAGCTTCAATTTTTCTTTTCGATTTGGGTAGCTTTTCTGTATGCAATGAACCGAGCATCCCTCATATCAACAACATACGGCGTGGCATGCTTGAACCAGGCACCTGTGTTCAAGATGTGGCGCTTTCCGAAGTGCCAGTTACCGAAGCGGTGCATGTGCCCGAAGATGACGGTTTCGGCATCGGGAAAGAAACGACGGGCAAAATGCTCGCAGCGGCGGGCGCAGCTGAGCCAGCTCCATATGATGCCCATGGGACGCTGTGGAGGCCAGAAACAGTGCAGGAATCCCCGCAGTAAGGGGTTCTTGATTCCCTCTCTCCTCAGGATTGGGGGAGTGAGCTGGCACATGGCGCGTGAAAGTTCCAGTCGGCTCTCCAGGTTGGAATCGGCGTCCGGATATGAGGCGATGAGTTGGCGGCAGGCTTTTTTGTTGCGGAGATATTCCCAGCTCCACGGGGCCACTTCCTTATAAAGGGCATGCCCGTGCATGGCTACGACTTTGCCACCCCAGAACGAAGCCAGCAGAGCAGGGGTATCCGGGTCATGATTGCCGGAGATTTCCACCAGCCGTACTCCTTTCTGTCGGCACATTTCCCGCAAACGCTCTCTTGCGGCTATGCCGCGGGACTGCCACGCGCATGGGCGGGTTTCTGCCAAATCTCCCACCACCACCAGCATGCCAACTCCTTGCAGGAGAGCTGCAAGTTCCTCTACTTCTGGGGCTTCACAGCGTTCATGTCCCAGGTGGAGGTCTGAAATGAAGCGCACCAGGATTCCCGGTGGGGGGGATACATGGAGAATGCAGCTCATGTTTCTTGGAAAATCAGAGAGTGCGTTGGCGCACGGCTTCGTACAGACAGACTCCAGTTGCAACGGATACATTCAGGCAAGGAACTTTGCCGCTCATGGGGATACGCACCAGGAAATCGCAGTTTTCCTCTGTGAGTCGGCGCATGCCATCTCCTTCGGCTCCCATGACTATGGCTATGCCACCGTTGAAGTCAATGTCGTAGAGAGAGCGGTCCCCGTGGTCTGAGGTGCCGACAAACCAGATGCCGGCTTCCTTCATTTGCTTCATGGTGCGTGCCAGGTTGGTCACTTGCACAAAAGGTACGTTTTCGGCGGCACCCACGGAAACCCGCAAAACGGTTTCGGTGATGCCCACGGATTTATCTTTCGGGGCAATGACTGCCGCCACGCCTGCGCCATCGGCCGTACGCAGGATGGCACCCAGGTTGTGTGGATCCTGTACGCAGTCGAGTACCAGGTATAAGCCCTGGGGCTGGGATTCCAGAATATCCGGCAATTCGCCTTCCGGTCGCGCCTTGACCACGACGGTGGCGGCTGGCTTCTTTTCGAAACGGGTTTCAGTTTTGGCGGTGTGCTTATTTGCTCTTGCTGTGCGGTCGTTGAATTTCATGCGTGATTCTGAGTTAAAAGGTTAAGGGCTTCACCAGCCATCATGAAGCCGAAAGTTCCGGTAACATGTGTGGCGGAACCAAAGCCGCTGGCGCATCCAATGCCCCCCTTCTGGTGGGCTTCGCGTTCGCAACTGACGCTTCCATCACATTTCGGGAAACGAGGACGCTCAGGGGAATATACGCAGCGTATGCCGATTTCCGGGCATTTATCCTGCAGGGGAAGTCCGTATTCCCGGCGCAGGGTTTTACGGAGCTGGGAGAGCATGTTATCCCCACCGCTGCGGGCCAGATCTGCCACACTGATGCGGTGGGCCTCAATGCGTCCACCGGCCCCCCCGCAGGTCACCAGCGGGATGCTGCGCTTGTAACACTCTGCAATGAGGTGAGCCTTGGGTCGCATGCTATCAATGGCATCAAGCACGATATCTGGTTGCGTGTCAAATAATCGCTCCGGTCTGGCTACGGTGTAGAACGCCATGATTTCTTCCACTTGCACGGCGGGGTTGATGGCTCTGAGGCGTTCTCCCATGGCTTCTACCTTGGTGCGGCCGTAGTTGCCCTCAAGGGCATGAATCTGCCTGTTTGTGTTGGTGATGCAGAGGTCATCCATATCCAGTAGGATGATGGTGCCTACCCCGCTGCGAGCCAGGGCTTCAGCCGCCCAGCTGCCCACGCCGCCAATGCCCACCACGGCAACCCGCGCAGCGGCCAGTTTTTCTGCGGGGCTTACTCCATACAGGCGGGCAATGCCGCCAAAACGTTCCACGTCCATCATTTTTCGTTGTATACACGGGTAATGCGTTCAATTCTAATAGCCTTGCCGCTGCAGGTATCTACTTCCACCACTACTCCGTTCACCATGGCGGGGAACCCGGCAATGGGAAATCGGTTGGGCAGGTTGGTGATGAGCCCCTGCAGGACGCAGCCTGCATCCCGCCCGATGACGCCATCCCTGCTGCCGCACATGCCGGCATCTGTCAGGTAGGCTGTACCTCCTGGGAGGATTCGCTCATCGCCGGTCTGCACGTGCGTGTGCGTGCCAATGACTGCACTTGCTACGCCATCCATGCGGTATCCCATGGCTATCTTTTCACTGGTGGTTTCACCATGGAAATCGATGAGCAGGGCCTGAGCTCCTCCAGCCCGGAGCCTCAGGGCTTCTTCGTATCCATGTGTGTAGGGGTTTTCTGCTCCGGGGCGCATGAAGGTTCTTCCTTGCAGACAGAGTACCCCCAGCCGCCCGGCGGGGGTGTCAATAAGGCAGCTTCCGTATCCTGGTGTACCGGCTTGCAGATTGAAGGGCCTGAGAACATTCGGGGCTTCCGGGAGCCATGGAATCAGGTCAGCTTGATCCCATACGTGGTCTCCCAGGGTGATGACATGAACCCCGTGGTCCATGAACTCGCGAGCCAGCCGTGGAATGATTCCCTTGCCCCCTGCGGCGTTCTCTCCGTTTACAACAACGGCATCAACCCTGTATTCTGCCTGCAGCTCAGGAAGAGCGCGGTATAGTGCACAGCGCCCGGGTTCCCCCACTACGTCTCCCAGAAAGAGAATGACCATCAGTGCGGGGCATTGGGTCCACAGGGTACCACCGTTACCGGAATGCTCGCGGCCCGTACCAGCTTCTCAGCGGTGTTACCCAGCAGAATGGAGGTGAGCAGGGAGTGGTGGCGGTTGCCGATAACCAGCTGGGTGATGTTGTGGCGGCCGCAGAACTGATGCACGCAGTCCACGATGTCATCACTCTCTTCTGCTTTTGCATAAATGGGGATTCCCCACTTCTTGCTGATTTGTTCGCCAAGTTGCTTGGCTCTTGCATCGGCAATGGCGAGCACGGCCTGGCAGGCATCAAGGCGCTGGTAGTCCATGTGCGGGACGTTGCCGGGAATGTCTCCTGCGCCCATTTCGCTGCCGGCTGAAAGGCTGCCTGCGGCATCGATGATGCAGGGTTCTACGGCATGCAGCAGGTACATTTTCCCCCCTGTCTTGCATACCATTTCCGCAGCGAAGTCAAGCACGCTCTGCCCTTCTTCTGAAAAATCGGTTGCTGCTAATATTCTGACCATGCCCTCATACTACCACGCTTTGTCACAATAGCCAAGAATAAACTCATTTTCTTTTTCCTGAGTTTGGTAAAGGCGGGGGGATGCTGCGAGATGCAGCTGATGGTTGGCATTCATACCATTCTGGGTACCTGATATATTTCTTGACTGAGGGAAGGGAAATCATTAAAGTAGCGCTGAGTCTGTATTCTCCTTTTCGTAGTAAGTTACTTGCAGCAGAAATCCATGTATTCCCGATGAAACATTTTTTGATGATACTGCTAGTTGGTGTAGTCGGCTTTTTGTCTGCACCTATGCTTTTTAATCTGGATACTTCCAAGTATTTGAATCAGGAGGTATATTCTTCAGAAGAACAGAAGATATATTCGGTTCGAACGACAAAGAAAGGCAGGGAGATGGCGGCCACTTCCGTGATTTTCTGGCTGAATCTGGATGAGGTGGGCGAGGTGTCCAGACCTGAAAAACTGGTGACAATCATGGGCAGCAGTAAGGAATTTGGCCTTATGCTGACTCCGGATGGACTGGCTGGCAACTGGGATGGACAGCTTTGGAAAGCCGGAACTCCTTTGAATATTTCCAAATTGCTCGATAATGCCAATGTGGTTCGCTATAAGAATCGGGATTATCTGGCGCTCATGGTTACCGCAAATGATTGTAACCCCGTTTCCGGCAGGTTGCCAGGTGTGAATGTAATTGATGCCAGCGGGAAGGTCGTGTTGAGTTATCCTCCGTTGAACACGGCCGAAAACGCAGAAATCAAGTCTATTGCGCTGAATCCTACTTACATCAGTCATGCCTTGTTAGTTCCCAGACTGCTTTCTACGCGCGCAGCAGAGCGCCGCATATCCCGGTTTGCCGGGGAAGTTGCCCGGAATGGGGGGAACCCCTATGTGATGGGGGTTGTGGGCGCGGGTCTTGCTGCTTTGCTTTCTCTGGCGTGGAGTAAGCTGATTAGCCAACGCAAGGTTCACCAATAATCCCATGGATTCATGAAACGCATTGTCTGCTTCCTTTTGTTGCTTCTTTTCTTTGGTTGCCCTGGTGATTCCCCAGGTTCTGGAGAACAAGGCGCCTGCTGCCAAGCCTGATTCCCATGCTTTGTATTATGGGGCAGGTGGTGCGGGAATCCTACTGAGCCTGTTACTCATGCTCAAAACGGGAAAGCCTGGGAGAAAAATACAAGATTCATAGAATCCTGTGTGAGGAAGGTCTGCTGACCTTCCTCTTTTTTGTGCGTATGGGTGATGCGGCAAATTGCCGCGAGTGGGCTGCGGCGTTTTGTGTCGGAGTGCGGCAGAATGTCGCGTATAATGTCTTGTTGAATGCGGTTGTTGCAACTGTGAAAAAAATGATGACAATATTATAAACCTTTTTGTATAAGTGTTTAGCGAAATATTGTTTTGTTTGTATGTGAGTGTTGGCACGCTATTTGCAACAGAAAAAGGTAAGAAACACCTGCGCGAGTGCAGGCTGAGACTTTCAAATTAACAACAACACATATAGAAAGAAACAACACCATGAGCAAAATACTCGGTATTGACCTTGGCACGACAAACTCCTGCATGGCCGTTATGGAAGGCGGTCAGGCTACTGTTCTGGAGAACAGCGAGGGCGCTCGTACCACCCCCTCCATTGTAGCCTTCACCAAGAATGGCGAGCGCATCGTAGGCCAGGCCGCCAAGCGCCAGGCCGTAACCAATCCTCGCAATACGGTGTTCTCTGCCAAGCGTCTCATCGGCCGCAAGTATGCCGAGCTGACAGCAGATGACAAGAAGGTGCCCTACACCATCGTGGAAGCCCCCAACGGCGATGCTCACATTCAGGTGGAAGTCGGCGGCGAGACCAAGGTGTACTCCCCGCAGGAAATCAGCGCCATGATTCTCGGCAAGCTGAAGGCTGATGCTGAGTCCAAGCTGGGCGAGACCATCACCGAGGCCGTGATTACCGTTCCTGCCTACTTCAATGATGCCCAGCGCAACGCTACCAAGGCTGCCGGTGAAATTGCCGGTCTGAAGGTGCGCCGCATCATTAATGAACCCACCGCTGCCGCTCTGGCCTATGGCCTGGACAAGGGTAGCAACGAGCAGATTGCTGTGTATGACCTTGGTGGTGGTACCTTCGATATCTCCGTGCTGGAAATCGGTGACGGGGTGTTCGAAGTGAAGGCCTCTGATGGTGATACCCACCTGGGTGGTGATGACTGGGATAACGCCGTTATCAACTGGGTTCTGACCGAATTCAAGAGCCGCGAGGGCATGGATATCTCCAAGCAGATGGATGCTCTGCAGCGCATCAAGGAAGAGGCCGAGAAGGCCAAGATTGCCCTCTCCTCTACCCAGAGCTATGATATTTCCCTTCCGTTCATCACCATGGATGCCACCGGACCCAAGCACATCCAGCTCACGCTGACCCGCAGCAAGCTCGAGCAGCTCACTGAGAATCTGCTGGAGCGCACTGCCCGCCCGGTTCGCGAGTGTATCGCCGCTGCCGGTCTGAGCACCAGCGATATCAACGAGCTCGTGCTCGTTGGTGGTATGACCCGCATGCCCGCCGTGCAGGAGATGGCCAAGCGCCTTGCCGGCAAGGAGCCGCACAAGGGGGTGAACCCGGATGAAGTGGTGGCCATGGGTGCTGCTACGCAGGGTGGTGTGCTTTCCGGTGAGGTGAATGACGTGCTGCTGCTGGACGTGACTCCGCTCACTCTTTCCATCGAGACCATGGGCGGCATTGCCACCCCCATGATTGACCGCAATACCACCATTCCCGTTCGTAAGAGCCAGGTGTTCTCTACCGCTGCTGATAACCAGCCTGCCGTGGATATCCGCATCTGCCAGGGTGAGCGCAAGATGTTCAACGATAACAAGCTGCTGGGTAACTTCAAGCTGGACGGCATCCAGCCCGCTCCCCGTGGTGTACCCCAGATTGAAGTGACCTTCGACATGGACGCCAACGGTATCCTGAAGGTGACCGCCAAGGACAAGAACACCGGCAAGGAGCAGAATATCTCCATCCAGGGTTCCTCCGGCCTCTCCAAGGATGAAATTGAGCGCGCCAAGAAGGAAGCCGAGGCCCACGCCGAGGAAGACCGCCGCAAGGCCGAGGATATCGAGGTCATCAACAAGGCCGACTCCCTGGCCCACAACGTGGAGCGCCAGATCAAGGACATGGGCGACAAGGCTCCGGCTGAAGTGGTGAAGCCCATCCAGGAGAAGGTGGACGCCCTCAAGAAGGCCGCTGAGGCCAAGGACGTGGCCAAGGCCAAGCAGCTGACCGAGGAGCTCGAAAAGACTCTTTCTGAGCTGAACGCCGCCGCCCAGGCCGCTGCAGCCCAGCAGGGTGGCTGCGCTGGTGGTTCCTGCGACGCCGGCTGCGATTCCTCCGCCGACAACGGCCCCCGCAAGGCCAAGAGCAAGGTGGTGGACGCCGAAGTGGTAGACGAGTAATTTCAGAACGTGCAGCGTTCTGTGGTACGAGGTGAAAGTACCCGCTATCGCACCGAAACCTCAGAACGCTGCCATCGAAAAAAAACAAAAAGCAATTTCAACAACACAAACATACTACATTATTATGATCAAACCATTAGGAAATCGAGTGCTCGTGGAGCGTGTAGAAGCCGAAACTAAAACAGCTGGTGGCCTGTTCCTGCCTGATACCGCCAAGGAGAAGCCGCAGGAAGCCATTGTCCGCGCCATCGGTACCGGCGGCCGCGATAAGGACGGCAACCTCATCCCCTTCAATGTGGCTGTGAACGACAAGGTGCTCATCACCAAGTACGGCGGCACTGAAGTGACCCTCAACGGCACCACTTACACTATCCTCAGCGAGTCCGATATCCTCGCCATCATCGACTAATACCCCGACTATTCACTATTCATTATTCACTATTCACTTAAATTATGGCTAAGCAACTTTCATTCGACGAATCCGCACGCCAGAGCCTGCTGGCCGGTGTGACCAAAATCGCCAAGGCTGTGAAGAGCACCCTGGGGCCGGCCGGCCGCAATGTCGTTATCGACAAGAAGTTCGGTTCCCCCAATATCACCAAGGACGGCGTGACCGTGGCCAAGGAAATTGAGCTTGAGGACGCCTACGAGAACATGGGTGCCCAGCTGGTGCGTGAGGTTTCCAGCAAGACCAACGACATCGCCGGCGACGGCACCACCACCGCTACCGTGCTGGCCGAGTCCATCTACCGCGAAGGCCTCCGCAACGTGACCGCCGGTGCCAACCCCATCTCCCTGCAGCGAGGCATCAACAAGGCTGCTGCCGCCATCGTTGAGGAGCTCAAGAACATCTCCAAGCCCGTGGATTCCACCAAGGAGATTGCCCAGGTGGCCACCGTTTCCGCTAACTGGGATTCCGAAATCGGCGACATCATCGCTGAGGCTATGGACAAGGTAGGCAAGGATGGCACCATCACCGTGGAGGAAGCCAAGGGCATCGATACCTCCCTGGACGTGGTGGAGGGTATGCAGTTCGACAAGGGCTACCTTTCCCCCTACTTCGTAACCAACGCTGACACCATGGAGGCTGTGCTGGAGAATCCCTACATCCTCATCTTTGAGAAGAAGATTGGCAACCTGAAGGATTTCCTCCCCCTGCTGGAGAAGGTGGCCAAGAGCGGCAAGCCCTTCCTCATCATCGCTGAGGACGTGGAGGGCGAGGCCCTCGCAGCCCTCGTGGTGAACCGCCTGCGCGGCACCCTCAACGTGGCCGCCGTGAAGGCCCCCGGCTTCGGCGACCGCCGCAAGGCCATGCTCCAGGATATCGCCATCCTCACCGGTGGCCAGTGCATCTCTGAGGACCTCGGCCTGAAGCTCGAGAACGTGGACGTCGACATGCTCGGCCTGGCCAAGCGCGTTGTCATCACTAAGGACACCACCGTCATCATTGAAGGTGCTGGCAAGTCTGCTGATATCTCCGCCCGCGTGTCCCAGATTCGCCACCAGATTCAGGAGACCACCTCTGACTACGACCGCGAGAAGCTCCAGGAGCGCCTCGCCAAGCTCGCCGGCGGTGTGGCCGTCATCAAGGTCGGTGCTGCCACTGAGACCGAGATGAAGGAGAAGAAGGACCGCGTGGACGACGCCCTGCATGCCACCCGCGCTGCGGTGGAGGAAGGCATCGTGCCCGGCGGTGGTGTGGCTCTTATCCGCGCCCAGAAGGCCGTGTGCGGCCTCAACCTCACCGGCGATGAAGCCACCGGTGCCTCCATCGTGTACCGCGCTGTGGAATCCCCGCTGCGCCAGCTCGTGGCCAACGCCGGCCGCGAAGCCGCCCTCATCGTGGAAAAGGTCAAGAACCTCGAAGCTCCCACCATGGGCTACAACGTCGTGACCGATGAATACGAAGACCTCCTCGTCTCCGGCGTGGTGGATCCCACCAAGGTGACCCGTTCCGCCCTGCAGAACGCCGCCTCCATCGCCGGTCTCATGCTCACCACCGAATGCCTCATTACTGACCTTCCCGAGCCCAAGTCCTGCTCCTGCGGCAGCCACGGCGGCGCCGGCGACATGGGCGGTATGGGTGGCATGGGCGGCATGATGTAATTAGCCAAGTCACCAATCGCCACAACTACCCAACCCCGAGTAACCTCTACTCATAACAACACCCAACAACCCAGCGGCGCATCTACGCCACGTAGATGCGCCGCTATCTTTTGAAGCCCCGACTCCGCAATGAAATCAGAATACAATAAGGATAGCCAAAAGGCATATGTGAAGGCAATACTTACTTCGTGCCTGCAGGGTAAGACAATTTCTTGTATAGCTCAGAAAATAGGTGTAAGTGCAGGCACTCTTTCCTCTTGGAAAAATGGACGGACTGTTCCAAGCGAAGATAAGTGGAACAGGTGTGCAGCAGTTCTTGGGTTTAGTCCCAGAGGCTTGTACACAACCATGGATAATGAATCTGATGATTCGTTTGAAACGATTCGGCAAGCTGCTGTTCGTATGGATGTTTCAACCTATGAGATGATAAAAATGGGACGAGAGAGCATAGTCCATGCTTTCAATCACGAACAGTTATACGATATCAGAGAGATGAATGCAGTGTTGGAAAAATCTCGTGATGGAACGTATGTGGCGGCATATCCGATAGATTTTGACCCAGCTGAGGCCGATAAGAAACTCGATTCTGTTGTAGAACGAGTGTTTGGACATTTGGATGAAGATGAGCAAGGAGCATAATTTTTTATACCACTATGAAAAATAACAACCCAAAAAAGGAGAACGATGAAAACTCATCTCTTGTCATGATGTGCTTAAGCATAATAGGATCGGTCATCAATGTAGTGGTGGGAGTATGTGTGTACCCTTATGTTTTACGACTTTTCGTTGGTTGCAAGGATGTGTATATTCTCGG
>JAZSQS010000041.1:0-12403 GCA_045538105.1 Akkermansia sp.
TACCGCTGGCTGCTATGTCACCGCTGAGCCAGCCTCTATGCTCTTTTCTGTCAATCCGGGGGATCTAAGGCCTCCTGATGTCAGTGATGGCAAAGCCGGAGGCATTGTTCAGGGCGGTCTTTTCTGGTCTGCGTTTGCAAACGGCTTTTTCCCTCAGCACCTTTGCTCTTGTGCTTAGCTTTTTTTCAGATTTTGATTTTTTGCCTTTTTATCAAATAAGAGGTAACAGCAATACCGGTGCATAGTGTGGGCTATTTGATATCGAATGAACAGGCGGCGGTTAGCATCTGCCCTGCATGCGTATGTTTCTGAACCGCGCAGGCGAGAGCCTGCGCCGTCTTTTTGGGCTCACCTGGCACTTCCTGGGCAGCATGGCAGCGGTCTGTCTGTTTGCAGCAGTGCTGGGGCTGGGCATTTACCATGCCGTGGTGCACGATGCCGCCCCTCAGTACCGCTACTACGCCGGGCTGCATAATCCTGCCGGGGCAGAGGCCCCCAGCGGGATTATCTCTATGGGGAATGAGGGTGCTCCCGGGGTACCCCATGTGCGCCTGGAATACCTGGCCGATGGCCGCTTGAAATGCGTGAAATATATGGATGCCCAGGGGCGTTTGTGCGCGCTGCCGGGTAGCCGCGTGGCGGAGCAGCGCCTGGCCTATAATGCCGAGTCTCGCCTGACCCGCAAGGAAAACCGCTCTGCTGCCGGGGCTCTGGCAGAGGATGCGCAGGGGGTGGCCGTGCGCGAGTTTGCGTATGACTCTGCCGGGCGGCTGGTACGCACAAGCTTCCGGGATGCGGCGGGACAGCTCTGCATGCCGCGTTTCCCCGGCTATGCCGAGTGCCGCACAAGCTACGATGATGCCGGAAATCCGCATGTGGTGGAATATCTGGATGCCCAGGGGCAACCGGTGGTCAATGCGGCGGGGGAACAACGCGTGGAATATGAATATAGGGATGATGGTAATACCGTGATTCGCCGCAATATGGTGGATGGAAAATTGGCGGATAATTACGCGGGGGTCGCGCAGGAGGAATATCGCGAATTCCCGAATGGCACCAGCCGCAGCTGGAGCAATGCCGCCGGGGAACCCGTGAATCATCCGGATTGGGGAGCAGCTTCTTTACATTGCGATACCCGCCTGGCAAAAGGGCTGAAACGCCGCCGCCTGCTGGGAACGGACGGTGCGCCCTGCAAGGGGACAGGGGCTTGCTGCGAACACTTACAGCGCTTTAATCTGGCAGGAATGCCTGAGTGGGAGTGCTTTGGCGGCGAAGATGGCATGCCTGTGAATCATCCGGCGCGGGGCTATGCAGAGCGGGTGTGTGAGTATGCTCCTACCGGTGAACTGGAGCGCGAGTACTTCTGGGATTGCAACGGCCGGCCTGCACGCGTGGCTGAGCGGCGGTTATCTTCCACGCCGCAGGGGCGATTCTCGTTAACGCTGCAGCGCGATGGCTCCACCACGGTTCAGCCGGAGTAAAATATATCAATATTATCCACATGATATAGGTCTTTTTTTGCTTGATTGAATGTAAGTGTAATCAAGATAGGTATCATATAAGTGCGCGGTGTTGGATTGCTCTTGATTATGGCAGAGGTATTGTGCTAGAATTGCCGCATGAACTGCTCCCTCATTGTGCTGGGTACGGGCAATGCCGCCGTGACCCGCTGCTATAATACCTGCTTTGCCTTGCAGAATGGTTCCCGCTATTTTCTGACAGATGGCGGCGGGGGCAATGGAATCCTGGCGCGTCTGCAGCAGGCGGGTATTCCGCTGGCCGGTGTTCATGAGGTGTTCCTTACCCATACGCATACCGACCATATTTTTGGTGTGGTGTGGGTGGTGCGCATGATTGCCCAGGCTATGAATGGTGGTCAGTATGAGGGGGTGCTCCGTGTCTATGGTCATGCAGAGGGGCTGGAGACCCTGGAGGCCATCTGCCGCGCCACGCTCCCCGGCAAAGTGACGGCTCATTTCGGCAAGGATATTATGTTCACCCCGCTGGCTGATGGAGAGGCATTCTCTGCTGCCGGTATGCAGGGTACTGCGTTTGATATCGGATCTACCAAGGCTCGCCAGTTCGGGTACCGCCTCTTCCTGCCGGATGGGCAGAGCTTCGTCTGCCTGGGTGATGAACCATACAATGAGAAGAACGAGTCTCTCGCCCGTTCGGCTGATTGGTTGCTCAGTGAGGCGTTCTGCCTTTTTGGCGATGCCGCTCGCTTCAAACCCTACGAGAGACACCACAGCACCGCTCTGGATGCCGGGCGACTGGCTGCTTCTCTCGGTGTGAAAAATCTGGTTCTCTATCACACGGAAGATGCAACCTTGCCGACTCGCCGCGCGGCTTACGCGGCAGAGGCCGCGGAGCACTTCTCCGGTGCCATTTTTGTGCCCGATGACGGCGAAATGATTGATTTAGCGTAAAATTGCCAGATTTGCCTTATTTTTCTTAAATCTCGCAAGCTTATGGATGTGAGGGTTTTATGGATAAAAATACCCTAAAAAAGGCCGTTCTGGCGGCGATGAAGCATCATTTCCGTACATCGGGACGGGTATTTTGGCTCTGTGATGGGTAAAAAGAGACGTTTTTTTTGGAAGTAGGTGCTTAAACACCACGCCTTTCCGGTAGCTTGTAAGAGCTTTCCCTGCCTTCAAATGATGCTGTCGGGCTGAGTGGTCTCCCTGGGGAATGTAAAGGTGTGCAAATGAGTGATAATTTCATTGTATATTCATGCGCAATACCAAAAGAGACAAAATGATACGAATATTTGAACACCGGGTGTAATGCTACCCGCAAATTGCGTAAAACCGGGTAAAATACAGCTGTGAATTGCGTGATTTCCGGGTGTGCAGACACCCGGAAATCATCTGTGTCAGTGGAGGTGTTTATGGTTGCAGCAGGTGTGGGTATATGATACTCTTTGCGGCGAAGAGAAAAACAAGCGATATGGCCCCTGTAAAGAGAGATGCAAACAAGCGACCGGTGACATTCTGGCTGAATGCCGAATTGCACGCCAAGTTCACGCACCTGGTAAAGGACCGTGGCGATAGCATGTCGGAGCTGCTCACGCGCTTCATCGAGGAGGTGACCAGAACCGTGGAGCTGACCCCGAAGGAAGCCGCCGAGCTGGAGGCCTGGTACCGCAGCAAGGGGCTTCGCTGAACCGCATCTTTAGACTTGCAAATTTGGTAGAATTGTAGCATGCTCCCTGCCGCCATGTCAGAGCAACAGAATCAGAGCGCACGCAAGCCAGCGTGGTTAAAGGTGAAACTGCCGAAGGGCAGGGTGTTCAAGGATGTGCAGCACCTCATCAAAGATAACGGTCTGGTGACCGTGTGCGAGGAGGCCATGTGTCCCAACCGTGGTGAGTGCTGGAGCCATGGCACGGCCACCTTTATGGCCTGTGGCGATGTGTGCACCCGCGCCTGTGGGTTCTGCGCCACCCGCACCGCCAAACCCAAGCCGCTCGACCCCGAAGAGCCGCGCAAGATTGCCGAGAGTGTGGCGCACATGAATCTGAACCATGCCGTGGTCACCATGGTCACCCGCGATGACCTGGCCGATGGCGGTGCTGCCCATATGGCGGAAATCATCTGCCGCATCCGTGAGCTCAGCCCGCACACCGTGCTCGAGGTGCTCACCTCCGATTTCCGGGGTAATGAGGAGGCTCTTGCTCTGGTCATGGATGCCGCCCCGCATATCTTCAATCACAACCTTGAGACAGTGGAGCGTCTTTCCCCCATGGTCCGCTTCCGCGCCAGGTACCGCCTTTCTCTGCACATGCTGAAGCGTGCGCTGGAAATGGCACCCGGTCGTGTGGTCACCAAGAGCGGCATCATGCTCGGCCTGGGTGAAACACGCGAGGAAATCGAGCGCACCATGGATGATCTGCGCGAGCATGGTGTCACCGTGCTCACCATGGGGCAGTACCTGCGCCCCTCTCCCCGCCACCTGCCGGTTATCGACTACATCCACCCCGAAGTCTTCGATGAGCTGCGCGAGGTAGCACTCGGCAAGGGCTTCCGCCATGTGGCCAGTGGCCCGCTCATCCGCTCCTCTCACCACGATGCCGCCTTCCGCCCCGAGCTCGATATCCTCGAGGCCATGAATGCCTATCTCAGGGAGAAGGGATTAGTGACAAAGTGATTAGTGATTAAGTTTTTTCACTGCGCCGCGTAACTCACCATAGTTGCGCGGCTTTTTTCTTTTTTGAATAGCGTTTGCTCGTTATATCCCGGAAATTTTGCTGTACAAGCGGGTGGAAAACCTGTAAAATCAGCGCGTCGCGGGGTATGGACATGCGCCGCGCCAATGATACAACCAGTGAACCACAATGGCTGAAGAAAGCACAAAGAACCCCATGGAAGCCCTTGAGGCTTTGTACGGAAGTGATACATTTGGTATCAAGACCATGGAGAAGTACCTCTCCAAGAGTGCCTTCAAGAAGATGATGCAAACCATCCAGATGGGGGGTAAGCTCGACATGGGCATTGCGGATGAAGTGGCTCAGGCCATGAAGGTATGGGCTCTTTCCAAGGGCGCCACACACTACACGCACTGGTTCCAGCCCCTTTCCGATGCCACTGCGGAGAAGCACGATTCCTTCGTAGAGCCGGATGGCAAGGGCGGCATGATTTTCGAGTTCACCGGTAAGAACCTCATCCAGGCCGAGCCGGATGCCTCCTCCTTCCCCAGTGGCGGTATTCGCGCTACCTTCGAAGCCCGTGGCTACACCGCCTGGGATCCCACCAGCCCGGCCTTCATCAAGCGCACGGCCAACACGGTGACGCTCTGTATTCCCACCGCCTTCTGCTCGTACACAGGTGAAGCGTTGGATAAGAAGACCCCGCTGTTGCGCTCCATGGCTGCCGTGGGGCAGCAGACCAAGCGTGTGCTGGCCTGCTTCGGCATCACCCCCAGCACAGTGGAGACGAACCTGGGCGCAGAACAGGAATACTTCCTCATCGACCGCGACCTCTACATCCAGCGTCCTGACCTCATTGAGACCGGCCGCACGCTCTTCGGCTGTCTGCCACCCAAGCACCAGCAGATGGAGGATCACTATTTTGGTTCCATCAAAGAGCGTGTGCTGGAGTTCATGACCTCGGTTGACCACGCGCTTTGGGCGCTGGGCGTACCCTCCAAGACCCGCCACAATGAAGCCGCTCCCGGTCAGTTTGAAATCTGCCCGCTGTTCGAACCCTGCAACGTGGCGGTGGACCACAATGTGCTCATCATGGATATCCTGGAGCGCCAGGCTCTCAAGTTCAACCTGGTTTGCCTGCTGCATGAAAAGCCGTACAGCTCGGTGAACGGCAGTGGCAAGCACAACAACTGGTCGCTCTCCACTCCGGAGCTGGGTTCCCTCTTCTCGCCCGGCAAGACCCCGCACAGCAACGTGCTCTTCCTCACCTTCCTGGCCAGTGTCATCCAGTGCATTGACCGCCATGCCGACCTACTGCGCGCCTCCATCTCCAAGGCTGGAAACGACCACCGCCTGGGTGCCGCAGAAGCTCCGCCCGCCATCATGAGCATCTTCCTGGGAGATGAACTCACCGACATCGTGGAGCAGATTATGCACGGCGGTGCCAAGTCCTCCTGCGCTAAGACCACCATGGAACTGGGTGTGGATACCCTGCCGGAGCTGCCGAAAGATACCACCGACCGCAACCGCACCTCTCCCTTTGCCTTTACCGGCAACAAGTTTGAGTTCCGCGGCGTAGGCTCCTCCCAGACTTGTGCCTGGCCCATGACCGTGCTCAATACCATCATGGCTGAATCGCTGGATGAGGTTGCCACCCGCCTGGAACCTGTGGCCGGCACCCCCGCTTTCAAGGATGAAGTGAAGAAGCTCATTGCCGAGATGATTACCGCGCACAACCGCATCATCTTCAACGGCAACGGCTATTCGGAGGAATGGGTGGAAGAGGCTGCCCGCCGCGGACTTCCCAACATCAAATCCACCCCGGAGGCCCTTGAGGTGCTCTCCCGCCCGGATACCTTGGAGCTCATGCAGAAATACGGCGTGCTCTCCAATGCCGAGCTGCTGGCACGCAAGGAAATCCAGATTGAGAACTACGAAAAGCTCATCGACATTGAGGCCAAGACCTGCCTCAACATGCTCGAAACCATCTACATGCCCGCCATTGCCGAGCAGATGACCCAGATTTGCAACACTGTGGCCTCCATCCAGGCTGCGGGCATTGCTGCCGGGCTCAAAGCCGCCACCGGCAAGGCTGAAGCCATCGGCTCGCTCTACGACCTGCTGCCCGACCGCATTGCTGACCTGGCAGCTGCCATTGCCGAGGGCAACCCCGCCCACATGCGTAGCGCTATGGTTGCCGCCCGCGAAGTGGTCGACCAGCTCGAAACCATGGTAGATGCCGACCTCTGGCCCGTACCCACCTACGCAGAGATGCTTAATATTCACAGTAAGTGAATGTGAAAGAGTGAATGTTTAAGATAGCCCCGGTTCTGAGCCTCTGCTCAGAGCCGGTTTCTTTGTCTGCACCAACGGCGTAGATATTCTCTTTGCTACAGGCAAAGACATTGTTCCCCGTAAACTTCACTCTTTCCTAACTCGTATTCATTGTGAAAATAAAAACGCCCTGCAAGAAAGTGAAAGCTCGCGCTGCACGCATGTGGGTGGACTCTTAACTTATTCAAATTCCATATACAATATCCAAAATTAAATTCCCTACTTGCTATTCGGGGAGAAATGGGTTAGAATGCGGGAGCTTAGTATATCATCATTACTCTCATGGCACACGAAACAGCATTCTTGGGTGCGAGCACGGTTTTCGGCAAGTATTGGACGAAACGCCGCTATTTCGATTACCTGATTGATAAGGATAATTTCAGGCTGACCTTCGGGCGTTCATTCCGGATGATGGTGTACCTGGATAATGCCGTGGCAAATGGCCCGGCCAAGGTGAGGGCCGATGTGGAGGCTGATACGCGCGCCACGAACTACCTCATCAACCACCTGGCTGATATCAAGCCGGAGCTTACGGTGTTTGTGACCACTTGTGATATGCTGCCGGACACGGCAGATGAGAATACACCCGCTCTGGAGAGCAGTGAGGATGCTTATGTGCAAAACCGCATTAACCTGTACCGCGAGCTGAACCGCCAGTATGGCCGCGTGCTCAATGTACACCTGCCGGAGATAGCGACCCCCTCGCCGGATTTCAACCCCTTGCTGGCTACTTTGCTGAGCCCTGAGAAGCCTGCGGACAAGCTGCCGTTTGCTCCGCTGGAGTATCACCAGCTTTACCTTCCGCAGCGTATTATGGGCGACGTGGACCGCTGCATTCCGCTGGGGATTTCGTCCATTATCCCCGCCATGCCTCCGCTGACGACCACGGAGCTGGTGCAGGCGCTGAATCCGGGGCTGGCTCCCCTGCTGCGCGACCCGGAAACGAGTGACCCGCGCGGTTCGGATCGCAGGTCCATCCATTCATTCCAGTGGCTTGACCCGAAGGATGGCTATCTGCTGACGAAGGAGGATGAGATTGAACTGCTGAAGTTCTATTTTGCCCCGGATTTGGTTTGATGCAGGGCAGCCTTATGTACGCCGATGGTGTCCTGATGGTGTACCACCTGTGTCCCTTGTTTCTAATAGATATTCTAACTCCTTGAAATATAGGTTCTAACCGGAGTATGCTCGCGTGCAGCGGCTGTATTAATCAGCAGCCCGAGCATATTATGAAGATTAGGAATAAACGAATTCTGGCACTGCTGAGTACCACTGCCTTTGTGGTGGTGGCCGGCACGATGAGTATTAAGGCTGATGAAACAACGGATAAGCAGGCGTATCTGGATGGTACACGGCGTGAGTTGGTTGGTGGCTACCAGCTGCCTGCTGATGTAACGGGAGTGACGCGCTCAGCTTCATTGGTGGGCGGCACTGGGAATATGGCTGTGTTTGATACGGTGACAACGATTACTGATGCAACGGATACTACCGGGGCGGTGAGTGGACCGTACGAGGCTCCCTTTGTGAACGGAAGTATTGCAGAGGTGCCTTATCTGGATGGCGTGGCAGATGTACGCAATGTCACGATTAACATGGAGGGTGGCAATGTGGGGTATTTGTGGGGTACGTATCAGTATTCGGATGTGGCTAGTGGCAAGATTACGCACAATATCAGCGGCGGTACGGTGGGGCGCCTTTACGGCGGTGCTAATCTGAATAATTCCACCAATGTGCAGCCCGGGTATACACCAGGCCAGGTAACGGGGGTGGAAATCAATATCTCCGGTGGTACCGTGGGGCAGATTCGCGGGGGTAATTCCTCTGGCGAAGGCGGGGCTGATTCTGCCCAGGCCGTAGGAGCTGATGGCGTGGTTATCAACCTGACTGGTGGTACGGTGGGCAAGGCTGGCCAGCAGGATGCCATCCGTGCTGGCGGCGGTGCTTATAATGATGTGGCAGGGAAGGTGAGCATCAATATCTCTGGTGACGATACCCGGGTGATAGGTGATGTTTATGCGGGTGGTCGCGAATCTACGGTGGATTCCACGGAAATCAACATCTCCGGCGGTGAGATTACGGGCGATGTGTACGGCGGGGGTACTTATGATACAGCCGCTGCTACAGTGACCAATGATACAAAGATTAACATCTCCGGCGGCAGGATTGATGGTGATGTGTACGGTGCGGGTATGAATGACCAGGTGGGCGGCAGCACTGCCATTGTGATGACGGGAGATACCACCCAGGTCACGGGTACGCTCTATGGCGGCTCGAACAACGCCGCTGCTGGTACTGCCGGTACGGTTGGCGGTATGAAGAGCATTGATTTCGGTACGGCTGCTGAGGCTTATACCGGAACGGTTCGCCTGGCTGATTTCACTGAGGTGAATGTGAATAACGGTACCACAATCCTGGAATCTCTGACCAATGCCGCAGAGGGAACCTCTGTGACGGTGGAGACGAATGGCACACTGAATACAAAGTCGGGCGTCATTTCCGGCGTGGAAAGCCTCACGGTGCTGGGTGGTACGCTCAACATTGATATGAATGGCAGCAATGAAACGGCTGTCACAGGTAAGAGCCTGACCCTGACGAATGGCTCCACGATTAACGTGAGCAATGCAGCGGCGGGAACGGACCGCATTTCGGTGTTAGGCTTTGATGAGGTGGATGATATGGGCAATGTGACCATTACTTTGAATGGAGAGACGGTTTCGGCCAGTCTGTGGGACATGACCAGCGGCGGGCTCATCATCCATGAGCTGAATGCCTCCACCCTTTCGCTGAACAATAACCAGAGCCGCTTCTATTCTGCCTTGCGCTCCATGGTGGAGGATGGTAATGCCAATGATGAGGTGGCCTCGGTGGTGGCCTCGCGCAATGAGGCTGAGGTGAAGGCCAGGTTGGATTCCATGAGCGGCCATGAGTACGCCACAGCCATGAGCAGCCAGATTGATGGTAACATGGGCCATTTGCGCCGCCTGCGTGCCAGCATGGGTAAGGGAACTCCCCTGGGGGCAACCAGTACCTGGACGGAGGTGACGGATAAGAATGGCAATGTTTCCACCACTGCTACGGCGGGCGAGATGCGCCGCTGGCGCATGGGTGTGCAGGGCTTTTATGAGGATAGCAAGATTGATGGTGATTCCCGTGGAGATGGCTATGATCGCTCCGAGGCTGGTGGTATGCTGGTGGCGGAGTATTATGTGAACGACCGCCTGACCATGGGTGGTGCGGTTTCGTACGGTCGCGCAACCCTGGATACTGATAATGCCCGCCGCCGGCACGAGGATAACACACGCCTGGACCTTTATGGCTTGTACGGCAGTGGCCGCTGGTCCTTTGCTACCTCCATCGGTATGGGCTTCCACAATCATGATATGCGCCGCCACAAACTGCACAAGACGGATGCGGATGGTTATTCCATCAACTTCCTGCATGAGGCTGCCTACGCCGTGATGCAGACTGAATCCAGTAATGTGCAGTTGTTTGCCGGGGTGGAATCTTCCTGGAACCGTCTTGATAGCTTCCGGGAGAACGGTGGGGCAAATGCCCTGTATTTCCGCAAGCAGGATGCCTGGGCTACGGATGTGACCATGGGGTTGCGCTTCAATATGGAGCTGATGCCCATTGGTCAGGCTCCTGCCGGTATGTTTACCCTGCAGACCGGAGCCACCGGTTCCGTGGGTGATGTGACTCCGGCGGCAAAACTGCGTATCAATGGCTATGACTACCTCCAGCAATGCGCCAGCCGCGAACGCTGGGGCTGGGAAATAGGAGCTGGGGTGGAGGTGCCGGTCAGTGAGCGCGTGTCGCTCTTTGGCACGGCTGAGGCCATCATCCGCAGTGATTCCCACAGTATTGACGGTCAGGTGGGCATGCGCGTGGCTTTCTGATGAAGACCTGAATGCCGTCAATTGAATGCCGAAAGGGTGGTGCCGCTTGTGGTGCCACCCTTTCATCCCTTTGGCATGGGAATGAAATCTCCCGCGCTGAAAATTGACGCAGGAGGATGAGAAAAAGCTTGACTATAAGGGGGTGCTCTGCTAATCTCCGCGCGTTATGGCAAAAGTTCCCGTTATTCAGCTCCGCAAAGGTCACGCCGTGAATTACAACGGTGATATCTGCGTTGTGCGTGAGAGCCAGCTTAAGACTCCCCCCCGCATGGCCTCCTATGTGCAGATGACCATCCGCAGCATCGCTACCGGTAAGGATTACAATCTGCGCCTTACCTCCAACGATTTCCTTGAGGGCGTGATGCTCAGCCGTGAGGAGATGGAATTCTCCTACGTGGACGGCATGGGCTACCACTTCCTCAACACCGAGACCTACGAGGATGTATGCGTGGGCGAGGATATTGTGGAACCCGTGAAGGATTACCTCATCGAGGGCAACGTGTATGTTCTCCTCTTCACCGATGAAATCGTGTGCTCCATCGAGCTGCCCGCCGCCATCACCATGGAGGTGGCTGAGGCTCCTGAGGGCGTGAAGGGTAACTCCGCTAACAACGTGTACAAGAGCGCTACCATGACCACGGGCCTCGTGGTGCAGGTGCCCCTGTTCATCACTGCTGGTCAGCGCATCTCCGTCAAGACGGAAGATGGTACCTACCTGGGCCGCGTGAACAGCTGATTTTGGACGCTAAATCCCATTTTCTGCCGCCGTGGAGATTCTCCACGGCGGTTTTTTGTTGCAGCCTCACGGAGCGTATGATAGAATGTGACCGCTCAAAACAGTTTTTATTATTATGATTAGCCACATCATTCGCGGTAAAAAGGTATTCGAGGACGAAATCGAGGCTCTCAAGGTTATTGGTAATGAGCTGGATAATTCCTTCGATGAGGCAGTTGAAGCCATGCGTAAAGCCATTAACTCCGGTCATAAGATTATCATTGTCGGCGTGGGTAAGAGTGGCTTGATTGGTGATAAGATTGCCGCCACCCTCACCTCTACTGGTGCGCCTTCCGTGGTGCTTGATACCATGAACGCCCTCCATGGTGACCTGGGCATTGTGCAGGATGGTGACGCCTGCATTGCCATGTCCTATTCCGGTGAGACGGCAGAGCTGCTCACCCTCATGCCTTTCCTGAAGCGTTTTGATATCTCCATCATCGGCATGACCGGCAAGCCGGGGTCAACCCTCGCCCAGCTTTCTGATGTGGTGCTCAATACGCATGTGGAGCGCGAGGCTGACCCGCTGAACCTGGCTCCCACTTCATCCTCCACCGCCATGCTGGTTATGGGTGATGCCCTGGCTATGGCGCTGCTGGAAGCTCAGAATTTCACCAAGGAGGACTTTGCCCGCAGTCATCCCGGCGGTTCCCTGGGGCGCGCGCTGCTGACCCGTATCAGCGATATCATGCGAACGGAGTTTGCCAAGCTGCCGGAATCTTCCACCATTATGGACTGCATTATTGCCATGTCTACCGCCCGCGTGGGTGCCTGCATCCTGGTGCATGAGGATGGTTCCCTGGCTGGTGTGTTCACGCATGGTGACTTTGCCCGCGCTTATCAGAAGGACCCTTCTTGCGGCTTGAATCCGGTGCGCGATATCATGACCAAGAATCCGGTGTATGTGGAGGCTGATAAGCTGGCCATTGTGGCCGTCAAGGCTCTGCGCGACCGCCGCATTGATGACTTGGTGGTGCTGGATGAAGCCAATAAACCAGTTGGCCTTATCGATACTCAGGACCTCGTGCGCCTTAAACTCATCTGATTTAAGGCTCTTGTTGCAGAAATTTTAGCCTTAAACACACTTTAGGCTTGATTTCTTTGCAGAAAAGGTGCATCATCTGCCACCGCATTTGCGAAAGCAAGAGATCTTACATTAAAAAAAGCTATGAGAAAGTACGAAGCACTGATCGTTCTGAACATGAAGGGTTCTGCCACCCTCGATGAGCTGACCGCCGCCATGACGGA